>JBGVPH010000024.1:0-88882 GCA_045126915.1 Candidatus Cryptobacteroides sp.
TCATTGTATAATTTCTTATAAATTTCCAGCTTGTCACTGACACTTATAATTCTTTCAAAAGAATTAACGCTTCTCGATAAATTGTTTTTCTCGGTACTTGCTTCTTGTACAATAGAACAGTCTTTTCAATGAACTTGTTAACCCTCTTTCGAGGACCCGTTTTTCGAACGGGGCTGCAAAGGTACGCATTATTTTTTAACTTCCAAATTTTTTCTTCAAAATTTTTCAATTTTATTTTTCTGCGTCAGTCTTGATAAGAACTCTCAGCCTCGCTGGCTACCCGTTTTTCAAAGGGAGTGCAAAGGTACGACTTTTTTCTTTACCTCCAAATTTTTCCTGCATTTTTTGTAGCATTTTTTAAAAGAAAAATCAGCCTCAAAACATAAGAGGCTGATTTCCAAAGATGTATATAAAACAGGAAAATTATTGAATTCGGAAAGAAAATCCCAAAGAGTTCAAGCCTGCCCGTATATCCTCATTTTTCATGAAGAGATTCCATAACAATCCCGACCTATAATTCTCCATCATTATAATGATCGGCCCCTGGTCTATGGCAAGGTAAGAAGGGGAAAACCAGTCTTCCTGAAGATTGAAAGCATCGCAGAATCCATATTCCCCGAAAGCCTTTTCACCTAATATATAATAGTAGTAATGCAAGGCCTCCATGCTTTCGTACGGAGTGTATGGGAAAGAAGACAGAGCTGCAGTTGGGGCGATGGTCCCGAAGTCCTCTGTCGGAGAGTTGGCCGCATAGCCTCCGGGGACGTCACAGGCGGTCAGTCCCCAGACATTCCTGCCATATCCTTTCCATCCTCTGGGATTCTCGACACAATACTTATAATTTATCCTGGTCTGCGCCACATTCTGTTCCCAATAATCCGCATATCTGTCGGAAAGTCCGCGAGGATCCAATCCCAGAAAAGAATATTGGGCGAAAAAGAGCGGTCCCCCATAGGGCGGACCCAAGGGCAGCGTCACTCCCATATATTCCTCGCCATTCGCCATTGCCCCGGCGCGCGCCCATCCTATATTATATATAATAGGAGGAATAGAATGAGTCGGAGATGAAGCCGCCAGTACATAGACTATCAAAGCCTCATTCCAACCTCTGACAGGCAGATTCATCTCCCACTCATATTCAGGTGACCAATGCCAGTAGATGACATCCTCCCCTCTTGTATACCAGTCCCATTCCACACCACGCCAGATAGCATCGATGCCGTCGCGTATTGCCGTCTCTCTCGGATCTTCACCATTGAAGTACTCTTTCACAGTAAGCAGTCCCTGAAGGAGAAGCGCTGTTTCAACGATGTCTCCCCCATTATCCTTAGGGCTGAACGGAATGGCCTTGCCTGTGGTTCCATTCAGCCAGTGCGGAAAGGCGCCATGAAACTTGTCTGCTTTGCAGCCAAGGAAATTCACTATCTTAAGAAGGCGCTCTACTGCTTCATCACGTGTGATGAAGCCTCTTTCCACTGCAACCGGAAAGGCCATGACTCCGAAACCGGAGCCACCGGAAGTGACAATGTCATCTGACCCAAGCCGCTCACGTGCAAGTCCGGAAACCGGATGAGCATAATCCCAGAAATAGCGGAAAGTCCTCTCCTGCACTATTGTAAGCAGTTCATCATCAGTAACATACTTAAATCCACAAAGTGAACAACCTACTGCTTCCACACAGGAACATCTGCATGAGCAGAGAATTATGGCTGAAAACACAAATAAAATGATTCGTTTCATGGCTTCAAAAATCAATATCCAGGATTCTGGTCAAGATTAGGATTGAGCTGGCGCTGATTGGCCGGAATCGGGAAGAGGTTGTTCTTTCCCTCAACATAGCCGTTGGCAGAAAGTGCCTGCGCAGCCTGACCGGTGCGGACCAGGTCGAAGAATCTGTCTTCCTCAAGAGCAAATTCGGCGCGACGCTCATCCCAGATGTTCTGCAGAGTGACTGAATCCAGGAGAGGAAGTTCCGCCCTATCGCGAACCTGGTTCACTGCATCCAAGGCGGTGAGTCCGCTCGAACCGGCAGCAGCTCCGTTCAGGAGTGCCTCAGCATACATCAGAAGCACATCTGAGTAGCGCAGGACCCTGATGTTATGGTCGAATCCATAACCGTTGAAACTCCAGTTGTTATAAGATGACGGGGTGTAGCACTTGCCGTTATAGACCGGATTGGTGCATGTCGGCAGTATCTCATCACCTTCAGGAGTCGTTGTGCCACGATAAAGCAGAGTTGTCGCAGGACGGACCACCTCTCCTCTTGACTGATAGAAGGCGATCAGGTTGTCGCTTGGTGTACAGAATCCCCATCCCTGAAGATTGGACGGAGAGTTTCCTCGAGGTCCTTGAACATAGGCATATTCGATGTATGGTGCAGAGCCGTTGACATTGCCTAAAGTAGAGCTCTGGATTTCGAACAATGATTCCTTACTGTTCTCGCCGCTGACTGCAAAGACTTCACGGAAGTTTGCAAGAAGTCCGAATCTGTCACTGGATATGATCTGATCGGTGAGGGATGCCACCTCTGTCCAGTCTCCTGCATACATCATTGCCTTAGCCTTGAGTGCCATTGCTGTGTAGGATGTTATTCTGCCGGCAAAGTCGCTTGAGTAGGCAACCGGAAGGACGGATATTGCATAGTCCAGATCGTCGGATATGAATTTATATATATCCTCCGTCTCTGCCTGTTTCAACGATGCAAGCTGCTCAGAGGTAAGCACTTCATCCACAATCGGTACTCTTCCGAATGCCCTGACAAGGTTGAAGTAGGCATAGGCTCGTATGGCCCTTGCTTCTGCTTCACATCTGTCGATCTCTACGCGAGTCTGGGCATTCTGAATGGACTGGCGAAAAAGAGGCATCTGGGATATTGCGTTATTTGCCGCGCTGACAATATCGTAATAACCTGACCACAAATCATTTAAGATATAGTTCGATGCATCCAGGGTAAAATCGTCCATTGCTTGTGCAGAAGGATTATCCTCCGGAGATGATCCCTTGTCCGCGTTGTCTGATGTTATCTCAAACATACATATATAAGGGAAAGAATGCGCATTTCCGGAGCGGAGGCTTGCATATGCGGCACTTACCGGCTTGAATATATTTTCCGATTTGGAATAGTCTATTCCTTCGGCCGGTGTGGTTCCTTCCGGTCTCAGGTTCAGAAAATCCGAACACGAGACTACCAGAAGGACCATCAATATATAGATATAACGTTTCATGACTGACACTTTTAAAATGATATTTTAAGTCCAAGGGTGTAGATGCCCTGCATTGGATAGGTGGATGTGTCCACTCCGCTTGCTATAGGAGAGCCGCTCACTTCCGGAGTAAAACCATTATACCTGAAGAAGGTGAATGGGCGCTGAGCTGTCAAGGAGACTCTCAGGGAGTTGATCCTGTTCATATTTCTGAAGGTATATCCCAGCTGGATATTCTGTATCCTGAAGTATGAGGCATCTTCGACAAAGAATGAGTTTGCCTGCTGAATGAATGCAGTGTTGTAGGCAGCTGCTGACGGATAGGTCTGAGACGGTCTGCCGGGTCTCCATGCATTCTGGTAGAAATCCATATCGTAGTTTCCATCAGTGAACACATCCCTGTTCATTCGCTTGGCATTGAGTATCTTGTTACCTATCTGAGTGTAGAATCCTATGCTGAAATCAAGGTTTCTCCAGAGAAAGCCGAGGTCCAGACCTCCAGTAAGTACCGGGATAGGACTGCCGAGATAGGTCTTGTCGGATTCGTCGATGACACCATTGCCGTCAATATCCCTGTATTTGAAATAGCCGGGAGCCTTGATTGCCTGATCCACCGGATAGTCCCGAACATCCTGTTCGTTTGTAAAGACACCGTCTATCTCGTATCCCCAGAAGGCTCCGATAGGATAACCCGGCTGAGTCCTGGTGGAGTAGTTTCCTCGAACACTGGCTCCGGGAATATAATCTCGGCCCTGGAGTTCGATGACCTTATTGGAAACAGTAGTAAGATTGAGTCCCACTGTGTATTTGAAGTCTTCGTTTATGAAATCTGACCATCCAAGAGTGAGTTCCACTCCTGAGTTACATACCTTTCCGTTGTTGCTGAGTAGGTCTGCCACTCCACCTCCTGTGGCGATCGGGACATAGAAGACGACATTATCCGTGGTCCTGTGATAGTAATCGAGTTCTCCGCTGAGTCGGTTGTCGAAGAATGCGAAGTCGATTCCTGCATCATATTCGTTTACCACTTCCCATCTGAGGTAATTCTGAAGCACTGTCTGAGCTCCGATTCCGTCAACAAGGTTCTCTCCGAAAAGACCGGACACGGCTGTACCGACACTTCCGAGAACGACTGTTGAGTTTGCCGGTACATTGTCATTGCCCAGCAGACCCCAGCTGAGTCGCAACTTCAGGAAATCCACGGCATCCTGATTTGCCATAAAATCTTCTGAACTGATTACCCAACCAAGACCCACAGATGGGAAGAAGCCCCATTTCTTGTTATATTTCGAGCTTCCATCTGCTCTGAATGTCAAGGTTGCGAGGTAGCGGTCCGCATAATTATATGTTCCTCTTGTGAAGAATGAGACTCCGTGGTAGCTGTAAGGTGCAGGAGATGTATCAGAGACAAGACTTCCGCTGTTGGAACCGTTGCTGATGTACATGGACTGTGCATCATAATTAGGGACATTTATTGCGGATCCGTTCATCGCGGAGAATCGTTCAATTCGTGTGGACTGGCCTGCCATCAGACTGAAACCATGCTTTCCGATCCGGTCTGTGTAGGTGAGTGTGTTGTCGATGATGTGGCTATCCGACAGTCCGTAGATTTTGGTGAGAGTAGACACGGATACGCCCTGAGAGCCTCCGACAAAATATTCTGGCACATATCCTTGATTTCTATAGGCCTGAAAATCAAGATTATACGAAGTCTTAAACTGAAGTTTATCATTAAAAAAGCTCAGTTGGGCATAAGTCGTGAACACCAGATTCGTTCCTTTCTCGCTGTTTTCGTTATATCTTGCCATAGCGTATGGATTGGCATATGAGTTACCGAAGCCGTACAGCTGAGGCGAATCGAATTTCTCCGGATAAGCCGCATTGTTTGCGGTGTTGTAGATGTTGTAGACAGGCGGATTCACAAAGGCCTGGAAGAAGGCATTGTTGTCAGAGGAACTGCGTGTGTAGCGGGACAACAGGAGATTCACTCCCACAGTCAGCCATGATGTGACGGTCTGATCCACTCGTGAGCGGAAGTTGAGTCTCTCGTAGGAGTTGTCAGCATTCAGGATTCCGTCCTGAGTGAAGTAAGAGAGTCCCAATGAGTAATTTGTCTTGTCCGTAGCACCAGAAACGCCAAGCGAATGGTTCTGGGTAAAGGCATTGCGAAGCAGGGCTGAATACCAGTCCTGACTTGCTGGAAACTGGGACGGATCCTTCGGAACATAACCTGCAATTGAAGCATTGGCTTCATTGAGGAGTTCCACATATTGCTCTCTACCTGCGAGTTTCATTACGTTCACGGGCACCTGTATGCCGGCATATCCGTCATATGTGATGCTTGTACGTCCCAGACTGCCTTTTTTCGTGGTTACGATCACTACTCCGTTGGCAGCACGGACACCGTAAATTGCAGAAGCCGATGCATCTTTAAGGACAGTCATGTCGTGAATATCACTCGGTGATATGAAATCCAGATTATCTACGAATACACCATCTACAACATAGAGAGGCTGGGCATAGTCTCCGATGGAGCCCATTCCTCGGATCCTGACAGATGGCGAGGAGCCTGGCGCACCGTTCGATGTGATCTGCACTCCGGCGATACGTCCCTGAATTCCGGACATAGGGCTTGAGGCAATATGCTTGGTAAGTTCCTCACCTTTGATGTTGACTATCGGCGCTGTAAGATCCTTGGCTTTCTGAGATCCGTAGCCGACTACTACTGTTGCCTCAAGCAGTTGCGAATCATCTTCCATCGCCACATCAATACGTGTGCGTCCGTTGACCGGTACCTGTATCTCCTTATAGCCTATGCAGGTAAACACGAGAGTTGCATCAGCAGGTACTGCTATGGTATAACTTCCATCCTGATCTGTGGACGTTCCTCGTGAGCTGCCTTTCTCCAGGACAAAGACTCCAGGGAGTGGTTCACCGGCTTCGCCAGTTACCTTTCCTTGTACTGTAACATTCTGAGCTACAGACCATATGCTGAGGAAGGAAAGAAATATGATGAATAAAGTCCGTTTCATACTATTATTATTTTTCTTGTTTATGGAACCAGAGAGAATGATGCCTGAAGCAGGTCGGACGACGAGCCGCCTACCATTACCTTGAAATCACCTTCTTCTGTTCCGAAAGTCATATCGTGTCTCCAGAATGAGAGCATTTCTTCGTCAATTGTGAATGATATATTCCTGGTTTCGCCTGGCGCCAGACTGATCTTCTGGAAGCCTTTCAGGAGTTTGACAGGTCTGGTGACGCTTCCGATGAGGTCACGGATGTAGAGTTGAACAACCTCTTCTCCCGTTCTGTTTCCGGTGTTGGTCACTGTCACGTTGGCCTGAATGGTCTTGCCCTTCTTCATCTGGGGTGATGAAAGGACGAGTCCCGAATATTTGAATTCTGTGTAGCTCAAGCCATATCCGAAAGGATATAAAGGTTCATTCGGACTGTCAAGATACTTGGATTTGTACTTGTCGCTCGGCAGATAGACAGGGCGTCCTGTATTCTTCTCATAATAGAAGAGCGGCACCTGGCCTACACTGCGAGGGAATGTCATGGTAAGTTTGCCCGAAGGATTGTACTGGCCGAAGATAATGTCTGTAACTGCTTCTGCTCCCATTGTACCTGGATACCAGGCTTCAAGAAGTGCGTCTGCATCCTTGCTTTCCTCTTCGAGAACAAGAGGTCTGCCATTAAGAAGCACCACTGCAACCGGCTTACCGGTGGATGCTATCATCTTCAGCAGTTCACTCTGGATGCCAGGCACTCCGATGTCTGTCCTGCTGGCTGCCTCGCCGCTCCAATCCCAGTCCTCTCCTATCACCATCAGCACCTTATCTGCCTGATTAACAGCATCCATAGCCGCCTTGAAACCACTTCTATCGGTTCCCATCTTCTTGCATCCTTCTGCATAGATGACATTCTTATCTCCGTTGTATGCGCGCACAGCGTCAAGAATCGAATTCATTCCGTCCCACTCGCCTGCCGCCTTCCATGAACCCAGAAGATCCCGTCGCGAAGCTGCAAGTTCTCCGATCACGGCCACTTTGTCTCCACGGTCGAACGGTAGACATTTGTCATTCTTCAGAAGCACCATGCTCTTGCGCGCCACATCCCGCGACAGAGCGATTATCTGAGGATTAGAGACAACCTTCTGTTCTCTTGCCAGGTCACAATAGCGGTATGGGTCATCAAAGAGTCCAAGCTTTGCCTTGACATTCAGAATACGCCTTACAGCATCGTCAATACGTCTTTGCGGTACATATCCGGACTCCACCAGTCCTCTCAGATAATTGAAGTATACTTCTCCCTGCAGGTCCATATCCACTCCGGCGTTGACTGCCTTTACTCCGGCTTCAGCATCATCCTTTGCATAGCCATGATGAACCATTTCGTTGATCGAGGTGTAATCCGTAACGACAAATCCCTGGAAATTCCATTCTCCCTTGAGGAGGTCCTCTATAAGATAGGCATTGCCGGTTGCGGGCACTCCGTCATATTCATTGAACGCTGTCATCACGCTCAATGCTCCGGCATCCACTCCTGCCTTGTATGGAGGCATATAGAATTCCCTGAACTGCCTTTCTGACATATCCACAGTGTTGTAGTCTCTGCCTCCAAACGGGGCTCCATAGGCTGCAAAATGCTTTACGCAGGCAAGGACAGTGTGAGGGTTTGCAAGATCATCTCCCTGAAATCCGTTGACTCTTGCAGCTGCAATCATACTACCCAGATAAGGGTCTTCTCCAGCTCCTTCGCTGACACGGCCCCATCTCGGATCAACGGATATGTCAACCATTGGAGCAAAGGTCCAGTTGAGTCCGGATGCTGCCGCCTCCGCTGCCGCTGCTGAGGCAGAATTACGTATCAGTTCCATATCCCAGGAACAACTTTCTGCCAACGCTATCGGGAAGATTGTCTTGTGACCATGCACGACATCATAGCCGAACATAAGCGGAATGCCGAGACGAGATTCCTCCACCGCAACCCTTTGGAGTTCACGGATGTAATCCACAGTGTAGGCATTGAATATGTTTCCACATCTTCCGCTGCGGATGTCGTCGAGATAACCTTCGCGGATTGTGGGGCCTGTAACATCCCAATCACTTGTAAAGAGAACCATCTGACCGATCTTCTCGTCAAGTGTCATTATCCTTAAAAGGGAATCGACTCTGGGATCGACATCTTTCAGAGCAAAATCACGTCTGTCAGCACAGGAGGGAAAGAGGATGGCTGACATCAATAAAAATAGAAGAACACGTTTCATAACACTACAAATTTTGCCGTCTGACGGCATACTAACCGCCCGTGCATTTGCATTTCGTATGCCAAGACGTATTTTTAGCAAGTCTTAAAATCAATTCCGGATTTTTTTGTTAATTTTGTGAGTTGCAAGCATCATATCAAGATTATGGACAGAAAAATTGTAATCATACCGACTTATAACGAGAAGGAGAATATTGAGAAGATCATACGCGCTGTCTTCTCTTTGGATGGAGAATATCACATACTTGTGATTGAAGACGGTTCACCTGACGGGACTGCACAGATTGTCAAGAGACTTCAGGAGGAATTCCCGGACAGGCTGTTCATGATAGAGAGAAAGGGAAAACTCGGTCTGGGAACCGCTTATATCACAGGATTCAAATGGTCAGTCGAGAATGGTTACGACTACATCTTCGAGATGGATGCTGATTTCTCGCACAATCCGAACGACCTTCCACGTCTCTACGAGGCTTGCGCTTGCGGAGGTGCCGACCTTGCTATCGGCTCACGCTACTGCAATGGTATCAGTGTCATCAACTGGCCTATCGGAAGAGTCATAATGTCTTACTATGCTTCTGTTTATGTCCGCACCGTGCTTGGAATGAAGGTGTATGACACCACAGCAGGATTCAAGTGTTACAAGAGACAGGTTCTCGAGACCATCGATCTGGATAAGGTAAAAATGAAAGGCTATGGCTTCCAGATAGAGATGAAATATTCTGCATATAAGTTAGGTTTCAAGATAAAGGAAGTGCCGATCATCTTCGTTGACAGGACTGAGGGCACATCTAAGATGAGCAGCGGAATATTCGGTGAAGCCTTCTGGGGCGTAATGAAACTTAAGTTAAGAAACATCAAACCAAAGCAGAAATGATACTTCTTCAGAATGCTGTTATCGTGACCTCTGAGAAAGAGGCTGAAGGTTCTGTTCTGATAGACGGCGACCGCATTGCCGGAGTGTTCTGGAAGGACGAGCAGGACTATGATTTCCGCATATTCAAACTGCTGAGCCAGCATCCGGAGACAGAGAAGAGGGATCTCAGCGGAAAACATATAATTGCAGGAGGTATAGATCCGCATGTTCATTTCCGTGATCCTGGGCTAACCCATAAGGCTGACATGGTGACAGAGTCGATGGCTGCGATTGCAGGGGGCGTGACCACAGTGATGGATATGCCGAACACAAAGCCGGTGACTACCGGAGCCAAGGAACTTAAAGAAAAGATCAGACTTGCTGAGGGCAGATCTGCTGCCAATATATATTTCCACATCGGAGCGACTAACAGCAATTACCATGAACTTGCAGAAATGGTACACAACGGTTGTCCGGAGGAAGGTATCACTCCAGAGGACATTGCAGGTATCAAGGTGTTCATGGGTTCTTCCACAGGTAATATGCTTGTGAATGATGAAGATTCACTTGTGGAGTTGTTCTCCATCAAAGAGAAGCCCATCCTCGTGCATTGTGAGGATGAGGAAACCATCAGAAAGAATCTTGAGGCTGCAAAGGAGAAATTCGGAGAGGACATTCCGTTCTCTGAGCACAAGAACATCCGTAGCAAGATGGCCTGCATAAGATCCACAATCAAGGCTCTTGAACTTGCAATCAAGCATAACACAAGGCTCGTCCTCTGTCATATTTCCACTATGGAGGAGGTTGAAATGGCAAGGGCAGCGAAGTTGAATAATCCTGAAATCATCACAGAGACTTCTTGCAACTATCTGTGGTTCAGCGATGAAGCATACACAAGACTTGGCAGCAAGGTGAAATGCAATCCTGCTATAAAGTCCCTCTCGGACAAACAGGCGCTGAGAAATGCTCTCCGAGACGGCCAGATTGACATCATCGGTTCGGACCATGCACCACACCTTCTTTCTGAGAAGGATGCTCCTTATTGTGCAGCTCCGTCCGGACTGCCTTCAATCCAGCAGACTCTTCCGGTCCTTCTGACAGTCGCACAGGAGGAGGACATTCCTCTCAGCCGCATAGCTTCAGTGTTCTCAGAGAAGGCTTCGGAAATCTACGGACTTGAGAGAGGCAAGATAAAAGAGGGCTATTATGCCGACCTCGTGGTGTTCGATCTTGCAGGAAGCTTTACCGTCAAGGCAGAGGACCAGTTGAGCAAATGCGGATGGAGTCCATACGAGGGCGAGACCCTCAAGGGTGTGATAGAGTCCGTGTTTGTCAATGGAAATGAAATTAAATATTAAACTATAGACCAATGAAACAGATTTTCCGTAACCTTATTGTAATCATTGCAATGGTTCTGATTACAATCCCTTCATTCGGCTGGGGACGCCGAGTTCACACTGCAATCGCTTACATCGCTGAGCAGAATCTGACTCCAAGAGCAAAGAAGACTGTAGACGAGATTCTCGAGGGCAAGACAATGTCTTACTATTCATCATGGCTTGACTATTACAGAGCAGAGATGCAGATCACTTACACTGAGGATGGAGTTACATATCCACGCAATATCCCTCACTCTTTCAAGGTAGATAAGGATTGCAAGGTGTTCGCACAGGACCATCAGGAGGCTCTTGACATCATCGGTGAGTGCATGGATCTTCTCAAAGACTGGAAGAATGCAGATCCTAAGATGAGACTCGGTGCAATGCAGTGCATCATTCACCTTGTGGGTGACATCCACTGCCCAGGTCACGTAAAGTTCCCTGATGGAAGAGCTGGAGACGGACTCGGACAGGGTAAGTATGACGTTACTTTCTTCGGTAAGAAGACCACAATGCATACCGTTTGGGATTCTCAGGTAGTAGACTTCCTCAGTCATGGTGGAGTCATTGACCTTGTTGCAATGGTTGGAACTGTAAGCAAGAAAGAGATGAAGGAGATTCAGGCAGGCGGTCTTTATGACTGGGGACAGGATATTGCTGACCGCGCTAAGACAGTTTGGCCAGTTGAACCAGGCAGCGATGTGAACAAGGAGTATTGCCACCAGGTGAGCGACACTACCTTCGATCTTATCCGCAGAGCAGGTCTCCGCCTTGCAAAGATTATGAACGACCTGTTCTAGGAACGGGTTTTGAAGTGCCGTAAATCTTTAAATTTCAGACAACTATGAAAAGAATAATAATTGCAGCATTGTGTGCATTTGTGCTCGCATCCGCACTCAACGCACAGGAAAAGAAGGGTGTTGTCACCCTTTCATCAAAGGAGTTCAAGACCAAGGTCTACGACATTTCTCAGAAGAATCCTGAATATCTCGGAAACAAGCCTGCCATCGTTGATTTCTATGCTTCATGGTGTGGTCCGTGCAGGGCTATCAGTCCTATTCTCGAGGAGCTTGCCAAGGAGTACGGAGACAAGATCGTGATCTATAAGGTGGATGTGGATGCATCACCTGATCTTGCTCAGGCTTTCGGAATCAGGTCCATTCCTGCTGTGCTTTTCATCCCTATGAAGGGTGAGCATCAGATGACTGTGGGCGGACGCAGCAAAGCAGATTTCAACAAGCAGATAGACAAGATCTTGCTTGGCAAATAAGAACTGAATCTTTTCTATGAATCACATATCAAGTGATATAATCATTATTGGTGGCGGTGCCGCAGGCCTTATGGCAGCTGCAGGCGCCGCTGACCTTTGTTCAGCTAAAGGTATTGATGCTAAGGTGCTTGTTCTGGAGAAGATGGCAAGACCTGGCAGAAAGATAATGATTACAGGTAAAGGCAGATGTAACTTTACTAATCTTAAGGACTGGAACGAGTTCTCGGAACATATTCATCCTAAGCCTGGATTCCTTAAGCCGTCTTTCTATAACCTCACTTCGGAGAAGATGATTGATTTTCTTGCCGGACAGGGAATGGAGGCTGTAGTAGAGCGAGGTGACAGGGCTTTTCCGGCTTCTCACCTTGCATCTGATGTTGTGGATGCTCTTGTCCGTGCAGCCGAAGGTGCTGGAGCAGAAGTACTTTGCGGCAAGGAAGTGACAAAGGTGGCGGGGCTCTCTGATGGTTTCACAGTAGAATGCAGTGACGGAAGCTGTTACGTCTGCCACAAGTTGATCATATGTACAGGAGGTCTTTCATATCCAAAGACAGGATCAAGCGGAGACGGATATCAATGGGCAGAGTCTTTTGGCCACTCGATGCGTCCACTCTTCCCGTCGTTGACTGCTATAGTTCCTTTCGGATATAAAGATATTACGATTGCCGGAAAGGGATCGGCAGGCAAGGGTCATATTGACAGAAGCACTCCCCTTTCTGAAACTGGCAAGATGCTCTGTGGCAATCAGCTCAAGAATGTCGGTTTGAGCATTGTCATCGACGGAAACATTGCAGATGAAGAGTTCGGCGACCTTGATTTTACAGACGGAGGTCTTGAAGGACCTATAGGATTCAAGGTCAGCCGTAAATGCGTGAATGCCTTGGTGAACGGTTCAAAAGTTCACGCAATTATAGATATGAAGCCTGCTGTTGAAATCGAAGACCTGCAGGTGCGAATCGTTACACTTTGGAATGAGATAGCAAAAGATAAGAGGAGCGCAAACAAACTGTACAAGGACAGATTCAAGATCCTTCTCACAAAGGTTCTTCCTATGCAGCTGATTCCCGGATTTGTAAAGATGAACCCGAATGCCGACCACAAGAGCCTCGCCAAGGCCTTGAAGGGCTGGAAGATGGAGATTGAGGGATATGTGGGATATGAGAGATGCGTTGTAACCGCAGGTGGTGTCAACCTTGAAGATATCACACCAAAGACACTCGAGTCGCGTATTGTCCCCGGTCTGTATTTCGCTGGTGAAGTGCTTGACCTTGACGGAGATACAGGAGGCTACAACCTTCAGATCGCATTCTCTACCGGCTACCTTGCAGGATCATCTGCCGCAAGGACATTGATATCAAAATAATAAGACTGGAATGAAGAAACTATTCTGTCTGGCAGCTGCGGCTGCCTGCATTTGCTACGGTTGTACTCAAGACGAAGAAAACCGCAATCTTGGAATCGGTGTATATCCAGGAAACCCTGATGAAAACACTGCGCCTGTGATGGTGCAGGATGATTCATATAGGAACATAGCTCTGAACAGAGCCGCATACGCTTCGTCGAGTTTTGACTATAATCTTACAGCTCAGCTTGTTACAGATGGAATTGTTTCAGCGGAAATGCCAAGATTTCTGCAAGTGAGCACCCCAGAGGGTGGTGTTCCTCGTCGCGAAAGAGAGTGGCTCGTGGATCAGGGTCCATATACAAGACCTCTATTCGAAGGTTCATCTACATCCATTGTTTTCGAACTGGGAAACGGATGGAAGGAGATGGCAGACAATGTCAGGATGCTTGGATATGTCAATTTTCTTGAAGAAGAAGCTGACGGAAGCTACGAAATATCATTCTACGGTTCAGAAAATGGAGAGGAATGGGACAAGATCGGTGAATTCAGCGGCAAGAACTTCCCTGGAGAGAAACTTTCACCACGCAAACATTCCGACCCAGATAAATCTGCAGCTCTTGGAGAGAGACTCCTGCCCAGAAGGCTAATTGATCTTAATGTAAATCTGGTGTCTCCTAAGTCATATTCTTTTTTCAAAGTCAGTCTGAATATGCCTGGAGCACAGGAGTGGATGTTCACTAATTGTGATTTCTATTACAATGACAATCTTGTAAACCTTGTCTCTTCGCAGTTCTTCTGCAGCACATGGATGAGTCTTGGCGCTGAAGAGGAATGGGTGTACGTCGATCTTGGGGCTGTCGCTGATTTTGACAAAATCGTTCTTCACTGGCTCAACAGACCTGCGGATGGCATGATTCAGGTGTCCAAGGATGGTGAGCGCTGGAAGAACCTATCAGCTATAACTGAAGATGACACTATCAAAGTCAAAGGCAGAGGTCGTTATGTAAGGGTCCTGATAAATGGCTCAACAGACAAGAAACCTTTGATGCTCAGCGAGATAGAAGTATGGAGCAAGGGTGGATTAAGAGCAGACCGGGTAAGTTGGAAACTGAAACGTGCGCTGGAGACAGAGGCTGACGGAACATCGATATCAACTTGTGAGTTCGATGATTCCGACTGGCTTGCTGCCACTGTTCCCGGCACTGTACTGACTTCATATGTCAACATAGGTGCTGTTCCTGACCCGAACAACGCTGATAATCTTCTTCATATTTCCGACTCATATTTCAATTCGGATTTCTGGTATAGAAATGAGTTTGAGATCAGAAAGCCTACTGGCAAAAAGCTATTCCTGGAATTGGACGGAATCAACTGGAAAGCTGAGGTCTTCTTGAACGGAGAGCACCTCGGGTCTGTCGAGGGCGGTTTCATCAGAGGCAGGTTTGATATTTCAAAGGTTGCGAAAGAAGGAAGGAATGCTCTGGCTGTCAAGATATTAAAGAACGCACATATAGGTGCGGTCAAGGAAAAGAACGAAGAGAACACAGGAATCAATGGCGGCATTCTTGGAGCTGACAATCCTACATTCCACGCAAGTATCGGATGGGACTGGATATCCACCATCAGAGGCCGAAACATCGGCATCTGGAATGACATACGCATTGTTGAAGAAGGTCCTGTGAGCCTGAAGGATCCTTTTGTAAATGTGGCACTTCCTCTTCCGGACACAACATCTGCGGTGATTACCCCTGAGGTATATGTAAGGAATAATGACGACAAGCCTGTATGCGGAATACTTAAAGGTTTTGTGGGAGAAGTTACGTTTGAACAGGAGGTTGCTTTGGAGGCTGGTGAGGAAAGGCTTGTAAGATTCGATGTGCTTTCGTACCCTCAACTCCTGATTGAAAATCCTCGTCTTTGGTGGCCTAACGGCTATGGTGAACAGAATCTTTATGATGCCGGTTTCGAATTCGTTGGTTCCGACTGCATAGATTTCAAAGTCGGCCTCAGACAAGTGGATGCTGATGAAGAAGGCGGAGTGCTCCACCTTTATGTCAACGGTAGAAGATTCATTGGACGCGGAGGCAACTGGGGATTCAGCGAGAACAACCTGAACTATCGCGGTCGTGAATATGATATTGCCATAGACTACCATGCTGACATGAATTTCACAATCATGCGTAACTGGGTGGGCCAGACTGGCGATGTTGAGCTTTACGAGGCTTGCGACCGTCACGGTATCATGATATGGCAGGACTTCTGGCTTGCAAATCCTGCAGATGGTCCTGATCCTGATGACAACAGGATGTTCCTTGCAAATGCTGAAGATTATCTCAGACAGCACAGAAGCCACCCTTCATTGGTGATCTACTGCGGTAGAAATGAAGGCTTCCCTCCAAAGGAAATTGACGAAGGTCTGCGCTCTATCATAAAGGAATACCATCCTGGATTACATTATATTTCCAGCTCTGCAGATGGTTGCGTCAGTGGTCATGGTCCTTACAGGGCACTGACTCCGAAAGAATATTTCACCCTTCCTTCAGGAAACGACAGATTCCATAGCGAAAGAGGTATGCCAGCTGTAATGACATTTGAATCAATGCTCAGGACCTATTCTCCTGATGCTCTCTGGCCTCAGAACAAGCAGTGGGGACAGCATGATTTCACTTTAAGCGGTGCACAGGCAGGTGAATCCTTCAACAAGCTTATTGCAGATGGTTATGGCGAGCCTCAGAGTGCAGAGGAGTTTGCTCAGCTGGGACAGTTCATCAATTATGACGGCTATAGAGCTATGTTCGAGTCCAGAAGCCTCAACCGAAAAGGTCTGCTTCTGTGGATGAGTCACCCGGCATGGCCATCAATGACATGGCAGACATATGATTGGTACTTCGAGCCTACAGCGGCCTACTTTGGCTGCAAGAAGGCGTCGGAGCCATTACATATCCAGTGGAATCCTGCGGACAATAATATTGAGATTGTGAATTACAATGCCGGGGATTACCATGGTCTGAATGTCAGGGCAATGGTGATGAATACGGATGGTAGTGTAGTCTGGGAGAAATCCGGCAGTTTTGACAGCACTGAAGACACTACTGTGAAATGCTTTGCAGTAGAGTTCCCATCAGAGGTGAGCGAAACACATTTCATAAAGCTTTATCTTACAGATTCTGAAGGCAATACCCTCTCTGACAATTTCTACATCAACGGCACTGAATACGGTAATCATCAGGCGATGGCATCGATGTCAAAGGCAGATGTAAAAGGCAGCTCCAACTTCGAAAAGGTGGCTGATGGTTCTGAAATCCACGGTGACGAGTGGAGAGGTAGCGTGGTGCTGGAGAACAGGAGCAACGTTCCTGCCGTGATGGTCCGTCTCAATGTTGTGGGCAAGCAGGATGGTGATCAGATCCTCCCGATGTTCTACACAGACAACTACTTCAGCCTTATGCCTGGCGAAAAGAAGACAGTATCACTCAGATGGTATGATGCCGATTCTCGCGGCAACTCCCCTGAAGTCATCGTGAGCGGATATAACCTCTGATTAAATGACTCCGGAACCGATCATTTCTGTAGATGTGTCAGGGTGCAGGGAATCAGATGCCTCTTTTGAGTTTTCCAGAGGTGCATACCATGCTGCAAACTGTCCTGGAGTAATTCCTCGCTGAGGTGCATCGAAGAGGATGTAGAGTCCGTTGTCCCTCATTATGAGAGTTGCATCCTGGAGTGGCTGACGGTAACGGATTCGCACCTTGTAGCGACGGATTTCTCCTGACTGCATTGTGAGATCCTTTCTGATCCAATGGATTTCAGACGGATCAATGCGCAGGCAGCTGCGTGATAGTCCCTTGTGAGTGTGTCCCTCTCCGACATATATTATATTCTGAGGAATGTCTGTCTCGATGACGAAGATTGAATCCTTATGACCACCGATGTTAAGCCCCTTACGCTGGCCGATTGTGTAGAACTGGGCGCCGTCGTGCTTACCTACTATCTTGCCATATGGGTTTTCCTTGTAACGGGTCTTCTTGATGTGCTTGCGGCCGCTTCTGTAGGTCTCGGTCTCGAACCTTATGTCATAGGTTACAGGCTGCGAAAGCCTGTAGAGGTCGTCGTCGGAAAGAGCTGCAATCTTTTTTTCATCCCACGGCATATGAATACAGGAAGATGCGCCCTCCCGAAGGACAGAGCCTGCCTTATCCTCTGAAATATAGTCAGTTATCATCTTCACATCTGCCGTATCGTCCGCAAGAAGCGACTGCAGGGTGTCGTGTATGAATCTATATTGAGCGTTATCCTCGTAATAGGCATCGAACACCTCCACTACATCACCTTCGCATGGTTTGAGCTTCTGCTGAAGGAAGGTAGGCAGGTCGACTTTACCCACAAAACATATTCCTTGAGAATCCTTCTTGTCAGCTGACGGCAGATCAGCTTCTGCAGCCAATCTGCGCACCTCTGGCTTAGGTATGTCACCTATTGGAAAGAGCGCCTTTGAAAGCTGATCCTGAGTAAGCTGGCAAAGGAAATAGCTCTGGTCCTTATTTGGATCTGCACCAGCAAGAATGCGATATACCGGCTGACCATCCGGACCTTCCTCTGCAACTTTTCTGCAATAATGGCCTGTTGCCACCATATCCGCTCCCATCTTCAATGCACACTGGAGGAATGCATCAAACTTAATCTCGCGGTTGCAGAGTACGTCCGGATTGGGTGTGCGGCCCTTCTCATATTCATCGAACATATAGTCAACCACCCTTGCACGATATTCCTTGCTCAGATCCACAAAATAGAATGGGATTCCGATCTTACGGGCCACCATCTCTGCAACAAAACGGTCCTCTTCCCATTCGCAATCGCCGTGAAGTGTTGTGGATGCATCGTGCCAGTTCTGCATGAAGAGAGCAAAGACATCATAGCCCTGTTGCTTCAAAAGAAGGGCTGCAACGCTTGAATCTACCCCTCCAGAGAGGCCGATACACACTTTAATATGCTGATTGTTCGAATTTTTCATTATATTTGTATGTTTTGCAGAGACGCAAAGATAATTTAATTGTTCTGTTATGACAAACAAAGAGATTAAAATCGCCTACATCGAGTACGAGTCACTCGACCAGCTTGGTCCAGATGACAGAAAACTGGCGGATGCAGCTATTCAGGCTATTTCACTGTCTTATGCCCCATATTCTAATTTCAATGTCGGTGCAGCTGTAATGTTCGAGGATGGAGAAATCCTCAAAGGTTCCAATCAGGAGAATGCAGCATATCCTTCAGGTCTGTGCGCAGAGAGGACAGCCCTTTTCTATGCAAGTTCAAGCCGTCCTGACACTCCTATAAAGGCTCTTGCAATAGCAGCAGGGCAGAACGGGAAATTGTGTGGAACTCCGGCAACACCATGCGGAGCATGTCGCCAGGTCATGGCACAGTACCAGATAAAAGGTGGAAGACCTATGGCTGTAATTCTTGTCGGGGCTGACAGGATCTGGAAGTTTGAGAAGGTGGATGACCTGTTACCACTGGTGTTTGACAGCATTTAGTACGATTTTAACCTATGAAAAAAATAAATATCCAGCAGAAAGTGCAGAAGTTTGGCAGGAGCCTCAGCGGTATGATCATGCCAAACATCGGTGCATTCATTGCATGGGGTCTCCTCACAGCATTGTTCATCCCGACAGGTTGGTGGCCTAACGAGTATCTGGGCAAACTTGTGGACCCTATGCTCAAATATCTTCTCCCTATCCTCATCGGTTACACCGCAGGAAAAAATGTTGCAGGAGACCGAGGTGGCGTGACCGGAGCAATCGCGACTATGGGTGTTGTCATCGGCAGCAGCATTCCTATGTTCATCGGCGCGATGATGATGGGTCCGCTCGGAGGATGGTGCATCAAGAAGTTCGATGAGAAGATCGAAGGAAAGGTGAAGGATGGATTCGAGATGCTGATCAATAATTTCTCGATCGGAATCATCGGAATGCTTCTGGCTATCTTCGGATATATGTTCGTGGGAGACATTGTGATATGGCTCACAAAGACGCTTAGTAAGCTGACAGTGGTACTTATCGACCACCATCTGCTTCCTCTGGTTGCTTTGGTAGTGGAACCTGCAAAGGTGATGTTCCTCAACAATGCCATCAATCACGGCATATTCTCCCCTATCGGAATCGAGCAGGCTAACGAAATCGGAAAGTCTGTGATGTTCCTCTTCGAGACCAACCCTGGTCCGGGTCTGGGAGTTCTTCTTGCATGCTGGGCCTTCGGTAAAGGCAGCACTAAGCAGTCAGCTCCTGGAGCGATCATCATCCAGTCACTTGGTGGTATCCATGAGATCTACTTCCCTTATATCCTTGCAAGACCGGGTCTCCTTCTTGGAGCGATTGCCGGTAGTGCAGCGGCTCTGGGATTCTATCAGGTTACTGACGCAGGTCTTGTTGCTCCTGCATCCCCTGGAAACTTCATCACCCTGCCTGTCATGGCACCTAAGGGTGAGACACTTATAATCCTTGGTGGAATCCTTATTGCTGCAGCAGTTTCCTTCCTTGTCTGCATACCGTTCATGAGAACTGAGGAGAAGGCTCCTGATGCAGACTTTAAGATTGATGAGAGCAGACTCGGATTTATAAACCTCATTATGTTTGCATGTGACGCAGGCATGGGTTCCAGCGCTCTTGGTGCAACAAGATTCCGCAAACGCACATCATTGGCCGGCCTTGAGGTCAAGGTCAGGAACTGTGCAGTGGATCAGGTTCCTGAAGCCACTGACCTTATTGTCTGCCAGAGAGGTCTTTCTGAGCGTGTAAAGGCCACAAATCCAGGTAAGGAGGTCGTTATTATCGACAATTTCCTTTCTGATCCGGCTTTGGACAGACTCCTTGAAAGGCTTATCGAGGCGGAGAAGACAGGGATTGCGGAGATTGCCGATCAAGTCGGCAATGACGAAAGGGGCGGCAATGACGAGAGGGGCGGCAATGACGAAATCCTGAAGGTGGAGAACATCCTGACAGGTCTTGCTCCAGAGTCGAAGGAAGAGGCTATCAGGCGTGTAGGAATGATCCTTCACGAAAGTGGCTACGTGGATGCAGCTTATGTCGATGCAATGATAGAAAGAGAGAATCTCACAACGACATATATGGGTATGGGCCTTGCAATTCCTCACGGAACATCAGAGGCAAAGACAGCTGTGAAGAAATCAGGAATTGCTGTCCTTCAGTACCCTGAAGGTGTAGACTTCGGCGACGAGAAAGCCCACCTTATCATCGGAATTGCAGGTGTCGGCGACACTCATCTTGAGATTCTTGCAAAGGTAAGCGAAGCTCTTGAGGATGAAGAGGTGCTTGAAAGACTCTCAAAGTCTGCTGAGGCTTCAGAAATTTATGAAACATTGAAATAGTAAATATGAAGACAGAAAAAGTAACAATATCAGCAGCAGAAGGTCTGCACGCAAGACCAGCAGGAGAATTCGTAAAGCTTGTGAAGAGTCTTGCACCATCTAAAGTCACCATAGGAACAGATGTGAAGACCGTAAATGCAGCAAGTATGCTTTCACTTCTTTCTCTCGGACTTAAATGCGGCACTGAAGTTACACTGACAGTGGATGGCGGAGAAGAAGACGCAGCACTTGCAGCTGTAGTTGATTTCATTGCAAACTTTTCATAGTACACAGATATGAAGAAACTGACTACAGGAGTAATTACCGATGGAATTTCCATCGGTAATGCTTTTCTTTATAAACCATGCGGAGCTCCTGCAGCATATGTCCCAGGAAGTCCTGTAGAAGAGTCTGATGCCTTTCTCAAGGCGCTTGAAACAGTCAAAGCGGAACTAGCTTCACAGGCAGAGTCCAATGAGATATTCGCTGCTCATTACGAGATGGCAGATGATCCTATGCTTGAGGAGCAGACTATGATGATGATTGAAGATGGGGTTTCGGCATATGACGCAGTGCTGCAGACCTCTGAAGATCTCTGTACTATGTTTGATGAGATCGATGATGAATATCTCAAGGCAAGAAAGGATGATGTCAAGGACGTATGCAGAAGGATTGCCCGCAAGATCTCTGGAGATGAAGGCTGCGCTTTTGCAGATGTACCGGAAGGGAGCATTATCGTGGCTCATGAACTTGTTCCGTCCGACACAGCTCAGATGGATTTCAGCAGGATATGCGGTTTTATCACGGAGACAGGCAGCAGAACCAGCCATGTGTGTATCATTGCTGCAAGCAAGGGCATAACAGCAATGGTCGGCGTGAAGGACTGTATGACAGAAATCCAGGACAATGACATGCTGATTCTGGATGGTGCCAAAGGGCAGGTCATCATTAATCCTGAAGAGTCAGTAGTCAAGGAGTATATGGAAAAGATTGAGTCAGAAGCTTCTGCTGAATATGATCCGGCAAGAGAGGTCTACACTGAAGATGGAGAACGCATCTGGATATTGGGAAATGCAGGAAATGTTGAAGATGTGCGCGAAGCTGTGAAGGCAGGAGCTGAAGGCATCGGATTGTTCCGCAGTGAATTCCTGTATATGGAAAGCGATGGATTCCCTGATGAGAATTCTCAATTCAAGGCATATAGCGAAGCAGCAAAAATATGCGGAGAGAAGCCTCTCACCATACGCACGCTTGACATCGGTGGTGACAAGGCTCTTTCATATATGGCCATGGAAAAGGAAGAGAACCCGTTCCTCGGCTTCAGGGCAATCAGGATGTCCCTTGAGATGAAAGATCATTTCAAGACACAGATAAGGGCTATTCTCAGGGCTGGAAGTGAGGGAAACGTAAGAATGATGTTCCCTATGATAACCACTCTGGAAGAATTCAGTGCTGCCCGTTCGCTTGTGGATGAATGCATAAGCGAACTTGAGGCTGAGGGATTGCCTTTTGATAGAAATCTTCTGGTGGGAATGATGATAGAGACTCCTGCATCTGTACTGCTTGCGGATGAGTTCGCTCAAATGGCAGATTTCTTCAGCATCGGAACAAACGACCTCACACAGTACATTATGGCTGCAGACAGAGGAAACGCAAAGATCGCTCATCTTTATAATCCGAGTTCAGAGGCTGTGACCAAGGCTATAAAAAATGTCATCGAAGCCGGAAGAAAAGCCGGAATCGAAGTCAGCATGTGTGGTGAATACGCAGCAGACCTCTCGGCAACCGATCTCCTGCTCAGCCTCGGACTCAGAAAATTCAGCGTAAGCGCTCCTGCGATACGTAGATTAAAGGCACGTTAGTTCGAAATATTTTTGAAAATCAAATTTTGTACTTACCTTTGCACCCGGGTAAGTCTTACACGACCAGCTCCCTCTGAATTCCCCCAGGACTTGACCGTAGCAAGGGTAGGAGGTCGTAGCGGTGCGATGTAATCAGCTTACCCTTTTTTTGTGCAGACATATGAACCCTGCCAGATTTTTATGCAGGTTTACCAACTATTTTTTGCACCATTACCCCTGATACGGATAAGAAATGAAATGGATCTATACAATACTTGGATTTACAGCCCTTGGACTGGGCATTCTGGGTGCCTTCCTCCCTGTACTGCCGACGACACCATTTCTGCTTCTTGCAGCCGCACTCTTTCTGCGTGGCAACAAAGACCGTTATGAGTGGCTTCTCGCCCACCCTAAACTCGGTCCGTACATCACCAACTTCATGATTCACAAAGCAATCTCCCTCAGAGTCAAAGTTGTCTCTGTCAGCCTTGTCTGGATCACTTTGCTCAACTGCGCGATCTTCGTAGCAGACCGCCTGATTTTCAGGCTGCTTTTCCTGGCTCTCGCCACAGCCATAACCATCCATATCCTCTCCTACAAGACCCTGAAATAAATCGGAGAACCACCGTTCTCCACCTGCTTATTTCATGACAGGTGGAGAATACGCATTTTTCATATTCTGTTAATTATCAACCAATTATAAACTGAGCCCGTTCTCGACCTGCAAGATGTACTACAGGTGGAGAACATTAAATTGCATCATTACCTTAAATTGGGTAATGGTGCAAAAAATAGTTCTTTTGGGTGAGCCTCCCCCAAGGCTGAGTGAGATACAACAAAAAAGGTCAATCTTTTCAGACTGACCTTTGTGCTCCCCCAGGGAGTATAGTATGATTTTTAACTAATTGACTTTCAATTAGGGTCCCCATAATAAACAACAGAATAACAAACAGTTATTTTCGATTACCGTTTTATAGTCCATTAGGGTCTATTAAAGTTCGATTATCAAGGTTAGTTTTTCAGCGGCTTTGAGTTATAGTTTGATAGAGTTTAATACAGTTTCAGCATCAAACTTAACAAGCTCTTATTTTAAAGAACGTTCAACAGTCGTTGGGGCTATAAAGGTAGGGAGTTTATTTGTATATTTGCAAGTGACTAGTAAGAATAATGTTCAATGCTGCGGGAAAGCGAGACGACTCCTAATGGATTATACCTTATCAAGGGTAAGTTTTATGGCAATATTGTCAAGTGCCAGAAGGGAACCTATTACGGCAACCCTATACTTAGAATCACTTTGCAAAAGGAGTAACTCTCAATTACAACCCTGCAGATGTTACATATTTCCCATACACACGCACCATTGACGGTGACTTCAGAGTCAAAGGCAGTTCTGACCAATATTACATCTCATCCAGAATACACATATACGGAAAGGATCAGGCATACGGAATCGAATCCAAGAAAGGATTCGTTAATTATGTTCTGACAAGAGATGCTCAAATAGAGAGTTCGCTACTCGCATACGGGACGCCCAAAGTATTCGGATACCTTTCATTATTATCAGAAATCAGCACGATTGATACCGGCGACGGAAGCATGACCTCTTTGAGGCAGAAGTACGACAATGTCAAGTATCTCTTCAAAGGTTCATTGCTTGCCTCTTACTGTAAACCCGAAATATATAAATCAGAGGAGCCATCTTGCCCTCTGATGATATTTCCGTTCGGATGCAATGAGAGCCAATACAATGCTGTCAGAAATGCTCTTGAAAACCGGCTATCGGTCATTCAAGGTCCTCCAGGGACGGGAAAGACCCAGACTATCCTGAATATTCTTGCCAATCTTCTGCTATATGGCAAGAATTGTCTCATAGTATCGAACAATAACTCCGCAGTCAGCAATGTAGTGGAGAAATTGTCTCAGCCCAAATATGGATTGGACTTTCTTGTTGCAAGCCTTGGTAAGGTCGAAAACAAGGAAGATTTCATCAAATCACAAACCGGCGAATTGCCTGATATTTCTTCATGGAAAGTCAGTGCATTCAGAGAAGCGGAATTAAGAAAAGAAATAAAAAGGATTGAAAAAGGCCTTAACGCCTATTTTGAGTCACAGGCAAGAGTAGCGGAACTTATTGAACAAGAAGCCGCACTCCGCTATCAGATGAAACTTGCTGAAACAGAGGCTCCGCATCAACATAAGACAATGAAACTACCTTCAGGATCATTGTCATCGTTATATAAACTTCTTCTACGATATGATTCGGAAATGCAGAGATATGGAAAATTACGTTTAATCACTCGTATCAAGGCATTCTTTTCCGGTTTGAAAATCACGGACAGAAGCATCATAGAGCGGAGCATACAGAGGAAGGAATATGAACAAGTCGTTTCTTCCATTGACAGTTTAAAGAAAAGCATCGCCCTGTTTGAAAACTCTTATAAGAAATACCAGGAAATCTCCCTTGAGTTCCTTAAGTCATTCCTTGCGGATAAATTCAGCAAGCTCAAGAGTCGCAAAGTCTATGAGAGGAAGGATATGGAATTCAATGATTCACAAAACTTTCTCAAGGATTACCCAATTGTCACCAGTACTACATTTTCAGCAACGACAAACATCAACCCAATTGTTCCGTTTGACTATCTCATTATGGACGAAGCATCTCAGGTTGACATATCTGCCGGTGCACTCGCATTGAATTGTGTCAAATCTGCTGTGATTGTAGGTGATCCTAAGCAATTACCGAATGTCGTAGTGGAGAAAGATGCAAAATATGCCAATGAGGTTTTTAAAGAGGTAAATTTACCGGAAGGATACAGATTTATAAATAACAGTTTCCTTGATTCAATATTAAAAGTTTTCCCTGATGTCCCTGTGACACTCCTGAAAGAGCATTACAGATGTCATCCTTTGATTATCGGTTTCTGTAACAAGCAGTTCTACAACAATCAGTTGGTGATAATGACCAAAAGGGAAACCGAAGAAAAGCCATTGTCTATACTCCGTTCAGTCAAAGGCAACCACGCAAGAGGAACCCACAACAGAAGGCAGGCCGAAGAAGTGATTGACATAGTGAAGAATCTTGTATCGAGTTATAATGACATAGGAATAATAACTCCATATAGAGATCAGGCAAAACTGATCAGTGAGATGTTGCAGGAAAATGAATTGCCTGCATTCCCAGTTTCTACGGTTCATAAATTTCAGGGAAGGGAGAACGACGTAATTATCCTATCTACAGTCAGCAATGAGATTCAGGAATTCATTGACGACCCACACCTATTGAATGTTGCAGTATCACGTGCAAAGAAAAAATTCATCCTTGCAGTAACCGGAAACGAGATCAAGGATAGCAACATACGCGATTTGGTTGACTATATCACATACTATAACGGCGAAGTCAAGGAAAGTCAGATATGCTCTATCTTCGACATCCTGTACGGACAATATGCTGAAGAAAGAAAGAAGTTCATTCAGACCAGGATTTCTGTATCCCAATACGAGTCCGAAAACATCACATTCGCATTACTGGAGCAGATCGTAAGCATGCCCGAATGGAATCATCTCGGCATAATGCCTCAGTACCCACTCCGACTCCTCGTCAAGTCTGACATACTCTTGACAGAGAACGAGAAAGCCTACACCAATCGTTCATGGACTTTGGTAGACTTCGTCTTATATAACAAGACAACCAAGCAGCCGGTACTAGTAATCGAAGTAGATGGCATGGCCTTCCACCAAGCCGGTTCAGAACAAGCAAAGCGCGACAAACTGAAGAACTCCATTTTAGCAAAAGCCAACATTCCCCTCCTCCGTCTCTCAACAGATGGAAGCAACGAAAAGAGCAGGATAATCAATGCTTTAAGCAGATAGCATTCGGCATTTTTGCAACATATTTTGCAAATAAATGTTGCAAAAAGTTATCTCATGCCATTATGGTTTTTACGCCAAATTACCGAACAAATCGGCGCCAAATTACCGAAAACAGGTTTTCCAAGCATCAAAATGTCCCGTTTTCTACGTAAAAAACGGGACAAAACATATATAAAATGCCAAATTTGTTTGATATTTGGTATTTTATATAAATTCTTAATATAGGAATCCGAATAACCAAAGCGGAATCTTGTTACCCCGCCCGAATTCAACATTATCAATTGCAAGATAGCTGTTTGGAATATCCTTGATCTGGTTAAAGGATTTATCGGCTCCCCCGACTTCAATCAGCACCTTATCATTTATCTGGAAATCCCCATTCTTTGGATAGTATACTTCTGCAACTCTGCTCACCTGATTATAAAAGAATGTTTCTCTGATAGTTCCAACCTCAGGATTCTTATTGAAGGCATACATAAGATTCGGATTATCCAAAAACATCTTCTCAGGAGCAGCCATTTGTTTTACAGACTTCACTTTAGTCTTAAGAAGTCCCAACAATGCTCCACGCTGAAGTAATTCCAATAACTTAAGACCTTGTTCCCTACTTGTTTCAAGCTGCGTATAAAGGTCATCCATTTTAGGGACAAACGGCACTTGTAATGCTATAATCATCAAAAGTTTCTTCAACTTCTGGACAGTAATATACTCTACGTTTTCTACTGAAGGAATGTCGCTTTCAATCACTTGTCGGCACACTTCATTCAGACGTGCGTGAAATCCATCTTTATCTTCTTTATAGAATGGGTAATAACCGAATTTACAATAATCCTTAAAATGTGGGATGATTCTAATCTTTTCAACAATACCAGATGCAATAGAGACATGCTTTGTGAGCAAATCCTCTAATGATATTACAGGATGATTCAGTATTCCTTCAAAACTCAAATATTCGCGAAATGACATTCCGTGCATAGTATACATAGCTACTCTTCTCGACAAGTCACCTTCCCCTTTTTCAATCTGAAGCATTGAACTTCCTGTGAAGACTACTTTCATCGTAGGATAATTATCATATATATTCTTTATATATGTCTGCCAATGAGCACATTTATGAATCTCATCCAAGAACAAATGCGTACCTCCATTGACATAATGATATTCAACCAAGTCCATTATAGAGTTTGAAGCAAACCACATATCATCCAAGGATACATACAACACATTATCATCCTTCAGATTTTCCTTAATATACTGAAGGAGCATTGTGGACTTACCGACGCCCTTTGGACCTTTGATTCCAATAAAACGGGCACTCCAATTAATCTTACCATATAATTCCCTCTTGAATTCAAGACTCTGATGGGTTATCAGTCGATGGGAATTTCTATACAATACCTCACAATCCATACTTTATATATTTTACTTTGGCAAATATATAAAAACATATCACAATATGGAAATTTTCGACAAAAACAATATCACAACAAGTGTTTTGTGTTTATATAAAATTCTTCTTATAATTCTTTGAATTTCTCAAATCAATCATTAATCAACAAAACTTATAAATGAATCTATCCTATATACATTGTAATTATACATAATAGAATAAACAATAGAAGTGCATATAAGTCATAATAAATAACTGTAGACTATCATTGATTATCAATGCAAAAAGAATATCTTTGAAAAGTAATTTCATTTCCATATGTATATAGCAAAACTAAGCCTTTGGAACTTCCGAAAATTTGGAATCCCAGAATACACAATAGACATTAACTCACCTCATCTTGAGGTAGAGTTTAAACCTATTATGAACGTATTAATTGGAGAAAATGATTCTGGAAAAACAGCCATTATTGACGCCATTAAATATGTTCTTAAAACTCACGCATATGAAAAAATATGGATTACAGATAATGACTTCTATGAAGGATCATCAGAATTTAGAATTGAAATCATTATAAAAGGTTTTACTGATTTAGAAGCATCCCACTTCACAGAATGGTTGAGTTGGGAGAATGTTACATTAAACGGGGAGATGACAAACTTACCGTTCTTGAGATTAATTTTCAAAGCCCGTCGAAGAGAAAATGGAATCTGGCCTTCACCTATAAGTGCTGGTTCTACCATTGACGGTAGCATGTTAGATCCGGATGCAAGGGAATATTTAAAAGTCACATATTTGAAACCTCTCAGAGATGCAGAAGACGAAATGACAGCTAAGAAAGCATCTCGTCTTAGTCAAATACTTTCTGGTCATGATTTATTTAGAAAAGACCAAGCCACGCCGCATAGATTTGAAGAAATCGTAAAAACTGCAAATAACGATATAGAAAATTGGTTCATCGATACAGCCCCAAATACCAACGGAAAAACTAACAAGGAACAAATTAAAGATATAGTTGACGGATTCCTTAAAAGTTTCATCTCACCATCATCTGAAGCAAACCTATCCTTAGCAAACCCAGATCTCAAAAATATTCTGGAAAAGTTATCACTTCAGATAATTAGTCAGACCAATCCTGGTCTAGGATCGGAAAACAGGCTATATATGGCTGCCGAGTTGTTACATCTCAGCAAAGACAACACACTTGGAATGAGAAGTTGCTTGATTGAGGAACTAGAAGCGCATCTTCATCCGCAAGCTCAAATGAAAGTGATAGAAGCATTAGAAAAAGAAGAAAATGTCCAATTCATAATAACAACCCACAGCCCAAATCTCGCTTCAAAAATAAACATATCACAAGACAAAACAACAAATGTAATACTTTGCAAAAACAGCAAAGCATACTCTTTATATCCAGGAAAAACACAATTACAAAAGAAAGACTATTGGCATTTGCAACACTTCCTTGACGTCACAAAATCCAATATGTTTTTTGCTAAAGGTGTTATGATGGTAGAAGGATGGGCGGAAGCTATTTTAATACCAGCAATAGCTAGGGCAATGGAAAAAGATCTCACGCTTTCCGAAGTATCCATTGTTAACATCGGATCAACTGCATACCTTCACTTCGCTAATATTTATATGCCAACAGACAGAGTAATGGATATGCCTGTGGCAATTATTACCGACTTGGATATTCGTCCTGACGAAAATGGCAAATTTAGTATGGATGCAGAAAACGCTAAAAGGCAAGAAATTACTTCAAAAATTGACACCAAGTACTATAATAATATACAAATCAACATCGCTTATCAATGGACATTAGAATGGTGCCTATTTAATTCACCAACATATAGGGAAGCGTTTATGGCAGCAGTTTCTGCAGTCCATTCAGATACAGCAGAATTCAAAAAAGACGAGGGTGGGAACTGGGTAAACGAAAATAACTTTAAATTCAAGCTCATCAAGAAATTAACTAACAAATCATTAAAGAAAGTTGCTATAGCTTACAACCTAGCCAACTGGATTACAGAAAACGCAGTTGCACCATTAAATGATGATCCATATATAGAGTATATTGTCTCATCTATTAATCACGTATGTAAATAATGACCATCTCTGACGACATCATACTAAAGGCTCAGGAACAGTTATTACCCGAGAACTGCTACTTTGATATAGAAAGAATTGATTTTATCAAAAACTTTGACAGTATCGACCTCTTGGCTGTACCTGGAAGTGGAAAGACTACTGCATTGCTAGCAAAGCTGTTTTGTTTATCAAAACAACTTCCGTTTAAGGATGGATCAGGTATCCTTGTTTTATCCCATACAAATGCTGCTATCAATGAAATCAAAAAGAATCTAGAAGCAGCATGTCCGCAACTATTCAGATATCCAAATATGGTTGCAACAGTACAAGAATTTGTTGATATATTTTTAACAATTCCATTTTATGAACACGTATTTGGTCGTCACATATTAAGTATCGATTCAGATGATTATAATCTTGCTATTGATAATTATATTAATAGTCATAGATGGTCTAAGCCTATTAGCTATTTCATTAATAAAGACATTGAAAATAAAGTCTCAAAAGATGTTCGTTTATCATATGACATAAATGGGAATAAGATATTGCTAAATAAAATAGGAGGAAATCCTTATCGCTTCAATCCACCAACAAAATGGATTAAAGAAGGAACTGTAGACAATAATTTAGCATCGATCAACCGGTTTTTAATCAAGATGAAAGAACATATTATAAAAACCGGAATTTTACATTTTGACGATTGCTACTTTTTAGCAGATGCATATATAAGAAATAACCCCAAGATTATCGACATACTACAAAACAGATTTAAGTTCGTATTTGTTGATGAAGCTCAAGACCTCCAACTACATCAACTAAATCTTATAGATCGCATATTCAATACTCCATCTGTTGTTCTGCAAAGGATTGGAGATCCGAATCAGTCAATATATTCAAAAGTATCCAAAGATTGTCTTTGGAACATTAGAGCCCCTAAATATTTAAAGAAAACACTACGTCTAAGTGCTCCTATTGCAGAAGTTGTGAACTACTTTGCTATCAATACAGGCGAACAAGACATAAACGGCATCCCCGTCTTTTATGCTGAAAGTGAAATAGATAGAAATATTCCACCATATATGATTCTTTATGATGAAGAATCTGTAGGAAATCTAAAGAATTGCTTCAGTGATTTGATTCAGTCTTACAAACTCCACAACACAATAGAAGGCAGCAAGTATGGATTCCATATTATAGGCTGGAATGCACGTGCCAAAAGAGAGGGAATTAATAAATGCCATTTAGAAGACCTTTTTACAGATTATCACCACGACCGAAAAAAAGAAAGTTACAAGCCTAAAACTTTACTCGGATATATAGAACTTGCAAAGAAACACACTTCCAGTATTGAACAATACAAAATAATAATAGAATCTCTATGTGAATATTTCAAGTTATCAGGTCTTTTGAACTCTGATAAGAGACCCTTCTCAGCAAGAACATTAGAAGCAAAAATTAAAGATACTGACGAACTATATATCTATTTCCGTTCAAGTATATTTAATATCGTAAAACATCTGAATTCCAACATAAATACGTCACACGAATTACTTAAAGACCTCTTACGTATTATTGCAGAAAAACTAGAGATCACAGAGACAGACTCAGCTAATAATTTTAAAATTTCCACTGAAGAGCAAAACGCTCCAGTCGAACAAACAGACATTGAGTCCACAAATATAGATATCATAATGGGATCTGTACATTCTGTCAAAGGCATGACCCACTGTGCCACGATGTACATTGAGACATTCTATGAAGGAAAGTTTGAATCTCAACATATCGACAAGTCAGGCCATAATCCACTATTTAAAGAGAGATACTCTCTTAAAGGAGTATACGCATTAGAGGCGATGAAAATGTTATATGTCGGCTTCTCACGACCAACTCATTTACTATGCTATGCCACTCAAAAAAACATTTGGAGAGATGAGGATATAGAAAAAATGTCTAGCAGCGGATGGGAAATAATTGATTTAACTTCAGTAGAACCTTAGATCAATTCTATTCCAATTGTTAACTCCACCATTATATAAAATCGGTGGAGTTATTTAATTTATATTTATGGGGCGTTTACACTCCCCTCTTAGAAAACAGATCCATAGCCTCACGAATGGTTTTGTAGGTGATGGCGATGTAGGGGCGCATGGCGGCTTCATTGGCGTGGCCGGTGATCTTTCGGATTACTGTGGTCGGTATGCCGAGTTCGAGGGAAACGCATATGAAGGTGCGGCGGGCTCCGTGGGTTCCGAGGAGTTGCCATTTTGGGTAAACTTCATCATATCTTATGTGGTCTTTATAATAGCTGTACTTTATCGGAGTATTGAAACCGCATATCTCGCAGAGATCTTTGAGATATTCGTTCATCTTTTGGTTGGTTATGACAGGCAGGGCAAGATTGCCGGGATATCTCTCATCCTCATATTTCTGAAGAATTGCTCGCGAATAGGCATTGAGAGGGATTTTAAGGGTACAATCGTTCTTTTCTGTAATGACATTTATAAAGTCGCTTGTGATATCCGTTCTCTTAAGTGTTGCCATATCACTATATCGTAGGCCTGTAAAGGCACAGAAACAGAACAGATCACGCGTCTTCACCAAAGAGGAACGGTTCCTGACGGTTTTCTTGTAGTTTCTTCCTGAAATGTCCTTAAGACAGACATGTGAGTCTTCTTCAGGAACATCAAAGTTGTAGAGTTTGATGAGTTCATCCCAATTAAGGAATACAACCTCCTTTTCTATGAGTTTGAACTTATGTCTGAAATTCAGAAAGTCAGGAGGTACTTTTGCTCCGACTTCCATAGCTCGCTTCAGAAACCCTTTCAGCATCTTGATGTCCTTCTGAACAGATGATTCCATCATCTTCAGTTTTCTACCTTCGAACACTATGAATTTATTGATCATATCCTTATCCCATTCAGCGAACCGGGTTTTAGGAGCGAAGGATTGAAGATGGTTTCTGAATGTATTATACTTCTTGATCGTACTTAGCGACCATTGACATTCGACCCTAGCCTTTGCAACAAGAGTATCAAAAGTTTCATAGAAGCCGTATTTTTCCCTCATCGGTTTTCCGGTCTTTCCATAAAGAGAATCATGCAGGATATCCTTAAGAGCCTGGAGTGTCGTTGGCTCACCATTATTATCGTTCTCAAATGCACTGAATGCTTTGACTATGGAAGCCAATTTATCATTGATTTCGTTGAACTTCATTCCCTTGGAATTGACTGTCCCTTTCTTTACTTTCTGTTTGCCATCAAGCCAGAAGTCTGGATTGACAGTTATTCCAATAGTGGTTTGAAGGCGTGTATTTGCAATGTGCACGGAGACTCGGATAGCGTGTTCACCATTCTTCCGTGCATGCGTGGTAAGATAAAATTGAAGTGCCATAACGCTGTTGTTTTAGTTAATACTGTGGTTTGATTTAATGACAACTGTGCACTTTATATTCAGCAAACTGTGTCAAAACTGTGTTCTTTTTTCCTATTGTATTTACCAAAGTTCGGAAGGGTTATCCGTTTCACCAAATTTTACCGGTATTTTGGACTCATTACAAGCCAACTAAAAAACAAACCACAGTTTAACAACACTTTTATGCACAGTTTTCCAGATTTACAGCAAAGCACAGAAAATAGAATCGGCCTCTGAGGAACTTCAGAGGCCGATTAAAAACAAAAAAGGCGGTTAAAAAACCGCCTTCGTGCTCCCCCAGGGGCTCGAACCCTGGACCCCAACATTAAGAGTGTCGTGCTCTACCAACTGAGCTAGGGAAGCATTAATTAAAGAACTTTTGTCTTGTGATTCGTTTGGGGCTCGAACCCAAGACCCCAACATTAAAAGTGTTGTGCTCTACCTACTGAGCTAACGAATCAATCCGTTGTCCCACTCGGGTCTCAATCGAGCCTTTTCGAATTGGGACTGCAAAGGTACATAATTTTTCTTAAGGTGCAAACATTTCTTTACTTTTTTTAACATAAAAAGCCTTTACATCCGGTTCGTTCCACCCTGACTGCTATTGTGGACCGAGATCCGGCAGTCGCCGGACCGGATGTAAAGACAGTTTTCTGACGTAATCACTCAGCTTTAACGGCTAGAATGCTATACCTAACTTGAAGCCAAGATTGTTGATTCCGTCCATTCCATATGCCTTATTCCTGTTTGTTGCGAAACTGTAGTAAGCTGCCAGATGGAATCCGAAGTCTGTACCCTGGAACGGGAACCAGTTGAATCCTACCTCAGGAGAGATATAGAAGCCCCAGTTGTCATGTCTGCTCACGAAGGTTGACATGTAGGTACTCTGCTCAGAATACTCGGTTCCTATTTTAGCCTCAATGTACGGCTGGAACTGCGTCCTCATGAATCGGCATCTGAGTGTCGCACCAAACGGTACCTGATAGATAGATCTGTCGATGTCTGTCGTCAAAGCAGACTTATCATCAAAGTAATATGTCTGTTTGCCAAAATATTCGTCATTGCTGTTGAAGCTTGCAAAACCACCGACTGCAATCATAGGAGTGAGGAAATAACCTCCTTCCAGGTATGCACCATATCCCTGAGCACTGTTTGCCACATTATTTTCCACTGTGCCGTTAAACTGCCAGCCTGTGTTTACGTAATACCTTTTGCTCATCTGAGCATTGGCCTCCCCTGCCGCAAAGACCATCAATGCGCAGGCCGCCAATATGTATATAAACTTTTTCATATCTGTTCATTTTTAATAATTAATATTCCGCTACTCAGCAGCACCTTTAAGATATGGAGACTGTACAAAAGCCTGATCTATAGACTCCTTCATTCTCTGCACGTCATATGAGATGCTTGCGCTTGCAGGACCGCCAATGTATGCTGACCAGACGATTGTAAGAGGTTTTGTGCTATCCTCAGTTGTTACCGGAGTGAGATCCACAATGTCTGTAATGAGAGCATTGGTAGTGTAGGTATATGAGACAGGGTAAGGATAGTACCAGCCTGTCCAGTCGCCCCAATAGTTTGATGGCCAATAACCTGGATAATCAAGCCACCAGTATGGGTCAGAGTAATAACGGACAAATCTTTCTGTCTTTTCCACGTAGGTCAGCTGTACTCCAAGTTGAGCCTCCGGATTGGAAGGTGTGTAGATGAATCCTCTCTTCTCCATATTGATTCTGTACTGCTGCACAAGAGAAAGTGCATTATTGGATTTTGAATAATATGGCTTGTCAGCCTGACCGATAACAAGCACGCTGTCTGCGATGTCGAAGGTCATGAATGTAGAGAAATCCACATTCTTATCTGGGGCTGTATAGACCAGGTACTCATTGTCACTATCCTGTGGCGATGGTTCCTTGTGGCAGGATGTCACGGCAAAGATTGCTGTTGCCGCAAACAAAAATATGTTGATCTTTTTCATATCTGATATTGTTAAATCGTTTATAATGAACTTCCTTCAAATACATCTGAACTTTCATAAGGAACAATATTTCCATTGATCCAGACTGTGTTGGAATTAAAATTCGGATAGACAGTAGCCTGAGAATAGTTTGAACCTGGCGTGATGAAGAGTTCGATCTGTGCACTGATTCCGATACCGTTGACATTCATTGAAAGATAGACTCGTCCTTTCTTGTCGGTCTGTATCTGGTAGCCTGAGATGGAACCCTGTACTGTCACGCCGCCGACTCCATTAGGACCAGAAGCATAGTTGCTTGGAGAAATCTGAACTACTGCTCGGTTTCCCTTTACTGAAATGAAGTTTGTTGTAGAGTTGACAAGTACAGTGTTGCCGTTACGGAAAGTGACGTTATCCGCTTCGAGAACAAAATCCCTGTTACGGATTGCAGCAATGGCTTGTATTGATGCTATGGAATCGGCTAGTTCATTGAGCTGATGATCCTCATGGATCTTTTCTTTGAACTTTGCCATATCCTGTTTCCAGGTTTCCATATTTTTCTGCCGCTGGGCGGCACGCGCATTGCCGTCATTGCTCTGCGCATTTATGGCAGGGGCCAACATTGTAAGCCCTGCAGCCAGAACCATAAAGGTTGTCAAGATTCGTTTCATAACCACTAATAATTTTAATCATACGACACACCTATGGCAAAGTACGCGCCAATCACACAAAACTGCATAAAAAGAAAACGACCCACACTTTCCAGTGCGGGTCGCCTAAGTATCGCAATTGCAAAGATTACTCTGGCTTTGTCACGTTGATTCTATAGTTGAAATGCTGATCAGGAGCTGTGTAGAAATTCTCGAAATCGAGTGACAGCACAAATAAATCCACTGCAACAGGAGTCTTATACTCAAGACCTGTACATCCATAAGTGTAAGTCTCGAACGGATCAATCACATTGAATCTGGTGTATGCTGCCTGTTCTCCACCTTCTCCCTTTGTAAGGATCATAGGGATTGAGCTGTTGTTTCTGAGGGTAACTCTGGTTGTATTTCCACTCTGAGTCACGCTTACAACTTCCAGACAAGCTTCCACGAGCATCTTAAGGAGTTCGGGATTGCCATAGACATTACCGTCTGCAAAAATTGCTGTACGTCTTGCGTTCAAGGCCTCTTTCACACCCTCTACAGAATTCTCCTTAGCGAAGATGAGGGTAACAGGGCGAAGCTCACCGGCATTTGCATTCAGATGCATGAACATAGGCTTGTGGGCATCTGTACCGCAGATAAGGGTAAGATTCTTGTCGATGCACCACTGGAATGCTTCCATTGAGAAACCGTCACAGCTGTTGTACACCTCGATTCCATCCATAAGACCAGCATCGTAGATCTTTGAGTGGCCATCATGCCATACTGCTCCTGTAGGAGACTGAGCAGCCCAATGAGGATGATTCCATACATTGAAAGAGCCCTGCTTTCTTGCCTCTGCAAGAGAAGCCATACCGCCTTCAATATGAGATGTATGTGCATCATCAACCTCAGCAATCGGCTCAACATCATCAATGAAAAGCACATTGAAATGTCCAGGAGGCATTCTTCTGGTAACCTCTCCACCATGAATCACGGTGACACCAAGCTGCTTGCCTCTCTTGGCAGCAATTTCATATGATTTGTTACGGTCGCAGTTGAAAAGTCCCTGATTAACCATTCTTTTGTGACGTGCTTCCATGTGATCAGTGATACACAATACCTCAACACCTTCTGCATAACACTCCTCAACTCGAGTATCTGGCCATACATTGGCATCCGAGAAGATTGTGTGCATGTGCATGTCACCAGTAAGCACAAGATAGTCTTTTGTATCAGGAATGACAATCTTGTTCTGTGCAATCACTGGCTGAGCACAGAAAACGGCAAGAGCCGCAAAAAAGAAAAAACGCGTTTTCATAATTATGTGGTTAAATGGTAATCAGAACATGTTCCTGCTCTTGAAGATGCGGAAGATGATATAGAATGATGCCAGCATCACCAATACGATAACAAGCCAAGCCCATCCTGAATGCTCAAAGAACCAGCCGAATCTCACGTTCATACCGAAGAAGCTTGCGATAAGGGTCGGTGGCATAAGCATCAGCGACACAAGGGTGAATACCTTCATGATCTTGTTCTGATCGAGGTTGATGATACCGAGAACTGTGTTCTGGAGATATTCAAGTCTTTCAAAACCGAAGTCGGTGTGATTGATAAGAGATGATATGTCCTTGAGAAGAACATTCAGTCTTGGCTGATATTCCTTAGGATAATTCGTACTCTTCAGAATGCTCGAGATAACCCTCTGCTTGTCGATGATGTTCTCGCGTATGAGCATTATATTATCCTGGAGCTGGTTGATGTCGATGAGGAATTCTTCACTGATGTCCTCTCCCAGACTCACCTTCTTGTTATATTGATTTACCTCCTTGGATACAAGCTCTACCATATCGGCATCAAGGTCGATACGCTGCTCCAGAATGCCAAGAAATACAATATGACCTGATTCATATATCTTAGGAAAAGCCATCAGCCTTCTCTGAAGGTCAGTGAAGCTCTTGAGGGGAGATTCTCTCAATGTAGTGAGAATGTTGTCCTTGAGAATGAAGGATACAGTCTCTTCACCATACTCCTCTGGTCCAGGGATGAGGAAGCTGGTGTTTGCAAAGATTGCCTGTTCCGTCTCTGAGAAGCGGGATGAAATCTCGATCTCTTCAGCCTGAGCTCTGTTCTGGATCGTAGTGCCAAGGTACACCTCCACCGTCCTTTTCTCATCCCCGGAAGGGCTGAAAAGGTCAATCCACACCACGTTGTCGTATGAGATTTCAGTCAATTCGGTCTCCGACTGGGAAACCATCATCTGTCCGTCTTTCTTGTAGAAGATCTCAATCATACTCTACCTCCCGCTTTTAAAGGTTCGACTTTACATTACGAAACAGGCCTGCGTACAGAAACGCAAGCCTGCAAATTTATTGTTTTTAGGTTAAAACTCCAACAATATTGCCGACAAATTATCTTACGATAACCTCATCAACAAAGAGATTGCCGGCCCTTCCTGGTGCAAAATGCCAATCAGGGAGCTTCTTGACTGCCCCGGCACTAACCTTCAGATATCTTGAAGATGTCTCAGGGAAAGCCAAAGTATAGTCTACAGTTGTGTCATCCGGACCATCCTCAGTTGCCTCATACTCCTCTCGAGCCACTTCTGTGAAATTGACACCATCCTCAGATGTCATCACACTGATATATGCAGGACCAAGGATATATGAAGCCTTTACTACGAGGACACCGAGAGTAACGCTTGAATATGGTTCTGCTTCCTCCATATCAAGAACAACCTCGAACGGCCTTGTACGCCATCCTGCCCACTCTCCGCTCTTGTAGACCTCAGCAGCCCTTATACCATCGAAAAGATTCTCAGGGAAGTTGTAAACATAGCTCTTATGAGGTTCGTTCGAAGACACGAGAGGACGGCCAACAGCCTTATGGAAATTGAAAGACTTTACAAAATACTTAGGCTCCACATCATCCCTAACTGCAACTGCAGTCAGAGTGCAGGTCTTGTCAATCACGAGAGTATCTTTGTACAGCATTGACTTGGAATCTGGAGTAGAGCCGTCGAGAGTATATCTGATCGGAGAATCTCCCTGAGCGGAAAGAACTACCTTCACGCAACCGTTCTCGGCGTCTGCGATCACCTCACCTCTCACCTGAAGGACATGCGTTGCATAGTTATAGCCCATTGTCTCATATATCTTGCAGAACTCATCTGCAGAATCCTGGAAACGCTCCCAATCCTTGCGGTCAGCCGAACACCACTGAACCTCAGCAAGTGCTGCAAGACGTGGAAGGACCATATATTCAAGATGCTCCGGAGTCGCCACGTACTCAGTCCACATATTTGCCTGAACGCCAAGGATATGAGCCTTCTCCTCATCAGTCATTCCATCAACATAAGGCTCATAAGAATAGCATCTCTCTATAGGAAGATAACCTCCGATACCGAAAGGCTCGTTCTTGATGTCCATAGACTGATAGTAGTCAATGTAGAAATATGTATTAGGGGTCATGATGGCATCGTGTCCCATTCTCACTGCGCGAAGACCTCCAGCCTCGCCTCTCCACGACATGATTGTTGCGTTAGGAGCGACCTCACCTTCAAGGATCTCATCCCAACCGATCACCTTCTTTCCTTTTGAGTTAAGGAACTTCTCCATGCGTGCAATCACATAGCTCTGAAGAAAATGTTCAGCCTTCTGGCCATCCTTGTCTGTATAGCCGAGCTGACGGATCTTTGCCTGGCACTTAGGGCATTTCTCCCATCTTACCTTAGGACACTCGTCACCACCGACATGAACATACTCAGACGGGAAGAGCTCTGCAACTTCAGCTAGAACATTTTCAAGGAAGGTATAGACCTTCTCGTTGCCGGCGCAGAGAACATCATCCGAGATACCCCATCTTGTCCAGACATGGTAAGGTCCACCGGTACATCCCAGTTCAGGATAAGCAGTAAGGGCTGCAAGCATATGACCAGGAAGGTCGATTTCCGGAATGACGTCGATACCCTTTGCGGCAGCATATGCGATGATCTCGCGTACCTGGTCCTGAGTATACCACATTCCCTCACCATAAGGGATGCCGTCAGTAGAGTTGAAATCCTTCTTGACGCAGGTTCCGGAACGCTTTGAGCCTATTGTAGTAAGTTCAGGATATTTCTTGATCTCGATTCTCCAGCCCTGGTCGTCAGTAAGATGCCAGTGGAGAGTATTGAGCTTGTGAACTTCCATGATATCGAGGTATCTCTTCACTTCCTCCATACCGAAGAAATGGCGCGACTCGTCGAGGTGAAGTCCACGATAAACAAAGCGCGGTGCATCGTTGATACGGACATAAGGCAGAGTCCACTCGGCATCTGCTGCCGGCTCCTGTGCATAAATCTGCACCGGAAGCATCTGCTTGATGGTTTGAATGGCATAATTGAAACCCCTAAGAGATGAGGCCTCCACCTTCACACACTTGCGTTCTACAGAAAGTGTATATGCTTCCTCAGGAAGCTGATCATTGCAGACAAACACAAATCCATTGTCGCCAGCACCTTCAGTCACAGTACTCTCCTGAGCGCTCACGAGAGACAGCTGAGCGGCAAACGCCTTGATAAGATTCACTGCAGGCTCCTGGATTTCCGCTGCATAATGAAAAGCTGCACCAGCAGCATCAAAGTCACCTGCAAGCACTTCCACCTCATTTGGGAAAGGTACTACAGTGATGTCTGACAGGTCATTGCGGCCACAAGCAGCACATGCGATAATTGTCAAAAGCAGTAAAAACTTTTTCATTTGGTTATCAGTTTAAGATATTTCTACGGTTTAAAGCTCTGTCGGTTGATGATAGATCTGCCGAGGGTAAGTTCGTCGGCATACTCAAGGTCATCTCCGAAGCCGAGGCCTCGGGCAAGAGTTGAGACACGGATATTGTACCGGGCCAACTGTCTGTAGATATAGAACGAGGTTGTCTCGCCTTCTACATCTCCACTAAGCGCAAGTATGACCTCAACATCGTTGTCAGTGCACAATCCGGCAACACGGGCAGTCAGCTCGCGGATTGTAAGGTCTGAAGGACCTACACCATTAATAGGCGAGATTATGCCGCCAAGAACATGATAGACACCTCTGTACTGTCCGGTGTTCTCTATGCTCATCACGTCGCGTACGCTTTCCACCACACAGATTGTGTTGTGGTCACGCGAACGATCTGAACAGATTGCGCACACGTCGTCATCAGAGATCATCCTGCAGTCCTTGCAGTACTTTACCTCATCGCGCATTCGAGCTATCGCTGATGTAAAATGATGCACATTCTCCGAAGGCTGCTTCAAAAGATGCAGTGCGAGACGCAAGGCACTTCTGCGGCCAACTCCCGGAAGGGAGCTGATGGCATCCACTGCCTGCTCAAGAAGCTTTGACGGGTAATTTTCCTTATATGACATACTGTCCTTTTCTTTTCCAATGAATATAACCGACAACGGCAGAAAGAGTATATGCCGCGTAAAGAGCTGTCATCCACCACATACCCTGCGATGCACACAAAACGGTGCTCATGCAGTCTGCTGCAATCCACAACCACCACTGCTGGATGTACGAGCGTACAAGCCACCAGGTTGCTATGGCGCTCAGAACAGTCACGGCGGAATCCAGATAAGACATCGGATTCTCAACCAGCCTCATCAGCCACGCAAGAGCGAATGTTCCCGCTACAGCAATGACAGCACTGATGATGATTGTTGATAATGGAAGACGGTTCAGATGAATGACGTCATCGGCCTGTGCCGGAGAGTCGTTTGCGACAAGACGCTTCCTGTCTCTTCTCCAATGCCACAGACCGATGAATGACGTAATAAGATAGTAAGTGTTAAGACCGAAGGATGCATAAAGTCCCTGACGGAAGAAGACCCACATTGCAGCAATGCTGGTAGCGACTCCTACTACCCACATGAAGCTCTTCTGCCTGATTTCAAGAACAATGTATATCACCCCCGTTACGAGGGTGAATATCTGCATCCAGTCCATATTCCTAGAGTACCTCGATGAGCTCCACTACAAACTGAAGAGCAGCATATGGAGGGATTGCACCTGGAGCACCATGCTCACCGTATGCAAGGTTGTAAGGAATGTAGAACTCGTACTTAGAACCCTCTGACATAAGCTGAACACCTTCTGTCCAACCTGGGATCACCTGATTGAGTCCGAACACTGCAGGCTCATTTCTTCTGTATGAGCTGTCGAAGATTGTTCCGTTTACGAAAGTACCCTCATAGTGGCACTTAACCTGATCTGTAGCAGATGGCTTCTTGCCGGTTCCCTCAGTAATAACCTTGTACTGGAGACCGCTTGGGAGCACTACTACACCCTCTTCTTTAGCCTTAGCTGCGAGGAAGCCCTCTCCCTCTTCGCGCATCATTGCGCTCATAGCCTCTGCCTGAGCTTTCTGCTCAGCCTCAAGATCAGCGAAATATTTGTCGAGGAGCTGACCAGCCTCCTGGAAAGAGACTGCAGGCTCTGCACCTGTAAGCACAGCCTTTACTCCTGCTGCGAAATCATCGAAATTAACTTCCTTGATGCCTGATGACATCATGTTATGAGCGATGCTCATACCCAATGCGTAACTGTTCTTATCCATAATTATATAGTTGATTACTTTATTTGTGTCGCAAATTTAACATTTTTTCAGTTCTGAACCAAGACACCTTCCCAGGCTGGACATGACTGTAAGACCTACCTACGAGGATGGTGACTCAGAACAGTATTATGCCAGACCTTGCTGTCGACATGAGTATAGATCTCTGTTGTCGTAATACTCTCATGACCCAACATTTCCTGCACTACACGCAAGTCCGCACCATTCTCCACAAGATGTGTAGCAAACGAGTGTCTGAACGTATGTGGAGAGATCTCCTTGCGGATGTCTGCAATCAGTGCCTGCCTTTTTATCATCTTGAACATTGAGATTCTGCTCAATGAAGTGCCTCTATTGTTGAGGAAAAGCAGATCGTCAGACTTGCTGTCTGCTGGCAAAGGGCGAACCTCAAGATACTTCCTGACAGCTTCCGGTGCCATTCCGCAAAAAGGTATCAGTCTTTCCTTCTTCCCTTTTCCGAACACACGTATGAAACCTTCATCAGGATAAAGACATGAGATTCTCAGTCCGACTGCTTCCGAGACACGGAGACCGCATCCGTACAGAACCTCCAGAATCGCCTTGTCGCGGAGGCCTGTCCAATCCGCTGTGCTGACTGAATTAATTATAGCTTCCACCTCTTCCACGGACAACACGACAGGAATATACTTACCAAGTTTAGGCATATCCACGAGTTCGCAAGGATTTTCCTTGACCGCTCCTTCCAGATAAAGCCAGTCATAAAAATTCCTGAGCGCACTCAGGAAACGTGCCTGACTGCGCTCGGAAACTTTTGTTCTTGAAGCAAGGTAAGCAGCGACATCATCCGAGGTCACCTTCTCGGGAGCCATATCTACCCATGACAGAAACTTTTCAACATCAGAACAATACGATGCCACGGTATTTCGGGACATCGCACGTTCTATCAGGAGATAGCTTTCGTAGTCTGGTAAAAGATCTGTCATTGCCGGCTTGACCTGCAATCTAAAGTGTAGCGTATTTCTGACCGTACTCCATCATCTGGTCGATGAAGTTCTCAGCGTACTTGATCTCATAATCCACAACCTTACCGTTCTTTACCACAGGAACGATCTCAGGATTGAGGAAACCGCCATAAGGTCTGAGATTGAGTGCAGCATAACGCTCCTTAACCTCCTTGTGAAGCTCAGGATCAATATTCACTGCATATGTCTCGACAAGAGCCTTACCGGCCTCGTAGTCACCCTCAGATTTGATGCGCTGTACCTCAGCAAGAAGCTCACCGAAGAGACCACGAAGAGCCTCGAAGTCGTTCACCACGAAATAAGTCTTGCCGTCACGAACCTTCTTCTCGATCACATTGTCTGCAAGTCCCTTCTCATAGCACCAGTCCGCAATAAGCTTACGGTTCTGCATATGTGCCTCCATATTCTTCTTGCCAAGCTCCACTCTTGTAAACTGAGTGAAGATACCATTGCGGATGAAGCTTGTATACTGAGCCTTATAAGCCTCCATATCAGGAAGAATTCCAAGCTCAACAAGCTTAGGATCAGCGAGATAGTAAAGTCCGAAAAGGTCTGCACGTGTCTCCTCGAGAGCCGAGCTGTACTCGCCGAGAGCATTTGGAGAAGTTGTAGGGAGAAGCTGACCTGAACCGTGGCCGAGACACTCGTGGAGGTCTGTGTGAAGATCGTCTGTAAGTGAAGAATATTTCTTTGCCATAGCTATCTCTTCCTCTGACCATGCAAACTCAGAAAGTATGCTCTTAGGAGACTCCTGAGCTGCCATATCGTAGGCAGATGTAAGGTTTGCGATAGTCACTGACTTCGAACCGTGCTCACGACGGATCCAGTCTGCATTAGGAAGGTTGATTCCGATAGGAGCTGCCGGATAGCAGTCACCTGCGAGAACCGCAACATTGATAACCTTTGCTGTAACGCCCTTAACCTCAGCCTTCTTGAAACGAGCATCAACAGGTGAGTTATCCTCAAACCACTGTGCATTGTCGCTGATGAGTTCAGTTCTCCTTGATGCCTCAGCGTGCTTGAAGTTCACGAGACCTTCCCATGTAGCCTTGCGTCCGAGTGGGTCATTATAGTCCTCAACAAAACCATTTACAAAGTCGATAGTTCCGAGAGTATCCTTAACCCACTGAACATTGTACTTATCCCAAAGTCGGAGATCACCGGTTCTGTAGTACTCAATAAGATTTGCTGTATATTCTTTCTGAGTCTCGTTTTCAGCAACCTGTGCTGCCTTTTCAAGCTCAGCGATAATCTTTTCAAGTGCTGGTCCATAAAGGCCACCTACCTTGTAAACCTCTTCGCGTACAACTCCGTCAGCACCCTTCACAACGCGGCTGTTGAGACCATAAGAGATCGGTGTCTTGTCCTTAGGATCCACCATTGACGCATAAAGAGCCTCAACCTCATCACGAGTCACACCCTCATAGAAATTGACTGCTGACTCTGCTACGATATCCTTTCCGTCCATCACCTTGCGTGCAGGGTAGATTGCAGGATCATAGATCACTGGAAGAAGAGTCTCAGCCTCTGCCTCATTTCCAACTGCAGTCATAAGTGATGCAAAATACTCCTGTGAGCACTCAGGGAAGAACTTGTCTTCTGCGTAATGATGATGAATTCCGTTGCTGAAGAAAAGCCTCTTTGCATAAACCTCAAATGCCTTGTAATCAACGCATTCCTTATCACCCTTGTAATTAGCTATGATGTTCTCGACAACCTTTCTGACAGCGAGATTATCCTTACAATTCTGCATCCAGATGATGTCACGGCCATATTTTGCCGCCTCTGCGAGATGATATACATATTCTTTCTGCTGGAGAGTAAGCTCATCCCATCCGGGAACCTTGTACCTCATTATCTTGAGGTCCGCAAACTCGTCTACGAGATACTTGAAATCAGTCGCATTGTCCTTGCAAGAAACCAGGGCTGCGGCCAAGCCTGCTGCTGTAATCATTTTAAGTATGAATTTCATAATATTTTATGTTTATAATTTTGCTTATTAGCTGACAAGCCACAAATATACGAACTTATAATAAAAATACTTATCTTTGTAGTCTTGTAAAAGAAAATATGGCAGATAAATATACCATATCATCTAAACTACTCGGGGTTATTTCCGCACTGATCACAGCAATGATGCTATGGTCATGCAGTACTTTTCCCGAAAACGAACTGAGGATCGACCATTCGCACAACAGCAGGCCTCAGACTCCCGAGCAGGACAGAGAGAGTGAAGGATGCAGGGACAAGGTCTTTATCATATATTCAATGGGATACAACAATCTCTCGTATGCCCTTGATGAAGACATTAATGATCTGCTGACTGGAGAGATACCATCCTTCAACCCCAAAGACGATGCTCTCATCATACTAAGCCACACCACTCAAAACAACAGGAGTAATTATAAAATCGAGACATCTCCGGTGCTGTTTCAAGCCTACAAGACTATCGACGGTTCTGTAAAAAGGGACACCTTGATAGTTTATCCGGAAGGCAGAGTTGCAGCAAGCAAGGAAATGTTTGCAGATGTTCTTGCCTACATAAAGGAGGCATTCCCTGCAAATCACTACGGAATGCTTGTTTCATCTCACGCCACAGGCTGGGCTCCGGAAATGTACTGCTATAGTCCTCCGGACAAGTCATCATCAAGTTCGTGGATGTCTAGGGAAAGAACTTTCAAGCCACTCGAAAAGTATACTGCAGAAAGACCTCTCACCAAAAGCATCGGTTCCCACTTCCATGGCAGTTTTTCCAATGCAGATGAAATAGAACTTCAGGACTTTGTAGCAGCCATACCATTCCATCTTGATTTCCTGATATTTGACTGTTGTCTGATGGGTGGTATTGAGGTGGCCTACGAGCTTAGAAACATCTGCGACAAGATTTGTTTTTCTCAGACTGAAATCCTGTCAGAAGGAATGGATTATATCCGTATGGCGTCACACATATTCGGCAACAGCGAGCCTGATATAGAAGCCATAGCATATGATTACTACTCCAAGTATGCTGCAAAATATGATGATGGTAACAGGAGTGCGACCATATCTGTAGTGGATTGCAGAAAGCTCGGGCCTATTGCAGACATCATAAAAAGGAACAGAGATGCAATAGCCACACTTGCTGACAGCAAAGAAAGATCTTCTGTGCAGAGATATTTCCAGAGCCAATATTCAAGAAACCACGGAATGTTCTTTGACCTCGAAGACATTATGATTAAGGCAGGTGTACCGGAAAGCGAGCTGGAGGCTCTGAGCAATGCACTGGAGGAATGTGTGACATGTAAATTCGCTACTCCTACATTTCTAACATATCTCAAGATCCAACACCACAGCGGATTCAGCATGTATCTCACAGACCCGGACCGCACAATCTTGAACAGCTACTACACCACCCTTGAATGGAATAAATACACTCAACTGATAAAAGATAACGAATAACAGACATATGAAAGGCACATACGTATTTCTTGCAGACGGATTTGAGATTTCCGAAGCACTGACAACTGTAAACATGCTCCGTAGAGGAGGAATCAATGTAAAGACAGTTTCCATCTACGACGACAGGATCGTGACCAGTTCCAACAGAATTCCTGTCATCGCCGACATGGCATTCGGAGAATTCAAGGCATCGACATCGTTCGGCCCTTGTCTGCCAAGCGACGTAATGATTTTCCCTGGCGGCATGCCTGGTTCTGCCAATCTTGCGGCATTCGGCAAGCTGATGGATATCATGCAGCAGCATTATGCAGAGGGCGGTACAGTAGCTGCCATTTGCGCTGCACCTTCAGTGGTACTCACCCTTCTCCCTGAACTTGAAGGCAAGAAGATGACATGCTACGATGGCTTCGAGGAAGCTATCACAGCCAAGGGAGCAGAATATGTAAAAGAAGGAGTAGTTGTGGACGGCAACATGATCACCGGACGTGGTCCAGGCTGGGCTGTAGAGTTCGGACTTGCAATCCTTGCACACGTCAAGGGTCAGGAGATTGCAGATAAGGTCAAGGCCGGTCTGATGCTCTAATCACTGATCACCACGCGCTCGATTCTGCGAGGGACCGAGGTGAGAATTTCGTAAGGGATGGTGCCAAGAACTTCTGCAAGATCGCTGATCGAAGGGTCTTCACCAAAGATTGTCACGGTGTCACCAACCTGCACATCGACACCTGTGACATCCAGCATACACATATCCATACAGATGTTTCCGATAGTCGGCACTCTGTGGCCATTGACTGTAAAATAGCCTTTGCCACAGCTGAGGTGCCTGTCTATACCGTCGGCATAGCCTACTGGTATGGTAGCTATGACTGTTCCCTCCGGTGCAATCTTTCCACGACGGCCATAACCGATTGTGCCGTCACCAGGTTTCAAGGTCTTGACCTGAAGAACTTTACATTTGAATGAAGCAACCGGGCTAAGTCTGTTGCCTGGAATAGCGCTGACGCCATAGATTCCGATTCCGAGACGTACCATATCGAACTGATACTCAGGGAACCTCTCTATTCCTGCAGAATTAAGCATATGATACAATGGCTTATAGCCTAAAGCTGCCGTGAGCATATCAGCATTTTTCTTGAACAGATCAATCTGGCCAAGAGTGAATTCATCCTCCTCAGGATCATCTGCAGCTGCCAGATGTGAATATACAGACTTTACTTTGATAGTGTCAGTTGCAGACAAAAAATTAACAAGTTCTGCCATTTCGTCAGTCATGAAACCAAGGCGATGCATACCGGTGTCAAGCTTGATATGCACTGGAAAACCTGTTACTCCCCTTTCTTCCAGGACTGCACACAGAGCCTTAAGTGAGGACAGATTCGGCACTCCCGGCTCGAGGTCATAGTCAATGATCTCATTGAAGAAATCTGTGCCGGCGGTCAGGACCATCATAGGAGACTTTATGCCGGCCTGCCTGAGTTCCATTCCCTCGACAGGATACGCAACTGCCAGATAATCAGCACCTGCGCCTTCCATAAGAGAAGCGAACTCAACGGCTCCATGACCGTATGCATTGGCTTTTACAAGCACAAGCAACTTGGTCGAAGGCTCAAGCTTCGACCTGAAATATCTATAATTTTCAAGACATCCCGGAAGACTGATTTCAAGTCTTGAGAAGTCCTCTTTTCTTTCTGTCATACAACATCCGTTAAAGGGATTGCAAAATTACGAAATATTCTGACAAAAACGTATTTTTATTGACAGCATAATTTTTGCAGAAAGGAGATACCCGATCGGAATCGGGCATGACGTCATGGCCGGACACGACCGGCAATATAATATAACAACCAAAAACCTATAATATGAACATCTGGATAATAATGATCGCAATCATGGTTCTGAGTCTACTTGTGCAGAGCATGCTACAGAGCCGATTCAACAAGTATTCAAAAGTACCTACAGCAAACGGAATGACAGGTGCCGAGGTAGCTGAAAAGATGCTTCGTGACAACGGAATATACGACGTAAAGGTTGTGTCTACAAGAGGAACTCTGACAGACCATTACAACCCTCAGACCAAGACCGTCAACCTAAGCGAAGGTGTCTACGGAAGCAGGAGTGTCGCAGCTGCAGCTGTCGCTGCTCATGAGTGTGGCCACGCCGTACAGCATGCTCTTGGTTACGCACCGTTGAGAATGCGTTCTGCTCTCGTACCGGTAGTAAGTTTCGCTTCAAACATCGTCCAGTGGGTACTCCTCGCAGGAATCATATTCTTTCAGGCATTCCCTGGACTTCTCTGGTTCGGAATAGCACTCTTTGCTACGACTACAGTATTCAGCTTCATCACCCTTCCGGTGGAAGTGAATGCAAGTACAAGAGCTATTTCATGGCTTGAAAATGCCGGAGTGACTGACTACCAGACACGTCCTATGGCAATTGACGCATTGAAGTGGGCTGCTTACACCTACGTAATTGCAGCACTCGGATCGCTCGCGACCCTGCTATACTACATCGGAATTGCTCGAAGCAGGGACTAGAAAAGTGTTGGATGATTGTCATCCAACTCAGAAAGAACCTTCTGCATAATGGCCTCGCGATACAGCGAGGCTTTTGCGTTTACGCGAAACTGCTCGCAGTAGCGGTTAATGGCAGCAAGTTCGCTGTCGTTGAGATATATAATCTGCCTGTGCTTCCTCACCAAAGAAGCTTTTTGCTTCTTCAGATACTCAGGATCTACGCCTGAAACAGGAGATTTCTTCCTTTTAGCCATTTTAACTGATGATTCTTGTAATAATTTCCGGCAAAGTTAGCAATTAAATCGATATAAATTGTTAACTTTGTTAGGTTATGCTCAAGTGTAATGTAAGATTATGACGTTTGAAGTTATAGTGGCCGATGAACGCCACATAAAATATGCAGATGAAATCTGTGAAGAAGTATTCATCTCCGCCAGAGAAAGAGGCACCGGTATCGCACGTAGAACTCCGGAATACATAATAGAAAAGATCACAGCTGGGAAAGCTGTGATTGCAGTGGCAGAAGACGGTAGATTTGCCGGATTCTCTTACATCGAGACATGGGGACACAAGCAGTTTGTTGCCAACTCCGGTCTTATCGTAGCCCATGCCTTCAGAGGTCTTGGACTTGCCATGAGAATCAAGAGACGTATATTCCAGCTTTCAAGAGAACTGTTTCCCGAATCAAAGATATTCAGCATCACGACAGGCGCAGCAGTGATGAAGATGAACTACGAACTGGGCTTCCGTCCCGTTCCGTTCTCACTTCTCACCGACGATCCTGAATTCTGGAAAGGCTGCCAGGGCTGTCGCAACTTCGGTATCCTTGAAGCGAATGCGTACAAGATGTGCCTTTGCACCGGTCTTCTTTATGATCCGGATGAACACATAACAATCGAAAATAAAAATCTGACATAAAATGAACAACAAAGTAGTACTCGCCTTCAGCGGCGGATTGGACACATCATTCTGTGTCCCATATCTTAAAGAAAAAGGCTATGAAGTCCACACAGTAATGGTAAATACCGGTGGATTCTCGGCAGAGGAAGAGAAAGCTATTGAGACAAGGGCACTTGCTCTCGGAGCAGCTTCGCATAAGAATGTAAATGCAGTTGAAACATATTACACCAAGGGCATCAAGTACCTCATCTTCGGAAACATACTCAAGAACGCAACTTATCCCCTTTCAGTAAGTTCTGAGAGAGTTTTTCAGGCTCTTGAAGTCCTCAAGCATGTAAAAGAGCTCGGAGCAGGCGCTGTTGCACACGGAAGTACCGGAGCCGGAAACGACCAGGTACGTTTCGATATCGTTTTCGAGATTCTTGCACCGGAGGTAAAGATCATCGCCCCAGTACGCGATGAGGGATTCACCCGTCAGTTTGAAATCGATTTCCTGCAGAAGCATGGATTTGATTTCTCATGGGAGAAAGCAAAATATTCGATCAACCAGGGTCTCTGGGGAACCAGCATCGGTGGAGTGGAGACACTTTCATCTGACGGCTACCTCCCTGAAGATGCATATCCTACAAAGGTGACAAAATCAGTTCCTGAGCACATCAAGATCGGTTTCCGCAAAGGTGAGCCAGTGTCATTCAATGGCGTAGAGATGAGCCCGGTGGAAGTTATCAAGGCTGTACGTGATGTTGCAGGTCCTTTCGGTATCGGCCGTGACATCCACATCGGAGACACCATCATCGGCATCAAGGGACGCGTAGGATTTGAGGCCGCAGCACCACTTATCATCCTCAAGGCACATCATCTTCTTGAGAAGCACACATTGACAAAGGGACAGCTCTACTGGAAGGATCAGATTGCCGGATGGTACGGACAGCAGATGCATGAGGCTATGTATCTTGATCCTGTGTGCAGAGATATGGAGGCTATGATGGACAGCATCGAGCAGAATGTGACAGGTGAGGTTGAAGTGGCACTCATGCCATATCATTTTTCCGTTCTCGGCTGCACAAGCAAGCATGATCTCATGAGTTCTAAATTCGGAGCATATGGTGAGATCAACAATTCATACACTGGTCGTGACGTTGTAGGCTTTACTAAGGTTATTGCTAATCCTTTGAAAATCTATTATTCAGTTAACTCAGAGGAATAGTACCCAAAAGGGATGAAAACTAAATCCCTCCCACTACGTGGGCCCCTCCCGTTCACAAGGCCACGGGCGGCCATGGTTTTCATCTCCCTTTTGGGTACTATTCCACCAATGGATAGAATATGAAAAAAATCAGAGTTGCAATTGCAGGCGGAACCGGATATACCGGTGGAGAACTGTTCAGAATACTGCTCAATCATCCGAATGTGGAGATTGTGGCTGCCACTACGACTTCCTCAGAAGGCACACCGGTGGCATCTGTACACAGGGACCTTATCGGAGAGACAGACCTATGCTTCGGCAAGGAGTTGAACGATCCGGACGTGATATTCCTTTGCCTTGGCCACGGCATTTCACGACAGTTTGTCGACACGCATGACATCAAGCCGGAGTGCAGAATCATAGACCTTGGCAACGACTTCAGACTTGATGGAGATTATGCAGGACGTAATTTCGTGTATGGCCTTTGCGAGAGTGCCCGTGAGGATATCCGCAAAGCTCACGATGTTGCAAATCCCGGATGTTTTGCAACAGCCATCCAGCTTGCTACTCTTCCGCTCGCGGCATCTGACCTGATCAAGGACGAAATCCACGTGACTGCCATCACCGGTTCTACCGGAGCAGGCAAGAAACCTGGTGAGACTACTCATTTCAGCTATCGAGACAACAACATTTCCATATACAAACTGTTTACTCACCAGCATCTTGCAGAGATCAGACAGAACCTTGTGAGAGTTGGAGCAGAGAGTCCTGTGGTAAACTTTGTGCCACTCAGGGGAGACTTTACAAGAGGTATCTTCGCAAGTGTCTACACAAAGGCAGTTGAGGGTATGACAGAGGAGGATTACAGAAAGGTGTTCGAAGATTATTATGCCGGGTCTCCTTTCGTATTCCATAGCAACGAGGGCATTTCGATGAAAGAAGTTGTCAACACAAACAAGGGACTCGTGCATGTGGAAGTTCATGATGGCTATGTGCACATTGCTTCTACAATAGATAATCTCGTAAAAGGTGCTGCAGGTCAGGCAGTTCAGAACATGAATCTTATGTTCGACCTCCCGGAGACTACAGGTCTCAAATTGAAGCCTTCTGCATTCTGACAAAAGATTGACCTACAAAGCAAACAAGGAAACACATGAATTTATTTGAAGTATATAAACTGTGGGACATCGAACCGGTGAAGGGTCTTGACACAACATTGTGGGACAGGAACGGCGAGGTATACACTGACCTTTACGGTGGTCATGCCGTGATTTCAGTCGGTCACTGCCATCCTCACTACGTCAAGATGCTCTCCGAGCAGCTTCAGAACTTAGGCTTTTATTCGAACGCTGTCCAGAACTCTCTTCAGCAGGAACTAGCTGCAAGACTTGGCAAGGTGTGCGGCTATGATGATTATAAACTATTCCTCTGCAACAGCGGAGCCGAGGCAAATGAAAATGCTTTGAAAGTGGCATCATTCCACACGGGAAAGGCAAAGGTACTTGCATTCCGCAAGGCCTTCCATGGCAGGACATCAGGAGCTGTTGCTGCAACTGATAACCCTAAGATCCAGGCACCTTTCAATGATACACAGAATATTGTATTTGCACCCCTCAACGACATAGATGCAGTAGACAAGGAGCTTTCTAAAGGTGATTTTGCAGCAGTGATAATCGAAGGCATCCAGGGTGTTGCCGGAATATATGAGCCTACAGAGGAATTCCTCAAGGGTCTCCGTTCACTCTGTGACAAATACGGATGCGTACTTATCCTTGACGAAATCCAGTCAGGCTACGGAAGAACTGGAAAATTCTTTGCACATCAGCACTATGATGTCCGCGCCGACATCGTGACAATGGCTAAGGGAATGGGCAACGGCTTCCCTATCGGAGGTATAATAATCAACCCGGCCATAAAGGCATCATTCGGAATGCTTGGCACCACATTCGGAGGCAATCATCTTGCTTGTACAGCTGCATTAGCAGTTCTGGATATCATTGAAAATGAACACCTTGTAGAGAATGCAGCCAAGATGGGAGAATATTTCGCCGAGGCATTCAAGAACGACAAGGCAGTCAAGGAATACCGCGGAAAAGGTCTTATGATCGGACTCGAGCTCAACGAGGAGTATGCAGGCCTACGCGACAAGCTCCTCTTCGACAGACATTTCTTTACAGGAGCAGCCGGAGCAAATGTAATCCGCCTTCTCCCATCACTCACCATCTCTCAGGAGACTGCTGAATCATTCGTTAACGCTTGGAAAGAACTGACAAAATGAGACATTTCACATCGATAACACAGCTCGAAGACCTCAAGGAGGCTCTCAAGGAAGCTCAGTACGTAAAACAGAACCCATTCGCAGACCAGGAGCTTGGCAAAAACAAGACCCTCCTGATGATTTTCTTCAATTCGAGTCTACGCACAAGACTCAGCACCCAGAAGGCTGCAATGAATCTTGGCATGAATGTGATCGTTCTTGATGTAAATCAGGGCGCATGGAAACTGGAGACTGAGCGCGGCGTGATTATGGACGGCGACAAACCGGAGCACCTTCTCGAAGCTGTCCCTGTAATGGGAAGCTATTGCGACGTGATCGGAGTACGATCATTTGCACGTTTCGAGAGCAAGGAAGATGACTATAACGAAAAGATAATCAATCAGTTCATTCAATATTCCGGCAAGCCTGTATTCAGTATGGAGGGAGCGACACGCCATCCTCTCCAGACATTTGCAGACCTCATCACAATCGAGGAGTACAAGAAGGTGGAGAAACCTAAGATCGTTCTGACATGGGCTCCTCACCCTAAGGCTCTTCCTCAGGCTGTTGCGAATTCATTTGCTGAGGGAATCAACATGACTGACTACGAACTTGTGATCACTCACCCTGAGGGATATGAACTCGACCCGGCATTCGTCGGCAAGGCAAAGGTTGAATATGACCAGAGGAAAGCCTTCGAAGGCGCGCATTTCATCTATGCAAAGAACTGGTCAGCATACACAGGTGACAATTATGGCAAGGTTCTCTGCACAGACCGTGACTGGACTGTAGATGCTGAAAAGATGGCTCTTACAGACAATGCCTACTTCATGCACTGCCTGCCAGTGAGAAGAAATATGATTGTCACTGACGAGGTCATTGAGAGTCCTCAGTCCATCGTCATTCCTGAAGCGGCAAACAGAGTCGTTTCTGCCCAGACCATCCTCAAAAAGATACTTCAGGAGCTATGATCAAAGTTATAAAAATAGGAGGCAATGTAGTCGACAATCCCGAACTTCTCAGGAAGTTTGCCAAGGACTTTGCACAGATGCCAGGAATGAAGATTCTTGTGCACGGAGGCGGAGTGATGGCAAGCCAGATGCAGAAGGCTATGGGTATGGTCCCTCAGATGATAGAAGGCAGAAGAGTGACCGACGAGGAGACTCTGAAGGTCGTGACTATGGTTTATGCCGGCTGGTGCAATAAGAACATCACGGCACTGCTTCAGTCAGAAAGATGCAACGCTATCGGATTGAGCGGTGCAGACGGAAATGCGATCAAGGCTTCCAAGAGAGCTCCGATGAAGGTCCAGACTGGTCAGGACGGAGAGTACACCATGGTTGACTATGGCTATGTAGGCGATGTGACAGCCGAGAGCGTAAATGCGAAATTCCTTTATACCCTCCTCGAGAGAGGTATTACCCCAGTGCTCTGTGCTATCAACCATGACGGAGAGGGCAACCTGCTCAACACAAATGCAGACACAATCGCGTCATCAGTTGCCGTGGCAATGGCGAACTATAAGTATCGCACACCGAGAGAGGTCTGCTGCAAATGCGAAGACTGCACTCATTGCAGCGATGACGGAAGGCTGACTCATAAGGTAGATCTCGTATTCTGCTTTGAGAAGGACGGAGTACTTTACGATAAGGATGACGACACTTCTGTCATTCCAGAAATAAATGAAGGCTATTTCGAACAGCTTAAGGCAGAAGGCAGAGTGGCGGACGGAATGATCCCGAAACTTACAAATGCCTTTAAGGCAATATCTAATGGAGTGGACAGAGTGATCATCAAGCATGCACTGAACCTGAACACTGCCCTTGGAACAACATTGAAGAAATAAAACAATGCTTAACATTGAGAGACTCACATCCGAAGCTATGACTCTGCTGAAGGAAATGGTAGCAATACCGTCACCATCCTTCAGTGAAGAACAGGTGTGCTGTCACATCTGCCGCTGGATGGATGAAAAAGGTGTGTCTTACAAAAGGAAGGGCAACAACATCATCTGCAGAAACACCCCGAACTCGGAAAAGCCACTCCTGATGCTCTGTGCCCACATCGACACAGTAAGTCCATCAGAAGACTACGGATTTGACCCATATGATCCGGACTACACGGTAGCAGCTGACATCATTGGAGAAAGCGAATTCATCGCAGGACTTGGCAGCAATGATGACGGAGGTTCAGTGGTGGCTATGATTTCGGTATTCCGACATTTCCTTGCACAAGGAGATGATGCTCCGAACCTGATGCTTGTCCTGACATGCGAGGAAGAGCGTTCAGGCAAAGGTGGAATGACAAGCCTTTGGGAGGATCTCAAGGGAGACGTCAGCTATGCTATCGTAGGCGAGCCTACTGGAATGCGCGCAGCGACTTCTGAAAGAGGCCTGCTGGTAATAGACGCTGAGGCAGAAGGAGTAAGCGGTCATGCAGCAAGAAATGAAGGAGTGAATGCTTTATATATAGCACTGGAAGACATCGCTGCAATCAGAAATCATAAATTCGGGAAGATATCTCCAAGGATGGGAGAAGTGAATGTAAATGTGACACAGATCAATGCTGGAAGCGCCCACAACGTGATTCCAGACAGATGCACTTTCGTGATAGACATTCGTCCTACCGAGCAATATACTAACGAAGAAATCCTAAATGAGTTCCAAGGCATATGCAAGAGCAGACTCGTGCCGAGGAATCTGAGCAACCGATCGAGCGCAACCCACGACAAATCTGAACTTACCGCAGTGGCAGAAGAGCTTTTTATCGAAACTTTCTCCTCCCCTACTACTTCAGACTGGATGCGCATCACATGTGATGCAGTAAAGATGGGACCGGGAGATTCATCACGCTCACACAAAAAGAACGAATATATCACACGTGGCGAAATAGAAGACGCAATTACCACATACATAAGATTCATCGAAAAACTGAATTAGCCATAACCAATATGAAAAAGATTCTTCTTGCAACGGCAATAATAGCTTTAGCATCCTGCTGCCGACATTCAGGAAACGGCATTCCTGAATTTCCTGCAAGGTGGATACTCACCAATGACGGAAATCTGTTGTATGAGAGCTGCTGGACAGGCAAGGACCACTACCTCGGTTCAATGAACGGAAATCCTGCAAAGATCACCATCATCAGTGCTAATGGAGATCAGGACAAGTTTGACTACAGAATCAGAGGCAAGGTTGCCGAGGTAAATCATATGACAGAAGGAGATTACATCCTTTTCAACGTGCCTGTACAGAATCTGAAAGCAGGAAGTCACATCGAGATTGACGCTGTGGTGATGAGTTCACCGGATTCTCCGAAGTATTTCATAGCAGAAATCCTCGACGGCAAGGAGTGGAAGAGTGTTGACAAGGATCTTCGCACAGCTCCGGAAAACCCTGAGATAAAATACACATTCATGTGCTCGGGAACAGGTCCGGACAAATACCAGCACAACAGCATCTACCAGACATTCCGTCTGGAAAAGGCAATAAGAAACGGTGAGCTGAAGATTCGATTCAGAGCTGTTGGAGACCTTGCTTGCAATGGAAAGAGCTTCTGTGAAAGCGGAGATAATGCTTGGGTAGGATTTGCTGCATACGGATTCGTCGGAGCATATATCCAGAATCTTGGCACTGAAATTCCAAAAGACACGACCAATATTCTGTGTCTGGGAAACTCATTCACTTATTTCAGTAACACTCCTTCTATGCTGAAGGAAATCGCATGGAGTCAGGGACATTATTTTGACGTATCTGCCCACATGAAGGGAGGTCAGAGCCTTGACCAGCATGCAGACCTGCTTCTTAGCAATGATGCGATCGATGCACAGGAGCCTGACTATGCTTTCCTGCAGGACTGGAGCAATGGTGCAGCTTTCTACTGCTTTGATCCTGTGACCAATGCAAACTTCTACGAAGGATATAAACGTCTTTCCGATAAGATCAAGGCTAAGTATCCTGACTGCCAGCTTGTATATGAGCACACATGGCCATACTACAAATGGAATATGCATGATTTCGGCAGCCTCGAGAAATTCAACGAACTTCTCAGAAACGGAGCTGAAGAGATATCCAAGTACAATGATGCAATAGTAACTCACATCGGCGATGCATTCGTCGCTGTAGATCCAAAAGAATTTGACGCGACACTCTACAATGGTGACGGACATCATCAGTCGCATTACGGATCTTACCTGAAAGCATGTGTGAACTATCTCACCATCACAAAAGAGCCATTCAATGACAATGCACCAGACTGCGGCATTTCGCCTTACAGAGCTGCATACCTGCGCAAGATTGCAGAACAGACAGTTTTAGGAAAATAATCACATAAGACACACTGATATGAAACGTACTGTTTTATTTGCCATATTGGCAATGGTCATCTCATCATGTTGCTGCCACAGGGCAACTGATATTTCAACTCTTCCGGCAAAATGGATATTCAGCACAGACAATATCCCATTCTATGAAGAGAACTGGACCGGTGATAATCATTACCTCGGTTCAATGACAGGTTCACCTGCGAAAATCACAGCAGTAAGAGCTGAAGGAAAAGAGGATTTGGCATTCAACTACAGAGTCAAAGGTAACAGGCCTGAGGTCAGCAACCTTACAGAGAACGACTACCTCCTATTCAGCACACCTGTAGCTTATCTGGAAAAAGGAAGCAACATCGAGATTGATGCAGTGATAATGACATCGCCTGATTCTCCTAAATATTTCATCGCGGAGATTTATGACGGATGCCGGTGGAAAAGCTCAGAAGCAGACCTCCGCACAGCAGAAGAGAATCCTGAGATCAGATACACATTTGTAGGATCGGGTACCGGCTCAAAAAACTATCAGTACAACAACATCTACCAGACATTCCGTCTTGAGAAGGCTATCAGAAAGGGAGAGCTTAAGATACGATTCAGAGCTGTAGGAAACATCACATGCAACGGCGAGCCACAGTCGGCAGATGCAGACAACGGTTGGATCGGCATCATTCCTAGAGGCTATATCGGAGCATATATCCAGAACTACGGCACCCAGACACCTAAGGACACTACATCTGTGCTTTGTCTTGGAAACTCTTTCACATACTACTGGAACTCGCCATCAATGCTGAAGGAGATCGCATGGAGCCAGGGTCACTACTTTGACGTGTTCGCACACCTCAAAGGCGGTCAGAACTTCGGCCAGCATACAGAACTGTCGCTCAGCCATGATGCAATCGAAGCACAGATCTATGATTATGCGCTGCTTCAGGATCAGAGTATGGCGGCGGCATTCTATGCAGATAAGCCAAAGGAATATGCTCACGTTCCTGAGAATTTCGTAAAGCTTGCGGATATGGTGCTTGCTCATTCACCTGAATGTAAGCTCATTCTTGAGCACACCTGGGGATATAAGAAGGAAGACTGTAAAGGATTCAAGACTGTTGAGAAGTTCAACGACAAGCTGAGAGAAGGATGCGCAGTCATCGCGGCCCTCAAGAATGCAGAAGTATCACACATCGGAGATGCATTCATCGCAGTCAACACAAAGAAACTTGGAAACTCGCTTCACGCATCAGATGACCACCATCAGTCATATTACGGATCATACCTCAAAGCATGTGTGAACTATCTGATGATTACAGGTGAACCGTTCAATGACAAGGTAGCCAACTGCGGCATAGCCCCTCAGAAGGCAGAGATTCTAAGAAAAGCAGCTGAAAAGACAGTATTTGGAGAATAAGACATGAGTACACTTTGGAGTAAAGGAACACAGGCGACAGAGCTTGTAGATGCATTCACAGTAGGAAACGACAGGGTTCTTGACCTTAGACTGGCCAAGTATGACGTACTTGGTTCCAAGGCTCACATCAAGATGCTTGCATCAATAGGTCTTCTGACATCGGAAGAACTTGAAACCCTGACAGAAGGTCTCGACCTTATCCTTGGTGAAATCGAAAACGGAGATTTTGTTCTTGAGGCGGATGTGGAAGACATCCATTCACAGGTTGAACTTCTCCTTACACGTCGTCTGGGAGACATAGGAAAGAAGATACACTCAGGCCGTTCACGCAACGACCAGGTCCTTGTAGATCTCAAGCTGTTCCTGAAGGACGAAGTACTCAAGCTCAGAGATGAGGTTCTTGCATTGTTCTCAACTCTCCAGAAACTCAGTGAGGAGCACAAGAACATCCTCCTCCCGGGCTACACTCATGGACAGGTGGCTATGCCGTCATCATTCGGACTTTGGTTCGGAGCCTATGCAGAGGCACTTGCAGATGATATGTACATGCTCAGAGGTGCCTATAATGTGACTGACCAGAACCCTCTTGGCTCTGCAGCCGGATACGGAAGTTCATTCCCGCTCAACCGTCAGATGACCACCGACCTGTTGGGATTTGCAAGTCTCGACTATAACGTGGTCGCATCACAGCTGAGCCGCGGAAAGGCAGAACGTGCAGTCGCATCTGCAATGGGAGCAGTTGCGCTCACACTCAACAAATTCGCAGCTGACTGCTGCATGTATATGAGTCCGAATTACGGATTCATCAAGTTCCCGGACGAACTGACTACAGGATCGAGCATCATGCCACATAAGAAGAACCCGGACGTGTGGGAGATAATGAGAGGCAACTGCAACAGAGTCATGGCATGCGAGAACGAGATATCTATGATGTGCAGTAATATGCCGCACGGTTATCACCGTGATTTCCAGCTTCTTAAAGATGTACTCTTCCCTACTCTGGAGACAATGCATAACTGTCTCCAGATGGCTGACTACATGCTCCAGCACATCATTGTCAAGGAAAACATTCTGGACGCACCTATATATGACTACCTCTTTACAGTGGAGGAAGTCAACAGACGCACACTTGACGGAATGCCGTTCCGCGATGCCTACAAGACTGTCGGCATTGAGGTCAATGAAGGCAGATTCAAATATCAGGGAGCGTCAGAGAAAACAAACGGTCAGCTTACACCGGAGGATCTGAATCATTCTTCCATCGGTAGCTTGGGTAACCTCTGCAACGACCTTATCGCTGCAAAAATGACCAAGGCATCAGAATTCTAGAGAATATGGGACATCCGCTGAAAGATACCATTGCATTTGAGGATGCAGGCCGAATCACCGGTCCTGTAGCCTTTAACCTCATGATGAAGCCAGCAGGTTCTCTGTGTAATCTCGACTGTCACTACTGCTACTATCTCGACAAGGCCGAGATATATGGTGGACATGAACCAAAAATGAGCTACGATATGCTCGAGACGACAATCAGGGAGTATATCAAGGCTAATGATGTGGATGAAGTCACATTCAACTGGCACGGCGGAGAACCCCTTGTCCTAGGTCTTGATTTCTACAAAAAAGCTGTTGAACTGGAGAGGAAATATGCGGATGGCAAGAAGATACACAACACTCTACAGACCAACGGTACCCTGATCAACTACGACACTGCAGAGTTCTTCCGCGACAACAACTTCCTTATCGGAGTCTCTATAGACGGCCCGAAGGACATTCACGACAAGTTCCGTAAGGACAAAGGTGGATTTCCGACTTTTGACAAAGTGATCAAGGGCATAGGTATTCTCCAGCGATGCGGAGTGCAGTTCAACACGATGAGCACCATCAACAAGGCATCAGAGGGTCGCGGACTAGAGACATACCAGTTCCTGAAGCACATAGGAAGCACATTCATGCAGTTCATGCCTGTTGTAGAGCATGTAAAATATCCGGTGGATGCATCAGGAAAGGCATTGAAGAAAATGCGTCCTTATATCGTGGACCCGGCTACTGACGGAGCAGAATTGGCCCGATGGTCAGTGTCATCTATCGGCTTCGGAAAATTTATGTGCGACATCTTCGACTATTGGGTACGCAATGATGTCGGACGCTATTTCGTAAACCTTTTCGACGCGACTCTGGCAAATCACTGCAATGTAATGCCTGGTACTTGCGTCTATGCAAAGGTCTGCGGAGGAAACTCCATCATCGAGCATAACGGTGACATCTACCCTTGCGACCATTTTGTTTATTCTAAATACAAGCTGGGAAACATCAACGAGAAGTCTCTCAGAGAAATGATGACATCTTCTGAGCAGATAAAGTTCGGACTTGACAAACGCAGCATGCTTCCGTCGAAGTGTCTGAGATGCAAATACGAATACCTCTGCCACGGAGAATGCCCTAAACATCGTTTCAACCGCACTGAGAACGGAGACACAGGTCTCAACGCCCTCTGCAGTGGCTACTATATGTTTTATGACCACTCATTGCCTTATATGCTGAGGATGAAGGAACTTCTTGAAGCACAGACTTCTCCGGCACTTGTCATGCCATGGGCCAGAATGCAGAAATAATAATCAAATGATGTAATGATAATATGATTAAACCATCTGTCAGCAAGATCCTGATTCTGGCCCTGCTGAGCTTTCTATCCATCTCAACCATGGCTCAGACCTTCCATAATCCTGTCATAGACAAATCATGGCCAGATCCGACAGTATGGACTGACGGATCACGCTATTATACAATCTGCACAGGAGTACGCACTATAATGGCGAGCGAGGACCTTGTAAATTGGACAGACCTCAAGACTGCGCCATTGTCGGACAAGGCACTGGCTTCAGCAAAGGCTGTAGGCAAGAAACTCTGGGCGCCGGATGTCGTAAAGATCAATGACAGATGGATGCTCTACCTCACCTGTTATGAATCTGCAGAATACTGCGGCATATCCGTCTTTGAATCAGAATCAGCTACAGGACCATGGGAGTTCATAGGCAGACTCACTCATAGTACAGAAAACGGAATCAAGGATTCCATTGATCCGGAAGTGGTTATGGATCCCGAATCCGGCAAGGTATGGATGTTCTTCGGAAGCATTGGTGGCATTCATAGAGTGCAGCTCACCGATGACGGAAAAAAGCTTGCAGAAGGTTCATCTTTCGAGCATGTGGCAGGACTTGATATCAACATCAACTCTTCCAGAAGCAGAGTATATGAGGGAGCCTATCTTCATAGAAAAGATGGCTATTGGTACCTGTTTGCAAGCTCTGGAAAATACTTCAACCATACATATGGCATAGTAGTGGGCAGAAGCAGGACACTCAATGGAACCTTTACAGATAAAGAAGGCAAAAAGATGTCAGGCGGACATGCATCGGCCATACTGAAAAGCGGATCAAAAGATGATTTCTTCGGCCCAGGCCATAATGGTGAGATCCTCACTGACTCGAAGGGACAGGATTATATCCTATATCACTGCCATCACCGCGTCGAGGGCAAGGATGCAGGACGTAAGACACTTCTTCAACAAATATTTTGGGATAAAGACGGATGGCCTTACTTTGAGACAGGCAAACCGGTTAGCGTCGAACATATGCCGAATATAGACCGGAAGTGATGGTCTCAAGGGAAATTTCCTGATAGATCATATCATAGGTCTTGTCCATACCATTGTGACTTTCTTCGTAATAGAAGGCAATATCTCCGTTTCGAAGTTGAATCATAGTTGAATATGCAGACCAGGTATCAGTTATCTGGTACTTCATATTCCAGTCAGCAGCAAAGACTTCCGCAGTAATCGATGAGATGTCTGCCGGAAGTTCTTTTGCATATATGCCTACATTTGTTCTGCCTGGGCCGAAAGGGAAACAAGAAGGATGAGAAGAATGCGTTTCATTATCAACCTGCTATAAATTTACCGATCTTAGGAATTCTTTGCAGGATAGTTGATGCAAGGGCTGTAAGGGTAAAAGCGATTACTGCAGACAGAAGAATCTCTACAGGTGTAGTCCAGAAACCGAGAACTCCGGCATCACCAGATCCGAGCCATCCCCTGACCGCACCACACACGGGCACGAGCACAAGGAGATGAGCCAGATAAACACCATAGCTTGCCTTTGAAACCGGGAGAAGGACTTTGTTGTAGAAGCATCCGTTAGCGGTTATCTTCCTGAACATCAGTATCCATGCAATGGTCATCAAGGCTACTCCGAGAGTATCATTGCACCAGGTTGTTTCCCAATAGACTGCAGTGTCGATAACTCCTTCTGCAGGAAAAACACCCTCCGAAGTCTCATAAACTCGTCTCAGGAAGCCTCCAAATACTATCGCAAATCCAGCGGTCCAGCATGGGAGCGCCACGGAAAGGGTCTTTTTCCATGAGAGCTCTCCTACAAATCTACGGAAATAGAGCCCGAGGAGGAGATAACCGATGAATCCGCTGATATAGTAGAAGAGTCCGTATCCATTCCAGCTGGCCTCACCCCAAAGAGGGAAAAGAGCCTGACGTGGTATGCCTGTAGGGCCATAGGTTACAGCGAGAGAATCAGTAGAGACCCAGTCTCGGATCAGAGGGATTGCAGTAGTGAAGAGCCAGATTCCAAGGTAGATCTGAAGTTCCTTCTTGCCCACCTTCTCTGCCCAAGGTGAAAGCATAGGCATAAGAAGATAAACTCCTATCAGCATATACACAAACCATAGATGCCCTGCCGAATAATTGAAGTTAAGCATCAGACTCTTGAGATTCGACACAGGTTCACCCCACACGAAGGCATATACGAGGCTCCATATTATAAAAGGTATAAGAATGCGGACTGCTCTGCGACGACAGAATTCACCTGTAGTATAATGCAGAGGAAACTGCAGATAACTTGATGCGACGATGAACAGAGGTACACAAGCTCTGACAAAGGAATCAAAGAAAGAGGACCAGAAGGCATCGGATTGGGTCAGTATCAAAGAGCCGTTACCTCCGAGATAGAAAGGTTCTGTAGAGTGTACAAGGATTACCATAAGACACGCGGCCACTCGCATCCAGTCAATCCATACTGTTCGTTTAGAATCTGCCTGCATAGTTAAATTCAGTTTATCATTATTGACATAATGCAAAAATAACAAAAGTTTATATTTTTGTATTTATGAAAATATTTTCGAGATCCTTAATCATAGTCCTTATGATGGCAGCACTGGTCGGATGCTGCCATAAGTCAGCTAACGTCAAGTCTATCAGATTTCCGGAAGGAATTTCCACTGAAGAAAAGATTGAGCTGGCTGCGACTGTCGTGCCGTCTGAGAAGCAGTTGCGCTGGCAGACACTTGAGCTTACAGCATTCCTGCATTTCGGAATGAATACTTTCACCGGAAACGAATGGGGCAACGGAAAAGACTCTCCATCTCTGTTCAATCCGACGGAACTTGATTGCCGTCAATGGGTGAAAGCGCTCAAGGATGCAGGTTTCAAGATGGCGATACTCACTGCAAAGCATCATGATGGTTTCTGCCTTTGGCAGACTGAGACAACTGAGTACTGCGTCAGAAATTCTCCATGGAAAGGAGGAAAAGGGGATGTAGTGAGGGAATTGAGTGAGGCATGCAAGGAATTCGGAATGGAGTTCGGAGTCTATCTTTCACCTTGGGATAGAAATGCAGAATGCTATGGAGACTCCCCTGCCTATAATGCATTCTTCATCAGACAGTTGACAGAACTTCTGACCAAGTACGGAAATGTGAGCGAAGTGTGGTTTGACGGAGCTTGTGCTGAAGGTCCTAACGGAAGGAGACAGGTGTATGACTGGCCTGCAATCCTGAAGACAATTCACACACTTCAGCCGGATGCCGTTACAGCAATCATGGGAGATGATGTTCGTTGGGTTGGAAACGAAGGCGGAGTAGGTCGCGAAACAGAATGGAGCGTCACTGCCTTTACCCCGGAATCATATGAACGCGCTGCCTGCCAGAACAACAATCTCCGCATTACAGGAATGTCCAAGGATCTTGGCAGCCGTGAGCTACTTGCAAAGGCTCAGGAAGTCTTCTGGTACCCTTCCGAGGTAGACGTTTCCATCCGTCCTGGCTGGTTCTACCATTCCTATCAGGACACTCAGGTTAGGTCTTTGGAAAACCTCGTGGACATCTATTATAAATCTGTCGGCAGAAATTCCGTTCTTCTGCTTAATATTCCTCCGGACACACGCGGATTGATACATGAGATCGATGCGGCAAGAATCAAGGAATTGAAAAGTTATATCGACGAGACTTTCAAGACTGATTTCATCGCTGGAAGGACAATGCTATGGAAGGCCGACTCACAGGAAAGCAAGGAGTTTGATGTAAAAAGCGGATCTGTATTCAACACTTTGATGATCAGGGAAGATATTGCCAACGGTCAGCGAGTGGAAAGTTTCACATTGGAAGGTCTTTATGACGGTCAGTGGCAGAAAATTGCCGAAGGTACTACCATAGGCTACAAACGCCTCCTGAAATTTCCAGACACATCAACAGATAAGATCAGAATCACCATCAGTTCCACAAGAAGTACTGCCAGGATTTCTGAGGTCGGATTATATTATGCACCTGAAATCGCTGCCTTCGAGAAAACTGCAAGAATCGGAAACATGGAGACTTCATCATGGAGTACACAGGTTCCGGCAGCAGCTGCTGCATTCGACGGAAATTTATCAACTGAATGGAATGCTGCAGGACTCAAGGCTCTGACTGTAGATATGGAAAAGGAGGTTGAACTTTCCGGCTTCGTGTATGCTCCCGGAAATGATGAGGACCTTGCCGGTACAATATACAGATATGAATTTGCCGTGAGTATGGACGGTGTTGAATGGAAGACGGTCGTTCACGAAGGAGAGTTCAGCAACATAATGCACAACCCTGTTCCATTCACAGTCAGATTCAAGACTCCATGCCGTGCAAGATATTTCAGACTTACCCCACTCGAAGAAATCACCGCTAAGGCTATGACATCCGTCGGAGAAATCGGTGTAATAATATAAAACTATGAAACTTCTGATCATCGAGGACGAACTTTCACTTCAGGAAATGATGTCCACAACGCTCCGCAAGGAGGGATATATAGTAGAGTGCGCATCTACTTATGCCTCTGCCATCGAAAAGCTGGGCATCTACAGTTATGGCTGCTTACTTCTGGACATAACTCTGCCGGATGGAAACGGTCTTGACATACTTCGCGAGATCAAGAAATCCGGCAAAGAAGTCAATGTGATCATTACATCTGCACGTGATTCCATCGATGACAAGATAGAAGGACTTGAGCTCGGAGCAGATGATTATCTCGCCAAACCTTTCCACCTTGCTGAGCTGGCTGCACGTATCAGGAGTGTCACCCGACGCAGCCGCAATGCGGGTGAACTCGCATATACTGTAGGTAATGTTTCACTATTCGAATCATCCCAGAGACTGACAGTTGCCGGCAAGGAGATTTCCCTTCTGAAAAAGGAATTCGACATACTTAAATATTTCCTCATGCGTCCCGGACATATGGTGGACAAGGCTGTTCTTGCTGAAGCTGTATGGGGCGATCATGCCGACCAGTCTGACGACTTCCAATATGTATATGCACAGATGAAAAATCTCAGGCGTAAACTTACCGAGGCAGGTGCAGACATTGAAATCAAGGCTGTGTACGGATTCGGATATAAACTCATTGAGCTATGAAACTTGTCTACAAGATAACCCTGTCGCTGCTTCTGCCTCTGACCCTGACCTTGGGAATATGGGGATGGTTTTCTTTCAGGACTATGTCGAGAAAGATACACGCAGACACCGACCTGATTCTCAAGTCATACTCCAGTGACATCATCATGAGATTCCTTTCCGGAAAGGAACTTCCGGAACGTTTCAACGGAGCCTACAACACCTATTATATACAGATGCTTACTCCGGAGGAAGCAGCAGAGTATCCAGCTGTGGAATACGGCGAAGCAGAGGCATTCCTGAAAAGTCAGGAAGACTTTGCCAGTTCAAGAATCAGGAGTCAGATATTTCAGGATAACGAAGGTAACTACCGTAGGCTGACTGTATCCCTTCCTACATTCGAACAAGAGGTCCTTGTAGAGCATGTATTCCGGTGGACTATGATGCTGTTTGTAGTACTCCTTATCTCTGTGATGGTGATCGGTATACTTTTCATGAACCATAACATGAAGCCATTGTATAGACTTCTTGATTGGATTGACAGATACGAGCCAGGAACACAAGGGGCTAAGGTACCGTCGGATACTGACATTGTGGAATTCCGCAAGCTCTCTGCCGCAGTGGAACATGCTGTAACACGATTTGAGACCCAGTATGAGGAAAGGAAGATATTCATCGGCAATGCATCGCATGAACTCCAGACTCCTCTGGCAGTATGCAGCAACCGCATAGAATTGATGTTGGAGCATCCAGACATGACAGAGTCACTTGCTGAGGAGCTGATCAAAGTGCATAGGAGTTTGAGCGGACTCATCAAGCTCAACAAGACTCTACTGCTTCTCTCCAAGATTGAGAATGGGCAGTTCCCACAGACATCTGAGGTGGATATGAACACATTGGCAGCAGACAGCATTGCCCTCCATCAGGAAATTTATGGTCATAAGAACATAAAGGCAGATGTGAAGGGAGAGGAGAGATTTATTCTTAAGAGTGATGAACAGATGGCATCTGTACTCATAGGCAATTTGGTCAAGAATGCCTTTCTGTACACTCCTGAAGGGGGCTCCATCGAGATTCAGATGTCACGCACCGGCTTCTCCATAAGTAATGACGGTAACACCCCACTAGACAAGGAAAAAGTATTCAGAAGGTTTTATCAGCCTTCCGGCAGAAGAGAAGGTGCCACAGGACTCGGTCTGGCTCTTGTGTATTCCGTATGCATAAACAACGGTCTGGACATTACATATGATTATGCAGACGGAAGGCACATTTTTTCAATAATTTTGAAAAAATCTAAATAATTTCTAAAATTTCAGTTTCTTTTCAGAATTGTCCCTGATCTTTGCATTGTGAAATTTGATAATCAATTAAAAAGACAAGGATATGAAAAGAATGTTTATTACAATCGCAATCGTTTTAGCATCAGTAACATTTGCAAAGGCTGATGACAGACCTGTAACTTTCGAGCAGTTGCCAAAGGCAGCACAGACCTTCATCAATACCAATTTCCCTAAGGACAAGGTGTCATTTGCAACAGTAGACGATGATATTATCGCTCCAGACTATGAAGTTGCTCTTGTGAGTGGTGTGATGATGCAGTTCCGCCATGACGGCAGCCTTGAAAGCATCAAGAGCAGGACAGGCATCCCTGCAGGCATTGTCCCTCAGAAGATTATCGACGGTGTAAAGGGATACTACCCTGATGCTATGGTCATCGAATACGACATTGACCGACTCACATATGAGGTTAAACTCTCGAACAGGATGGAGATAAAGTTTGACAAGAACTTCAACATCATCGAGATTGACGACTAAGAAACTCCTTACTACTTCTGCAGGATGATCTTCACGGAAGTTCTTTTTTCTTCAGTGATGGTCACTCCTTCTACAGTCTTATAAACGTATTTACTGTAATAAAGATTAAGCGGCCATCCTGTTTTCATATGAACCTCAACGTTAATGAATTCTTCTGAATTGAGCTGCATCTGGTCGATGGTCTCTCTTGAGTTATCTATCGTCTCCTGAGCCTCATCAGGAGTCATACCTGACACGGCTAACACTGTTCTTACATACTCCTCTACAGCCTGTGTCAAATTCTCCTTACTGATTACAGAATGTATACGTCCCACAGCACTATAACTATCAGTATACTTCTTATCTACCCAGATTTGTGCATGTGCTGTCATAGATTCATCCATTCCCGGAAATATCGATGCAGTCTTGTATCTACTCTTATATTTCTCGTCAAACTTCAGTCTGTTGCCGTGAAAATAGAGCATTCTTCCAATTCTGTCATTGATGGACTGAGTCAGAATATTTGCATCACATAAGGTATTGACCAGATATTCCTTGAAAGATGCCCTCATCTCCGGATCCAGTTCTTCTCCCATCTCTTTAGCCAACATTTCCATAAACGGATCCACAGCAACCATATGATAATCGATTATTTCCTGAAGATTCTCCACGGTCTGAAGTGAACCGTATATATCGGTGGTAAGAAGAATCTTCATATCTCCAGAGGCCTCTTCCATCAATTTATACAGCATAGTCATCTGAGGATTGCTGGATTGCGTATCATGATACGTGACGCAGAGCGTATAGCCCGAGTCTGTCTTGGACAGGACTTCGACCTGCATGATTTCAGTTAATTTCCTTACATCTGTAGTATCTTTACCTGTAACCTTATATTCAGTACTGGTGATGTTATATACCTGCTTGTCCCCCGGATTCCAACGAGCGACAAACTGAACGGTAGAGTCAGGCATCATCTGGGCTGTGGCTGCAAATCCCAGCAAGCCAAAGCAAAGGAGTAAAAGAAGTCTTTTCATATGTTTGCGAATATACAAATTAATTTAAATACCCGACATAAAAATACAGATGGGAGCGACCAAAGTCACTCCCATCTATTATAATAGTACTGATTTTCAGCACTTTATCTACTAGTATTCCTCCTCGTTCCAGAATGTGATTATGTGCTTTCTACATTCGTAGGATAGCGATTCTTAATTGATTTGGTAGCTTTCTTGGTAGGTAAAAGTTGCGTCAAATGCGACTAAATGTGACTACTTTCTTCGTTTCAGGACCACTTTCCCAGCACTTACCAAATCGAATTCAAAGAACTTACCATGACTACTGCCATAGTTGCCAACAAAGATACAACATTTGGACAATATCACCTAAACTATTTCATTAAGTTTATATTCATGATTATCATTAGGCAGGGCTTTTTGACATATCGACGAATACCAAGATTTAGCATCCATACCATCCATATATTCGTTTTCAAGAAATCTTAAACTATCTTCGGTCTCAGTGATAGGAATTATAATAGCGGCATTGTTATATGGAGAGGCTATTTTAAGTGAGCCATCTACCTCATAACAATAGAAATACATCAACTTATCTCTTTTACCTTGCAGAATTTCAGATAATTCATAGATTTCAAAATCATCCAATCCCTTTACACTAAGCCCTTTCACAAATGCAGCAAACTCGTTGAATGGGAAATAATATGAGTCATCTATATTCATATTGCTCACAGCATCTATAATCTTTCTTGCAAGCATTTTTTGTCCCTGTTCTCCTCCTCCTGGGAAGTCACGGCTTGTTAATGATATCCTATCTTTATCAAGTATTTTTCGAAATGAATTAAAACAAACTTCAAAAAACTTTTGAGTTAAATTTTTCTCATTAGTACCCTTTCTCATCATATAAGGAAGTGCATAGATGACTGCTCTGAATCCCGTAGTTTTCCACAATATATTCGAGTGGGGAGCCTCCCATTCATCATAAAAAACATTCTTCAAAGCTGCAAAGCAGTTGAGTAAAATCTTGGCTATAACGTCATCTTTTTCCTGTATAAAATATCCACGTAAAACACATCTAGAGTCCTCTGTTAACGTAATATTCCTCTTCAATTTTCTTGCATCTTCTTCAGGGTTTTTTGATATAAGAGGTAATATGGACTTTGCAAAAGTTCCCTGAGAAAGTGTCGCAAACTTTTGATCAGGTTCTTTTTTGCCTAACATTTTGAGCCGATTAAATAATGGAGAAGAAGTAGAGTTATTCATGACACGAGCTAATTGGTGAACAGTCTTCTGGGGACTCCTAAAAGATGAAACATCAAATAACTCATATATCAAACTCTGAGGGACTTTGACTTGATTACTATTAATTGTTGAAAATATATAAGCCTTTTCTTCCAGTGTCAGACCAAACATCATAACAACTGGTAACATAAACGTCTCTAAATTGCTACTGCGGGCAATACCCCATAGACGGTGTTGTCCATCAATTACATCTCCAATAGTCTCATCTTCAGAATGAATTATGATTTTATGTTTTGTTTCATCTATATCAACGTTTGCTGAAGAATTAACACTAATTACAATCGGCGTGGGAAAAACCGAATCTGGATCAGAGCAATATTCGGCTATATCTTTAACACGTTTCTCACTCAAATCTCTTTGTACTCCGTCCTGAGTTATTGAACGTCTTTGAACGTTTACAACGTTAAGAAGTGAACTCGCCGAAATCGAACACATGTAAAACGTTCCAATAGGTTGAGTAACCTCTATATAATCTAATTCTATCATAATGCTACCCCTTCTCCATCATTATTTAAAAATTCTCCGAACTCAGCCATTTTGTCCACAGCTTCATCTTCAATCTTTTGATAATCCTCGTCCAGTTGTTTAGCAACCTCATCTTCCCACATCAATGACAGACCAAACGAATACCATGCAAAAACCACAGACAATATAAAAAAAACTAATTGTTTGGTGTCAACCTCCAAATTGGTCGCACTAAAATTTGTGTAATCAATATCCTGGATTTGTTGAGAGGCAAATGAAAAAAACACAGCCGTCAATATCAAGGTAAAAATTAAGATTGTACTAAAAATTGTAGTAATTGTTCTAAATCTTGGCTCTTCATTGTTATTTATTCTTGTTAAAAGAGGGGCAATTAACGAAGCTACTAACACTAAAGCATATGTGTAAAAATTACCAAATAGGCTATCAGGATATAAAGCCTGCATAATGGTCCAATCCTGGAAAACGACGCGATTGATAACGTTAATTATTGTTCCTAATTGACCAGCTACAAGTATAAACATTGCCCAAATGAAAAACTCTGCTTTATGCTTAAGGCATAATAAAAAAGGAACAAATATAGATCCCCAAAACGCCCGTTCTGGCTTGCATAAATCTCGTATCCAAGATTCAATCAACTTTTGTTTTTTACCTCCCATAATACCTAGTTCAGTTTTATATCCATTTTCGGGAATAATCTTAGTGCAAAAATAAATAATTCTTTCCATTTTTCACACGTAATCCTTCGAGTAGCTAAGTTTATAGAATTTTAACTTAGGAGCGAAATAAGACAAGATAAAAAATATGTATGTAATTGTACTATTTACCGTAAATAGGGTATTTTTGTATAATCAAAATACATATAACCATATGAACAATCGACTTACATCCTATCTAAATGAGTATCTGGCAATGCAAACACCACAATTTGCTGTAATGATAACCGGTAAGTGGGGTTGCGGCAAAACTTATTTTATAAAAAACATGATAGATAAATGGTGCGGTTCAAATAGAGATGTCAGTGAGAATTCTATTGATCTGAGACCAATCTATGTAAGTCTTAACGGATTAAGTTCCATTAGTTCTGTCATACGTAAAGTCAAGACAGTTCTTTATCCACTCTTATATTCAAAAGGAGCAACAGTTGCTAAAAAAGTAATACTTACAGCCTTAAGAGTTGCCTCTAAATCACTTATTGACCTAGACAAAGATGGCGTAGGTGAAGATATGGACAATCTATTGGACGCAGAAGGAATTATAGAAGTCTTTAAGAGTGATTCAGACACATTGAAAGGCAATAGAGTCATGATATTGGATGACGTCGAAAGGTGCAAGATACCACTTGACGAGTTATTTGGATTCATCAATAGCATAGTCGAACACTCCAATTCAAAGGTTATACTTATATGTGATGAGGAAAAATTGGCTGAAGTCGCCACTAAGGAAAGTTTAGCAACTCAATATAAGAATTTCAAGGAGAAGCTGGTTGGACAGACTTTTGCCCTAGAAGTAAATTATGCGGATGTAGCAGGTCAATTTATTGATAAACTGTCCTATCCAATCATAAATAACAACCGAAATCTTATAATCGACTTGTTTATTGCATCGAGCAGAGAGAATCTAAGATTAATCCGTCATTGTTTGATAGATATAAAGCGTATTTTCGAACAACTACCTGAAAACATAAAGGAAAACCCCAACTATGACCAATTCGTAAAAAACATCGTTGCATATGTTGTAATAGCATCGATAGAAACTAGATTTGGCAACAACGGTATAGATTATTATCAGTCATATACTTTTAATGATGAAGCTAAGAAAGTATCCTTGGAGTTAGAGCAGAGATACAATCCTATACTTGAGAAATATCATATATATGGCTCATCATATACGATCCCTTTTAAATTCTTGTTAGAATATATCAGAAACGGATTCCTTGCATCACCAGATTATATCGTTTCTGAATGCAGAATGCTTAAGTCCAGAAATCTCGCCAATTGGGAAAAGCTTTGGAATTCTTATCATCTGTCAAACATAGAATTTTCTGAACTTCTTTCAAAAGAGAAAAAACGTTTCTACAACAAGGAACTTCAGTATGTGTTTGAGGTAGTTCATTTGTCAGGGGTTCTTCTGTCCTTAGAAAAGAGACATCTAACCAAATTGAATAGGAAGCATATTGTAAAAGTAGCAAAGAAAACTATCGAACATATCAATAATACTTTTAATGCTGATTTCTCTCGGATACATCTTGATTCACGAGGATATGAGTTTCAAGAGGCCAAGACAGATGAAATGCAAGAAATTATTGAATACGCACGCGAGAAGTATCTTGACCAAATAAAAGTTGTGGAAAGAGGCTATGTAGCAAATGTCTGGAATGGTCTTAATCGTGAGATTACACAAAAACAGATTTTTGAGAAATTTGAGGCTATTACTCCCACACGTCGGTGTTCTTATAATATGGAGGGCATATTTCATCAAGTCAAGCCAGAAGTAGTTGTGGACAAGATTATTTCTTTCTCTAATGAATCCAGACTTGAATTTATGTGGTTCCTGATGGGGAGATACTATCTTGACGGATGTGGAGTTCGAGGAGACATAAGTAGCGAAATGAAAGAAGATAAGAGTTCGCTTATTAAAATATCTGCTATGTTAAAGTCACGAGCAAAAAGAAAACGCCTAATCGAAAAGGAAACGATAATGATGTTATCTGCAAAAATAGATGAAGCGATAAGTAAGATGTAATAATCTTATTTAAGTAGCATCTTGAGGGTTGTAACCATAAATGATGTGATGTCGCATTACTGACTTGAAATTTAACCAACCTGCCATCCAAAATCTAAGCTTTCTTTTTAAAGTAAAAAACTTAACATTCAGCAATGAGTACTGACAAAATGTCATACAATCAACATGTGCACACAATTTGATAAACGTTTTACAAACTATTCTGTATTATGGAAAAACGTAAATTCAAAATTCTAACAATTGATGGTGGTGGAATAAAAGGGCTATACTCTGCTGCTCTTCTATCCAAATTTGAGGAATACTACAAGGTTAAGATTACTGATCACTTTGACTTAATATGTGGTACATCAACAGGAGGACTTATTGCATTAGGGGCATCATTGGGAATACCAATGCGGGAAATTGTCTCGTTTTATGAAAATGAGGGGCCTAAAATATTTAATGAAAATAGGAAGAGGTCCACATTCGGTAGACTTTATCTTTTGTTAAAACAAGTTGCATTCAAGGGCAAATATCAACAGGAGGAGTTAAAAGCAGCCTTAACAAATGTATTCGGTAATATTAAACTAAAAGAGAGCAAGAATCTCTTATGCATACCATCATATAATATTAATACTGATATTCCGCGAGTTTTTAAAAAAGACTATGGATCTTTACGCGAGGATAACGAAAAGAGATATGTAGATGTTGCATTAGCTACCACAGCAGCGCCTACTTACTTCCCAGTAACTGAAATTGATGATAGTCATTATGTGGATGGAGGCATATGGGCAAATAATCCAATACTTGTAGGATTATTTGAATACCTGTATCAATTTAGCGACGATGACAGGTTTGATGGAGTGGAAATTTTATCAATTAGTAGTTTTATGGTAGATAAAGGACAAATTCATAAAAAGACTAATCGTGCATTTATTGACTGGAAAGGCGCCCTATTTGATGCGTACTCTTCTGGACAATCAAAGTTTGCCATGAAATTCATAGAACAATTACGGAATAGACTAAATGTTACTTTAGATTTTCAACGAATAGAGAATATATGTTGCTCTCCAGAGCAAGCATCAATAATTGATATGGATAATGCAAGTAAAGAATCATTGAAGTTACTTAAAACAATAGGAATGCAGACTGCAGCCCATTTTCAAGTTAAGCCGGAAATCGTAAAATTTTTTAATACAACTAAAACTATAAACATATAGCTTTATGGCAAATAATCAAGAACAATTTAATGCATATCACGATTTAATAAATGTGACAGCAACTCGCAGAGATACATTAAGAAAGAACAGGCAAGCAATTCGAACTAAAATAATTAACTATTTCAAGAATAACCATTCCGAAGAAATACAGCCATCGTTCTATTGGCAAGGTTCTTATGCTATGTATACAATTCTAAATCCCATCAAGAGTGAAGAAGAACTCGGAGCGTATGACTTAGATGACGGTATTTACTTTGTAGGAACCTCAATTGATGATAGGAAAGATATAGAATGGTATCATCAAGAAGTGTACGAGGCAGTTAAAGAGCACACTAAATTGGGTGCAGTAGACAACTCTCCATGTATTACTGTGAATTATGCAGATGGACATCACGTGGACTTGCCAATATATTTTAGATTGGGCGAAAGTAGGCCTCAATTAGCCCATAGAGATGCACCTTGGATTGGCTCTGATCCAAGAGAACTCAAAGATTGGTTTTCAGAACAATGCAAAGAAAAACCATTGTTGAGACGAATGGTGAGATTTCTCAAAGGATGGGCAGACTACGTTAATTATACTAAAGGGTTTAAGATGCCCACAGGATGCATTTTGACGATGCTTGCTGAAAAGAACTATGTTAGCAATCCTGATAACAGAGAAGATATTATGTTAAAGGACATATTATGCAATATGTACAACAAATTAAATGCAGAGGGTGGATTTGTCTGCATAAGACCGACTTATCCATACGACGATTTATTTAAGGGTTATGATATAAGTAGAAAAGAAAAATTTCTTAATGAATTAAAATCATTTAAAGAAGATGCGGAACGTGCAATCAATGAAAAGAATTACAGAAAAGCGTGCTTAAAATGGCAAAAACATTTTGGAGACAGGTTTTCGTGTAGTACTGCTAAGGACGAAGATGAAGATGCACAGGCTAATTCGGAATGCGGGTTTATAAAAAACAACAATAGATTTGCGTAGTAGTGTAGACATATTAAAAGAATGTTTTGCTGAAATTTCTAAAACAGAGGAAGTTATTCGTGTTGATTCCATCCCAGATATTGACACGGATAGCTACGTATGTGTATGGAAATTAATTAGCGAGGTGCTTGTTAATGAAAGAGTTGAAACAGTGGAACTTTTTTTTGCTTTTTGTAAATCATTTCCTTACACTCTGCCTGATATATACTTTCCTAATAATCAATTTGGGTATATTCCACATCTGGATATAAGTACTTCTAAACTATGTATCGCTCCAGATGACAGCATTTATGATATAAGCAATTGCTCTAGTTTATTAAAACAATGTATAATGTCTTCTTTACGGCTCATTGAAGAAGGACTTAAAGCAAATGCTCTGGCATATGTTGATGAAATCAATAGTTATTGGAATATACCTGAAAAGATGGAGCCAGATGTGGATGTATTCTGGGAACTTCATGGTAGTATTCCAGATAAGAGTTTACTGTTAGATGCGGTCACATACAATAAAGATATAGAAATTAATGGCAAATCTCATACTGCTAATATATGTGTCATTTTTTATGGCGAGGAGGATAATTCAACGAGAAATTATATAAATAAGCTAAAAAACTCATATAGTACAAATGTTTTATTTGTTAGTAGTTTCGTGTTACCTTTGTCTCCACCATACAATATGACATTTTCGCGTTTCATTCAATGCATATCGGACCCTGATGATATTAAACTTATAAAAAACTATATAAACAAAAACAAGGAAGGTAAACTAATTTTCAGGCTATCAGAAACTACATTTGGTGGAATTGTCATTAAACCTATAGCAGGCCAGCGTAGAGGGTTTCGTGTGAGTACAGTAAATAGCTATTATGTGCTAAATCATTTTGAATATAAACATATGAATCTTCAGCGAGTTTATGGAAAAATATTTTCCCCAGCTAGGATTTGTACAAGGACATCGGGTAGTGAAATGGTAGAGAAAAAATTTGGAATAGCTGGACTTGGAAGCATAGGGTCAAACCTTTCCTTTTTTTTAAGTGGCTGGCACAATTCGCAATTAATGCTAATTGATGATGACATCTTGACAATCGACAATATTGGTAGACATTTTCTTGGATATATACATACGAAAAGCTCAAAGGTTGATGCACTGGCAAAGCACTTTATAGATATAAATCCCTCAAGAAAGGTATTGCCAATAAAGAGTAATATTCAAGATGTTATATATAGCCAAATTGACAATTTGAATACTTTAGATGCGATATTCATTTGCACAGGTAATCTTATGAGTGAATTATGCGTTATTGATAATTTACTGGCAAATAATCTCAATATCCCAGTTTTTATAATATGGGTTGAACCATACTGTATTGCGGGACATATGTTGTACATAAATCCAAAGTTTTGTGCCGAGTCATTGGAACTATTCAGCACATCAGGTCAGAAATTATATAAATATAATTTGATTGCAGACGATGAATATAATGACTATAGTAAATTTACTAAAAGAGACTCTGGCTGTAATAGTGAATACACTAATTACTCTGGCAATGATATAATAATATTCTTGTCAGCGATATATCCAATTATCAACAAACTTATTGAAAAGCCAACAAATTCAAATGCATACAGATGGGTGGGAAATACAAAACTTGCAGAAACAAAAGATATAAAACTAAAAGAATTACCAAGTACAGATCAAGTGCAGATATTCAAAGTATAGACATAAGCGAATACAAATTTGAAATTAAAGAAGAATGTCTGCACGATTTGCTCTCCCATCGACAGATGTCAGGGAGTGAGTTTTGTGGAATAGTTATGGGGTCGACAGTAGGACGTAAATCATACAGGATAAACTACATATCTCAACCGTGCAATACAGAATATAATAATAGTTTTAAATGTTGCCGTGATGCAACAATTGCCAATCAGATTATTTCTGAAGAGTACACTAAATCGAATAAAACAAGAGTGTATTTTGGAGAATGGCATAGTCATCCGGAATCAGCACCTATGCCATCAAGCGTAGACATTGATTCAATACGAGATATTTATGAAAAATCAGTACTGGCTATCGATGGGGTATTTTTATGCATTATAGGACAACAAGATATATATTGGGGTTTTTATATATTTAACCATCTTCACGCAATCAATCCAATAATTATATGATAAATCATTGTTATTCGTGATCATTATTAATAATTAGATTTTCTTACGGGCAACAAATGCTTCATAATGGGTGGTTTGCATGAATTCGAGGATGTCATTGCGGGAGTAGTAGTATTTGTTGTTGATTTGGGAGTAGCCAAGGAGTCCGGAGTCTCTCCATTTTTTAAGGACGGCAGTGGATACGTCTAACTGTTCCATGATTTCCTGGTTGGTGAATATCATTTTGCTGCCAGCGTCCATACTTTTACGCATTTCACGGATATCCTTACGTAATCCTTTAATGTGTTTAAGGATGTTTGCGATGTTTTGATCTCTGTCTTCCATAGTTTATAGTGAGTTTTTCTGAGTTGTCTGGTTAAGCGAATAGCCTCGGCTGTTCTGGAGCATTTCATTTAGATCTTTGTGCTGGCTGTACAGGCTTGACATATCTTTGATTTCTTTGCCGGGGAACATTTTCTGAATATCTTCGAGGCACTTGCGTCCTGCCTGGTCGTTATCTAGGAAACATATAAAGCTTTCGTGTAGGTTGAGATAACCGGTCGCTTTGTCCAGATTGTTGACTGAATTCAGGACCAGGATGTCCGTGGTAGGTGTCTTGCTGTTCTGCAGGACTTGCCATGAAAGGAAGTCGAAACTGCCCTCAAAGATGGCGACAGCCCGTGTTGACGGCATTACTATTCGTTTGCCTTCTGTATCAATCGTTGTTATGCCTCCTTTACTGCAGGACTTGAATCCATACGGCGCACTGAGGTTATATCCTCCAGAGTTGTTCTCAAATCCTAATGTTGTGTAGTCTTTTCCTCTGACGTGATTTCTTAGGATGACTTCTTTACAGTATTTGTCAGCTATGCTTATAGGGATTTTTCTCTCTTCAAGATATTTCTTGAGATAGTAACTGCATATTGGCTTTACCTTTATGATTTCTGTGGTCGGAGCAGATTCGGGTTTTGATGTAGATTCGGTTTTGCTGGCTACTACCGGATCGAGTAATTTGATGAACGACTCAGCTTCTTCTTTACTGCATTTTTTGACAGCCATAATCAGTTGTACATTTGTCCCTCCGATTCCGGCTCCGTGATCGTACCATACATTATCGCGTTTGTTCACGTGCAATGATGGTGTCGTCTCATTTCTTAACGGAGAGTAGTATATTCCTTTGCCTTCTTCCTTGCATCCAAGATGCTTAAGAAGAAGGTCAAGAGGATAGTTATATATTGGATTATCGAACATTTTGATGAAATTTCGTCTAATTCTATCGCATTTAATCGAATTTTATATAACTTTGTGTTGCAATGCTTACCTGTTGGTAATTACATTGTTTTTGCTGGTGTTGTATATTTACCACTTGGTAATAAAATAATACCAATACAAAGAAAAGAATAATATTTCATAAAACCAAATAACGGGATAACTATGCCTAAAAATTCGACTCCTGAGACTACACAAAAGCCTGCTATAGTGATACCTAAGAGACAGAGAACTCCAATAGAGATGCAGACCGGCCCTCGTCTGAGCGGCATCAGGAAGTATCTTGCGGAGCTTGGCATTACAGGCGCCCAGTTGGGAGCTATGTGCAATGTGGATCGTCATATAATGAGACGCTGGTTCCAGTCAGATGACTGCAAGATATCTGAAATGGAGAAGATGGCCAAAGCTGCCGGATACAGGTTCGAGTGGCGCTGGGTCAAGGAGGAAGAGTAAATCTAACTCCTGGCTTTTGATAGCTCATCTCTGATTATGTTCACTATCTCCCTTTTGATGCGGAGGTAGTTCTTTGAGATTTCTTCCTCAATCTTGTCTTCGGGCAGATTGAGGATTTTTGGTATATCCTCATTATGCTGTGCCGGAGGTGGAAGTATGACTTCTCCGCAGAATATCTTCGGGTTTACTTTCTGCTTGAATGTGTCTGCAACATATCCGCAGAACGTTCCCTGCGAAAGAGATTCTATCTTATGTGCCGGAAGTACATCACGGAGCTGATATGAATATGTCAGATGGTCGCTTGTGTCGCTTTCCTGGTATGACCGTGCCTCCCTTTCTTCCTTTCCGAATGATTTTGATAAGGTCTCAGCTGTACTACCTTTAACAGCTCCGGCAAAGAGGTTTCCTACTGTGTTGAATATTACATCAGACTCCTTCTTGTCGTAATCTTTCACAAGTTGTGTCTTATCCTGTGCTCCAAGAACAGTGGCTACATTGTTTGACCTAGATGTATTTATGAGTTGGTCAAGGCCTTTGAGAAGAATTGTCGGCAGCTCATCTATCAGTACCGCACTATGAAGTCTTCCTGGTCTGTTGATCATTTTGAAAAGTCGAGATGTCAATAGTCCCAGAGTTGTACCATATATGGACTGTCGCAAGGGATTATTGCCAACACATATTATCTTGGGTTCTTCAGGATTATTTATGTCAAGGCTGAAATCATCCCCTGACAATGTCCAATATAAAGTCTTTGACGCAAAGCGGTTGAGTGGAACTCTTGCAGATGCTATCTGTCCTTGCAACTGCTCGAATGCCTTGTCCTTGATTGCATCAGCAAATGTATTTCGCTTGACTTCAAGTTCATCAAACTTCTTCAGAATTTCAAAGACATCTCGATAATCCTGCCCCATCAACTCAATCAGATGAGGGAATGTACAGTATTTACCGTCCTCATAAATCTTGAGGAACCATATCAGAAGATCGATATAACATACTGCAGAAGTAGAAAAGAAGTCTTCTTTCTTCTCTTTGCCTCTGCTGACATTGCTCATGATGATTTCAGCCACTTCCGTACTGTCTATCGGATCGGTCAGATATCTGGGATGTATAGGATTGAAACGGTGAGAGTATAGCGGATCATCAAAATTCACTGCATAGAAATTCGGCTTTACCTTGAAACTGGAATAGTTGTCAAGCAACTCGTTCATTACAATTCTTGTCAAGTCCGGATACTTATAGTCATAAACGAACATAGCGTATCCTTTACTTAGCATCTGACGTATATAATGACGATATATGGCAGCTGTCTTTCCACTTCCAGGAATACCAAGGATAAGGGTCGCTCGCTGCGGAGATACAACATTGGCGTAGCCATTGCGTATCTTGCCCTTATACTGATAACGAAACGGAATATTCACGCTGAGACCATTCTCTATAAGATCCTCACATTGCTCAAACGTATCCCAATAATCCGGCAGATTAGCGTTGAAACTGCGGAACTTCCTACCGAGAAGTACTGCCCCTGCCAGGAACATAACATATCCCGTAAAGGTAGCCACTATATACATGACTCCATTGCCAAGAAACGGCGATGCCATAAACACTGCGAGTCCGGACAGCAGAGGCAAAAGTATCTCTGCCCAGCTGGAGTCCTTCGAGTTTCCTGATCGTACTATGAACGACAACAGGCAGAAGAAAAGACAGAGACCTCTCACTGCCATTTGTGAACTCATAACTCCTGACCTGTAAAGCTGTATCATCAGAGTATTAGTCATATCTGATGATACTCCCACCCTTACCCAGAATGGATAAGCATAATAATAAAGAATAACTGTCAAGATGACTCCGGACAACATCAGGAACATCGAAAACATAGGTTTTGTTCTTGCATCCATCTCCTCAATCCTTTTCTCAAGCAAACCTTACAACATTTTGGACGCATTCTCCTTTACAACTTCGGGCCTTGATTATTGCGTCCTTGCTTCATATACACCTCATCATCCCTCCTGCGGTTCCTTTCCGCACCTATCGCAGCTATGGTAATGGCTGCCAGATTATCGGCAGCGGAAGCTGCATTTCCCTTTTCACCATCCTGTTCCTGCCACAACTTGTCCGCTCTATCGAGGTTTTCCGCGCAGATGCCCTTTAGTTCGCTCGCCTTGAAGCAGCACTGTTGTTCGTGATCGATGAATGTTGCACCGAAGATACGCCCCTCCGAACTACGGGAAAACTCTACGGATATTCCGAACTTTGCCAACAGGCTTCGGAAATGCCTCTCCGATGTTGCGTTGTCGAAGCAGAACCGCACGACCTTGCCAGTGCGTTGCCGTTCGTCATTGCACTTGTCTTTTCCGCAATCGAAGGAACGCAGAAGAATTTGCTCATAGACAGGAGTGTCGAGATTTCTCTCCTTTAGGCGTCCGGTACAACGTTTCCCCGTGGTGGGATCAAGACCATAGAAGCTGATTTCCGTACGACCGCAACGGCTTTTCATAACCATATCCACGCCAAGGCTTCGCATCGCAGCTTCAAACTGGTTGACAGTCGTGAAATGGTATTTCATCACATCTTTCATCAGTGACTCAATTTGTCCGGAGTAGTTTGGCTTTGTCGGGTCAAAGCTTCTCACATTGATTGCATCGCTCTTTCTGAAGTCATTAGATTTTCCGACAGTAAAGCCGTATTTCTTCGCCAACTCTCGTAACAGTTTAGCGCTACGGCGTCCCTCAAAACTGTCATTGATCTTCTTGCCGTTCTTATCGACTCTGACCGACACGATGTGATAATGCTCGCGATCAATGTCGTTATGTTTGTACAATATATACGGCTGGTCGCCATAACCCATACCTTCCATATACTCCTTGACAAACTCGATCATTTTTGCTTCGTCAAGTTTCTCTCCCGGAGCTGGGTTTATACTTGCGTGAAACGACATCTTCTCCGTCCTTATGCTGGCATTTTCATATTGCCGGAAAGTCGCCATCGGGTCGCGTATGTCGTCGATCTTTGAATAATAGGTCACCGAGGCTGTCCCCTCGGAAACCTTCTGTTCATTGTATCCTACCGTGAGCGACACGCTAGCTGCTGGTTCTGCAATCACTATTACCATAATAATGAATCCATATCAATGTGGTAGGTTTTCATTATTCAGTTTTCCTTGGTTCCAGGAGAAATATCCAGATTGCTGACCCTTATGTCAAGGTTCAGATGAGTCTTGCTGTTAGTAACGTTAAGGGAAGCACGAAGTTCCCCAAGGACTGTAACGTGTCTGCCTTTCTTCAAAAGTTCGGATGATCCGTTCTTCTTTATTCGACAGCAGTAATAAGTTGGTTTGCTGTCATCGCCTCCGACCTTTGGAGAATTGACCGCCACGGTGAATCTGACCATTTCGAGGTTGTCTCTGGTCTGGAACGTCTCACAGTCTGCAGCGAGATGTCCCGAAATAATGATTGTCTGCATAATAGTTTAAGTTTAAAATTATTGATTATTGTCCGCTGTGAGTTCATCTTTGATTTCGCATACCTTGGCGAGTATACCTTCCATCAGTGTCTTCATTCCACTGAGCTTGTATTCCATTGAACGGGTGGATACGACTGGCTGGTCGTTCCTGCCTTTAAGCTTGACGGCGGTATTGACTGCCTTTACGACTTGATTGTAGTTTACTCCGATCTTCTTGATGTCTGCCCTAAGAATTTCGATCTGCTTGCAGATATTTGCCTCGGAACTGATGAGTTTTCGCCTCTGGACCTTTCTTCCGAACAGGCGTTTCCTGATGAATTTTGATCTTGATCTGAAGCCTTCAAGCGACATCATTGTCGCAAGATCAATGGCTTCCTCATCCGTAATACGGAATGTAATTCTGACTGTTTTGTTCTTTCTCACAATGCTCTCCTCCTCTAACAGTTTAACTATGTCTCTATCACAACCTCCTGATCGTTGTCTGACAGGAGCGACTTCGGAGCGTACCCTGTAATGGGCAAGATGAGCCCCTGCGGGGCGGAGCGAGCGGAAGACTTTGTCTGACGAACGCACATCTTGCTTTTAGACCCAAGATCTAAAACAGGATCTGTTTCCTAAGTCTGGGACAAAGTTGGTAAAAATTATTGATAATTGGAAATAAATATGAACCTATTGGTTTGATGTTATTACCAAAATTGTATATTTGCGTAAATTTACATTTGTCCAAATATGTAATTGTATATATGCCTAAATGTGTAAGATTATATGTGTATAATTGCGTAAATGTGTAGTAATGTAAGTGTGTAAATATGTAGATGTACAAATGCGTAAATCTGTATATATCTATAAATGCAAAAGCGTAAAAGTATATATGCGTAAAAGTGTAATTATATAACTTATTCTAAACTATGGATCAGATAAGTAATTTCAGAGAAGTCCTGGGGTTGGATAGACAACCGAGCAATCCTGTTCAGAAGCAGGCCCAAGATGTTGATACCCATTGGGTGAAAGAGAAAAAGACGGCTACACCTAAAGTAAAACAGAACAAGAAGACGAAAGAAACATCAAATGATTATGCAGAAGCAAAGACGATCAGAGTAATGCCTGCGGTTCACCGGAAACTTAAACTTATGGGACTATGGCTGGATTCGGAAGGTATTATGACCAATCCGAGTGCGAATGATGTAATTTCTATGGCGTTAGATGCTTTACTTGAAGGCGTTTATCCTAAGGCAAAAGGGTTTGTGAACAAGTAATCTATACCTCTCGGATAATTAGGGTAAATGTTGGCAATAATTTGGCTTATTGCCGTAATTTACCTATAGAAATTGTGCTTTGATTAGCGTTTTGTCAAATGACTTTGCAAAAATCTAGGAAAGGTGTATATTTGTGGTATCCAAAAATCTAGGAAAGGTGTATAAAGCCTATCTCTAAAAATCTAGGAAAGGTGATTATGAAAAGAAAGATATATGATCAACTTCTTCAATGGAAGAACGAAAAAAATGGAACTACAGCCCTTATGATTGAGGGTGCGAGACGTATAGGAAAGAGCTATATTGTTGAAAAATTTGCTGAGAATGAGTATGAATCATATATCCTTGTTGATTTCAGTAAGGCACCTGCACGTGTGCGTGGTTGGTTTGATGAGTATCTTGAGGATATTGATACTCTTCTGCAGAATATACAGCTGCATTATAAGAAGAAACTTACTCCGCGAAAATCACTGATTATCTTTGACGAGGTTCAGAAATGCCCTCGTGCACGTGAGGCCATCAAGGCACTGGTGGAGGATCATCGTTTTGATTATATTGAAACAGGATCGCTTATATCCATAAAGAAAAATGTTGATGACATACTTATCCCTTCCGAAGAAGACGGTATCGAGATGTATCCGATGGACTTCGAAGAGTTTATGTGGGCTATGGGAGATGAAGTTATGTATCCATACATTAGAAAGTGTTTTGAGACAAATAAGCCGATGGGAGATTTTCATAGAGAGGCTATGAGGTATTTCCGTCAGTATCTTATTGTGGGCGGAATGCCACAGGCTGTTAAGGAGTATGTAAAGTCAAGGGATTTCGCGAAAGTGGATGCTGTCAAGAGGCAGATATTGAGACTATATAGAAATGACATAAAGAAATACGCAGGTTCAGCGTCGACTAAGGTGTCATCAATATTTGAAGCCATACCAGGGCAGCTGCAGAAGAATGAGAAGAAGTTTAAACTTGCGGATCTTAATGATGAAGCCAGGATGAGAGATTATGATTCTGCATTCTTTTGGTTGAATGACGCTCGTCTGGCGAATATATGTTACAACACCACGGCTCCAAATATCGGTTTGCAACTTAATGAGGAACGAACTACGCTCAAATGCTATTTCTGCGATACTGGACTTCTGATTTCAATGGCATTCAATGCCAGAGGAATAGTCCAGAATGAGATATATCAGAAGTTGATGTTTGACAAGCTGGAGATAAACGAGGGTATGCTGGTGGAAAACATCGTTGCACAGATGCTCAGGACAGCTGGTCACAGTCTGTTCTTCTACAGCAATTATGACAAGGATGATGCATCTAACCGCATGGAGATAGATTTCCTTATACAGAAAGAGACTGTGACCTCTCGACATAACATCTCGCCTATTGAAGTAAAGAGTGGTACAAACTATACGTTGAACTCATTGACTAAATGTATCAATAAGTTCGGGCAGTACCTATCCACTCCATATGTCCTTCACTCAAAAGATCTTGAGATCGAAAACGGAATCACCTATCTGCCGTTGTATATGACTCCGCTGTTATAGTACATGTATCTAGCTTTATTTTATGCATATAATGTGGATAATGAAACTTCGTTACCTAATTTTCGTTTAATGGTGATACTATTTTGTGTATTATCTGCTTACAACCCTAAGTTGTGAAGTAATACTAACTATTGTAAGATATGAAGAATCTCATAGAAGAAGCTAGTGGTTGGCTTCAGTCAAAGGATTGTCGTTCCGGAAATATTCTTGAGCGAACTAAGGCTGTTGTCTCGGCTTTTCGTGTATACGTAATGAACGAAAGTCAGGATATATGTGATAACACAGGCCTTTCATTATCTTCGATAATAGAGAAGATAAGTACTACAGAAAAGACTATTTTTCAAATTCTATCTGCTTTCTTAAGGGGAAATCAACAAGGTGCCCTGCAAAAGACTTACCAAATGATGAAGTCAATGAAGTTTGAAAAAATGAGTCTAGGGATACCCATGTATAAGTGCAGAGAGAATGAAAAATTATTTCATTTTTCAAAAGACGAAATGTTCCATATCCCTTATGATAAACGTAATCTTGTAGGGAATCAGAGGTTCAGTTTGTCTGGATCTCCTTGTCTTTATTTGGGAGGCTCTTCATATATATGCTGGGAAGAATTGGGTAGAAAAGATTTAAACTCAACGAACTATTGTGGATATTCGTTGAATGAGGAAATTAATGTGTTTGACTTTTTATTGCCCAAGGAAATCACGAATCCCCATCAGATACGGAAGATTGTACTGATTCTAGCATGTAGCTTAGCTGCAAATCGAGAGAGTCTCTTTAAGCCTGAATATATTCTATCTCAAAGCATATTGCACACTCTTATCAATCGTTCGTTTTATAATCACTCTCAATTCTGCTTAAAATTCTATTCATCGCATTTACTGAATGGAGATGCAGATTATTTCGATATGGATTATGCTAGCGATGATTTTTTAACGAGATATATAAATTATGTATTTCCTGCAGCTTCATCTAAGAATGAAGGATATAGCGATGAGTTGAGAAAAGTTTTTATCCAGACAGAAACTGTATCGTTACTGCATGAAATGATATTAAATCCAGAAAGACTCATGACTTCTGGTAGTGGAGATGTTTACCTGTCTTCACAGTTCGGATTACTGGATGCAATTTTAGATGAAAAGTTGGGATTTACTCCGAAAAGAGACGAGGGGGAATTACTCTTAGTAAGGAAGAGCGAGAAAAATTAAAGAATGAAAGTTTGAATACTCTATTTGCAACCGCAATATGGTGTGATGCTATCCTTCCTGAAGGATATTGAGCTGTTCGGGCGTGAGGGTGTGGGCCTGGTGGTCGGCGATTGAGTAGTACGAGGTGGCGGATATGATGACGTGATCGAGGAGGTTTATTCCCAGAAGTTTTGTAGCTTTACTTATTTTGGACGTGATTTCGATGTCACGTGTATCAGGCTCAACATCATCGTCCAATTGGTTTGTAACTATGATGATTGCGGATGCTTTTGTTTCCAGACTTCTGCAAAGAATTGTCCTGATATCTGCAATGTATGCGTCCTGAGAGCCGATTGTATGGATTTCGTGAGTGATGACCTTGTGTCTTCTGTTCAGATATATTATCCGGCATTGAATGCGGTCCAATCCTTTGACTACAGGATATAACAGTTTGAGTACGTCAATAGAGTCATTTATGATAATTTTCTTTGATCTATCGACGGCGGTGTAGTATTCCTGTATAATGTCGTGCAGTATTCTGATTTTCTCCTTCTGACTATATGACAAGTCATCTATGAGGTCTGGATTTTCAGTGATGAGTGAGAAGAGATTGATATCCATATCATCTGAGAATCTGAATCCGAGTCTGTTGAGTTTCTTTGCTTCCATAATGATTGAATTTAAGGGGTTTATGATTATTGCTTTTTCTTTTAATCAGTTGTGGCGATGGTGTCAAGAAATTTTGGAAAAATACTACCTGAGTCCGCGAAGAATGAGCGGCGAAGGTGGAGATTTTTTCAAAATAGCCCTGCAAGGGCGGTTCTTGCCGGAGGGTAACACCATCGGTCAACTGATTATACCTTTG
>JBGVPH010000025.1:0-14113 GCA_045126915.1 Candidatus Cryptobacteroides sp.
AAGCACGAATCGTTTTAATGTTAATATGAAAATCTCTGATGCTCCGGTAAACCGGAAGTCATAGTTATCGCATCAGATATGCTGTCTGGACCTGGTCTGATGAGACCTTCACCTCAGGCTTTCTTCCTATGGATGAGAAGATCAATCCAAGCCAGAGAGCCAGCAGCGCAATCCAAAGTGCCTTCTGCCATTTCTTCTGCGAGAGCCACCAGTACTTCATGTTGGCCCTGAAGACGTACCACTTCGCCTTCAGCTTCTCCCCGAACATCTTCATGCGGCTTGAAAGGGGTGCGTTCGATTTTGCTCGTTTGGCGCCCTTTACGCGTATGTCAACGCTCTCGGTGACCTTCTTGCCGGAAATGATACCGATGAGCTTGACGGTCATCTTGCCGTTTGACTTGGGAACCGGTATTCGTGTGGATCCTGAATCAGATACCGCGATGTTGTACTGCGTGCGTTCGGAATCGATTGCCAGATACAATGAATCAGGACATGCATCACATGTCCATCTGATCTCTATGTATTCGCCTTCTGATGCTGACTTTCTGTCAGTGAAAAGCGTTATTTGCTTCTTCATTGGTTGGGATAGTTGTTCACGAGTTATATGTGCAATTCTCTTGCCAGACAAAGAAAGCCCGGCACATTGCCAGGCTTATATCGCGTAGATAAATACTAATTTTACATTTAGAAGCTGAACTTCACTCCAAAATTTAGAAGGCCTTGATTACCCCAGCCAGTTTCAAGGAAGCCTCGTAATGTCTTTCCTCCGAATTCCATACATACAGATGACGCTTGAGCTGCAAGCATCGGAATCGGCTTGTCTTCATTCTTGCCGTCAAGGAGCAGCATCATACCTAAAGATAGTTTAGAGTACATTCCGAAATGCTCATGATTGAACCACACGAACTTTGAAGTCGCCATTATTGCAGGATAATGCACAATGTAGTCATTGCCATTATTCCACTCGCCCCAAGTGCTTTCATAACAAACTGTTCCTCCCAGTTTTATTGTCCTGTTAAGAGAATAAAGATACTGAAAACTGAAAGCACCGGTGCCACCATTATCGATTCTTTTAGGATACTCCTGTTCCCCAGGAGCCATTACATCTACTATTCCTACTAATAGTCCACCAAGCACTGCACCACCACCTGCGCCAATGAAATCTACAGCTTGAGGTAGAGTTAAATAGCCATAGCTTACAGAAATCTCATGTCTTGATTCATCAGTCTGGGCAAGACATACAAAGCTTGAAATGATCAGCAATGCAACTGAATACAGGAGTCGTTTCATAGTTAAATCCCGTTTATCTATGTGAATATTATATTTTATTCTAAATCTACGTCAAATAACTAGTTTGGATATGGCCCTATTCGTAAATCGTGGCCACTATCTTTCGGCTTCCACCATGATTGCGGAACTCGCACAGATAGATTCCCTGCCAGGTTCCCATATTGAGTCTGCCGTCAGTGATAGGAATGGTAAGGCTTACTCCAAAGAGAGATGACTTGGCGTGTGCCGGCATATCATCGGAGCCTTCCATCGTATGCTCGTAATATGGCTCCCTCTCTTTGACCATATGATTCAATATCGCTTCCATGTCGGTACGCACATCGGGATCATAGTTCTCGTTGATGGACAATGCACATGATGTATGCTGGACAAATAGATTGAGCATACCTACCTGAGGAAGTGGCTTCGGAAGATGCTCAAGAATCTCCTGAGTCACCAGGTGGCAGCCTCTGCGCTTTGCCGAAAGATGGAAGGTGGTCTGTCTGATCATATTTATATGGACGAAATGGCTTTCGTTCGTTTCTAAAGAATTTTACTACTGATTTCTAGGCATCTATAATGCGGATTTTATTACGGCTTCGGCAACTTTGCCGAAAGAATTTGGGTAAATTGGAGAAATTATACTACTGATTTTAAGACTCTTTATGGTGCTTTCTACCTTCGAATGAGAGTAATTCTATGATACAGCTATCTGAAAATTATACTACTGATTTCCGAATAATGATACTACCGATTTCTCAATACGTGGAAGGACAGGGGAGTTATGGCCGCCCTCAGTCACCTCGAAGGCAACCTCCGCTCCTTTCAGCATCAGAGTTTCCACCACCTTCATGGTATCCTCCTCGATGCTTGCAAAACGCTTCACCTTGGTTTCCTTCTCCTTTTCTCCCATGCTGATGTAGAAGCATACGCACTGGAGTTCCTCCTGTTTGAGAAGCCATTCCGCAAATCCATCATACCAGAATGATCCCGAGATGGATGCAACTCCCTCAAACAGAGGCTTCCTGATGGCTGCCCAGACAGCAAAGAGACCGGAAAGAGACAACCCCATAAGGTATCTCTTGGGGTTTCTTATCTGAAGGGAGTTCTCGAGGTTGAAGAAAATATCTCCTTTGAGACGGTCCAGAAACTGACTGGCACGACCTCCGAATTCTCCCTCCTTGACGGCCGGAGCCTTCCATGGAGTCATGTCGTTGTTCCAATCCATTTCAGAGATAGTGACGATGTTTGTCTCGAATCGTGTAGATAATCCCTCTAAAGCTATGCGTTCTTCCTCTGGAAGTCTATGAGGCAGAAGAATATAAATTATACTACTTGAATCGAAAGTGGCGATGTCAAGATGCAGTGAATGGTATGTTCTGGAGGTCATCATAGTATAACAAAGATACACAATTTTACCGAAATAGGAAAGAGATAGTCGGTGTCTTTAAGTCGTTAAATATCTATGTTAATCGTTATCTATCTTCTTGATAGTCAATGTGTTGATAATGTTAAAAATACTTGAAAATTAGGTTAAGAGTTTCTAATTTTGTTCGAAGCAAGGGGTAGAAATTGCCTGGTTTTTCAGAATAAGCAAGATGGGCAATTGTAATACAAAGACAATATGAGTTCAAAGGAAGATAATCCGAAAATGATCACGAAATCTTTTCGGTTGACGGCTAGTGAGAGCTCCCGCCTGGAAGAACAGATGCGTGCGGATGACTACACCAATCTCTCGAAGTACATCCGCGTGAAGATCTTCGGGCATCGCACAGTTGTAAGGAAACCGAAGGATCTCTCCACAGAAGAGATCCGCGCTATGCTCACTTCCGTAAGGGAGAGGATTGCCGGATTCGGAGCGGACTACAACCGCATAGCTTCTCACCTGCTGGAGAGGATAGATGAGCCGGGACCGAGGAATATGTCCGAGGTTAACAAAAACTTCAGCCTGATGAACAAGCTGGCCAAGGAGATCAGGAGTTCCATGAACTCTCTGATAGACCTTTTTGAGGACATAGAATACAAGGTCAATGAAGGACATTCACCAATTAAAATAGATAAGAATATGACACAATTCATCCACGTTGTCGGCAAGATCGTAGAAGATGCCGAACTGAAGAAGAGCAAGGACGGCAACAGCCAGTTTATCGCTTTCAGAGTTGCTGTAAATGAGAAGAAGGGCGACGATACACGAACCACCTATTATGATGTCACCCATCCTACTACAGGAGTCTTCCACTTCCTGAAGAAAGGAAGGACAGTGTGTGTGATGGGTCCGTTATCCATCTGGCAGTCAAATGGTCAGGATGGCAAGACATATCTGAATGCACACATCTCGGCGAAGCTCATCGATTTGGTAGATTCCAAAGAGAAATGAGACATGTCTGTTGACTTTACATTCAAGCCAATATAGGATGGTTATCAAGATTATGGCTTCCAGTCCGAACATGAAAAGTGCGTTGGAATACAATGATAAGAAAGTTTCCCAGGGGGATGCTGAAGTGATTCAGACGGCCAATATTGATGCTGATCTGAACACATTTCATGACACGATAACGCGTTATGAAAAGCGCAATTTCAGCTCCAAGGAATTATCGTTCCATATGTCAGTGAACCCTTCAAGCTCGGAGAGGATGAGTGAGGAGAAGGTGAAGGAACTCGTTTCGGATATCATGGAAGGACTGGGTTATGCCAAACAGCCTTATGCCATATATCGTCATGATGATATAGGCAGGGTGCATTATCATGTGGTCTCCATCAGGACCGACAGCAACGGCCGTAAGATCCCCAGCCGTCAGGAGAACAGGAGATGCCTTCTGCTGCAGGAAACCCTGTCAATGAAGTACGGATTCATCGTGGGATGCACCACGAACGAGCAGCTGGACAGGGTGCAGACCTATATGGCAAGGTTCACTCCAGCAAAAGCCGATACGGCAGTACAGATTGACGCTATAATCAGATACTGCTGTACGTATAGATTCTCATCGTACAACCAGTTCAGCTTCCTTCTGAATACATATGGGGTATCGGTTACCGAAGTGTCGAAATTGCCGTTACGGATGGTCTTCCGTGGCCTTGACGCCAAGGGAAAGGTCTGCACTGTACCGATCTCTAGGAAAGACCTGTCATCCGATCCCGCCAAGATGTTCGAGGCCCGTATCAGGGAGTGCAATAATACAAAGGCATATCATGGGACTGGAGAACTTTCTGAACTGTGCTCGCTGTGCCTCAAGGAGTCGACCAGCCAGAAGCATTTCCGTGCGATGATGGCGGCGGAAAACGTCGATGTGAAGATTGCCAGAAATAGTGACGGACTGATTTCTAAAGTGATGTTCGTAGACCACGAAACCAAGAGCGTTCATAACCTCTCAGATCTGAAGGATGTCTCCCTCACAGACTTCAGGAATGCGGAATCTCTAGGCCAGTGGGCGCAGAGATACAATGATACCAAGCAGGAACCGCTGGTGGGTATGGCGACGCTGGGAGACCTCCTCTCCAGCCTTGGCGGCGGGCGATCACAGTCCAAGGATATCTACAGCAAGTCAAGGAAGAAGTCCAAGGGAGTGAAGATGTAGCATGCTCAATAAGAATCAATATGAGAAGTACTTTTATTTCGGCATCCTTTTCGGGGTGCTGCTTCTCTTATTGAATCTATACTACTATGCTCACCCGCTGTGGGAGAATTCAGGCTTGTCGTGGTATGTCTTTGACAATCTATGTCGTCGCCTGTCTAAAAGCCCTCTCTTCAGCCATTCATTGAAGACCAAGTTCGCTGCCCTTGTGCTTATTTCCTTGGGCATGTTCACAAGGTCCAGCAAGGCACGTGAGGTAGACCTGAAGATAGTTGCTGTTGTCGGTGCGATATCAGCTGCCGCTTACATCATTCCGTTTCCTCGGCATGGACTATATGCGATCTTTACTATTATAGGATTTGTCGGACTCGTATGGGTTGTCAGCATGATTGCCCGCAGGGAGACCAAGGCCATCATCAACGATGACAACGAGACGTTCCCTCAGTGCCCCGATAAGATTGATAATGATGATTCCATCAATCTGCCGATAGTGTATCAGTATCAGCAGCAGATCCATAACGGATGGATCAATGTTGTGAATCCCTTCCGAGGAATCCTTGTTTTGGGAAGCCCGGGTTCCGGTAAGTCCTACTCAGTATATGAACCGTTCATTGACCAGATGATGTCCAAGGGATACACAATGTGCGTTTATGACTACAAGTATCCCACACTGTCCAAGAACGTATATAATAAGCTCCTGCAGTACCAGGATAAGTACAAGGTGAAGCCGGAGTTCTGCGTGCTGAACTTTGATGACCCGATGCATTCCTTGAGGGCGAATCCGACTCATCCGAGCTACATCATGGATCAGGCGGACAGTGCCGAGATCGCGGACCTTATCATGCTCAACATCAATAAGGTCGCTAGGGAGAAGAATGACTTCTTCACGGAGTCTTCCAAGTCCCTTCTTGATGGCGTCTTCTGGTATCTAAGGACTCATGAGAATGGCCGGTACTGTACGTTCCCGCATGCCATCGAGTTCCTTAATCAGGACTACAAGAAGGTCATTGCAATGCTGGTTTCCGACCCGGATGTGAAGACCAAGATTTCGTCCTTCGCGGATGCCTTTTACGCCGGAGCGAACGACCAGCTTCAGGGTATGATCGCCAGTACGAGAATCCCTCTGTCCAAGTTCACATCACGAAACCTCTACTGGATTCTCACGGGTGATGACTTCAATCTGGATATCAATGACCCGGAGAATCCGAAGATTCTCTGTATCGGCAATAATCCTGATAGGGAGATCATCTACGGTACCTGTATCGCGCTGTATACCTCCAGGATGTTCAAGAGGATCAATCACCCCGGAAAGGTCAAGTGCGGCGTGCTTCTGGATGAGATGCCGACCATCTTCCTTCCGGGAGTGGATAAGATCCTGAACACATGCCGTTCCAACGGAATCGTCTTCGTGGTCGGAGGACAGGATGTGTCCCAGTTCTATAGGGATTATGGAAAAAAAGAAGCGGATGTTCTCATTGCAACTCCAGGAACCACCTTTATCGGTCAGGTCAATGGTGAAACCGCCAAGACCATGTCTCAGGTGTTCGGAAAGCTTGACAGGGTGCGTGAGAGCGAATCCATAGGAAGAAGCACAGACTCCGTAAGCATATCTATGCAGGAAAAGGAAATCATGCCTGCTCGAAAGATTGAAACGCTCTCTACCGGTACGTTCTTCGGTAGGGTGGCGGATACGCATAGCCAGAAGATCGAAAAGAAACTCTTCTGCGGTGAGATTCAGAGAGATAATAAGGCAGTAGCTGAAGAGAAAAAGCGCTGGGTTGACATCCCTGTCTTGACAGATTTCGGTGCTGACTATATTAGGCAAGTCATAACCGATAATCCTGAGCCTTATGTCAAGGATCAGATGAAATACGAATTCCTTACAACGGATAATTCAGGAATCGTGTATGCGCCGGATCAGCTGGATGAGATGATTGATAAACGCTATGAGAAACTCGAACCAGAGGAACGTAGTAGACTTATGGAGGAGATCATACAGTTCAAGCTGAAGCTCTTTATGGAGCAGATGATTGAAGCCAATTATCAACGAATAAAGGCCGAGATGGAAGACCTTGTCAATCGCGCTTGGGCAAATGATGGAACTGAACCTAAGGACGGAGGTGATGACAACTCCAATGATCAGTATGACCCTATGAAGGATCCTATTATGGTTGATCCTTGGTATGAATCTTAATTTTCCCATCTTCCTATTTGACACCCATCCAAAGTATCATTATGAGACTTTGAAATGAGACTTTGGGGCCTTCCCACAAGATATAGTGAAATTAGAGCAAGAATAGAGTCAAGCGTTTCTTAATATGCGGTTAAAAGTATTTGAAATAGGTAATATCAAAAGTACCTTTGTCGTATGATTATCGGTAGTATGATACCGAGAGAGGATATGAAGAATACTATGAATGCTATTGCTGCTGATTATGGGCTAACACCGGTCAGTGGACAGACGAGATTGCTTGAAAGAAGGGCATGTGAAGAGAATTGTGAAGTGCTGCTTTCAGCCTTTCTTGATTCTCAGGATATCAGGCAGACAAGCAGGGAGACCTACTATTGGGGAATGGTGACATATTTCCGATGGATGGAGATACAGGGAAAGGTGATGAAGGCCATGACTCCTGCCGATGTGATGTCATTCAAGAGTTATATGGTCAAGGAGAAGCTCTCTCCACTTACCATTGGCTCTTATCTGACGGCCGTGAGACGTTTCTATGCATGGACCGAGAGTGCGATGCTCTATCCTAATATTGCCAGATCCGTCCGGCCACCGCGGGGAAAGAAGGGATTCAAGAAGATGCACTTGAATGAAGATGAGGCCTCCGAATTGTTGTCTTACCTGAAGTCTAAGTCTTTGAGGGATTACGCGATAGTGAATCTCATATTGAGGACAGGTTTGAGAACGATAGAGGTTATCAGGGCTGATGTCGGAGATGTGAAATTCAAGCGCGGTAAGAGGATTCTGAAGATATGGGGTAAGGGATATGATGATAAGGATAACTTCGTTATTCTTGGAGATGTGACCTGGAATCCGATACGAGACTATCTATCTACTAGAGGTAAGGTTGGAAAGGATGAACCGTTGTTCGTTACGGATGGTAAAGGACATCGCGGTGCTAGGATGTCAACGCGTTCCGTGCAGTATGTATGTAAGGAGGCTATGAAAGCCATCGGACTGGAGGGACATGAGTATTCGGCGCATTCACTTCGTCATAGTACAGCGGTCCTGATACTCAAGAATGGCGGTGACTGGCAAGATGTTCAGAGAGTGCTTCGTCATGCTTCACCTGCTACCTCTCAAATCTATACTGCAAGTATTGAAGAGGAGGTGAGATTAGATAGGAATCCTGAAAGTATTTTGGATAATGTAATTTAGTATAACGATAATACCATTTTGATTATGAGCGAGGAACAATTAAAAGGCGGTACAACTGCTATGTTTGGAGATGGGAGTAAGCCTGCTCCTCAGGCTGTTCAACTGACAGATGAGGAATATGCTATTCTTGAGGAGAGACAGGCTCAGAGGAGAACGTTTCTCACCGGCAGGAGAAGAAAGGATGAAACCCGTGAACCGGCTACAAAGGATGATATAAGGACATCTCTTCTTCTGAATAAGCACCAGTATGATATAGTTCGTGAGATTGCCTTAAGAGAAGGAATGACGATCAAGGACCTTATCTCTGCGATGTTTCAGCTGGGTATCGACAGATACGAGGAGAAGCATGGTAAGGTTGAACTGAGGAAGAAAAACACGGACAAGAAGGACTTGTTTAAATAGCATAGTCATAATTATGCACAGCTTGACTGTAAGTATCGGGGATACGGGTATATAAAACCATGATTCCCGATATTTTCTTTTATCTTTGTATGTGAATACTGTTGAATGATGGAACAACGAATACTAGCTGTACTACGAGCAAACCCTAGAGGCCTTACGGCTAAAGGAATAGCTAATCTATTGGGTGCGGATCGCATACGTGTGAATCAGATCCTATATGGTCCACTTAAGAATCAATGCTTTGTTGATTCATCGTATGTATGGCATTTAACTAGCCAGGTTCCCGTCAACGCTGTTGAAAATCAGACTGAAACGATATCAGCAGATTTGCAGCTGAGCAAGGTATGCAAATACTATCTTAATTGTCTGTCACTAGACTATACAAATAAGATAAGTGCTTTCAAGGATAGCGACTTTACTCTTGACTATGTGGAAATCAACTCAGTAGATGTTGAGTCTTTGAATGATGAAGAGGCAATTTCCTTTATGCAGAAAACCGCCCAGTTGGGAAATAAGGTGATGTATATAGGATATCCCACAGTTTTGTATACCGTGACCAACCGCCATGGCGAGCAATTTAAACGCATCGCTCCGATCTTTCTCTATCAGACAACGTATGATGCCGGTGCAGGGGCAATGTCTGCTGTTCCGACCATTAATATGGAAATCATGAAGCAGTACTGCTCTAATGATGAGAGCGAGCAGCTTCATGAAATGATTCGTCTTGAGAATGAATTAGGACTAAATAACCCGGAAGCGGAGTTTGACATGTATGACCTCGTCACTCGCCTTACTCATATAAGGCAGTGGAATTGGAAGGAGGAGATGAATCCTGAATCTTTCAGCGAGATGTCAATGTCTGATATCAAAGAAGATGGTATATATAACAAGGCTGTATTGCTAAGGGCAGATGCTTCAAATTATACCCAAGGACTGGAGCATGAACTGCTGGAACTATCAAGACTTTCAGAATCCCAATATAAAGGCACAGCTCTTTATGATTGGATTCATAATGAGGACTGGACCGATGTCGTAAATAATGAAGAAGATGAGGAGATTCTAGAGGTGTTGCCATTAAACACCGAACAAGGAATGTCCATCAAGAAAGCATTGTCCAATAATCTTACTGTCATTACAGGTCCTCCAGGTACAGGAAAATCTCAGGTGGTCACGAATCTGATTGTAAACCTTGCGTGGAAAGGTAAGAAAGCCATATTCTCTAGTAAGAATAACAAAGCTGTTGATGTTGTAGAAAAGCGAGTCAACGGCTTGACGGAACGTCCTATCATGTTAAGGATGGGTAGTAATCAGGGAATAGATGCAATTGTTACCTTCCTTCGTGACCTGATGAACTGCGCCAGACCGCAGCAGTCTGATATAGATGAGTATAATGAGATCAAGCATATCTATGATTCATTGCAGGCAAGGGTCGTAGCTCTTTCACAGAATAAGCAGGAGCTCATTGATTCACGAAACCGACTAGATGAGATTGAAAAAGAAGTATGTGAGTTTAGACATAATTGGAATGAGATTGCAGCATCTATCTCGGAAACTGAGGCAGTCAGCTTTTCAGAAGTACTTAATGATGCAATGTCCAAGTATGATCAGGCCCAGGTTAACCTCCAACCATTCTTCGTAAAACTCCTATGGGGAATGTTCTCAAAGTCAAGAATAAGTTCTTTTAATGAAGCTATTCTGACATTGAATACACTTCTTCAAAGTTATCATAAGTCTCCAATAATCAGTTCATTAAGTATACCTAAAGATGCGTTGTTTGATTCGGCGAAGGGGATAGCTGAGAATTTGAGGGTCATTGCTCAATATAATGCACTTCTATCAAGATTGCGTGAACTGCCAACCCTTGAATCCATAGATAGACAACTCATTGATATAAAGAAGGAACAGGCTGATATTGCACATCAGCTTTGGACCCAGTGGGTGAAAACAAAGGGTGCTAATATTCCTCACTCCCTGCGCATAAAAGTGACGGCGTTTATTGCTGAAGTTGCCCTTAATAAAGACGATACTCTCAGTACCGAACAGCTCAGGACTTTTAGAGACATAGAGAAGCAGCTTAAAGATATTCTGCCGATATGTGCTGTCACGTCACTGTCTGTAAGAAAGAGGGTGCCGTTTGTTGCCGGAATGTATGACCTGCTTATAATAGATGAGGCAAGTCAGTGTGATATCGCTTCTATATTGCCTTTGCTATACAGGTGTAAAGCGGCTGTGATTATTGGTGACCCTAAGCAGTTAAGTCACATTACTGGACTTACTAACCAGCAGGATCACAATCTTTTAAAGAAGTATGACGTCAGTCCTGCATTCTCGTTTAATGCTGTTCCACTCTATGATTATGCCGCAGCAATTTGTCAGCCGGATAATATAGTTCAGCTGAAAGACCATCATAGATGTCATGGTGATATCATCGAGTTCTCAAATAAGGAATTCTATAATGGCAATCTCCGTATTGCTACTAATTACAATAGGCTTAGGGGAGAGACGAAATTAGGAGTACGCTGGGTCAACACCCAGGGAACCACTTATCGTCCTCATAGCGGTAGTGCATATAATATGTCTGAGGTTCAGGCTATTGTAAATGAGCTGAAGCAGCTAGTAAGCAATAACTATAAAGGCTCTATTGGTGTGGTGACACCATTCAAGGCCCAGGCTGATAAGATAACGAAAGCACTGGAAGGCGAGTCAGATCTATACAATACGCTTCTGACTGTAAACAAGTTTATGGCGGACACTGTACATAAATTCCAGGGTGATGAGAGGGATGTGATGTTTTTCTCGACCGTTATCTCGAATGGAGCACCAAATAGTTGTGTGAGCTTCCTGAGGTCCACTGGAAATCTCTTTAACGTGGCGATTACCAGAGCAAAGTCAAGCCTTGTCGTTGTTGGAAATCAGGACTACTGTAAAGGATGCGGAGTGTCGTATCTTGAACATTTCGTAGAATATGTAATGAGACAGGAAAAGGTCTCAGCTCCTTCGACGGATATCGATATAGATCACGGTCCGGACTTCCCAGAACTTGATGGATATATAATGCAAAGTGTATCAGAATGGGAAAAGATCCTATATAGAGAGCTTTACAAGGCAGGGATTAAGACGCAGCCTCAATATCCGATTGACAATTATCGCTTGGATCTCGCCTTTTTCCATAACGGCAAGTGTCTCGATATTGAAGTGGATGGAGAAAGATACCATCGAAGTTGGAATGGCGAGCTTTGCTATAGGGATCAGCTCAGGAATCAGAGAATGTTTGAGCTAGGTTGGGATGTTCAGCGTTTCTGGGTTTATGAGATTCGTGACAGACTTCCATGGTGTGTTGAGCTGGTTAAGTCATGGATGGATGCACAAAAGTAAGTCTTGAATACTCTCTAAGAAAGCCAAACGTACGGAGTTGCCATTTTATGCAACTCTAGCATACACATATTTTATCATTGACTTACAAAACTTATGAAAGGCATATTATATTTGAAAGTAATGTTCAATAAATTTCGTTATGCCCGCATTGTATGTTTTAGTGAATGAACTATCTCTATCAAAATACTCAATATAATATCCGTATAGGTAATTTATAGATATCTTACTTTATCACAAAAATTTACAGAAGAAAGTGTAAAAAAAATATGGAAAAAGAAGTTTTCATGTCTTTGTACTGCAGGCCATTCGCTGAATTGGTTAATTTTAATGTAAAACAATTGCGTTATCGTTATGAGAAGTTAATAGAAGTTGATACAACGATAAAAGAGAATCAAATGGAATATCTGATGAGGTTTGATTCTTTTATTGCGTTATTCCGTGCAATGTTTTTAGAAAGAGGTACCAAGCAGTATACTATTCAAAATTATTATCGTACAATCGGTCAAGATAATCTTTCAATGAAAATCGATGATTATTTAGATCAGCAAATGTTCTCATGGACAGATAAGACAATACGTGAAATATTAAAATTCCTCGCAGATAAGTTTGTCTGCCATGTTGATCCTATATCGACAGAAGACTTAGGCTTGGCAAATTATTATATGAGCCATTTGGGTAACCCTTATGTTGAGAATAACCTTCAAAGTATAATGAAATTTCTCCTTGATATAGTATCGGAAGATTATATATGTTAAGTTCTGTATTATAGTTGTTTTATGGACGAAGTTGACGGAAGACATTTTCCGGCGAGGTTTAAAACACTATCTAAAGTAATCTGGGGGAGGTATTTCGTGAAACATATAGGGCTGTAATTACAGACCATCACATAACAAAATTTGAACGAGTCAAAAACGAATGTCTATCAGAATATATAACTGTGACCTTGTATTCTAATTTATTAAAGTCTTTAGGAATTGAAAACGGGCGGCCAAATGTACATGGCTGCCCGTTTATGCGATTCTAGCATTTCGCTAATTTGGCAATAAGCGAAATGCAGAACACTAATTATATTCGAATTCAATGAATTATAATACCTCAAGTCAAAAGTTATTCAGATGGTGGTATGGTTTCTGAAATATCAGTGTCGTCTCAACTTATGGGGCAGAAACTGATGTTGAATTTATTAATTTGAGGTTATGGATACAGGCAAATCAATGCTATGCTTCATCGCAGGTGCGATGGCTGGCGCAGTTGCGACTCTTCTCCTTGCTCCGGATTCCGGAGAGAATACCCGCGCCAAGATCAGGAAAGGTGCGGCAGATCTGAAAGGCAAGGCTAAGGAAAAGATCGCTGAAGGTCTTGGAATCATCGAGGAAGCTCTGGAGGAAGAGTGATGGAAGAGAACAAGACAATTTTGGGGATTCTGTCCTCTACGATAGGTGAGTACCTGAGCATGAGGACAGATGACTTCAAGAAGAACATAGTCGCAGGCCTGTCTGTAGGTTTCAGCAGAATACTTGCTGTGTTGGTTATCACTCTTGTCCTTCTTGTTGTGCTAGGTGTCTTTGCGTTTGCCTTCATCGTGCTGATCGGAGAGGAGATTGGAAGCTTGAGCGGAGCAGCCTTCATCGTAGCTGGGGTATATATCATCGCAGCCATCATCCTGATTCTGCTGAGGAAGAGGTTGTTCGTGAACATGTTCACCAATCTATTTTCGGGAATAATTGAAGAAGAGTCTCCGTCAGATAACTGGAAGACCCTTCTTCTGATGATTGTCAAGAATCTGCGTGGGAACCTTGATGCATGATAGAGTGATATACCCGATTATTCTTTCTTGATCTTCTCCTTGCAAAAGCGAAGAATAAGAAAGCCTATCACCAGGATCAGAAATAAGACTATCCAGTATAATAAATCCGCTGTCATATATATCTTCTTATTATGGCATCAGCTATCAGTCTGTACCCGTACACATTCGGGTGGATGCCGTCCGCGCAGAACAAGGTCTTGAGGTCTCCTCTGAATGTGTCGAATGGAGATGTCACATCTATGATTTCAGTCTGTGTCTGTCCGGCAATTACAAAAAGGCTCCTGTTATAAGTCTCGTGCCATC
>JBGVPH010000026.1:0-71033 GCA_045126915.1 Candidatus Cryptobacteroides sp.
GCACAAACAAGAATAGCACCGTCCATCTGAGCAGCACCAGTAACCATGTTTTTAACGTAATCGGCGTGGCCTGGACAGTCACCGTGAGCATAGTGACGGTTAGCTGTCTGATACTCTACGTGAGCAGTGTTAATAGTGATACCACGCTCTTTCTCCTCTGGAGCGTTATCGATAGAATCGAATGAACGAAGCTCTGAAAGACCAGCCTTAGCAAGTACAGTTGTAATTGCAGCTGTCAAAGTTGTCTTACCGTGGTCAACGTGGCCAATAGTACCAATGTTAACGTGAGGTTTTTCCCTCTTAAATGTTTCTTTTGCCATAATAGTAATTATTAATTAATTGAATATTTTACACACTTATAGAGCCGGTGATGAGATTTGAACTCATGACCTCTTCCTTACCAAGGAAGCGCTCTACCCCTGAGCTACACTGGCTTATAAAAAAAAAGAGCGGAAGACGAGGTTCGAACCCGCGACCCTCAGCTTGGAAGGCTGATGCTCTACCGACTGAGCTACTTCCGCAAAATTTTCAAAGTAAAAGCCCGATCTGTTCGGTTTCGGGCTTTTGGTGGGAGAAGATGGATTCGAACCACCGAAGGTATAAACCAGCAGATTTACAGTCTGCCCCATTTGGCCACTCTGGTATTCTCCCAAAATTCTTAAAGAACTTTTGAGCCGATGGAGGGAATCGAACCCACGACCCCGAGATTACAAATCACGTGCTCTGGCCAACTGAGCTACATCGGCATTATTGTTCCCCATTTCTAGAGTGTCTCTCTTGATTTGGGATTGCAAAGATAGGTATTAATTTTTTATCTCCAAAACTTTTTAATCTTTTTTCGATATTTTTTCGAATTCATCTATCAAAAGGCTGTAGAGTCTATCGGTTGACAGGCCACACTCATCGCGCTGTTCCTCCTGAGTCGCCTGTCCTATGTACCTGTCAGGAACACCTACCCCCTTAACAGGAATCGGAATATCCATCGCGGCAACGATTTCAGTCACCGCACCATAGAGACCACCGACAAGAGTTCCATCCTCAACCGTCACAATCCTCTTATGATCACTGCACGACTTACGCACCAAATCCTCATCGATCGGCTTTATATACCTTATATTATATATAGAAGGATTCCATCCTTTCTCTCCCTTCAGTCTCTGCGCCGCTTCAAGTGCTCTATAAACAAATGGTCCTGCTGCAAAAACAGCCACATCGGTACCATCGAGCACCTTCTCCCCTTTTCCAGATTCGAGGCTCTGATATTCCGTCGATTGCCAATCTACACCTTCCCCATATCCACGAGGATACCTTATAATATATGGACCTGTCTCCGCCAGCATTGCGCTATACATCATATTCTTTAGTTCAAGCTCATCCTTAGGAGCAGCTATTACTGCCCCAGGAATGCTTCTATACGCAGACATATCGTAGCATCCATGATGAGTCGCACCATCTTCTCCCACCAGTCCACCTCTGTCAAGACAGAGAACCACAGGCAGTTCCTGAAGAGCAACATCATGAAGAATCTGATCGTATGCACGCTGAGAGAATGACGAATATATATTACAGAACGGCTTCATTCCTCCTGCAGCAAGTCCAGCAGCAAATGTAACGGCGTGTTCCTCTTCGATTCCCACATCATAGAATCTCTCAGGAATCTCCTTAGCAAGACGGTTCATACCACAGCCAGTAGCCATTGCAGGTGTAATACCTACCACTGAAGGATTCTTCCCGGCCAGATCAAGAAGCACTTCCCCGAAGACATCCTGATATCTGCTTATGCCGTTATCCACTTTAATCCTCTCTCCCGTCTCAGGATCGAAAGTTCCCGGAGCATGCCACACTGTCTGGTTTTCTTCTGCAGGAGCATAACCCTTTCCTTTCTTTGTCAACGAATGAAGAAGGATCGGGCCCTTGATTTCCTTCAGCTTTTTCAACGTGTCCACGACCTGAGCTATGTCATTTCCATCTATAGGACCGAAATACCTGAATCCCATAGCCTGAAACAGGGCTCCACCGCTACCGCTCACAAGATGAGACTTAGTGGTGGTCACAAATCTCTGAACCGCCTTTCTCGCCCAGCCGTCTCCCATGCTGTCCCAGATCTGCTTCTTTGCTTTGTTGTAGCGGGGATCGGTAGTGATCTTAAGAAGATAGTTGTGAATCGCACCTACATTCCTATCGATGGATATGTTGTTATCATTGAGAATAACGAGGATGTCAGACTTGCTGGCTCCGGCATTATTCAATCCTTCAAATGCTAGTCCGCCGGTGAGCGAACCGTCACCGATCAGAGCCACTGTCTTGTGATTGAGGCCCTGCAGCTTGGCTGCCTCAGCAAAACCGAGAGCAGCAGACACCGAAGTGGAAGAATGACCGACTCCGAATGCATCATACTCGCTTTCGGAACGCTTAGGAAAACCGCTGATGCCGTCCTTGGTCCTGTTCTTACGGAACGCCTCACGACGGCCTGTTATGATCTTATGGGCATACGCCTGATGACCGACATCGTAGACGAGCTTATCCTGCGGAGCATCATAGACATAATGCAGACCCACGATCAGTTCGACTGCTCCGAGGCTCGGTCCCAGATGACCTGGATTCACCGAGCAGCACTCCACCATATACTGGCGGATTTCAGTACAGAGAGCCCTCAGTCCGTCAATATCAAGTTTCTTGACGTCCTCAGGGGAATCTATCCCGCAAAGTACCTTATACTTAATGTCTTCCATCACTCAGCTGTTACAGACTTGCGAAGGTACAAAAAAAACGCTACCTTCGCAAAGATTTCTGTATTGACAATAAACTAACAAAAAATATGACACAGACTATCAAAAAGTATCTTAACGACAGTTTTGCCGCAAGATGGGCAGCATTGATTCTGGTTGCTCTGGCAATGTTCTTTGCCTACATGTTCGTAGACGTAATGTCACCTCTTCAGTCACTCATCGAGAAATCGAGAGGCTGGGACGGTTCAGTATTCGGAACATATGCAGCTTCAGAGTATTTCCTTAATGTCTGCGGTTTCCTCATTCTCGCAGGAATCATCCTGGACAAGATGGGAGTACGTTTCACAGGTATTCTCTCGACATCCCTTATGGTGATCGGTGCCGGCATCAAGTACATCGGCATCACTGAATGGTTCCAGGCAACAGAATTCTGCCAGTGGCTCAACTCGTGGTGGGTGGCACTTCCAGGCAGCGCCAAGCTTGCATCACTCGGATTCATGATCTTCGGATGCGGCTGCGAGATGGCAGGAATCACTGTTTCAAAGGCTATCGCAAAATGGTTCAACGGCAAGGAGATGGCACTGGCAATGGGTCTTGAGATGGCCATCGCACGTCTTGGAGTGTTCGCAGTGCTCTCTGCATCACCACGCCTTGCTGACAAATTCGGCAACGTCGAGGCTCCTATCCTTTTCTGTGTGATCCTGCTTATGATAGGACTCATCAACTTCATCGTATTCTCTGTAATGGATGCGAAACTTGACAGGCAGATGGGTGTTGTAGCAGGCGGAGATGGAGAAGATGAGTTCAAGGTAAGCGACCTTGGCAAGATCTTCAGCAGCAAGATGTTCTGGTTCGTGGCACTTCTCTGTGTTCTTTACTACTCGGCAATCTTCCCATTCCAGAGATATGCAACAAACTTCCTTGAAGTGACTCTTCAGATTCCAGCATCGGAAGCAGCAGACCTCTTCAGATGGTTCCCTATCCTCGCAATGGTACTCACTCCGTTCCTCGGAGCATTCCTGGACAACAAGGGTAAAGGAGCGACCATGCTCATGATCGGAGCGATCATCATGATTGTCTGCCACCTAAGCTTCGCATTCCTTCTTCCAGCATTCCCAAGCAAGGGCCTTGCACTCCTTCTTATCGTAGTTCTTGGAGTGTCATTCTCCCTTGTACCTGCAGCTCTCTGGCCATCTGTACCTAAGATCATCGATCCAGTAATCCTCGGAAGTGCATACTCCCTCATCTTCTGGATCCAGAACGTAGGTCTTTGCTTTGTTCCTCTCATCATCGGAATCGCATTCCAGAAGACAGGCGGTTACCTCGTACCTATGATCATCTTTGCATCATTCGGAGTTCTCGCATTCATCATGTCATTCTTCCTCAAGATCGAGGACAAAAAGAAGGGCTACGGACTCGAACTTCCTAACATCAAGAAATAATGCCGGAATTCAAGAAGACCATAAGGGAGAACAAGTGGATATGCTGGGTAGCTCTGGCATGCCTGGTTGTCCCTATGTTCGCATCATATTTCTTCGATGATATGTTTTCATCCCTGTCGGAGCTGTTCAAGAATCCTGAACAGCTCCAGCTGGGTTGGGATATGGCTGATTACGGATTCTATTCGAGCGGCTACTCCTTCCTCTGCATCTGGGGAGGCCTCATCGTATGCGGCGCTCTTCTTGACAGATTCGGAGTTCGACTGGTAGGATCAATATTCGTAGGAATGATGGTATTCGGAGCCGGATTGGTCACTTTTGCAATCTCAGCCGGATTTGCGCCAGAGACATCTCTCACCATCGCCTACATTGGATGTATGCTTTTCGGTCTCGGAAGTGAAATCGCTGGAGTTTCAGTCACCCGTTCCATTGCAAAATGGTTCAAGGGTCGCAACATGGCTCTCGCAATGGGACTTCAGCTGGCCATCGCCAGATTTGGAACTGCAACAGCAATCCTGATTGCGCCAATGATCGTGACACAGAAGGCAGCCGGTGAAATATATATGCTTTCCGACACCAACAGACCTGCAATGATCGGTCTTGCAGTACTTGGAATCGGAGCCATTCTCTGGGCAGTCTTTGTAGGTCTTGACGCACGATTCGACAGACAGACAGGCGAAACAGACAAGGTAGAAACCGCTGAGGAAGACAAGTTCAGAATCTCCGACATCTGGAAGGTGCTGTCAAATCCGCGCTTCCTTATGATTGCGGTTCTGTGCGTGACTTTCTACTGCACAGTAATCCGCTTCAAGAAGTTCGGAGTGTCTATACTGCTGCCTCTGTTCGGCGTCGACCTTGATATTGCCACAGTGCTGCTTGCGATGATACCTTTCTTCACCATCCTCTTCACGCCTCTATTCGGCGCACTTGTAGACAAGGTGGGTAAGGCAACACTATGGATGATAGTAGGTTCCGCTATGGTACTGGTGTCACACCTTATAATCACCTTCGCACCACAGGGCGAACCCATGTGTGCATACGTAGCTATCGCTCTTCTCGGAATAGGATACTCACTGGTACCATCGGCAATGTGGCCGTCTGTACCGAAGATCATTCCGGAAAAGAATCTGGGAACAGCATATTCGCTCATATATTGGGTACAGAACCTCGGAATGTGGGCTGTACCTATCTACGTCGGCAGGATATTCACAAAAGAAATCACAGAAGCCGGCAACATCTCTCAGGAGATTTCAGCAGCAATACACGCTGAATACGTATTCATTTTCCTCGGTGTGGTCGCGATAGGAACCGCACTGATGCTTTTCTTCTCATCAAAAAAACATCCGGAGCTCCATCTGGACCAGCCGGCACAATAACCAACAAGAAAACCACAACACTATGAGTATAATAGACTGGACAATCGTAGCCTTGTTTCTTGGCACACTAGTAACCATCGGCTACTTTTTCTCAAGAAAGAACAAGAACATCGATGATTATTTTGTTGCCGGCAGAGCAATGCCGGGATGGCTTGTGGCTCTGGCTGCAACAGGAACATCCGTAAGTGCAGGTACCTTCGTAGGTTCTCCTGAACTTGGCTTCAACACCAACCTCACTTATGTGATGAACCTCATCGCAGCAATCATCGGAGGCTCGCTTGTAGCAGCCTTCATTCTGCCTAAGCTTTACAATGCAAAGACCATCACCATCTACGGATTCATCGGTGACAGATTTGGAGAGACATCAAAGCGTGCCAACAGCGTCATGTTCCTTGTAGGCCAGCTTTTCACATCCGGATCACGTCTGTTCATTGCTGCACTCGCCGTATCAGTAATTCTTTTTGGAAGCATCCACTTCCAGTTCGTAGTCTGGTCAATCATAATTCTGGGAATCATCAGTACTGTGTACACAATGCTCGGAGGCATCAAGGGACTTCTCTACATTGACGCATTCCAGACCTTGCTGATCATCTTCACTGGCCTTGTTGCAGTTGTGATCATCTACCTTGCCATCGATATGCCGCTCTCTGAAATCTGGGCAAGCCTGACAAGCGGCGGTATGGTTAAAGATCCTGGTGTAGCGGCAGGAATGACAGCAGAAGGCGGACTTTACGGATGGAGCGCAGGCAGCAAACTGACCATGTTCGACCCATCTCTCAATCCGAAGCTTCCTTATACAATTGTAGGTGGAGTAATAGGTATCTCATTCTTCCGTGTAGCTCAGTACACTACAGACCATGAGTTCGTACAGCGTCAGCTCACTGCAAAGGACGTAAAGAAGGCTGGCTCATCATTGATCTACTCTCAGCTCATCTGTCTTCCGCTCGTGATAATGTTCATCAGCATCGGTTCACTCCTCTTTGTACTTTACAAGAACAACCCTGATTTTGACGCTCTTGGAAGATCATTCTTTACTGATGCACGTGACGTATTCCCTCAGTTCATCAAGAATCATATCCCTGTTGGAGTACGCGGCCTTATGATCGTAGGACTTCTTGCTGCGGCCCTTTCAAGCTTCAACTCTGCCATAAATGCAATGGCCTCAAGTTTCGTTTCAGACCTCTACCTGCCTATCAAGAAGGAGAAAGGACACTCAATTGAAGGTAATGCAGACCAGCTCACCTCATCACGCAAGATGGTTATCCTGATGGGAGCGATCCTTACAGGTTTTGCAATCGTAACAGCAGTAATGCAGCAGAGCAGTGGACTTAACCTCGTAGACTTCGCGACAGGAATCATGTGCTTCGCATACGCGGGTATGATTGGAGTATTCCTCACAGCAATCTTTACAAAACGAGGTAATACAGCCAGCGTACTTGCAGCTATTATCGTTGGAGCACTCATCATCATCCCTCTGATGTTCCAGAAGCAGTTCTTCGGACAGACCTACATCGCATGGTGCTGGTGGTGCCCTATCGGCGGTGTAATCAGTACATTGATCTGCCTTGCCGGCAAACCTAAAAAGGCATAGCAAAAGAAAGCGACTAGATCTAGTCGCTTTCTTTTTATCTATTCGGACCGCCGATGGCTACTGCCACCATCACGATACATTAACGCATTTTGCGAAGGAAACACTCGATGGTGTTCTCCATTAGACAACAGATGGTCATCGGACCTACGCCACCAGGTACAGGAGTGATGACAGAAGCCTTTGGCTCGATAGCCGCAAAGTCAACATCACCGCAAAGCTTACCAGTCTCCGGATCACGATTCACTCCCACATCGATAACGACAGCGCCATCTGCAACCATATCTGCAGTCACAAACTTAGGACGTCCGATTGCAACAACTAGAATCTCTGCATTACGAGTCACAGACGGAAGATCTGCTGTACGGCTGTGAGCGATGGTCACAGTGGCATTCTCATCAAGAAGAAGTTTAGCAACAGGTAGACCTACGATATTGCTGCGACCTATCACCACTGCCCTCTTGCCCTTAATCTCAACTCCAGCAGTCTTCAGCATCTTGATTATGCCCTTCGGTGTACAAGGAAGAACACACTCCTGCTTCTGCCAGAGAGAAGCAACATTCAGAGGATGAAAACCATCCACATCCTTCTCCTTTGCAATGGCTGCAATCACCTTCTCCTCACTGATATGCTTTGGCAATGGAAGCTGCACAAGAATTCCATCAACAGAATCGTCAGCATTAAGATCTGCAATGAGATCGAGAAGTTCAGCCTCTTCAATAGTATCCGGCTTACGGATTGTAGTATTCTTGATTCCGACAACCTCGGAAGCCTTGGCCTTTCCGGTCACATAGGAAACGCTTCCGGGATCCTCGCCAACAAGAATTACCACCAGATGTGGCACACGACCATATTTTTCAGGAAAGGCAGCCACCTGAGCTGCCATTTCCTCTTTCAAGCGAGCTGAAAGCTCCTTACCTGATATTATCATATTTACTTAGACATTGATTCAATAACCTTCTTGTTTGCAGCAGAGATGCGAGGAATATCCATCTTGATAACCTTACGGTCATAAGTCATAAGACCATTAACCTCACCCTCAACGTCAGTAGTCTGCGTGTAGACTGCAGCTGCACAACCGGTAGTAACGAAAGTCTTGAGCATCTCAAGGTACTCCTCGTACTGCTTCATGAGCTCCTCAGAGTTCTCCTTAACCTTACCGTAACCCCACTTTCTGTCAATAATCCAAGTGTGGCCATCAACAGGAAAACCGATTCCGCCATACTCACCAAGAACATTCACAAACTTGCGCTCGAAGAAATTCATTGCAGGACATGGATAATGGTGTACATCAAGAATGTCTCCAAATCCAGCAACACCGGCAGAGAAATCGAAGTTACCGCCTGAAGCAGGATTGATAAGACGTGTTGGATCGAGCTCGCGTGTAAACTTCACAACCTCCGGAGTATCAAACTGTCCCCATGCCTCGTTGAAAGGAACCCATACAACTATACACTGGAAATTCTTGAATGCATTGATGATATTTGACCACTCACGGTAGTAGTTGTCCTTCCACTCCTGAGGAATAGCCGCATCTGTAGCATTGAAATAACTGTCGTGCGACCACTTGTTAGAAATTGCCTTAACGATATCCTGATCACGTGCTTCCATCTGCTTCTTGCTGTGATCACCAATACATGGCATATCCTGCCATACCATGATGCCATGCTTATCACAGTAGTAGTACCAACGTGCAGGTTCGATCTTGATGTGTTTACGGATCATATTGAAGCCAAGCTCCTTAGTCTTGATGACATCAAATTCGAGAGCCTCATCTGCAGGAGCTGTATAAAGTCCGTCAGGCCACCATCCCTGATCAAGAGGTCCGAAATGGAAGAGGAGCTCATTGTTGAGAGCCATTCTGTTATACTTGTTGAGTGATTTGTCAGCCTTGACAGAAATCTTTCTCATCGCGGTATAACCGTTCACGCTGTCAACGACCTTGCCCTTGCGCTCTATCCAGACCTTCACACCATAGAGATATGGTGAATCAGGCGACCATGTCTTCATGTCATCAATCTTGATAACAGTCTTTCCATCATTAACAACAGCCTCAGCAAGAACTGCAGAAGAAGGATTCTCAGCAGAGTAGCCCACGCCGCCATCAAGAACTGCAACCTTCACCACGTCACCCTCTGCTGTTTCAGCATCAACCTCAACAGTCATCTGAGCATTATCGATGTCACTTACGACATAGTAATTCTTCACATATGACGGAGTTACAGGCTCAAGCCACACAGTCTGCCAGATACCTGTCACAGGGGTGTACCAGATGCCGGTGCTGACTATACACTGCTTTCCGCGAGGCTGGTAACTATTATCGGTAGCGTCCTGAACCTTGATATTAATCACCTGCTTGCCTGATTTCTTCAACGCGCTAGTGACATCAAATGAGAACGGATCATAACCACCCTTGTGTTCTCCCACAAGAATACCATTTACATAAACCTCTGCCTGCCAGTCAACAGCACCGAAGTTCAAAACGACATTACGTCCCTTCCACTTCTTAGGCACAGTGAACTCTCTTTCATACCACAGAGCCTCCCCTTTAGAAACTCTCTTGCCAACACCCGAAAGCGATGACTCGATAGCAAAAGGAACCAGAATCTTTCCCTGAACATCAAAAGACTCAGCAGAAGCATCAGTGATGGCGTAATTCCAAAGACCGTTCAGATTCATCCAATCCTGACGAACCATCTGAGGGCGCGGATATGCAGGAAGCGGATTAGCCGGATCCAGCTGATCTGCCCAAGTTGTCCTGATATTTTCTCCCACAGGTGCCCATTCCTGAGCAAAAGACGCTGTCACCATTAAAAGTGAAGCAAGAACAGCAGTAACTCTCTTCATAATGTCATATAGTTTTAATATTATCTATCAATTTCAGCCTTGAAAGGGCTTGCAGGAATTCCTGCATTGCTGAAAATAGCGGCTTTTGACCAGTTCTTCATAGCATATTTTACGGCAACCGGCTCAGTAACCTCGGGGCAAGTGACAACAACGACACGCCTGTCATTTGAATCAACTCTTCCAGTTGCAGGATAATACACACCATCATTGCCAGCCAGTTCGAAGCCCTCAAAATCAGTATTGATCGGACCTACACCCAGACTATTGACATTGAAGCGTATATACATCTTTCCATCCTTCACCTCAAGGGATTTGTAAAGAGGTGAGGTCACATCTATCGCTTCATAACCGTAATCCTTTGAAAGGACAAGATAAGCGAGTCTGTCTCCTACTGTCTTCTTGTCTGCAGGATGGATGCAGTCGCGCTCTCCTGTGTCGAGAGTTGCAGCCATAGCACTCTTCGGAATAAGGGAGAGAGTACGAGCCTGTGCCCACATAAGTTCAGCACCTGCACATCCTGTCTTGTCATCAGGATAGCCATAAGGCGCAATCTGAGTGAAGTAAAAGCCCATATCTTCAGAGCCCCATTCCTGACGCAACATATTCACAAATGCAGGCTGGAGACGCACATACTGCTCAGGGTTATGTCTGTTGCTGCAGCCCTGATACCAGATGAAGCCCTTTGCTGTGTAAGGAGCCACAGGATGCATCATACCGTTGTAGAGCGTGCAGGCCATCTTGAAGGCATTCTTCTCAGGCATCACATCATTATCAAGATGCTTCATATTTATCTCACCTGCAAACTCCTTCCTGAGAAGTTCCTCGCTCATCCATGCCTCGATTCTGGAACCGCCCCACGACACATTTATGATTCCGACAGGGATTTCAAGCACCTCCTGAAGCTTTCTTGCAAACATATATGCAGTGGCACTTGCCTCACGGACACCAACAGGAGTGTGCTCATACCATGTAGCGTCGCACTCCTCTACAGGATCAAGAGCCAGAACACGCTTGATGTTGCACGAACGGATAGGGACAGACGGCTTGGCCGTCATTATCATATCAGTCGAACCCTTGACAGGCTGACTGCCATATCCCTTCATCTGCATTTCCATATTGGACTGACCGGAACATATCCACACCTCACCGATAAGGACATTCTTAAGGGTAAGTTTATCTCCATCGTTAAAAGTGAGTTCATATGGACCACCTGCCTTTGGTGTCGCAATTCTTGCGAACCATTTTCCATCAGCACCGGCAGTAACAGTAACCTTTGACTTGGACCAGGATCCGGTTATGGTAACCTTCGCGCCAGGGGTAGCCTTACCCCATAAAGCGGCATCGCTTTCCTGCTGGAGCACCATGTTGTCCGCAAAGATCGGAGCAGGCTCCACCTTGGCATTCAACATTGACGCTGCGCAGAAAAGCGACACGCAAAACAGTAATAATCTATTCATATTTAGAATATTGTAAGAGGAGCCTTGATATACTCAGGGTAGCTTGTACCGTCTGTAATCACCTCATCACTAGTGTAGACATTGCCATATGGATCCTCAGCCTCTACACTGATCTTAGCAGAAGCATCCTTCGCACTCCATTTCCACATATGATAGTTTGTCGTATAGTAACTTGTACTTGAACCTGTACCTCTCTTGCATACTCCTATGTGATATCCGGTAGCCCACCAGTCCTGACTTGAAGATGTCGGAATACCGGTATAGATATAGCCATTGCCCTTATTGGTATTGAATGTCTTCTTTCCCTGAGGCATCTGGGTTGCGGTACCAGCATATACACCATTCTCATACACCTTCACCTTCCACTTCTCATCTCCATTGAAGACGTTGATCAGGTAGTCTGTCGCCTTGTGTGGCATCTGGAAATAAGCATACGTTCCACCTGTCTTGAGATTACCCTTGTAAATACGCATCTGGCAAGTTTCCTTGACATTCATACCCTCGTTCACACCAACGAAATATGAATTCTTGATGTCAGTTCCATTGAAATAATGCACGGTGTATCCATTAGGGCATCCGTCGCCCTCGATCTTACTCCACCACCACTGGCCACAGACAGCCGAGTGAATCTGCTCATAAAGCTTGCCGCCACTATAAATGGCACGCTGATAGTGAGTATGTCCACTGAATACAATAGAATTTGTGAAACCGCTCAAGAGACTCTTCACCTCGCTGATCTTAGGACCACCGGCTGTTGAAATAGGGATATGTACACAAAGCACAACCTTCATGCTCTTAGGAGTATTCTGAAGGTCCTGAACAAGCCAGCTGTACTCCTCATCAGTAAATCCACCTGAATAATTGCTTGCATCCCAAGATGAAGTTGATTTGAAATAAATATCCTTCATACACACGAAATGCACATTACCTCTATCAAAAGAGAAGTTGATAGGGCCAAATACATCCTCAAACGATCTCTGAGCAAGGAGATTTATGGTACTGCTGTTTTCGTCAGTCTTTACTGTCGTATTTGTATTATAATAGGTATAATCATGATTACCCATTGCATTGAAGACAGGCATATTGATCTTGCCGATATGGCCTCTGATAATCTCCATTGAAGGAGTTGAGTTTCTGCTGCCTTCCGAATATGTTATATCTCCAAGACACACTCCATAACATGGGAGAGTCTGCTTTGCAAGTTCTGCATTGATTGCAGGAAGTGTCTCATTCTTGAAACGGTCAGTATCAGCAGATTTCTGGGTATCTCTCTTCGCATAGTGCGTCTGTGGGTCTGCAAACGCAAAGAATGCAAACTCATTCTCCACAGGCTGACGCTCAAGGGTGAAGTCATAGACATACTTACCCTCCTTATAAGGAATGTAGAAATCAGGGCAAGTTGTGTCTGCCTTCTTCTTTATTTTTGCATCTGACGGAATTGTAATGTAGATATACCTTACGTCCTTTCCTTTTGCATCAAAGCCATAGTTTCCCTGATCATCAGTAACCACAACCCTAAAGCCATCACTTACCTTTATGCCTTTTGCCGGCTGACCATCAGTGTATCTCACAGTACCGGTCACACCATATTTTCCGTAAGGGAAATCATCTGGGAGCAAATCACCGACAATAGCAGAGTTGAAATCCTCACCAGGCTGCACTTCTGCCTGGAAACCAGCAGAGTAGATGAAGTTGAAAGAAGTAACGCTATTCTCTACAAGAGTCTGGCTATTCTTCAGAAATACCACCTTCATGTATTTAGAAGAATTCTCATAAAGCTTCAGATAAAAACCTCTCGAATAAGTTCCTGGAGGAACAGGAATATACAGATCGGTAGGATTAGCTGTCAGTCTGAGCGGATTCTCGAGTGTAATCTCAGTAAGCTTGCCAGAGTTGCCTACAGCACCGGTAATTCCGGAAGCAGACATATGGAAGACACCATTGATTGCTTCACCACCAACAGTTTCGATTGTTGCCTTTGTGATTGTAGCATCACCCATGACGGAAAACTTGAGTATTGACATCGCCGACTTAAGCTCAACCTTCGGTGCTGCCTCTCCGGTCAACGCCACAGTGCCATACAAAGGGAATGTCGCTGCACCCAACGGTGCGGTAACAGAACCAATCTCCGAAGAAACAGATATGGATGATGATTTATCAGCAGCAGGGAAACGCACTACTGCGCCTGCTGTAACCGGTTTTTCAAAAGTAAATACAGTCGAGTTTGTCCTACCGGCAACTCCAGCCAAAGGTGCTGACATTGTCTGGTTTCCTGCAGAAACAACATCACCATCTTTCCAATACATAACATTTGAATCAATCTTTGGAAGACTGACTGTAAGCTCATGTACTTCTGTAAGATACGGTTCATCAAGCGTGTTACAGGCAACTCCTGCGACAAAAAGCAATGAAACTAATAGTAAAGACTTTTTCATAATTTACGGTTATTTTCCAAAGTAAGTATTGAGAAGATACGCAAGACGGTAACCGCCGTCACGCATCTGTCTGTTTACAAGTTCTGTAGAGAGCTCAACTGTGTCATCTCTCATAACGTCTACGCCAGGCTTGTTCCACTCGTGGATCTGTGCATTACGCTTGACCATATCGTTAAGCCAGTCGATGACATCGCCCTTAACGATATTCTTGATCTCCTTCTTTGAAGCATTGTCAATCTTTGCTGCAACCTCGTCTGCAGGAGTCTTGCCCCAGATCAGGGATGGCATCTTGTCATACACTGAATGATAAGTATATTCCTTGCCGTTCAGCATGCAAGGTTTCTTGTTCTGCGCAGAAGGGAGAACAGTGTGAGTCGGGCAATGGAGATCACCTACGAAGTGGATCAACATTCTGATTGCAAAGACAACCTTCTCGTCCGACATCTGCTTATAACGTCCATCTGATACGGCATTATCTGCAAGATCGAGAGCCCTTACAAGGTCTCCTGTCTCCATCTTTCTGACATAAAACGGATCGTATAGCATATTTTCGTCAAAATAGCATGTATGCCAGTTTGTAGTGAACTCGATAGGCTCTGTACGACGATAAGTATCCATCCAGACTGCATCTGTCTTGAGATCGTAAGCAAAGTACTTCGCAATGTTTGCTTTTGTCTTTTCTGTAAGATGGCGCTGAGCTACAGCGATCACGATTTCGTGTCCGTGTCTGCCGTAAGCGGATGCGACTTCTAAAGAAAGGACACAGACAAGAAAAATAAACAGTAGCTTTTTCATATTTTTTGATGTTTTTGTTGATAATTCGCTTATCTTGCAAATATATCATTATTTTTGCATAACTGTTGATTGAAACAACACATTAACAAATAAAATTATGAGATTTATCATTGAAGACACTAATGAGCACGCAGGTCAGTGGGCTGCACGCTACATTGTAGGAAGAATTCTTGAGCATCAGGCAAAGACAGACAAGCCTTTCGTACTTGGCCTTCCTACCGGTTCAACTCCTCTTTCAACCTACAAGGAGCTCATCAATCTCTACAAGGCTGGAAAAGTTTCATTCAAGAATGTAATCACATTCAACATGGATGAATATGTTGATCTTCCTGAGGAGCACCCTGAAAGCTACCACTCATTCATGTGGAACAACTTCTTCAATCACGTTGACATCAACCCTGAGAACGTGAATATCCTCAACGGAAACGCTGCTGATCCTGAAGCAGAGTGCAGAGAGTACGAGGAAAGAATCGTAAAGGCTGGAGGAATCGACCTCTTCCTCGGTGGAGTAGGAGAAAACGGTCACCTCGCATTCAACGAGCCTTACACCTCACTCAACTCACGCACTCACGTGCAGACCCTCACTTACGACACACTCGTAGTGAACTCTCGCTTCTTCGACAACGACGTGAACAAGGTTCCTAAGAAGGCTATGTCAGTTGGTATCGCTACAGTACTCGACTCTAAGGAAGTTGTGATCCTTGCACTTGGCCCTAAGAAGGCAAATGCAGTTCAGCACTGCGTAGAGGGCAGCTACAACCACGTATGGCCTATCTCTGCTCTTCAGATCCACCCTGCAAGCATCATGGTATGCGACGATCCTGCAGCTACAGAAATCAAGGTTGCAACATACCGTTACTTCAAGGAAGTTGAAAAGGACAACCTTATCTAATTGATTGTAAGCAAGTAAAATAGAACGATGACACATATCATCGTTCTATTTTTATATAACATATGACTATGCCAAAAGCTATTCATTTCGGAGCCGGAAAGATCGGCAGGGGCTTTATCGGAGCAGTGCTGAGGGAAGCCGGATATGATGTCGTGTTTGCTGATGTTAACCAGGAAGTCATCGACCTCATCAACAAGGAAGGGAAATACACCGTTCATATAACAGACAAAACTGTCTACCAGAAAGAGATCAGCGGAATCTCTGCAGTCAACTCATCATCCGAGAAGATGCTGGAACTCATTGCCGAGGCGGATCTTCTGACAACAGCAGTGAGCCTGAAGGTGCTTCCTTTTGTCGCACCGGTCATTGCCAAGGGACTCGAGAGCCGCAAGGCTGCAGGCAACATGCAGCCCATGAATATCATCTGCTGCGAGAATGGCATACGCGCAACAAGCCTTCTCAAGAGCTATGTAGCAGAAAAGATTGATGAGAATACACTCGAATGGATTGAAGGGAAAGTAGGTTTTGCTGACAGCTCCGTCGACAGAATCGTGCCCGTCACTTCTCTGAAGAATCCCCTCGACGTCGCAGTGGAAGAATTCTACGAGTGGAACGTAGACAAGACACAGATTTCAGGAGAAATGAATCCGGTGGCGGGAATGAACATCACCGACAACCTTGACTCATGCGTTGAGAAGAAGCTCTTTACACTGAACACCGGCCACTGCACCACCGCATTTCTGGGAATGATGAAAGGATACACCTACATCCACGAAGCCATCTGCGATCCTGAGATTCGTCAGGTCGTCCGAAGTGTGATGCAACAGAGCGGCGCTGCTCTGATCAGGAAATTCGATATTGACCCGGATTATCATGCTGGATATGTTGAAACAATCTTAAGGAGATTCAGCAATCCACATCTGAATGACCTTGTGACCAGAGTAGGCCAGGACCCCATAAGAAAACTTGGAGGCAGTCTCTATTTCGCCTATCCGATGAAGATGGCAATGGAGTTCGGACTTCCATATGATAAGATTGCACTTGCGGCTGCAGTTGCACTGCATTGCAACAACCCGCAAGACCCGCAGTCGGTGGAACTCAGAAAGACAGTCACCGAACTAGGCCCGGCCAAGGCATTTGCAGAAATAAGCGGAATCAAGAATGAAGAGGCCGCAAATGCAGTGGCCCAAGCATACGCAACCCTATAAAACTCCATAACACTAATGAAAACCAATAAATCATTCGACTACTGGCAGTGGAGAGTCATCATCTGCTCGATGATCGGCTATTCAATGTTCTATTTCGTGCGCAAGAACTTCTCGTTTGCGATGCCGGCTCTCAGTGATGAATACGGAATCACCAACACCAGCTTTGGTGTGATACTTTCTCTCGTGGGTATCATCTACGGAGTCTCCAAGATGATAAACGGAGTGATCGCAGACCGAGCAAATGCAAGATGGCACCTGGTGATCGGCCTCAGCGTCAGCGCAGTTTTGAACTTCATCTTCGGCTGGAGCGACAAACTCAGCACAATGATAACAGGACAGACAGAGGGAGAAGACTTCATCGGAATGATGGTAATAGTCATGGCAGTCCTTCTGATCCTCAACAATATATTCCAGGGCTGTGGAGCGGGTCCTTGCCAGCGCCTCATCTCACATTGGGTGCAGCCAAAGAAACTCGCCACAATGACTTCCATCTGGAACACCTCTCACTCGATAGGAGCGGGTATCGTGTCGGTCATCTGCGGTTATATCATCGGAACATACGGACAGTGGCAGTTATGCTTCTGGGTTCCGGCTGCAATCGCGACCTTAGGTGTATTCTTCATAATCATCACACTTCGCGACACTCCGACTTCAGTAGGTCTTCCGGAACTTCAGGAAACCAAGACTGAACTTGACGACAATGACAGTCCTGAGGCATTCAAGGCATACCTCAAGAAGATGGTATTCAAGAATCCTATCATATGGACTGTTGCAACCATCAGTCTCTTCGTCTATATTGTCCGCTTCGCAGTCCTTGACTGGGGTCCGACCTTCCTTATGGAAAGATCCAACCCTCTTTCTCCGGAAATGGCAGGATGGACAATCGCTATATTCGAGATGGCAGGTTGTGCCGGAATGATTGCATCCGGATGGGTTTCAGACAAGATCTTCAATGGCAAGGCACACAGAGTCTGCCTGATAGAAATGGTGATAGTGGCAGTACTCCTGCTTATCCTCCAGTTCCTTCCTGAGAATGCAAGCCCTATACTTATGCTTATCCTTCTCGCTCTGACCGGATTCTTCCTCTACGGTCCTCAGACCCTTGTGGGAGTAGTAGCCATCAAGCAGGCCACTAAAAAAGCATCTGCCACAGCTATCGGCCTGATCGGACTGATGAGCTATGGCAGTGTACTGTTTACCGGAGTTGGCTTGGGATGGTATTCAGATCATTTCGGTTGGGATACCCTCTTCCTGCTTATGGCAGGTGTTTCCGTAATAGGAACCATCCTTTCAGCCTTCCTCTGGAATATCAAGGATGATGCTTACATCCACGAATCGTAAGCTGCAAGAACCTGAGCAGCAAGTTCGCTGTCGGCAGGAACGCCGCTGAACTGCTCAAATGCCTTCGCTACACCGACCTCTGAAATTGCCTGCTGGAGCTGAACGCTCTGCGGATCCTCAGGGTTGTTGTAGTGGAGGGCTGCTCCGATACCGAGAACAAGGTTAGGAGTTGCGAAACCGTGCTCGATTGCAGTCATTGTAGGCTTGATGAGACGGTCGTTAGCAGAAAGTTTTCTAAGCGGCTCACGGCCAACTCGTGTAACGTCGTCCTGAAGATGTGGGTTGCGGAAGCGACCGATGATCTTGTCGATGTATGCAAAATGTGCATCGTGATCGAAACCATACTTTGCAACCAGACCCTCACCACTCTCCTGCATTGCAGCCTTCACAATAGTGTAGATCTCCTCGTCAGCGATGCTGTCAGCGATTGTGCTGAGTCCCTTAAGCTTACCGAGATAAGCAGTGATTGCATGACCTGTGTTCAAAGTAAAGAGCTTACGCTCGATATATGCGATGAGATTGTCTGCAAGGTTCATTCCCTCCATCTGAAGGTCACCCTTGATAGAAGCTCTCTCAACATTCCACTCGTAGAATTTTTCTACTACAACGTCGATAGGATTCTCGCTCTTGATTGGAGGAACGATACGGTCTACAGAACAGTCAGGGAATGCTACATACTCGTCTGCATATGCCTTCTGCTCGTCTGTAAGATGGCTGTAAACGTGATCCTTAAGCTGAGAAGAAGCACGAAGACCATTCTCACATGCAATCACATTGAGATACTCAGTAACTCCCTGAGCCTGACGCTCTGCAACACCTGCAGCAAGAGCACCAGCAATGCGTGGAAGAATTCCAAGACCAACAGCAGTAGTCACAACCTGTGCCTGTGCAATCTCCTTTGCAAGCTCAGGACTGCGTGAATCCACAGCAGAAATATTTGTTATAACCTGCTCTGTGCACTCAGTGTCCATGATTGCAACAGTGTACTTACCATCTTCGTTGATCTTGTTGACAACAAGCTCGTTAACATCAGCAAAAACCACATGGTAGCCTGCTTCTGACAGCACTGCACCGATAAATCCTCTTCCGATGTTACCGGCACCAAACTGAATCGCTTTTTTCATTGGATAAAAATTTATATAAGTCTATTATTACAATACTCTCCAACCGATATCCCTTCTGTAGAAGAGGTTATCGCACTCTATTGACTCCACAGCTGCGAGAGCCTTGTCATGAGCATCCTGAAGATTCTCACCAAAGCCCACAACCATGAGAACACGGCCTCCGGCAGTGTAATACTTGCCATCCTTCACTGATGTTCCCATATGATACACCCTTGCATCGATATTCTCTGGAATTGAGATCTCATAGCCCTTCTCATAGTCGCCAGGATAGCCCTTTGAAGCCATTACAAAGCCCATTGTAACCTCCTCCTTCCACTTGATCTCAGGCATAGGAGTGTTGTCTGCGACAGCTGAAAAGATGTCATAAATATCCGACTCGAGTCTTGGAAGAACAACCTCTGTTTCAGGGTCGCCGAAACGGCAATTGAACTCAATCACCTTCACGCCGTTCGGAGTCTTCATGAGACCGCCGTAAAGGACTCCTGTGAAAGGACATCCCTCTGCAACCATACCCGCAGCAGCAGGCTTCATCACCTTTTCCATAGCATACTCCACATCCTCGTCAGAGATGATAGGAACCGGAGAATATGCTCCCATACCACCTGTATTAGGTCCCTTATCACCCTCGTAGGCACGCTTATGGTCCTGAGAAAGAGTCATAGGATACACATCTGTTCCATCAACGAAGCACATGAACGAGAACTCAGGTCCTGTAAGGAACTCCTCGACAACGACCTTACCCTTTCCGAACTTGTCATCAAGAAGCATATCCTTGAGCGTCTCCTCTGCCTCCTCAAAAGTCTCTGGAATCACAACACCCTTTCCGGCAGCAAGACCATCATACTTGAGAACAACAGGGAATGAGCCCTTGCGGACATACTCGAGAGCCGCGTCATAGTCCTCGAATGTCTCGAATGCGGCTGTAGGAATATCATACTTGGCCATCAGCTGCTTTGCGAAATCCTTGCTCGCCTCGATGGTCGCAGCAGCTTTTGAAGGTCCGAAGATTCTGAGACCTGCACCTTTGAATACATCTACTACACCGGCAGCAAGAGACACCTCAGGTCCCACTACAGCAAGGTCAATACCGTTTTCAAGGGCAAAATTCTTCAAGCCCTCAACATCAGTATCCTTGATAGCGACACACTCAGCCTGAGCTGAGATTCCCGCGTTTCCTGGAGCGCAATAAATCTTTCCTACCTGAGGACTGCGGCTCAGAGCGTCAACGATGGCATGCTCACGACCGCCACTGCCGATAACCAATACTTTCTTCATAGATTATTCAGATTTGATATTATATTTTAGTGCTTGAAATGGCGCATGCCTGTGCAAAGCATTGTGATGCCACATTCGTTTGCCTTCTTCACAGAGTCTTCATCGCGCACACTGCCACCTGGCTGAACGATAGCCTTCACTCCGTACTCAGCAGCAAGTGTAACTGTGTCATCGAATGGGAAGAAACCATCAGAACCGAGAACCACTGCCTCAGCCTTGATGTCCTTTCCTGCCTCTGCAAGAGCTGCAGTTGCCTGCTCGAGAGCAATCTTTGCTGAACCCACACGATTCATCTGACCGGCACCTACTCCGAGAGTAGCTCCATCCTTCACTACAACGATAGCGTTAGACTTCACATGCTTTACAATTCTCCAAGCAAAGTCGAGATCAGTGAGCTGAGCCGCTGTCGGCTTTGCCTCTGTCACGCACATATCAGCAGCAACAGTCTTAGTCTCGATGTCCTGCTCCTGAACGAGGATACCACCGTTCATGCTCACATACTGGTTGTGTCCACCCTCTTCCTTGCTCATGTCCACCTTGAGGAGACGAAGATTCTTCTTTGTGCAGAGAACTTCAAGAGCCTCATCAGTGAAGCTTGGAGCCATGATGATCTCGAGGAAGATAGGCTTCATAAGCTCTGCAACCTCCTTGTTAACCTCACGGTTCACTGCAACGATACCGCCGAAGATGCTCACCTTGTCAGCCTCATAAGCCTTCTTCCATGCGTCAACCACATCAGTTCCGATAGCAGCACCACATGGGTTCATATGCTTAAGGCCTACGCAGAACGGAGCATCGAACTCACGTACGATGTTGAGGGCTGCATTTGCATCCTGAATGTTATTGTATGAGAGTTCCTTTCCGTTAAGCTGCTCTGCAGTTGCAAGAGAGAAAGGCACCTTGTCAAGAGTTGCATAGAACTTTGCGTTCTGATGAGGGTTCTCACCATAACGGAGGCTCTGCTTGAGGTCATACTCAAGGAAGAGCTTCTCGTTGAGACCTGCAGCCTTACGCATGTAAGTTGCGATCATCATATCGTACTCGGCAGTGTGAGTGTATGCCTCTGCCGAAAGCTGGAGACGGGTTTCCTTTGTAGTGTTGCCGGTCTCGCGGATCTCAGCGATGATCTTTGCATAGTTCTCAGGGTTGCAGACTACAGTCACAGCACTCCAGTTCTTTGCTGCCGAACGAAGCATAGAAGGACCTCCTATGTCGATATTCTCAATTGCGTCCTCCATAGTCACATCAGGCTTTGCGATTGTCTGCTTGAAAGGATAAAGGTTTACACAGACCATATCTATGAACTCGATGCCGTTCTCCTTGAGCTGTGCAATGTGGCTGTCAAGGTCACGACGTCCGAGAAGACCTCCGTGAACCTTTGGATGAAGAGTCTTCACGCGACCGTCACAGATTTCAGGGAAGCCTGTGATCTCGCTGATGTTGATAACCTTGAGTCCTGCATCCTGCAGAAGCTTCATTGTGCCACCGGTTGCGATGATTTCCCAACCAAGCTCCACAAGCTGACTTGCGAATTCTACTACGCCTGTCTTGTCTGATACTGAAAATAATGCTCTCATATCTTTGTTAAATTATTTCATTCTCGTCATTGCCGGCTCCGACCGGCAATTTCTTTCCCGTCGGATGCCCGATCAGGTCGGGCATGACGTCAATATACGAACTCACCGAATTCTGAACGGATGATGAGTTCCTTGTGGTCACACTCCTCAACGCGTCCTACGATCTGCGCATCGATACCGAAGCTCTTTGAAATAGCGATAACCTCCTCTGCATGCTCAGGAGCAAGGTAGACCTCAAGACGATGACCCATATTGAAGACCTTGTACATCTCCGCCCAATCTGTGCCGCTCTGCTCGTGGATAGTTCTGAAAAGAGGCGGAACAGGGAAAAGATTATCCTTGATTACACGGATATTGTCACCTACGAAATGAAGAATCTTGGTCTGAGCACCACCTGAGCAGTGAACCATACCATGAATCTCGGGTCTCAATGCATCAAGAAGCTTCTTTACGACAGGAGCATAAGTACGGGTAGGTGAAAGCACAAGCTTACCTGCATCAAGAGGAGAACCCTCAACAGCATCTGTGAGCTTCAAACCACCGCTGTAAACGAGGTCCTCAGGAACACCCTTGTCATAGCTCTCAGGATATTTCTCAGCAAGGTACTTTGAGAACACGTCGTGACGCGCGCTGGTAAGGCCGTTGCTGCCCATTCCTCCATTGTATTCCTTCTCATATGTCGCCTGGCCGAACGAAGCCAGACCCACGATCACGTCACCCGGACGGATGTTCGCATTGTCGATCACATCGCTGCGCTTCATACGGCATGTAACTGTAGAGTCCACGATGATTGTACGCACAAGGTCGCCGACATCTGCAGTCTCACCACCTGTAGCATACACACCTACACCCATCTCGCGAAGTTCAGCGAGAAGTTCGTCTGTTCCATTGATGATTGCACTGATTACCTCACCAGGTACGAGCAATTTATTACGACCGATTGTCGAAGAAACCAGAATATTGTCAACAGCACCTACACAAAGAAGGTCGTCAATATTCATGATAAGAGCATCCTGTGCGATTCCTTTCCATACGCTCAAATCACCTGTCTCCTTCCAGTAAAGATATGCGAGAGAAGATTTTGTGCCGGCTCCGTCAGCATGCATAATGTTGCAGTACTCAGGATCTCCGCCGAGAATGTCCGGAATAATTTTACAGAATGCCTTAGGGAATACACCTTTGTCGATGTTCTTGATAGCGTTGTGCACATCCTCCTTGGATGCTGAAACACCACGCTGCATATACCTTTGGTTGCTCATAAGAGGTGAATTTTGTTATATCGCGCAAAGATAACAAAAGAAAGCGATACTCAAAAGCAAAATCACGACCTAGAATGACGATACAACTGCCAGGAATTATAGATATTGTGCCATATGCTGTAGAAGCCTCCGACGATGGAAGATTCGGGGGTCATGAAGGTATAGGCCATCCAGATTGCGAAGATGGTATTCTTCTGTCCCATGGCCTGACCTGCGGTGATTTCGCGGGATGCCTGCATAGATGCCCGATCAAGTCGGGCATGACCAGAAGGTCGGGCAGGACCAGAAGGGGCGGCAGGACGGGAAGGGGCAGCAGGACGGGAAGGGGCGGCAGGACCAGAAGGGGCAGCAGGACGGGAAGGAGCGGCAGGACGGGAAGGGGCGGCAGGACCAGAAGACGTCATTGCCGGCACCGACCGGCAATCTGACCGGTAGGCGCGACCGATAAAGCGCCCCATACCGAACTGGAAGACACAGCATATCAATGATATCAGAGACATCATCATAAGCATGAAGAGGCTCATGTCGCTGCGCACGATGGACTTTGTGGTTATGGCTATCGCAAGGCAGAGAGCAAGCGACCAGATATAGAATGCCAGATCCGGGAATTTAAGAAACCACCTGTGCAGTCTTGGAAAGAGATATCTCACCAGCCAGGCCGCAAGACAAGGCATGATCAGCAGAGGGAAGACCTTCGCCATAATCATGTTGAATGCATCCCAGAAGTCAATTTGCTCAATCGGATGTACCAGAGGCACAATCAGAGGAACCAGGACCGCAGTGAGGATGTTGATAAGTATTATATAGGTAGTGATACCTGGGACATCACCACCAAGTTTGCGGGTAACAACGGCTGCGGCTGTAGCTGTCGGACAGATGAGGCAGAGCATGGCACATTCAATAAGAACAACCCAGTCTCCACGTTCCACAGACAGCATGGAAATCAGCAGATAGGCCACAAGGCCCAGCAGGGAGAACAGCCCTCCCTGAATAAGAAGAAGCCACCAATGCCACCTATGCGGTTTCAGATCCTTCGGTTCTATACGGCAGAAGGTCAGAAAAAGCATTGAGAAGATGAACATCGGCTGAAGCCATCCGACTATGTCTGAAAGCATCGGTCCGAAACGATGCAGACATGGAATCGCATTGTATATAAGAAAAACGGATGCTCCCGTCGTCATAGCGATAGGAAGCATCCATTCCCTTATTGTTTTGATCAAGTTCAATTTAGAAAGTGAATTTCACCATCATGTTCACACGATTGTTTCCGACCCAGTGAAGGTTATCTGTTGCAAGAGCCTTCTTGTTCAAGTTGCTACCGTACTGAACAGCTGTCCACTGATACTCAAGTCCGAGAGTGAACTTACCAAGGTTATAAAGCACCTGTGGGTTGATTCTATACATCTGATTGATGTTTGAATAACCGTTGCTGCAGAAATAGACGTCAGAGCTTGTAAGAGACTGAGCCTCTTCTACAAGACCGAAGTTCTTGATATAACCCAAGAAGAGTACACCCTGCCACTTCTTACCATAGCATGCTGAAATCCAGGTAGAAGAGTTGCGCATAGAAGCATATTTCCAGTTTGTAGGATCAGTCTTGTCTACCACAGCATAACCACTCATGAGGTTCATGTGCTCACCACCCTCGCCATAAGTAGTCTTAGCCTTGATAGAGAGCATCTTGTGTGTATACTGTCCATAGAAATATCCGAGAACTGATGTCTTGCGGTCCTTTACATGAACTGTAAGGCCATCGGCATTCTTTCCGATGTTTCTTGGCTTGATGCTTACAACATCGACACCTGCCCTGAAGAGGAAATCCTTTACCTTGTATGATACACCAGCGAAGATCTCCGGAGTGCAGCCATATTTCTGATAGCTTGCAGAAGCTCCGTCAGGTCCGGCTGACTGATACTGCTGCTGCCAGATAGCCGCTGCAGAAAGAGTCCAATGCTTGCCAAGTGAAGCATCCATAGTCACCTGCGGAGTTCTTGAGAAAGGTCCGAAAGGCGCACCAGTCTCCAAGCTGAACAGATGAGGCATATCGATAGCCATAGGATGCCATCCCTGTCCGATCTTCAAACCTACCTGAGCTGTCTGCTCACCCTTCATAGGAAGGTCCTTCCAAGTCAAGGTAACGTATGCCTGACGAAGACGAGCCTGAGCTGTTCCTGAGATATTAGTGTTACCGGAAAGGCCTGAAGTAGCGCTCAATTTTGAAAGACCCGAATAGAAGTCTCCCTCAACCTTGGCACCGAAGTGAAGGTTATTGATATAGTATCCGCTTACATCGAAAGCAACACGTGAAGTAAGTGCGAGGAAACGGAAGTTAGGGCTTGCGTTCAAATCTTCGCGTGCAGGATTGCTCTCATCTGGAGTATTCCACTTATTATCCAAAGGAAGGTAGTAGAACAGGTCACCTGTACCAGCCTTGCTCTCACGTGAGTCAAATACGAAATAGTTTCTGATGAAACCGTAGATCTTGAAATGGTTCTGAAGATGCTCCTTCACAGGGGCAGACTTCTTCTCAGCCTCCTGCGCGGCAAAAACCGGGAGAGACAAAATCAAAGTCAATAGTATAAGTACACTTTTTTTCATTTGAGTATTTTTTAGATCCCCGGTCAAGCCGGGGATGACGAAATTGCCAAGTCGTATTACTTGTTAGAATCCGATGAAGATGAGCATCAGGTAACCGAGTACAAGGCCGATTGCACCCATCACGACACCTACTGTGGCCATCTGCTTGGTAGTAATCATACCGGTCGAATGTGCCAAGGCATTCGGAGGTGTAGAAACTGGAAGACACATTGCAAGAGAAGCACAGATAGCGACTCCGATGATCATTGCAGGAACACCGCCGAGAGACTCGAAGCTTGGGTTGCCTGCCATTGCCTTACCTACCACGATGAGGATAGGAACGACGAGGTTAGCAGATGCCGAGTTAGAAATGAAGTTAGAAAGGAAGTAGCAGATGAAACCACCCACGAGCATCACTACGAGAGCATTCCAGCTTGCGAAAGGAATAGTCTTGATGAGAGTTGATGCGAGACCTGTCTGATTGAGAGCTGTTCCGAGTGCGAAACCGCCGGCAACCATCCAGAGTACAGCCCAGTTGATATGCTCGAGATGTCTTGCCTTCATGATACCTGTTGCAGAGAAGACTGCGAAAGGAATCATCGCTACGATATTGGAGTTGATCTTGAACCACTGCTCACCGACCCAAAGAATGATAGTGAGAGCGAAAGTGACCCAAACCACATATTTCTGGAAAGGAGTAGCCTTGATTTCCTGACCTTCTATCTTGAGTTCGATTGACTTAGCCTTGAAAGGATAAAGTTTCATAAGAAGTACCCAAGCGATCAGGAGCATGACTACTACGTAAGGAACCATTCTGAGCATCCATCCGGCAAATGTGATATTGTAGCCGGCCTCCTGCAGAGCACCAAGGGCGATTGCATTCGGAGGTGTTCCGATCGGAGTACCCATACCACCGATATTGGCTGCAATAGGTATGGCGAGAGCAAGGGAAATTCTTCCGCCGCCATCCTTAGGAAGGGTTGCAAGAACAGGGGTAAGGAATGTGAGCATCATTGCTGCAGTAGCGGTATTGCTCATGAACATTGAGAAGATACCGATTACGAGGAGGATACCGAGAAGAACAGTCTTAGGATTTGTTCCGAAAGGCTTAAGCATCACCTTTGCAAGCTGCACGTCGAGACCGACCTTAGTTGCGGCAAATGCAAGCACGAATCCACCGAGGAAGAGCATGATGACAGGGTCTGCAAATGCAGCCATGACATCCTTATAGTTTGTAAGGGCTCCTACATTTTCCTTAGCGATAAGGAAGCCGAGACCCTTGTTTGAAGTTGTCAGAAGAATAGATACGATTGCCACTACTGATGTTGTCCATGTAGGGATGACCTCGAGAATCCACATCATTGCAGTAAATACGAAAATCGCGATTACTCGCTGCTGTGTGAGTGTGAAGATCGGAAGGCCTGTTTCAGGATTGACACCGAAGAATGAAGTCGGAACCAATGCCAGAAAAAGAGTGAAAACGCACACCACAAGAAAAGAAAGGCAGCGTTTAAGGTTCATCGGATGACCCAAGAAATGAAAATAGGACATGACCTTGAATGTTTAGTTGATATTAGGTTTTATGTTATTAATTTCAATAATGATTCAAATTTGGGAAATATATTTATAAAAAGCAAGAGAGCAGCCTTGTGACTGCTCCCTTGAAATATATAATAGGGTCAGAATTAACCGAAGAATCCTGATGATCCGAGCACGATGAGCATACCGTATCCAAGTACAAGGCCGAGGACACCCATGATGAGACCTGTCTTCACCATATCCTTCTGCTCGATCATACCTGTCGAAGCTGCAATTGCATTCGGCGGAGTAGAGATTGGAAGAACCATACCGAGTGACGAACCGATTGCAACACCCACGAGAAGAGTTGTAACGCCGCCAAGAGGTGCAAGGTTAGTAGCAACCGCTGCGCTGGCACCAACTGCTGCAAGAATAGGAACGAGGAGAGATGCTGTCGCAGTGTGCGAAATGAAGTTCGCCATAGCGTAGCAGATGAGGCCGGAACCTACAACCATGATCAATGCCGGCCATGAGCCGAATGGAATAGCGTCGATAAGAGTCTGTGCAAGACCTGTCTCCTGAAGACCTACACCAAGAGCGAAACCACCGGCAACCATCCAGAGAACAGACCAGCTGATCTCCTCAAGGTCACGCTTTGTAAGTACACCGATGATCGCGCACACACCCACAGGAAGCATAGCCACAACATTTGCATTTACACCTGTTGCCTTATCGAGAACCCAAAGGAGAACAGTGCAGATGAATGTGATGTAAACCACAATCGATCTCCAGTCCTTCTTGAGTTCACCCTCGATGTTGAGGTTGATCTCCTTAGCCTTGAATGGGAAAAGCTTCATAAGCATGAACCATGCAAGAATGAGAAGAATCATTGTGAAAGGAATCATGAACATCATCCACTGACCGAAGCCCACATTGATTCCGATTTCGCTCATATACTTTAAGGCGATGGCATTAGGAGGTGTACCGATAGGAGTACCCATACCACCGACATTGGCTGCGATAGGAATAGCGAGTGCAAGAGCTGTCTTACCCTTTCCGTCAGCAGGGAGTGCCTTGAGGACAGGGCCGAGGAATGTGAGCATCATCGCTGCTGTTGCTGTGTTTGAAAGGAACATTGAGAAGATGCCGGTTACCATAAGGAATCCGAGAAGCACCATCTTAGGGTTCTTGCCGAAAGGCTTGAGCATCACGCGTGCAAGGAAAAGATCGAGACCTGTCTTCGATGCTGCAATCGCAAGGACGAAACCTCCGATGAAGAGCATGATGATAGGATCTGCAAAGCAGTGAAGGAGAGACTTGTAGCTTGTCTGCGCACCAAGAACCTCTGGAGCTGCATTCTCAAAGAACACAAGGCTGCTGTTAGAGGTTGTGAACAGAAGGAGCACAACAACCATCACTGAAGTTGTCCAAGCCGGAACCGCCTCAAAAAGCCACATGAGGATGGCGAAGAGGAAGATTGCGAGTGTTCTCTTCTGGATGATTGTCATACCATCGATCCAGCTTTCCATTGGAAGACACCACACTACGATCGCAGCTACGATCGCTATGATGAGGCGAATCGCTCTGGAGAGATCCTTATTGTCTCTCTTGATAGACTTTTTCCAGTTGTGATATGCTTCTACAAGGGCATAACCGTGAAAAATCTTAAACATAAGTCAGTTATTTTTGTTAATAAAAATTGCGCTCGTTCGAAAACGGGCGCAAATTTAGTCTTTATTTATAATAAAGCAATTAAAAAAATTACTTAAATGACTCCCTGCTCGAGCATTGCACGTGCGACCTTCATAAATCCGGCGATATTAGCGCCCTTCACGTAGTTGATGTAACCATCCTCCTGGGTTCCATACTTCACGCACGCCTCGTGGATGTTGCTCATGATCTGATGAAGCTTCTCATCAACCTCAGCAGGGCTCCAGCTGATGTGCATTGCATTCTGAGTCATCTCAAGACCAGAAGTTGCCACACCACCTGCATTTACTGCCTTACCAGGAGCGAACATGATGCCAGCCTTCTGGAATGCAGCGATAGCCTCAGGAGTACATCCCATGTTAGAAACCTCGGCAGCAAGCCATGTTCCGTTTGCAAGGAGTTCCTCTGCATCAGCGCCTGTAAGCTCATTCTGGAATGCACAAGGCATAGCAATGTCGCACTTGATGCTCCAAGCCTTCTTTCCAGGATAGAATGTTGCTGAAGGGAATTTCTCAGCAAAAGGAGCCACAACGTCATTGTTTGAAGCACGAAGCTCTAGCATATAAGCAATCTTCTCCGCGTTCATTCCTTCCGGATCATAGATAGCTCCGTCAGGACCTGAGATTGCGATAACCTTTGCACCAAGTTCAGTAGCCTTAGTAGCAGCGCCCCAAGCAACGTTACCAAAGCCAGAGAGAGCGACTGTCTTGCCCTTGATATCCTTTCCGGCCATCTGGAGCATATGCTGAACAAAATACACAGCACCGAAACCTGTAGCCTCAGGACGGAGGATAGAACCACCCCAGGTCATACCTTTTCCGGTGAGGACTCCTGTATTATACTGCTGAGCGAGCTTCTTGTACATACCATACATGTAGCCGATCTCACGGCCGCCCACTCCGATGTCACCAGCAGGAACATCCTGATCAGGACCGATCACCTTCCAGAGCTCAAGCATGAATGCCTGGCAGAAACGCATGATCTCTGCATCTGACTTTCCTCTTGGGTTGAAGTCTGATCCACCCTTTCCACCACCCATAGGGAGAGTTGTGAGGGCATTCTTGAAAGTCTGCTCGAAGCCAAGGAACTTAAGGATAGAAAGGTTCACTGACGGATGGAAACGGAGACCTCCCTTGTAAGGACCGATTGCAGAGTTGAACTGAACTCTGTAGCCTGTATTTGTCTGAATCTCGCCGTTGTCGTCCACCCATGTGACCTTGAATGTAAGGATACGTTCAGGCTCAACTATACGCTCAACGATTTTTGCATCCTCGAATTCAGGATGCTGGTTGTAGACCTCTTCAATAGACTCCAATACTTCGTGTACCGCCTGAAGATACTCCTTCTCATATGGGTACTTGGCCTGGAGTTTGGCCATCAAATCTTTAGTGTTCATATTTTATTATAGTTAGTTAAATTTCGGTAAGATGCCCGATCAGGTCGGGCATGACGTCATGGCCAGCTTGACGTCATTGCAATCTTGACGTCATTGCCGGATTGACGTCAGTGCCAGCTTGACGTCATTGCCAGCTCGACGTCATTGCCGGCTTGACCGGCAATCTACTTCACTTCCCAGGTAGAGCCGCTACGGAGCAGGTCATCCACACACTGGATCTTCGACTTAGCCTTGACTTCAGCAAGCTGATCACGCACGCCGTCATCATAAGTCACATCCTTCACATCGCGGATAATGCCAAGGGCCACAGGGAACTCAGGATACTTCATATCCGCAAGCATCATGTGTATGCCGACATTCTCCGAATGTGCGTCGTGTACGAGAATATCATCCTCTGTCACACCATTCTCCCCTATTGTCACCACTCTGAGACCCATTCCGTCGAGAACAATACCCTTATCACGGTTCTTTCCGAAAATCATCTTCTCCCCATGACGCAGAATGATGGTTCTGTCAGCGCGATACTCTCTGTCAGAAATAAGCTTATGAGCTCCATCGTTGAAAATCACACAGTTAGTGAGCATCTCCATCACAGAACATCCGTCATGCTTTGCAGCAGCAAGCATGATCTCCGACGAAAGCTTGAGTTCTGAATCCAGGCTTCGTGCAAAGAAGGTTCCCTTTGCACCGAGAACAAGGCTTCCCGGGTTGAAAGGATGCTCTACAGTACCATACGGAGAAGTCTTTGAGATGGCTCCAAAGCGTGAAGTCGGAGAGTACTGTCCCTTGGTCAGACCATAGATCTGATTATTGAACAGAATAATGTTGATATCCACATTTCTTCTGATGGCATGGATGAAGTGGTTTCCTCCGATTGCGAGTGCGTCACCGTCGCCACAAGCCTGCCATACGGTGAGGTCAGGGTTTGCAACCTTGATACCGGTAGAAATGGCAGTTGCACGACCGTGGATACTATGGAAACCATATGTGTTCATATAATATGGAAGACGTGACGAACATCCGATTCCGGACACAACCACATATCTTTCCTTGCTGTAGCCCAATGCTTCAGTTACGTCAGGAAGGGCCCTCTGCAATGCTGCAAGCACACCATGGTCGCCACAACCGGGGCACCATCTCACTTCCTGGTCACTCTTGAATTCTTTGAATGTATATCTTGGCATGATTTCTTCGTTTTTTTAGATTCCCGATCAAGTCGGGAATGACAGTTTCTTGTCGGGAATGACAGTTTCTTGTCGGGAATGACAATTTGTTGTCGGGAATGACAATTTGTTGTCGGGAATGACAGTTTGTTGTCGGGAATGACAATTTGTTGTCGGGAATGACAGTTTCTTGTCGGGAATGACAGTTTGTTGTCGGGAATGACGGTTACATGTTCTGCTTGATAGCCGAGACAATCTCCTGAACAAGGAACGGCTGACCCTGAACCTTATTATACTGAGTGTAGTTGAACTGCGGCATTACACCTCTGAGGTAGTTCACAAACTGTCCGCTGTTGAGCTCGCACACGAGGATCTTGTCGAACTTCGAGAGAACCTCTTCTGTGTTGCGTGGCAGAGGCATGATATAATCAAAATGAGCGAAGCTGATCTCAAGACCTTCCTGACGTACCTCCTGCACAGCAGAGAGGAGGTGACCATAGGTTCCGCCCCAGCCCACAAGAAGAAGTTTGCCGCTCTGAGCGCCATCCACCTGGAGCTCTGGTATATCGTAAGCCACTCTCTGTACCTTCTCCATTCTCTCGCGAACCATCATCTCATGATTCTTAGGATCTGATGAAAGCACACCATCGTGGTTCTTCTCAAGACCTCCGACACGATGCTCACATCCTGCCATACCAGGAACCGCCCACTTGCGCACAAGTGTCTCAGGATCCCTCTGGAAAGGTTTGTACTCAGTGTTAGGCCTTGCAAAAGGCGGCTGGATCTTCGGATAATCCTTCATTGAAGGGATGAGCCAAGGCTCAGAACCATTGCCGAGGAAACCCTCGGTAAGAAGAAGAACCGGAGTCATATGTTCGAGTGCGATCTTCGCAGCGTTGAATGCAGCATCAAAGCAGCCCGCTGGAGAATGTGCGGCCATCACGACCATAGGACACTCACCGTTTCTGCCATAAAGAGCCTGATTGAGGTCAGTCTGCTCAGTCTTTGTAGGGATACCTGTAGAAGGACCTGCACGCTGTACATCCACAATGACCAACGGAAGCTCTGTCATCACTGCAAGACCCATAGCCTCTGACTTGAGTGAAAGGCCCGGACCGGAAGTTGTGGTCACAGCTAGGTTGCCTGCAAAGGCAGCACCTATGGCTGTACAGATACCAGCAATCTCGTCCTCGGCCTGAACAGTCTTCGCGCCGAGGCTCTTATGTACTGCAAGTTCCTCAAGGATGCCTGTCGCAGGAGTGATAGGATATGATCCGCAGAAAAGTGGAAGATTAGCCTTCTCGGCAGCAGCAAGGAGTCCCCATGCAGTAGCCTGATTACCTGTGATGTTTCTATAAAGGCCCTTTGGCTGGTGTGCCGGCTCGATATTGTATGTATTGGCGATTGCCTGGATGTTGGCTGCATAGTTGTAGCCATCCTTGAGCACCTTCTTGTTCGGTTCGATCAGTTCCGGTTTCTTCTTTCCGAACTTCTTCTCAAGGTACTGGAAGATGTATTCCATCGGACGGTTGTAGATATAACAAGCCATTCCGAGGGTGAACATATTCTTGCACTTGTTGATAGTCTTATGGTCAAGTCCGCTGTCCTTGAGACTCTCCTGTGTAAGAGTTGTAATAGGAGCGATAATGATGGCTCTGTCCTCGATATGGAGCTCTGTAATAGGGTCATCTGTCTTCAATCCAGCTCTCTTGAGACCGTCCTCATCAAAGGTATCCGAGTCTACAAGCACCATGGCTGTCCTCTTGAGCCACTGCGCATTAGCCTTGAGAGCTGCCGGATTCATGGCCACGAGAAGATCGCAGTAATCACCCGGAGTAGTGATATGTTCGCTTCCGATATGTACCTGGAAGCCTGAAACTCCTGAAACAGTTCCGTGCGGAGCTCTGATCTCCGCAGGATAATCAGGGAAAGTGGAAAGTTCGTTACCAAAGATGGCTGACATATCTGCAAAAAGAGACCCGGTGAGCTGCATACCGTCTCCCGAATCTCCTGCAAATCTGATTACAACATCTTTAGTATCAATTACCTTATGTTGCATAGTGTTATTATAGTTTTTAACCGATTTCTTTATAAAGCATACAAATTTAAGATATTTTTCAATATAGAAATCGAAAATCGTAAGATTTTTATTCTACCTTTGGATTACAGAGCAATTACATCAAGACTATGAAGAAATTTATCATCCTGATGGCTGCGTTTGCGCTGGCCATATCGTCATTCGCAAAAGAATATTCTCACGAAAAAGGCATACTTTACAAAGGAGCTCCCGACGCTTATACAGAAAAGATGTGTCGCATAGACGTGGCATATGAAGAAGGCGGAAAAGACCGCCCGGTAATAATCTGGTTCCACGGAGGAGGACTCACAAAAGGAAAGAGAACTCCACCGGAGGCTCTATTTAAAGATGGAGCAGTCATTGTTGGAGTGGGCTACAGATTCGTCAGTGAAGTTAGCATTCCGGAGATCCTCGACGATGCAGCTGCAGCTGTGGACTGGACACTCAAGAACATAGAAAGATATGGCGGTGACCTCTCGAAAATCTATCTTGCAGGACACTCAGCAGGAGGATATATCGTAAATATGATCGGCCTGAACAAGGAATATCTTGGAAAATATGGCATCGATCCAGACAAGCAGATAGCAGCCCTCGTTCCGTATAGCGGTCAGGTAATCACCCACTTTGCACAGAGGCGCAAACAGGGCATCCCGGAACTCACTCCGACAATCGATCATCTGGCACCTCTCTACTTCGTCCGCGGCGATGCTGCTCCGATGCTCATCATCTCCGGAGACCGCGAACTCGAACTCTACGGGCGCTATGAGGAAAACGCCTATTTCGTGCGCATGCTCAGGCTCAACGGTCACAAAAACGTAATATTCCATGAAGTGGACGGTTTCGGTCACAGCGACATGAAGAATCCGGCTCATCTCCTTCTGCTGAAATACATAAAGTCAAAGTCACCTAAACAATAAGCCATCGTCCCTCCCAGAGGTGTTCTCCACCTGCATATTCTATGACAGGTCGAGCACACACTATTTTAGCAACAAACTGTAATTCAGCACATTACAAATCAACACTGTTCTCCATCTGCACTTTGTATGACAGATGGAGAACAGTGTTTTAGAAGATATCTCAAAACCTGGAGACCAGGCAGTCATTATGAGATACGGTACTTATAGAGAAGCTTTACAGGTCTACCGTTGCAAACATCCTTGTATGAAGTCACCAATGTCTCAGTAAGGATATCGTAGACATAGAGACTACCCTTGCCTGTGCTCTCGTTGTAAGTAGCGACATAAAGGAGGCTCTCGTCTGTTCCATCAGGGAAATCACCCATGAAGTTGGTACCCATTGCAGTGATTGTCTCACCCTCTGGAATCACAATTGTATTTACAGGGCTAGCAGACGGCTCAGCGGTAAGACCCCAACGCCATACCTTATTGTTGTAGTTGTAGTATACGTCTGCAGAGTTCTTTGCATTAACCATGATGGAATTCTTGTCCATGTTCAAGGTTGCTGCAGTAAAGTCCTTCACAGCCTTGTACGCACCAAGAGTACCGGTAGTGTACTTGATTGTATAAGCTGTAGGGTCTGCCTCGGACTGCATCAGGACATAAGTCTTGTTGGCATCTCTGTCAGAAGCGATGTTCACAATCTTGTAACCGCTGAGAGTCTGAGCTGTCACCTTACCGTTACCTGGCTGATATACAGTAGTCTCATTAAAGAGCATAGACTTCTGGTTGGTGCTTGAGTACTTGTTGTTGCTACTGTAAATCATAGTGTACTGACCTGTCACAAGACCTGCTGCTGTAGCATCGAATCTCTCACCGATGAAGTCACCGAAAAGGTCATATCTGTAAGTATGTCCGTTCGCGCCACGCATAAGAGTGTAGTTATAAGTTGCACCCGAAGCATTGTGACCAGTGAAGCCTGCGCAATATGTACCCACGACCTCCTGCATTCTGTTCATTGCCATGAGAGCGAAAGTCTTAGGCTCAAGCTTGTAGATTGTACCTCTCTCATCATTGGTAGAGATAAGGATCTGAGCATAGACACCATCCTTCTCGTGGAAACTCATGAAGATGTCAGTAGCATTGGTGATTGACTGATCAGGGTTGATAGTCTTGAACACATCCGGCCAGATCTCCTGATCATTGGCAGCCACCTCATCCTCAGTACGCTTCTTGATAAAGGTAAGGGCAGAATTTCCTTCTGCATCGTTGTTAAGGATGCAGAGTCCTTCATCGAGTCCAGAGTTTACATTAAGAGTAAAATACTTATACTCGATGCTTTCGCCATTATCAACTCTCAGACGGAGAACGAACTGACCGAGCTTCTTGAATGTATATCTGATTGCCGGATCTGTAGAGATGACCTCCATGGATTCCATCTCATATTCATCCTTGGCAGCCAAGGTCTTCTTAGGACCATATGCCCACTGATACTCAACAGGCTTGTCACTTGTCACCTGAAGCTTATCATAGACGAGTTCCTGTCCCAGATCCACATCAATGACAGATGAAACCTCGTTGAAGGTGATCGGAGCAAGTTCCTTGTAGTTTCCTTCATCAATTCCGAAGCAGGAAACTGCAGTAAGCGCTACGAGCGCTGTCGCTATTATTGAAATAAATCTTTTCATAATCTTCCTACTTTAACTGTCCTACAGGGTCTTTCCAATATGTTCCTGCTGTACCAGAGTTTGCAAAAGTGTCGATGGTTGCATCCGGATGCTCAGGATTCGCCTCATACAATGCCTTGAAATAATTGTAGAGAGGAATGAGCACATAGGTAGCCCAAACGGCAGGGTCAGTCTTCTGATAGAATGCAATCTCCATATCAGGATTGTCAAGATTGTAACCATACTTTTCAACCATCTGCGCGAAAATTACAGGATTTGTAACCTCCATCTCATGGAAGAGATCAAGGAACTTTCTGTACTTGGCTACATAGAACTTACCGATGAGCATCTGCCAGCCCTCATATCCGGCACCTGCGCTCCACCATACAGGGCACACAGGATCACCGTCATTGAAAAGCACCTCGTACTCGCTTGAAACGATTGCGTCAAGGTCAGTGCTGTCCTGAACCATAGGAACAAACTCTGCATCCTCAACGATACGGAATCGGATTGAAGCGAACTTGTCCTTGATGGTCTCGGTTCTCTTAAGCTTGAAGCTGAGAGTAGTCTCGACAGCGCCTGCAGGCATGACGAATGAAGGAGCCTCGAAGTCTGTTCCAGCCACAGCCTTATATACATCGATAGTGCTCTCGCCTGATGCAACAGATGCCACAGAAGGCTCGAGGAACTCTACTGTAAACTGGCGGTCTGCATTCACAGGCATACCCATCATCTTCACCTTCACATTGTGTGTGAGCTCAAGGTCCTCAACCAGTGCAAATGACACGGTCGAAGCCGAAGGAAGGTTCTCCATATAGAGATGGTCCTTCTGGGTAGTGTCGTACATGATCCATGTTCCCTCACAAGAGCTCAGAAGCATCATGAACGATATCAGGAAAAATACAACTGATGATATATTCTTTTTCATATTGTCTTCTGTTTAAATGTTTACTCTTCTGCTCTGTTCTCTTCCTCTGCGAGAGGGAGTGGCATCACGTAAGTGCTGAGGTTGTTACCAGGAAGGAGTACACTTGTGCTCACCTGGATATCCTTGCCGAGTCTCTTCATGTCGAACCATCTGAAGCCCTCACCGAAGAACTCCTTGCAACGCTCATTGTAAAGAACGTCAGCAGTAACTGTCGATGCACCGGTCAGAGGATCAAGGTCACGAGTAGTCACGACAGCGTCATAGTACTCTGTTGCCGTTGCCGGATCTGACTCCATAAGTGCCTCAGCCATGATGTAATACATCTCAGAGATACGGAAGATGTTCACTCCGAGGATTGACTTTCCGCTGTAGCTGTTGCTGCCCTCTACATAAGATCTGTTCACGAGATTCTTGAACTGAGTGCCGTCGAACCATGCAGAAAGTCTCAGATCTGTACCTGATGCAGATGAACCATCATTGAAGATTGCATAAGCATCATCCATCACTGTAAGCGAAGTACTTGAAGACGAGAAGCCGAAAGCCTTTGCATTCTTCACATTAGACTGCTGCGAGTATATACCGAAGATAGTCTCATTCATATCAAGAACACCGTTCTCCGACTGGATGAACGCTTCACGTGGACGGAATGTGAACTTGCCGCTCTCGATCACCTTTGCAGCATATGTCGCAGCCTTTGCGAGATCACCCTTGTACCAGTAGACACGTGCAAGAAGAGCCTGCACTGCATAAAGATTCATATGGATGATTCTGCAAGATGTGAAACCTGCAGCAGAATTGTTGCGTACGGCAGGAAGGAGAGTCTCATCAGCTGCAAGACAGTTCTCAGCCTCTTCAAGATCAGCGATGATGTACTTGTAAACATCGTCATATGAGCTGAACGGAGTGATGTCGAAGGCATACTTGGTCACATAAGGGAGTACCTTTGCCTTAGCAGAAGCATCAGCCCAAGCCGGAGGACCGAAAAGTCTCATCATATCGAAATGAAGCATTGCACGGAGTGCAAGAGCCTCACCCTTATAGAGTTTAGTATACTGGTACTGGTCATCGCCACCCTTCTCGATGTAACCGAGAATATTGTTGATGTGATTAATGGTCTTGTAGGCCGCAGACCAGATTCCTTTTCTGATACCAGGAGCGCCGTAAGCATCCCAAAGACCCATGCTTACGTTAGTCAGATCCAAAGAAGATGACTGAAGGTTGACACCCATAACCTCAGGAACCCAGACCATATAGTCACTATAGAGATACTGAGTAGTTCCCAGCTCAGCATAGATTCCGTAAAGAGCGTCCTCATAACCCTCAGCCGAGGTGAACATATCCTGATCGAAAACCTCACCCTTTGGATTGACATTCAAAAACTTATCGCAACCTGCAAGTGTGCAGACACAAGCAAGAGCTATAAAAATATTCTTTATCTGTTTCATAGTCATGTCAATTTAGAATGTAGGACGGAAAATAAGGTTGATCGAACGGCAGTACGGATAAGATGTACCACGCTCGAACTTCACAGTCGAGATATATCCGATGTCAGACATTCCGACTCCAAGGCAAAGACGCTTGAGTCCGATCTTATTGAGCCATCTTGTCTGGAAATCGTATGTAAACTGAACGTTAGACACATAAAGTTCATTTCTGCGCTCTACGAATCTCTCCGAGTTCACCATCTGGTTGTTTGTAGTATTGATTGCAAGGTAGCGCACAAGGTCACCAGGGTTCTTCCATCTCTCGGTGTATGCTCTTGCATCCACATTCTTGTAAGGATCGATGTTCTCCACCTTACTCTGAAGAGTAGTGTTGTAGAAATCAGAACCGAACGTGTATGAAGTGGTCACGCTGAGAGTGAAGCCTTTGTATCTCAATGTGTTGATCCATGAACCATTAAGAACAGGATTGCTGTTGCCGACTGCAACTCTGTCATCCTCGTCATACTTGTATGTGTATGAACCATCCTTCTTGATAAAGATTTCCTGACCTGTAGCAGGGTCGATACCAGCTGAACGTACAGCATAGATATCGAACTGCGAACCGCCCTCTGTGAAGAGAAGCTTAGGCATCACAGCATCACCCTCGCTTCCGACAGCATCAGCCTCTGTACCCTTGAGCACAGTAGAGATGTTGTTGATGCGGTCCATTACGTGTCCACCAGTGATGGTCATGCTCCAGAACCAGTCCTTGGTGCTGATGATGTGACCAGAAACAGAGAAGTCGAAACCGCTGTTGTTGATCTGACCGAAGTTCACGTTCATCGAAGACACACCGACTGATGGTGGAAGGTTGATAGGCATGAGAAGGTCATAAGTGGTGTTGGTGTACCAGTCAAACGCAACGTTGAGTCTGTCCTTGAAGAATGTAGCATTCACACCCACGTTGTTGTTGAACTTCTTCTGCCATGAGAGGTTAGGGTTACCCATGCTGATAGGAATTGCACCGATACCAGTGTAGTACTGATAGTCCGGATCGTACTCATACACTGTCTTTGCCTGATAGTAGTCGAACGACACACTACCGGTATAACCTGTACTGTAGCGGAGAGTGAGTCTTTCAACCCAAGGAACATCCTTAAGGAAGCTCTCGTTGTGGAGGTTCCAACCGATACCGGCAGCCCAGAACGGAGCAAAGCTGTTGTCTGCACCGAATCTTGAAGAGCCTGAAGTACGGAACGAAGCATCAACGAAATATCTGTTGAAAAGACTGAAGTTACCGTTCACGAAGAAACCTACATCAGTAGCGATACGGTCTGTTCCTGACGGACTGCCGCTGGTAGGATATCCCATCGCGAATGAAATGTCATTGAGTTCATCCTTAAGGAAGCCCATTCCGATTGCAGTAGCTGAAGTGTTTCTTGCATACTTGATGTTCGAACCTCCGCTGATACGGAACATAGAACCTCTTGAACCGATCTGACGACCATAGTTAAGGACGATCTTACCATCATATGATTCACCATTACGCTTTGAGAAAGTGTACTTACCTCTCTTAGCCGGATCTGTAAGATTCACATACTCTGCAGCATCTGGAGACACGTAATCATCGTTTGAACCCCAGTTGAATGACATGTTAGCCTGACCTGTGATATAGAAATACTTGGTCACATTCCACTTCGCTGACAAAGAGTTTGTCATACTCATTGTCTGATTCTTTGAGAAGCTTGAAAGAGTAGCATCGTAGAGAGGGTTCGCCATTCTGCTCGAGTTGGTGTCGAACGGATTGAAGTAATAGTTCTTGATGTACTCACCATTCTCATCAAAGATAGGCTCATATGGATTGAGAGCCACATAGTCAGAGAATGTACCGTAAGGAGTATCCTTCGAATTTGTCATCGAGAAGTTTGTTCTGAACGACACTGTGAGCTTGTCTCTGAGGTGGTATCCAACATTGAATCCGACTCCGAGCTTACGGCGGTTATCTGCCTTCATGACACCATAGGTATCATTGAGGCTGATGGTAGCCCTGTAATCCACATTTGAACCACGTGCACTCAATGCAAGTGAGTGAGAGTGGCTGAAAGGAACACGGAGAGGAGCATGGATCCAGTCTGTATTGACACCGCGGCGAACATTCTGAAGCTTGTAGTCATAAGCCTTGTCGAGGCTTCCGTTATCGCTGTCATAAAGACCGGCAATACGCTCGAAATCAAGCTTCTGAGCTGCATTTGTCAAGTTGAATGAAGACAGGTCAGGAATGCTGAACTTAGGTACGAAGTTGTAGTTGAGACGAACCTTCTGGTCCTTCACCTGCTTACGCTCTACAACGATGACACCGTTTGCACCCTTCTCACCATATAGAATTGTAGCAGACGCATCCTTGAGGACATCGATACGCTCGATATCGAACATATCAAGGTCATAAAGTTCCTCCATTGTGATCTCGACACCATCAAGGACGATGAGAGGGTTGTTCACACCTTCCTCACTCTCGTTAGTAATCAGCGAGTTGGCACCACGCACGAGAAGAGAAGGAACAGCATTAGGGTTAGAACCCTGTGCGTTATTCTCCACGAGCATCATACCAGGAGTCAAAGTAGCGATACCTGATACAAGATTGGTAGGTGAAACAGCTATGAGTTCCTCACCCTTGATGGTTGTAGCAACACCGGTAAAGGTATTCATGTTCTGAGTGTAGAAACCATTCACAACCACTTCCTCAAGGCTTGAATCCGAAGTAAGTTTCACATTAAGCTGAGTAGAACTGTTTACACTCTTCTCCTCAGAAGTCATACCAAGGAATGAGAAGATAAGAACATTCTCCTTACCTTCCTGACGGCCGAACTCGATGGAATAGTTTCCGTCAATGTCAGCCACCGCTCCGATGGTTGTTCCTTTGAGCTGAACAGCTGCTCCCGGAAGAGGCTGTCCCAGATCATCCTTCACATTACCGAACACGGTGATTCGCTCCATCTTAGCCTCAGGCTTGATGACAATGGCACCACTGACTACAGAATAAGTCAGACGTGTGCCTGCGAGACACTTGTCAAGAACCTGTGACACAGGAGCCGCATTGAAGCTACCGGTAAACGGCTTGAGTCTTTCAACATCCGCTGCCTTGTAGACAATACGAACGCCAGTCTCCTGCTGAAGCTTAGCCAGCACATCCTTGACTGGAGATGCAGTAAAGGATGCTGTCACCTGCTTCTGAAGGATCTGATTTCCAGAAATCTTGCTCTGCGCATCGGCAGTCACTCCCAATGGAAGTAACCAAGCGAGAAGAATCACGCAAAGCATTTGCAATAAGTTCTTCATAATGCAGTAAATTAATTGTTAATAATAGTTGTTAAGATTCGTTGTTATTTTTCAGGATTCATTGCGGTCTGCAGCTTGTAGAGAACTGACTCATAATGAGTTCTTGCCTCTCCAGACGCAGAAGGGATCACATTCTTGAGAAGTTTCTCCACACGCTTGATCTCTCCGTAAAGTGCAGTCTTCGACTCATCGATGGTACGAAGGTTCACTCTGTACTGCCACTTGTATCCGGCAGGACCATATTTGTCAAGTCCCAACTGTGAAGCCACATAACCGATACCGTTCTCCTCTTCGAGTGCACGGAGTGCGTCGATATTCTCAGCAAGCACACCTGTCTCATCAAGACCGAATGCAACAATATGGTCAATTGATGGAAGGAATGAGTCACCGTCAAGAGCAAATGACTTAACCTTAACGAGCTGACTCTTCTTGGTCACGATACCTGTAAGGAAGGTCACATAGAGATCCTGGAGGATACGGTCGCAAGAGTTAGGTGCCTTATATTTGAGAGCGCTCTCCCACACACCCTGGTGCATATCATCGAGCCAGTTCTTGAGAGTGTATGCATCCTTACCGTTTCCTGCAAGATATGACGAAAGGATCACATTCTTGTGCGTCTCGAAAAGTTCGAGGATTGTGTAGTACTGAAGAATTGGAGCTAGGCCCACTCTCATGGAGAATTTAGAAGTAATGGCCTCATCCTCGATCCAATCACAGGTCTTGAGCTCATTGAGAACCCATTTGAGTGACTCCTGCTGACGCTTTCTTGCAACAGGCTCTGCAGGAACGCCAGGAGTACCTGGCTTAACCTCAGTAAGATAGATTCCTCCGACATTAAGCATCACAGCCTTGAGGTAACGGTTGTACTGGTTTGCGAGAGCCTCATATCTTGTTGTACGGAGAGATGCATCAGGATCCACAGAATCCGGCATCCACTCATTGAAGTGAGAGAGGATGTACTTAAGGTTCTTCACACCATACTGCGCAGCCTTCATAGGATCATCACCGAGATCCTCCTCAACTGCACTAGGATCATAACGGTGAACCACCTGCTGACGACCATATCTGTAGATAGGGTCACCTGCCTTCTCATCAACCCATGACTCAAGGACAGGCATCTCTTCCTTCATAGTCTTTGCCTCTGGAATAGGGCAATATGCATATTTCACAAGATAATAGTCATAAAGACCGAGGTGTGGAGGAGTGAGGGTCACACCCTTATCCTCCGGCTGTGCCACATAGTTGAAACGGGCATAGTCCATGATTGAAGGAGTGGTACCATACTTCGCAGTGAACTCAGGATCTCTGAGAGACTCTACAGAATAAGCAGCAGAAGCCGACATATTGTGCATGAATCCGAGACAGTGACCAATCTCATGAGCAATTACATATTCAATAGACTCCTCAACAACATCCTGCGGAAGCTTCTTTGCTCTCACGCGCTCGTCAAGCTGAGCTGTCTGAGTGAATCTCCAGTTATTCACAAGCTTGATAATGTCATTCCACACGATAACGGAAGCATTGATGATCTCACCTGTGGTAGGATCTACCCAAGATGGGCCCATAGCATTCGCAATCTGAGAAGGGACATAACGGATACATGAATATTTAAGGTTATCCGGATCGAACTCAGGATCGTCTGTAGGGAAATCGAGAACCTGAACGGCATTCTTGAAACCGATTGCCTCAAAAGCCTTGTTCCATCTGAGGGCACCCTTTCTTGCAGGCTCACGCCAGATTTCAGGGAAAGCATTATCGAGATAGAATACGATAGGCTTAACCGGCTCAACGAGCTCGCCACGAGACCATGCCTCAAGATCAGATGGCTGAAGATCCCATCTGTTGATTACAGAATATCTCTTGATTGCATCTACATCAGCGTCAAGGTCTGTCCTTCCTGAAAGGAAGATGCCGACGCGCGAATCAGCGATACGTGGACGCATCTTCTGCTCCGGAAGAAGGAGAATTGTGCGGGTCACGCCTACAGAGAAAGGCTCCTTGTTCTTGAGAGCCACGAGCTGCATAAGGTTCGCTGAAACAGTGTACGAAAGTGTTGACTTGATGGTTACATTATCCTTGAAAGCCTTGATATCTCCAAGGGCAGCACCTGCACTGTTGTAGTTTGCAGTGATGTTCACTCCACCTGAACCTGCACCCGACTTGATCGGAGCAAGCTTCTCATAATTGGCAGCGAACATTGAAGTCACATCAAACACGACAGCGGAAGAATCCTTGTTCCAGCATGTCATCTTCCATGAATTGAGAATAGGATCCATACCTGTAAGCTCAACTGCTCTTGCCATGGCCTTATTCTCCGGGTCGAAATCAGGAAGCACAGTCACCTCCTTCATGAAGATGGTGCTGTCCACCTTGCTGAATCGCACATGGAGAGGCGGAACAGGCTTGTATCCGATAGAAGCAAGGTCTGCTGCACTCGACTCTGTGATAGTGGAAGCGATAAGCATCTCGCGCCCCATGTACTTAAGAGGGAGCTCAAGATAAAGCTTACCCTTAGCCTTATGCAAAGTCAGGAACCCATCCGCACATTTCGCAGTCACGCAAGTCTTGTCCTGTACGAACATCTTGACGTACTTCGAGGTCTTCTTTCTCTTGACAGTATCCTTCTTTTCAACAACCTCTACCTTACCCTTCTTGCCGGTCTTTTTCTTTGCCTTTGCATCAAGAGTGTAGTCCTGAGCCATAATCGGGACAATCATCACCAATGCAAGGATTGCTAAAATTTTCTTCATAACATCAATATTTTAAAATTTGTTCTATCCGCGTGGAATTAAAGTTTTTGCAATTTAGCGAAACAAACGCGTCACCCGATAGAACAAACGAATCAAAAATCGCCTGACTGGTAGTGTCAGGCGATTAATGTTATTAAGTGTTCAAAAATTCTACTACTGGGCCTGAGCCGCCTGAGCCTTAGCCTGAAGCTCCTGCTGAAGAGTCTCAAGTGTACGTCCCTCAGCGATGCCGAGAGCCTTGCGAGCCTCTGGAGTGAGGTCTACACCCTGTGCAGGATCAACAAAAAGAAGTGAATTCTTCTCGAATACAACTGCAACACCCTTTGCCTTTGCAAGCTCGTTCACAGTGTTCTGTGCCTTCTCGTAGATAGGAGCCTGAAGAGTAGCGTTAAGCTGCTGAAGGTCCTGCTGGATAGCCTGCTGGAACTCCTGTATACGGTACTCGATCTGCTGGAGCTCTGCAGCCTTGCTCTCTCTGATAGCCGGAGTCCAGCTTGCCTGCTTCTGCTGGAACTGCTGACCCTTGCTCTGGTACTCCTCTACCATTGCCTGGTAAGTCTCCTGAGCCTCAAGGCTTGCAGCCTCTGTCTGAACTCTTGCAGAGTCAGCCTCTGGCATAAGCTGTACGAGCTCTGTGAAATCCACATATGCAAATTTAAAGTCCTGAGCTGAAGCTGCTACAGATGCAACAGCCATAGCTGCGATCAAAATGATTCTTTTCATAATTTGTTACTATTGTTATTATTTAATATTCTCTATTTTAGATTCCCGATCAGGTCGGGAATGACTGTTTGTGCCGTCATTGACTGTTTGTGCCGTCATTGCCGGCTCGACCGGCAATCTTAAAACTGCTGTCCGATCACGAAGTGGAACTGGCTCTTGCCGTTTACAGGATCATCGAAACCGTAACCCCAGTCAACACCAAGAAGACCGATCATAGGGAGGAAGACTCTCACACCCACACCGGCAGATCTCTTGATCTGGAACGGATTGAAATCTCTAATGTCTGACCAACAGTTACCTCCCTCGAGGAAGAGCAATGCATAAATGGTCGACTGCGGCTGGAGGATTACAGGATAACGAAGCTCGACTGTAAACTTGTCATACACGTTACCGGCATAATAGTTACCTGTTGTCGCATATGAAACCGCTGTAGGAGTCAGAGAGTAGTTCTCATAACCTCTGAGAGAAATGATCTCTGAACCATAAGTATCGTAACCTGACATACCGTCACCACCGACACGGAATCCCTCGAATGGAGAATAACCCCAGTTTCTGTTGTAATAGCCAAGGTATCCGAACTGAGCACGTGCCATCAGCACGAGGTCACCGACGAGTTTGGTGTAGATCTCACCCTTGAATGACCACTTGTGGTACTCGATCCATCTGTAACGCTCCTCTGAAGTCTGGAGGTTGTAGTCAATCTCTCTCCAATTATCAGTATATATAGGATCTCCTGTCTTAACGTTATATCCCTTGATACCCTTCTTTCTGAGAATTGAGTATGGAGGAGTGAACTGAACAGAAGCACTGAAGTTCGATCCCAGACGAGGATAGATCTGCTGGTCGGTAGAGTTTCTCGTAAGACTCAGAGTATAGCTGAGGTTGTGCGAGATGCCTGTGTCGAACATGAACTGATAGCCCCAGTTCTGAAGCTTATATGTCTGCCAGCTGAGCTGGTTGTAAAGCACAAAGTAGCTGTCAGGCCATTTCAGACGCTTACCAAGACCTGCTGCAAAACCGTACACCTCCATGTATTCATCATTGTTAAGAATGTTGAATGCCAGATATGAGTTGGTCTGACGGGTGTAGTAGAGCGAGAGATTGAGCGAAGTAGGCTTCTTTCCAAAGAGCCAAGGCTCTGAGAAGCTTGCTGAAAGGCTTGTATAGTAAGTACCGTTGGTCTGGAACCTGATGGCAAGATTCTGAGCATCTCCAAGCGGAACCGGACGCCAAGCGGTCTTGTCAAAGAATCTGCGTGTAGAGAAGTTGTTGAAGCTAACACCGACAGTAGCAACGAAGGTGTTTCCACCCCAACCACCAGAAAGCTCAAGCTGAGATGATGGCTTCTCTGTCACATTATATATAATGTCAACAGTGTTGTCGAGCTGGTTAGGAATGATTGAATATCCCTTTGCAGGATCTGAGATAGCCTCAGGATCGAACTGACCCATAGACGCAATCTCTCGGATCGAGCGCTCGAAATCTGTCTGACTGAAAAGATATCCTGGCTTTGTGAACACCTGACGGCGTACAACCCTTTCATTTGTAAGGTCATTACCGTTGATCACGATGTTGTTGAGAGTTGCAGGCTTTCCTTCCACGATTCTCATCTCCACATCCACAGAGTCACCCTCGATATTAAGCTCGACCGGCTGAATCTGGAAGAAGAGATAACCGTTGTCGCGATAAAGCTTGGAAACATCCCACTCAGTCTGCTTTCCACCACCGAAGAGACGCTTCTCCATTGTCACGACATCATAGACATCACCCTTCTTGATCATGAGAATCTCATTGAGGGCGTCTGTAGTATAAACCGAGTTACCTGTCCAGTTAATGTCTCTGAAATAGTATTTCTTTCCTTCATCAATCTGAAAATCAATCTGAAGACGACCAGGTTCGATGTAGTACAATGTATCCTTGACGATTCTCGCATCCCTGTAACCGGCCTCGTTGAAAGCACTGAGAAGCGATTTCTTATCATTCTCGTATTCCTTCTCCTTAAACTTCTTTGATGCGAAAAGGTTCATGAATCGGGCATCCTTGGTCTTCTTCATAGAACGTACGAGCTTGAACTCCTTCACGTTCTTTGCACCACCGAATGTGATCTTCTTGACCTTCACCTTGTCACCTCTATCAACGGCAAACTGGACACGGATGGCACTACGAACCACTGTGTCCTGCTTTGTATTCACGTCCACCTTGACATTATAGAATCCCTTCTCCTTATAATATCTTTCGATGATACCGATGGAAGTCTTTGCGACGTAATCAGAATATTCGCCTCCGCGACGGAGATTCAGACGCTCCTGAAGTTCCTTCTGCTCTCCTGACTTGACTCCAGAGAATGTCCATCGCGAAACACGAGGACGCTCAACGATCCTGATCTTGAAGAATGCGGTGTCACGGCTTGGAGTCAGAGAATCAACGACTACAGCAACATCCTCGAAATATCTCTGAAGCCACAGACGCTTTACAATGGCAGACAGATCCTCACTCGGAACTGTAACTTCCATTCCTTCCTGTAGTCCGGTGATCTGAATGATCTGCTGAGGAGCAAAATAATTGTTGCCCTCAACCTCAACGCCACCTACGATATACTTCTTAGGGTTATTATAGTCTATCACTACCTCCTCCCCACTTGTCTGGGCCCAAAGCGGTGCGCTCAGTGTAAGTGCGGCAAGAAGACAGATAATACGGGTAAGTCTCATGTGTTGTTCTTATTTCAAAATTGCAAATATAAGCATTTATTTAACTTTTCCATAACGTCTGTCACGTTTTGCAAAAGAATCAAGGGCTTTAGCAAACTCTTCCTTGCGGAAATCCGGCCATAAAGTCTCGGTAAAATAGAATTCCGAGTAGGCACCTTGCCACAGAAGATAGTTGCTCAGACGATGCTCGCCTGAAGTGCGTACGATAAGGTCCGGATCTGGAATCTCTGCTGTCACCAGATACCTATCGAAGTCCGTAACAGTCATATTTTCAAGGATTTCCATTCTCCGAGGATTGTACATAAGATCAAGAGCCATTCTCTTGGCCGCCTGAAGAATATCCCACTTTCCACTGTAACTGAGGAATATGATCAAGGTCAGCACCTCGTTCGAAGCCGTCCTCTCCATACATGCATCAATAGTAGCATTCAATTCTGTACCCAGACGCTGACGATTTCCCAGCACCATAAACCTCACGCCATTCCTGTCAAGACTATCCATCTCATCAGCCATAGCCTTGACCATCAGTCCCATGAGTGTAGTCACCTCGTCATCGGGACGATTCCAGTTCTCCTCGGAAAAAGCAAAAAGAGAAAGATATCTGACTCCATTCTCCACAGCGGCTTCAACACAGGCACGAACGCTCGCCACGCCCTCAAAATGCCCGTAGACACGTTCCTTGCCACGCTCTTTCGCCCAGCGCCCGTTTCCGTCCATAATCAAAGACACGTGCAAAGGGACATTCTTTGTTTGATCGATCATATTTATCGGATGTTTCTGACATCTTCGCCCCAGAAAAGTTTCTCAGTAAGAGCGTTGATGAAATCTGAATTGTTGAACCTGACACGCCTTAGCGAAAAGTGTGCCAAAGAAACGGTGATTTCCAGACCTTCAGGAAGTTCCACCGTCCTGTTGTCTATTGTAAATATGGCCTTTCCATCACGCGAATGCACCCTGAGATGCACTTCAGAACTATCCGGAATGACCAAAGGTCTGATGTTCAGGTTATGAGGAGCTATAGGAGCAAGGATCAGAACCTTGGACTGTGGAAGAACGATAGGACCACCGACACTCAGAGAGTAAGCCGTAGAGCCCGAACTTGTCGAAACGATCAGCCCGTCTGCCCAGTAAGTAGGAAGCCATTTCCCGTCAAGACAGACATCCACTCCAAGCATGGCTGCACCGCTTCTGTGCACTGCAACTTCATTGAGAGCATAAGGCCATCCGTCAATGGAAGGATTTCCGCACGGTGCAGAAAGAGAAGCCTTAAGAAGCGACCTGTCTTCTATTGTATAGTCCTGACTAAGAATAGCTTGAGCAACAGCCTCAGGACGATTCTCAGAGAGGAATCCCAGACGTCCGAGATTGACACCAACCACCGGAACACCTGAATCGGCAACAAGCATGGCAACAGAAAGAAAAGTACCGTCACCACCTACGCTGAGAACAAGATCTGTCCCCTCCCGAAGACGTCCGCCATAAAAAACATAGTAGCAGGAGCAGCCTCCCTTCTCCAGAGAAGCGGCAAGTTCTTTGATACGCACATCATCCTCAAAGCCTTCCTTTCCTATATATAACGCTGCTAACATCTTATTTATCATCAAAACGGCTTCAAAAATAGCACATTATTTACAAATTTTGAACTTTATTATATAATTTTGCCAACTCTAAAAGATAGAAATATGACAAGGCTCAGCATCAATATCAACAAGATAGCAACAATCAGGAATGCACGCGGCGGCAAGATGCCGGACGTGGCGCTGGCAGCAGTGAACTGCGAGAAATTCGGAGCCGAAGGAATCACCGTTCATCCAAGACCGGACGAAAGGCACATCAGATACGCTGATGTACGCGAAATACGCCCTCTGATAACAACTGAATTCAACATTGAAGGCAATCCCATAGACTCATTCATCGACCTGGTGCTCGAAGTCAAACCAGATCAGGTAACCCTCGTTCCTGATGCAGTGGACGCGATCACTTCGAACTCCGGATGGGACACTCTCAAAAACAGAGATTTCCTCACAGAAGTCTGCAAGGAATTCAAAAACAGCGGCATCAGAACCTCAATTTTTATCGATGCACTCCCTGAAATGGCGGAAGGAGCAGCTCTTTGCGGAGCAGATAGAGTAGAACTCTACACAGAGCCCTATGCAAACCTCTTCCCTAGCGACCCTCAGGCAGCAGTAGCTCCATTCATCAAGGCAGCAGAAGCAGCACGCGAGGCAGGTCTCGGACTCAATGCCGGACACGACCTCAACCTCGACAACCTTGAATTCTTCATCCGCAACATCCCATGGACAGATGAGGTTTCCATAGGTCACGCAGTCATTTCTGACGCACTTTACATGGGCTTGGAGCAAACAATAAAGGCATATCTCTCGAAAGTCAAGATTTTTTAACTATATTTGCACGAATAACGTAATAATTTTTTCAAAATGAAGAACACATCACTTATCCTCAGCATCATCTCGCTTGTTGCTGTTGTAGCATTCGGAATCGTTTCATTGACAAAGGGCGGCAAGCCGGCAGCTCAGGCAGAAGGCGAGGCAGTAGAGGCTGTAGCTTGCGAAGGTGCGATCGTTTATATCGACCTCGACAGAATCCTTATGGAGTATGACATGGCTAACGATCTCCGATCAGTTGTTGAGACAAAGGTTCAGAACATCCAGGCAGAGGTGAACAGAAGAGGCACTAAGCTCGAAAAGGACGTAAAGTCATTCCAGGAGAAGATGGAGAAAGGTCTCATGACCCGCTCAGTTGCTGAGGTTCAGGGCCAGAAGCTCCAGAAGCAGGAGCAGGATTTCAACGTATATGCAGCTCAGAAGCAGCAGGAGATCCAGGAGGAGCAGGTAGTAATGATGAACCAGCTCGGAGACGCAATCAAGACTTTCCTTGACAAATACAACGAGGAGAAGCAGTACGCTATGATCATCACCAACCAGGGTGGTGCACCGGTAATCACAGCAGATCCTGCACTCAACATCACAGATGACGTACTCGCAGGTCTTAACGAAGAGTACATCAAGACAAAGAACGAGAAAAGCGAGTAATAATTGAAGATAGCGTTACTGTCCTGTTTCTACCCTTACCGAGGTGGCATTTCTCAGTTCAACACATATCTCTATGAAGAACTGGGCAAACGAAATATTGTCAAGGCATTCAATTTCACCAGACAATACCCAGAAATCCTCTTCCCGGGCAAGACTCAGTACGTGACACAGGACGATGAAGCCGTGCCGGTAGAGAGCATATCTCTGCTGGACACGGCTAATCCTTTTTCTTACATCAAGACCTACAAGGCTATCAAGGAGTGGGGACCGGATGTCCTCATCGTCAGATACTGGATGTCGTGGTTCGCCCCATCGCTGGGCTACATCACCAGAAGGATGAAGAAGCATTGCAAGGTGATATCCATCCTTGACAATGTCATCCCTCACGAACCGCACTTCTTCGACGCTCCTCTTACAAAGTATTTCCTCAAGGGAAGCACCGGCAGCGTAACTCTCTGCGAGGCAGTGTCCAAAGACCTGCTGAAGCTGAGCCCGGACAAGAAATATACGGTGATCCAGCATCCTCTGTACTCACATTTCGGACAGAAGCTCCAGAGAGAAGAGGCAGAAAGGAAGCTCGGACTGGAACCGGGAAAGAAGAACCTGTTGTTCTTCGGACTCATCCGCGCCTACAAAGGACTTGACATACTTCTGGAAGCCTTCGGCAAGCTTCCGGACGACTATCAGCTGATCATTGCAGGAGAGCCTTATGGCTCATTCGACAAGTATCAGGAGATAATCGACTCACTGCCGAACAAAGACAGAATCAGGATGAACCTCAAATACATCAAGGATTCTGAAGTAAAGGATTATTTCTCCGCAGCCGACCTCGCAGTGCTTCCATACAGAAGCGCAACACAGAGCGGCATAAGTTCAGTTTCCTATCATTTTGAAGTGCCGATGATCGTCACCGACACAGGAGGGCTCAGGGAAACCATCGGAGACAGGGGTACAGGAATTGTGGCGGAAGAGTGTACACCCGAATGCATCTTGAAAGAGATACAGCGATTCTTCTCGGACGCTGACCTTCAGCAGGAATGCATAAGAAATATACGCCTCGAGAAAGAGAGGCTGTCATGGAATACATTTGCCTTGAAGTTGGAAGACTTCATCGGAAGATTGTAAGGAGATTCCCGATCAGGTCGGGAATGACAAAATAAAATATAATGAAGAGATTTAAGATAAGCGGATTGATACGTGCAGCGGTGGCGGCAGCAGCGCTTCTGGCATTCGTGCCGGAAGAGGCGGCGGCACAGGCCTATGCTCCTGTACATGTGACCATATCCAAGGAAAAGGTAAAGATTGACGGAAAGGTGTGCTATTCTCACATCGTACTCGAAAAGCAGACATTATATTCGATCAGCAAGGCCTACGGCGTAAGCATAGATGACATCTACCGTTTCAATCCGACCCTCAAGGAGACAGGACTGAAGAAGAACGGCATCATCCTCATTCCTTCTCAAGATGCACTTGAACACAAGCAGGCTGACACTCAGACACCTGAACCGGTACAGATACAGGTTCAGGAGCCGGTAGTCAAAGAGACCCCTGCTAAAGTCAAGCGCAAGACCCACACAGTAAAATGGTTCGAAGACCTTGATGTCATCGCAGAAAAATATGGAGTAAGCGTTGAGTCCATAATGCAGCTCAACAATCTTGAAGGCAGAAAGCTTACAGCAAGACAGAAGCTCCAGATTCCGAATCCGGGCGAAGTAGTGCAGCCTGTTGAAGATGTTCAGGTACAGATTGCAGAAGAAACTGAAGCGGCACAGGCTACAGACAGCACAGCTGTTACTGAAACACCATCTGCAGAAGAGCAGGTTGTGGTTCAGAATCACAACGTGAAGGCTGGTCTGCTTCTGCCACTGAATGCAACAGGAGCCTCATCACACAGAGGTAACATGGACTTCTACAGCGGAGTTCTTCTCGCAGTGTCAGACCTCACAGAGAAAGGTGTCAACATAGAGCTAAAAGTCTGCGACACAGGCAGCAACGGACTTCCAGCCCACAGCTACATCAGCGACTGCAACTTCGTGATAGGTCCAATCGCTTCAGCAGACCTCACAAAGACACTTGAGATGTGCGCTTACGGACCTTACGTGATCTCTCCTCTCGACCAGAGAGCCCAGAGCCTTGCGGCATCGTATGGAAACATGATCCAGGCCCCTACTCCTCACATCATCCAGTACAACGACCTGATCGACTGGGTAAAGGAAGACGCACAGCAGAATGACAAGGTTATCTTCATCACTGAAAAAGGTGCAAGACCGTCAGATGTGCTCACACAGATGCAGGAAGCCATCGACTCATCAGGAGTCAGCTACAGACACTTCTCCTACAGCATCCTCGAAGGAAGAGACGTGATGGAACCGCTTATGGCACTTATGACTGATGCAGGAGCCAACAGAGTTGTAATCGCATCCGAGAGTGAAGCATTCGTTAATGATGTGGTGAGAAACCTCAACCTCCTGGAGTATCAGAAGTATGACGTGGTTCTCTACTCACCGTCAAAGATAAGGAACTTCGAGACCATCGACGTAGATAACATCCACAACACTTCACTCCACACAAGTCTCGCCTACTACATCAACTACGAAGACCCAAGAGTGAAGACGTTCCTCCTGAAGTACAGAGCAATGTTCAACACAGAGCCGTCTCAGTTTGCTTTCCAGGGCTATGACATAGCCACATATTTCATCGAACTGGCAAACAAATACGGCTACAACTGGATTGAAAAGATCACAGATGGAGAAACCAGAATGCTCCAGAGCACCTTCGAGTTCAAGAAGAATCCGGAAGGCGGCTACATCAACAACGGAGTAAAAAGGATTATCTACGAAGAAGGCTGGACAGTCAAGGAACTGAACTAAGACCTAAGCAAAGATTTCGCGTTAGCGACCGCTTCATCAGTCAGGACGGAACCGCTGAGCATACGCGCAACCTCAAGGACTCTCTGCTCGTCGGAGAGTCTTTCTATTTTAGACTCAGCCAAAGATGTGGCCGGGTCGATATATTTTGACACAAGATAATGGGCAGAGCCCTTTGCTGCAACCTGAGGAAGATGGGTGATAGCGAACACCTGCATATACTCTCCCATAGCACAGATCACAGAACCCATCCTGTCTGCAACGCTGCCGGAAACTCCTGTGTCGATCTCATCAAAGATCATTGTAGGCATATTGGCATAACGCGCCATCATAGCCTTGAGAGCCAGCATTATTCTGGACATCTCACCACCTGATGCACACTTAGCTACATCCACAGGATTCTTGCCTGTAGAAGAGAATCTGAATGCCACGGAATCACGTCCTGCAGCAGACAAAGGCGCAGGTAGGATTTCAACCTCAAAGACAGAATATGGAAGCTCCATATCCCTGATTGAATTCTGGATGCTTTCGGCAAATGAAGCAGATGCTTCCATTCTAGAAGCATTGAGCCTATCCGCCACATCAGTATGTTCAGCAGTCAGCGCATCCAGTTGTGACTGCATCTGAGAACGTTTCTCCTCAAGCTGAGTGGAATCGAAAAGCTGTTCTGAAAGACTTTCCCTCTGAGCAATGAGCTCAGCCTCATCCCTGCATGAGAACTTCTGCATAAGAGAATAGATGAGGGACATACGAGACTCCACCATCTCCAGACGGCTCTCAGAAACATCAACTCTTGAATTTGCCGATGACACATCCGAGAGAATGTCATCAAGCTCCCTTCTGCATGAATCTACCCTTTCCGAAAGCTCCTGCACTGAAGGAATGAATCTGCCGGCCTTGGACAGCTGACGTGAGGCCTCCTTAAGAATAGAATCAAGCGAAGACGCATCACCCGAAGTTGGACAGAAGAGTTCTTCAGTGTAGCTCAGACAGGTCTTGATCTCCTCAGCGTTTGCAAGCTGCTTCTGCTCCTCTTCAAGTTCAAGAAGTTCACCCTCCCTGAGACCGGCTTCCTCAAGCTGTCTGAATCTTGCTTCAGTGTAGTCTCTCTCGCTTGAGATTGAAGAAATCTTAGCGTCAAGAGCCGCAAGATCGGTCTTGATCTTACCCATCCTGCGCCAAAGCTCTGCACACTGCTCACGCAAAGCCGTGTTGCCTGCATAATGGTCCAGAATATCCAGCTGGAACTGACGGTCGGAAAGAAGAAGAGTCTGATGCTGTGAATGAATGTCCACCAGACGGGACGAAATGCTCTGCAGGACCTGAACCGAGACTGGAGAATCATTGACAAAAGCCCTGGAACGTCCTGAACGGTTCACTACCCTTCTGACGATGAGATGGCCCTCATCCCACTCCACATCATTCTCTTCCAGTTCTGCCTTGAAAGGGGCATCTGACGGATCCACATCGAACTCAGCCTCCACAACACAGTTATCAGCCCCGTCCGAAATCATCCCGGCATCCGCCTTAGCACCCATAATGAGGGACAATGCCCCCAGAAGTATCGATTTACCGGCTCCAGTCTGTCCCGTAATAATGATCAGACCCTCCGGAAAATCAACATCCAGAGAGTCTATCAATACATAATTCCTGACTTGCAGCCGGGTTAACATAGGATATTACTCGTTATCCTCGTTCTTAGCCATTCTATAGAATACGCCACCCTCGTTGAACTCCTCGATAGCTACAAGGCTTGGCTTCGGCTGTCTCTCATAGTACTTTGAGATCTCGATCTGCTCACGGTTCTCGAATACCTCCTCCATAGTGTCGCGGTCATTCTTGAACTCCTCAAGCTTTCTGGTAAGCTCCTTCTTCTCAGCGATAGCAATCTGATTTGCTCTCTTTGAAAGGATTACCACTGTTTCATAGATGTTTCCTGTAGGTTCTGCGAGGTTGCAGAGATCTCTTGTAAGAGTGTTTACCGGTATCTTCTTGTTTGCCATATTAAATATATTATTTGATTTCCAATCCGGGGAAAATGAAGTCCCTCCATTTAATTATACTGCCGGATTCAATCAGGGTTTCAATTATTTTTCTTTTCCTTCTCAAGCTTTGCTCTCTCCCTTGCGAAGTGCTTGTCCTTCATATCCTCCTGAGGGTCTCCTACACCCTGCTTTCCAAGTGCCTTCTGAACACGCGCATAGATAGTATCCAGCTCCTTGCGGTAGTGCGAATCAGGAAGCTCGCCGATGAAGTTGAAATAGTCATCGATGAATGAGAGATATCTCTCCTTCTGCTTTGCAGGCACACTGAGGCTCGCATACTTATAAGAAGACATAGCTATATAATAAAGGATATCCTCACGGTAGATGTTCTCAGCATCATCCTTGAGCACATTCTTGAATGCCACTCTCGAAGAAAGGTACTCCTCCATCTTGTAATAGAGCTTTGCAGACTCGTACGCCTTCCTGTCGAGACGCTCATTAAGGTCAGTGAGCATATCACGGCACACAGCCATATTTCCAGAATTAGGATATTCCAGCATATACTCAGAAATGGCGGTAAGAGCCTTGTAGGTAGGAGTCTGGTCGAGCTCATATCTCAAGGTCGAGCGATAGAGACAGTCCAGACGGAGGAATCTTGCATCCTCAGCAAACGGGCTACGCGGATAGCTCTCCACAAACTGCTCGAAGTTTGTCTCAGCAGTGTAGTAATCCTTGAAGTTGTAGTTGCTCAGACCCCAGTAATATCTTACTGTATCATCTCTCTCTGTGCCGCTGGTAAGCACTGAAAGCGACTCGAACAGAGAGGAAGCCTTGTTGTACTTCTTATTGTTGAAATACTCGAATGCAGCCTTGTATTTTGCATCGGCATCATTACTATTGAGAAGTATTTCATACTGCGACTTGCACGATGACATTGCAGCTACGGCGACAAGCGCCAGAATAAGGTTTCTGATTTTCATCTGTATATATTATATCTTTATTGCATCTTAAGGAATTTCTCTGCATCAAGAGCAGCACGGCAGCCTGAAGCAGCGGCTGTGATAGCCTGTCTGTAAAGCGGATCCTGGACATCACCGGCAGCAAAGACACCCTCGACATTAGTCTTGGAAGTACGTCCGTCAGTGATGATGTAACCCTCCTTGTCTACATTCACCCACTGGCTGAAAAGCTCAGAATTAGGATGATGGCCGATGGCGAGGAAGAATCCGTCAAGAGCTATATCGAACACCTCACCATCCTTTCTCACAAGCCTTACGCCAGTCACGCCATAATCATCACCAAGCACCTCCTGAGTGTTGCAGTTCCAGAGGATCTCGATATTCTCAGTGGCCATTACTCTCTCCTGCATAGCCTGAGAAGCCCTGAGCACATCCCTTCGCACGATCATATAGACCTTCTTGCACAGACCCGCAAGATAAGTAGCCTCCTCGCAGGCAGTGTCACCGCCACCTACCACAGCCACAGTCTTCTTCCTGTAGAAGAAACCGTCGCAGGTAGCACAGGCAGAAACGCCCAGACCCTTGAACTTTGTCTCAGAAGGAAGACCGAGATACTTCGCAGTAGCGCCAGTGGCGATGATGAGAGTCTCAGCAGAAATCTCCTTGTCACCATCCACAACAATCTTGAATGGTCTCTGTGACAGGTCAGCCGAAGTCACACAACCGTTTCTAAGATCTGCACCGAGACGCACAGCCTGAGCCTTCATTGTGTTCATCAGCTGGGTACCGTCGATTCCGTTCTCGAATCCCGGGAAATTCTCGATATCTGTAGTAGTCGTAAGCTGTCCTCCGGGCTGGATACCCTCATAAAGGACAGGAGCCATGTCGGCTCTTGCTCCATATATAGCGGCAGTGTATCCCGCAGGACCACCACCAATGATAAGACATTTTACTGTTTCCATATCCATAAATCGCGCAACTTACAAATATACGATAGTTTTTGTATTTACGAAGCAAAAAGCCCTGCAATCCAGCAAAAATCAGACCTTCATAAGGTAAGGCTTAGCTATTCTGTAGGCTAATCCGAGCAGACAGTCCGGCAGAATCACGATAAAAGGCCAGAAGAGCTTGTTGAGGAAGCCAGGCATTGTGCCACGACGTCTCTTGAATGTAGCACGAAGAGCCCTCTCAACCGCCTTCTCCGGAGTGATCATCACCATCAGTCCCCTCGCAAGCTTGCGAAGACTGTCCTTGAGAGGAATAAGCGGAGTGTCCACAGCACCAAAATAAGCATTGGTAATGCTCACGCCCGTCTTCTGGCACTCGATTCTGAGCTCACGCGAATAATCCTTCACAAAACGCTTGGTGTTGCCGTACATACCGATTCCCGGCCAAGACATCCACGCTGCAAGTGATGAAATGTTGAGAATATAACCGCATCCTCTCTCCTTCATGCCGCCGATATATTTGCGACAGAGAAGAAGCGGAGTGTTCATGTGCACCATCATAATAAGCTTGAGCATTCTCTCCGAAGTCTCAGCAATGCCCTGGCAGTACATTACGCCGGCATTATTCACCAGAACCTCCACAACGCAACCCTCAGCCTCAGTCTTCTCCCAGATCAGGTCGGCAGCCTCCATCACAGACAGATCCTGCACCACAGGAAGCACCTTGAAGGAATTCTTAAGTTCATCTGAAATACCTTCTGCAGAAGCAATCTCAGCCTTAACCATAGCTGCAGTCTCCTCCAGACCCTTGGCATTGATGTCTACGATTACGAGATTATATCCTTTAGCTGCCAGTTTCTCGGCATAGACACGTCCCATGCCGGACGCCGCCCCAGTGACAAGGGCATATGTTTCAAAATTTCTAAACATGAGTGTATGCAATTCAAATGGGGCGCAAAATTACCAAATTTTAAACGAAAGACCGATAAATCACCCGAATATTTTTACAATTTGGAATTTTTAAAAATTATTTCATATCTTTGCAACCTCATACTTTAGAATTATGCAAAATCACAGATGCCCAACAATCGAGGAATTCAAGGACATCCTCAAGAAACACTCACTCAAAGCCACTCCACAGAGACTTGCCGTACACGAGGCCATGATAGTCCTCGGCCACGCCTGTGCCGACATGGTGACAGAAGAAATCAGTAAGCAGGGAAAGGCCAAGGTGACAGTAGCATCTGTCTACAACATTCTCTCACAGCTCGCCCTCCTGGGAATCTATCACCACAGGATGAGCTGTAACAACAAGATGTACTTCGACGTCAACACATTCTACCACTGCCATCTCTACGACCAGGAGAATCACACCTATAGGGACGTATTGGACGACGACCTTATAGACTTGATCCATTCGCATCTGGGACGCAAGAGATTCAAAGGCTATAAGGTCGAAGGTATCGATATTCAGATCATCGGACGTCCGACGAAGAGAAAGTACACTGTCTAAAGAGTCTTTTTACGGGCACACTTTACAATGCAGAATACAAAGGCGGCAAGCGCCACGACTATTCCTGCTACATATCCCACTACCGGCTGCAGCTTGAACCCGAGAGGTGAGATCATGATGAAGCTTACGCAGATGAATGTGAGGAATGTCGCAGGGATGGAGCACATCCAGTGCGGTCTGTTCCTGGAAGCAAGATAAGCAGCACCTGTCCACATCACCAAGGCAGCAAAAATCTGGTTTGCAATACCGAAGTAGCTCCATGCTGTCGAGAAATCCACCTTACAGAAGAAGAATGCCACAACGAAAACAGGAATGCAGATAGCGAGTCTCTTCACTATTGGTTTCTGGTCGAATTTCAAGAAGTCAGCAATAGAAAGACGGAGACTTCTGAATGCTGTGTCACCTGATGTGATCGGACAGATTACAACTCCAAGGATAGCGATGATCGCTCCAACCTTTCCAAGCCAGCTGTTGCAGATAAGATTCACAAGATCGGCAGCCTGAGCATTCTTTATGAGCTGACCGTTAATCTCGACACCTGTACTGCTCATTGCTGCATTGAGTCCCTCCGGACCACCGAAATAAGCCATAGCTGCAGTTGCCCAGATCATTGCCACGATTCCCTCAGCGATCATAGCTCCATAGAACACAGGACGAGCATGCTTCTCATTCTTCAGACAGCGGGCCATCATTGGCGACTGAGTCGCGTGGAAACCGGAAATCGCACCACAGGAAATCACGATGAACATCATCGGAAAGATCAGGTTAGTCGCCGAATTGAAATGCCAGTTCTTAAGCATCGAAGGAGTAAGCTCCACCATCTCCACAGAGCCGTTTAGAGCTCCTACAACCATTGCGCCGCCTATACCGAAGGCCATGAAAAGCAGGATAGCCCCCATGAACGGATAGATGGAACCGATAATCTTGTCCACCGGAAGAAGAGTCGCAAGGACATAATAACCGAAAATTATGTAAAGCCAAACCTCCTTATCCCAGCCAGTGAGATTCGCCATAAGGCCTGAAGGACCGATAACAAACGAAACACCCACAGCCATAAGCAGGAAGGCAACAACGATATTCATAATGCCCTTCATACCTTTGCCAAGGTACTTTGCTGCAACGTCAGGCATATTCACTCCACCGTTATGGATAGACATCATGCCGGCAAAGAAATCATGCACCGCACCCATGAAGATACATCCGAAGACAATCCAAAGATAAGCGGCAGGGCCGAAGGCAGCACCTGTAACCGCACCGAAGATGGGACCGAGACCAGCGATATTAAGGAACTGGATAACGAACACCTTCCATGTAGGAATAGGCGTAAAGTCCACACCATCAGCCTTTTCATATGCCGGAGTCTTTCTCGAAGGATCCACATCAAGATAACGCTCGACAATCTTTCCATAAACGAAATAGGCTGCAACAAGAAGCAACACAGCAATAAGGAATGTTATCATCAGATTCTTATTTTTGTCCAAATTTAATCAGATTGTTCAGCATATGCAACGATTTGAGACGACAAAGCATCTATATTGTCGCATTTTAATTTAAACTATATGAAATTGTTCCAAAGAATCATTTTTTACATCATCGCAGGATTGTTCTTGTTTAACATCACTTCGTGTAAGAAGGATGACACACTCAGATACGGAAATGTGACCATGGGTAACCGCGTAAACGGTAAGTTCGTAAGCGACCAGGGCAACACATTCAACCTTGTGGAGATCAACACAACCATAAACTTCGACAAATTCAGAAGAGGCATCATGCAGTGCGATGTGCTCAGAGAAGTAGGAGAGAAGGAATATGACGTGAGAGTGACCTACCTCGACACAGTGTTCACAAAGTCTCCTGTTCTTGCCAGCGCAGTGGCGGACGACGCAGAGAAGACAGTAGAAGACCCTATCCACATCGAGCAGCGCTGGACTGCAGGCGGATACCTGAATATGTACATAATCTTCGAGATCCAGATCGACCCGTTCCTCAAGGACAGCAAGCACATGTTGAACCTCGTCCTTGACGACAGCGAGACAGAAGAGGGCAAATACACATTCACCCTCCGTCACAACTCATTCGGAGAGACATTCAAGCCAAAGGAAGAGGGAACAGAGCCACAGATGATCAGCCTCGAAACCAAGGCAGATGACCCAATAAGCTGGGGCTTTGCAGGCAGCTACGTAAGCTTCCCTATCGGAGACATCATCAAGGAAGACAATGCAAAAGTGACGCTCAAATGGAAATCACATGTAATCACGGAATTCGCATGGAGCGCCACAGTAGAGGACAAGAAAGTTGAATTCACCTACAGCAAGGGAGGATTCGAACACGCACCTCTCCACATCAAATCAAAGACAGCCGTTCCGGTAAAATAACATAAGCATCAGAAAACTCAGGTGACACCTACAAGCCCCACTCGGAAGCCTTGTAGGTGTTTTTTGGTGCCTGCGGCACATTAGGGAAGTAGGTAAAGCCTGTCACCTTCTCAAGTTCGCTCACCGACATCATATCCAGCTCGCTGACCTTAGTGTTCTTAGGAGTCTTGTGGCTACGCACGAATGCCGCACACTTGATCTCCGAAGCAGAACACTGAGAAAGCGGCTTGCCCGACGAACCGGACTTCGTTCTCATCAGAATGTAATAGAACATAGTAGGACGATGCACATCGCTTCTTCCGCCGTACGAGATGGTAGCCGGATTGTCGGTATTGCCTCGACGGTCGGTATATTTGTCGAAATATGCACCTATCACCACATAAAGCGTATCCGAACAGACCTGACCATCCACCCAATCCTCCAGAATGTTCCATCCGCCACCTCCGGTGTTAAACGTGTCGGAGTACTGAGGAGCGATGTTCGAGTAGTAGAAGACCTGCTTATTGGTTGCCGTCGACGAAAGTCTCTCCGCAGAGCCAAGCATATGACCCTTGTTGCAGCCACCACCAGTATTCTTGCTGCTGTACTGGATGTCAGACGGGATGCTCGGGTCTTTTGCATAAGCATCAGTACGGCTTGCTCCGCTTTCATACATCTTGTGTCTCGGTGCAGCTACCCACACAGGGCAATGATGCTCTGCACTGAAGCACACGGTGTAGTTTCTTGCAGTCTTTCCGCCAGGGCCTTTCTCGTTACCAGCACAGATATGGTGGGCATAGTAAAGATTCTTGTCGGCATTGTCGATCAGATAGCTGCCTGACTGCCTGTATGAAATCACCGGCAACTCGTACCATCCGTACTTGCCGCTTGTTCCAGGGGTCGGAGTCGGTGTAGGATCCGGGTCTGGAGTAGGATCAGGATCTGGGTCCGGTTCCGGATCAGGTTCTGGAGTAGGGTCTGGCGTAGGAGTCGGAGTAGTACCTGTTGACGCCTTAGACCTGCGGTAGAGAGTTATCTCCTTCTGACCACCGGTGTAGCAGCGGAAACATGACGCAGAAGCATTCCATTGAAGCCTGCGGGAATCATAACTGGCATTAGTAAGCCATAGGCTATTATTCTTGTAAGAAAGAGTCCATAGATACTTCTCCTGAGAAGATGTTGGAGGAGTTTGCGACTTATGAACCTTATTGTCACTTGATTCAAGTCCTATATATCCCACTCCTGTAACATTCACACTATAATAGTTACCGACCTTCTCGATGACAGCCTTATAAGGATCACCATCCTCCGAAGGAATGCCGTCTGCAGTAAGCTTGGAGCCGAGGTCAACAGTCGACATACCCTTGTCACTTCCACTGAAAGAATTGAAGACATTGACAGAACTTGATGAAGAATAAGTGATAAGATACTCTCCGCTCCAGTCATCGTAGGTCTGATCCACCTTCACATAGAAAGACTCGCCGTTGTCCCACTCAAGACCAGTGACAGTGCCAAGGGTATTCACCTTGCCTCTTTCGAGTTCGAGCGACTCCCCTATTGTCTTGACAGCCACCCCGTCCGGGCCCTCAAAAGTAAACGAAAGACCATCCTCATACACACCAGGGAACATAGCGATGTAATAATCACCCTGAGCAAGAGGAGTTTCAGAAGTCAGGCACACATAAGACTGAGTCTGCTCAGGAACAGCCACAGGAGCAGTCTCTGAGCAATCCACGTAGAACTTACCCGACAGAGGTTCTCCACCGATAGTCTGCACAGTGACAGAGGTTATCGCACCAGAAGATGCACCCACACTGAAATGAACATAACCAGGCACATGATGGAACACAAAGTTCCTGGCCTGATCAGTAGTCGAAGACACAGAAATATTAGCCTTAGGATCGAACGAACCCACACGCGCAGTCTGGAATGAAGGCATAGATCCAAGAATCAGATTATCAGCGTAATCACTCACAGCCGAATAAGGATTCACAGCATAATAGACATCAGCCACAGGAGCCTTGCCGGCAAACTCTGCCGAAGCCGAAGGATCCGAAAGCGAAGTCGTAAACGGCTGCTCAGCCCCGCTGACATAGATCTGATCACCATCCTCCCAAAGCACCTTGGTGCCATTCGAGAGCACAGTCCTCGCAACGTCAGAAACATAAGACGCCCCGAAAGTCATCGCCTCTGAACGGGACTTGTCCACACCCTGCTCAGAGCATGAAGACAGGGCAACAAAGGTCAGGACAGCCATTGCCCTGACGACAATCATCATCAGTCTTTCCATAACTTATCCTCCCATGAAGAACCAGGCAGCAGATCATCAGACACGCTGCCGTCATTACTATCCTCACCACTCAGGCAAAGCACACCCTCGCACTCCTGAGTACAAACTTCGACATAAGGACTCTCATACAGTCCCCTCCTGTCATCATTTCTGTTAATCTTCATTCTATAACATTTTCTTCGTCATTGCCAGCTTGACCATCTTGCGTCATTGCCGGCTGGACCATCTTGCGTCATTGCCGGCTTGACCGGCAATCTACTTAAAAACTCTGAAAGTCCGTCCAACTCTTATTCCTCTCCGCCGTACTCTCCAAATCATCCGGCACATTCACAAAGAAATCAAATCCCGTCCACTCCTCGATCTGGTCGACAGAGACAGCATAGTTAGCATAATTATCACTATACTGTTTGTGCTCAAACCAGAATCCCACAGCACTAGCAGAAGTCACAGCACCTAAACCTGAACGTTTTACCTTAAGAACCACCTTATAAAAGTAATTCGGAACCGGACACTGCTTAGTGTCGTGCTGAGGTTTTATATATTTAACGGTTTCTGAACCACCAACCGTCTTAAAAGCGACGCCTGTTACCACATATAAGGTATCAGTATTCTCCGTCTCTTTTCGGATTGCTCCTTCCAGACTATTCCATATTCCACCATTAAAGCTATCCTGAATCTGTGGGACAAGATTAGTGGCATAATATGTCTGCTCCTGCATTGTGGCGTTATTGCTCCTATCCGCATCTGGGATCTGATGTCCACGGGCATATGTTGTCGTATTGTAACTCACACCATATGACCCTGCCCAGGTGTTGATCTGCTCCGAAGTGTTCAGGTTCGGATTTGCCGCCCATGTCTCTTTCCTTGAACCTCCAGTCGTATCCTTATATAAAGGATAAGCAGTCCAAAGCGATGCATAGGTAGACTTATCATAAAGGTGCGTATAGTTACGATTGCTGCCTGCATAGTAAGTTTTGACAAAGTCATTCGCATCTGTCACAACATCAGGAAGTTCTAGCCATTCTGACACAGGCTGTGGTTCCTCTTCCATAGTAAAAGGGACATACGAGTCTGAACACACTGTCGCCACCTGAGATACATAAGAGCCATTACCCGGCACCGTCACATATGCCTTATAATAATATGTCTGACCGGCTTTAAGTCCGGTAAGGTTGGCAGTAAAGTCTCCGGAAGTTCCAGACGGTCTGGAAGCCGTGACCTTATTGTCCATTAAAGAAGAGGAAGTTCCCCAATAGAAACCCACCTCTGTCGGCGTACCTGTCGCGTTAGCAAAAGAGCCCGACAGAGTTACCTCTGTCGAACTCTTTATAGTTGCTTCCCCGGTCGTAACCATCGCGGCAGGCTCTTCGCCTATAGGCTCATCACCCCCGACGCCTCCGCCGGATGATGGTCAGTTTTCGTACTCAACTGTTATATAATAACATTTAACACCCTTCGCTATTTCAGTAACAGTAACAGTAACCACATTGCCACTAGCCGTTGAAGTACTATTTACTTCAACATCTGCAGAAGCATTCAATTTTCCTGTACCTATAGAAGTATCACCCACCTTAAGGGTAACAGTACCGGCAGTACCATTAAAACCACCAAACTTAGCAGAAACATTTGACACAGAAGCATTCGCCGGCAATGTAGTAGTAAATGTAATACTTGTAGCTGGCTTCTTAGATGATCCAACCTGATAATAGTCAGCATTTGATGTATATGAATCTGTTCCAGCAGTTGTAATTGTCCAGTCATTCTGCTGAGAATCCTTACCTGTGACAGATGCAGCATCAATTTTCACTGCATTTTTACCGAATGTAATAGTTGCAGTTTTCGATTCTCCCTGACTTGGGATTTCAGGTTCTTCTGGTTCAGTAGAACCTCCTTCTGGAGCTTTATATGTAAGTTCCGACCAATCAGCAGGGCACAACTCCCAAGTTGAATTATAAAGTTTCCAAACACAGTCAGTAAGAGTTCCGCTAATAGTTCCTCCTACAACCCAATCTGCAGGAACGTCGCGAGAATAAATTTCAATTTCCCGATCACCTACCTGAAGGAATACACCATTTCTATAACCGCTAGATGTTACATATATATCTGTGATTTTCTCATCAGCTAGCGTAACTGTCACCTCGTTTCCTGTAGTAGTAGGAGTGCCAGCTGCAACAAGATCAGCAAGTGATGAGTATACTGGTGTCTCTGGTTCTGGATCCGGTGTTGGATCTGGCTCCGGTTCTGGAGTCTCGCCGCTTCCACTTCCAGACTCAGAAGACCATGTTATCTTGATCTCTGTCAAATACATTGCACCTGAAGACGACTTAAGTCCAACGTACTGGTAGTCACCAGTAATTATAAGTTCTGTTGATGTGCCATACTTAATTGTACCCAATAGAGTTCCCTGATTATTTGTATTATACAAGTCAGTAGCATCTGTGTATGGGGTATTCTTTCCGTAGACCTGAAGTATTCTGTTAGCCGTGGTCGCAGAGTGCCATGTAACGACTATCTTCTTCGCATTACCGCCAGAAGCTGTAGTTACAACACCTGAATTGCTATTATTCGTACGCAACTGTATTGCTTCATTACCACCAGCCGAGTTACCGGCATATACAGCACTAGAAGTTACTGTCTTACCTGACCACGAAGCATAGGTGTTTGCTGATGTAACTCCTGTTGTTGCACGAGTCAATACGTCTGTGACTTCTACCGGAGCATCTGCGGAAGGTTTTGCAGCCTGTGTAATAGTGACATCTACGGACTCCGCACCTTCATAAGAAAGAGTAATCGTTCCTTCGCGTGGCTCCTCAGATGTATTTTCAGCAACAGTATAAGTTACCGTATTACCACTAACACTCTCTCCTGTAATCCAATCAACATTAGATTCAGCAGACACGCTCTGTCCATCCTGTGGATTTGCTAGAGTGAAATTAAATGATCCTTCACCACCTGCTGCAGCAATCTCGTTTGGTGCAGTAGCCTTCAATACTGGAGCAGCAACGGCATGTCCCTCAAGGATTTCAATCTTCTTGATATAGCAACGAACATCTTCCTTTGCTGTAAATGTCAGACTTGCTGAATTAGATACAGGCTGGAAGTTTATTATATGTTCCGCAAAATTTTCTCCTCCACCAAACGCAGTCAAAGTAACGGTTTCGGTATATGAAGGTTCAGATGTTGAAACAATCAAAGCCAACTCGTTATCATCCCATCCAGATGCAGTAACCTTAACATGGAAATTCTGCGAAAGATCCAGCAGTTGGGTTGTAATTGAGCCATCAGCGCTTCCTGAAGCAAGACGAATCGCTCCTGTTGCGTTGTAAACTTTGCCTCCAATAGAAGAGAATCCTTCCAGTTCGGTGATTTCCGACTGTCCTGTCATCCCAGAGAAATCCTGTACAAATGGCAATGAAGAAGCATTTTTAACTGTACGATCAGCTTCTGTCATATTGATAGCAAGGACATTACGTGCATTTTTTGCAAAAGTCTTTGTTTTATCGAGTGCAACAAGGTCTCTCTCAAGAGTATATGTTGCCTTATCAGTTTCAACGCTTACGGAAATCGAGTTCCATGTACATGGAAGGAAACATGCCCAGAAAGTAACATTACCATTAGCATCAATTGTAAGATTGGTTCCGTTTATTGCTATAGAGTTAGTTGCATTAGAGCCATCCTTCTCGACTTCCTGAGTATTAAAGTTGACTTTATGCTTACCAACCATATCAGCCTCAGCATCTGCTGTCAAAACAATCGACTTAACGACTTCCTGTCCATCTACCGGGAGACTCTTAAGCGTAATATATCCGTGAGCAACAAGACGATTCCATTTCAAAGAAATTGAACCATTTTCCTCACCATTCTTAGGCATACCATTGTAAATATCTGACTGAGCAACCATCACATCCGCTTTTGCATCAAATGAATTTACAGCTGGGGTCTGCTCTGACGGAATATCAATAGAGACAGATGGGGCTGATGAAAGATCTGTTGATGACGTAAGTGTCGAAGGATAAATGCCATAGAATTTGTAATCTCCCTGCTCTGATCCTTTAAAAGTTCCTGGAACTACAAAAGTTGCGACATCTGTAGTCTCGCTAAGTTCTTTCGAAGCATACAATTTACCATAATTTCCCGGTTCCGGATTACCATTAGCATCTTGCCAAACTCCACCACAAGTATAAGCAACTCTAATATTATCTCCCTTTGACCACTGGATAGTCTCACCTGTCCAATGAGTCTTTGTTTCGTCGTCAAAAGATGGTTTCTCTGACGTGAATGCCAATCCATTTACTTCTTCAAACTCAGGCTGAAACTCCTCCTGCTTCTGACAAGCGAAAAATGCCATTGCAGCTGCTGCAACAAGCATTACGTTAGAAATAATTCTTTTCATACCGTGCAACATTTTAGATTTCACCCAAATCAAAATCATCTCCGAATTGATAGCCATTATCAGCCCTATCAAGACCGCTCTGGCAGAGAAGACCCTCGCTGAGGATGTCCAGCGGGGTTACAGAAGGAGCCTCATAGGGTTGCCCCCCCCCTTACAAAAATTTTGTCAGTATTCATATAAAATAGTGTTATAATTTTTTCGATACAAGATGTAATTTGTGTCATCTTCGCACAAACCCACATTTCAGACAAAGTTAGGCAACATTAACTAAATAAGCAATAAAAATTTGCCGAATTTTACAGCATAACCCTTTGAGCACCACAGAATAGGGTTTGAGGACGACACCAAAAGGTAACGTCCTGATTTTCAAGAGAGTCGAGCTGGAGAATTACTGCTGAATGTGAGCGAGAATCTGAGACTTAGAAACGGAATCGCCGTGCTTCGCAGAAACCGACACTATGCGGCCCGAAACAGCGGGAACAACCTCCTCAAGACCATAATAAGTCTGAATGAAGGCCATAGGCTCTCCCGCCTTGACAATAGACCCGAGCACCGGAGCACAAGACACATCATCCACATCGATCTGCCAGACAAGCTGACCCTTGACAGGAGCCTGCACGGGAACAGCTGATCTAAGACGCGCACCCTCAAGATCCGCCTCAAAACGTGACTTAGCCACACCGGATTTATAATCACGATACTGCCTCTCATGCATAGCGAACTCAAAAAGCTCCTCATCATCAGGACCGAAATCCCATCCCTCCTGCACCATAGCAGAACGAAACTTCTCGAGCTCATCAGGGAAAGCATCCTGAGGAACACCTGAATAAAACTCCAGTCCCTTGCTCTCGGCAAGAGCCACAATCTCGGGATCGAGTTCTCCCGGAAGAGAACCCATCTTACCAAGAATCATATTCCAAGTGTCCTTATCAAGGGAGCCCCAACGAGGCTGCCCCTTTAGAAGAGCCAGAAGATTCATAAGCGCAGTATTCTTGACATACTGACTGAAAGGTGTCACAAGAGGAGGATAGCCAAGACGAGGCCACACATACTCCACCTCCTGAAAAAGCATGACGATCAGACGGTCAAGCGTAAGTTCCTGCTTGCCTTGAGCACGAAGGGAAGCATTGATGGCACCATGAAAACCCTTAAGGTCTGCCATCATAGAACCCATCATACCTCCTGGAAGACCACAGCCCACAAGAAGCGAACTCATCTGGGCATTATTTGGATCGATCCAATAGCCAAGAAACTCATCAATAAACCTCTGGTTCAGAGAACGGACCTCCATATAGGCATCCATATTCAGGTCCTTGACCTGGAAACCGTCAGCCCGGAGCATCTCACGGACAGTAATCACATCCGGATGTACCTTTCCCCAAGAAAGAGGCTCAACAGCGACATCAAGAAAATCAGCACCTGCACGAGCCACCTCAAGCATGGAAGCTGGAGAAAAGCCAGGACCGGAATGGCCATGGTACTGAACTACTATATGAGGATATTTTTTCTTGATGCGGGCTGTAAGTTCAGCAAGGAAAGAAGGACGACCGACACCTGCCATATCCTTCAGACAGATCTCGTCACAGCCATATTCCACCACCTTGTCCACCACTCCCATATAATAGTCCACAGTGTGGACCGGCGAATTGGTAATCGACAGGGCAACCTGAGAAATCATACCGGCACCCTTGGCACCTTCAACACTCAGACGAAGATTACGATGATCGTTAAGGCCGCAAAAAGAACGAGAGATGTCCACACCCTGAGCCTTCTTGACCTTGTACATAAGTTCACGGACATCTGCAGGGACAGGATTCATGCGCAAGGCATTTAGCCCACGCTCAAGCATATGAGTCTGGATACCAGCCTTTTTGAAAGGCGCAGTCCACTCACGCACAGCCCTGTTCGGATTCTCACCAAACAGAAGATTCACCTGCTCGAAAGCACCACCATTAGTCTCAACTCTGTCGAAGCAACCCATATCTATGATTGCCGGTGCGACCTCCTTAAGTTGAGAAACAGTAGGTACATATCGGCCGGAAGACTGCCACATATCCCTATAGACAAGGGAAAACTTGATCTCTCTACCCATAGTTTTTAACTTAACGCAACTCCAAATGTAGCAAAAATTTTGCAGGAATGAAAAATTTACATATCTTTGCAGTCCAATAAACCAACATGGTGCCCTTAGTTCAGTTGGTTAGAGCGTCAGATTGTGGTTCTGAATGTCATGGGTTCGAATCCCATAGGGCACCCTAAAAAGGAAGTCTTTCGACTTCCTTTTTTGCGTCATATGGGGTGAGAACCCATGGGTTCGGGTAATGTGGACATAAATGGTTGGTGACTCGGACATTTCTGGTTGGTGGCGACCAACGCGAGGCGAGCCATTTAGGCGAGCTCGCCGGAGCGTTGAGTTGCAGCCGGCGAGGCTCGTATATCGAGCCGGCGTCACCTGTC
>JBGVPH010000027.1:0-143780 GCA_045126915.1 Candidatus Cryptobacteroides sp.
ATCGGGCGTTTACTACGATTCCCTCAAAACCATCCACGGTTGCGATAGTGTAGAGATCTTGACGTTGACCATTAACTATAGCGATACGGCATACTTTAGTGCTACGGCTTGCGATAGTTACACTTGGCATGATGAGACATATACCACCTCTGGTACATACGAGTACTTGACACAAACCGTAAATGGTTGCGATAGCCTTGAGGTACTGACCCTGACTATCAACAACACCGTCTATGCAGAAGAGCATGTCACCGCCTGCGATGCGTACACTTGGAATGGTCAAACCTATGCGACAACTGGCGCATATACCTACACGACCAATGCTACTAACGGCTGCGATAGTATCGTGACTTTGCATCTGACAATCAATCAAACTCAGTATGCAGAGGAAACCGTTACAGCCTGCGATTCCTATGAATGGAATGGTCAAACTTATGCGACAACTGGCGCATATACTTACACCACTACTGCTGCTAACGGCTGCGATAGTATTGTTACTCTCCACCTGACTATCAACCAAACACAGTATGCAGAAGAGTCTGTTACTGCTTGTGATAGTTACGCATGGAATGGCGAGACTTACACCGCAAGTGGTGAGTATGTTTACACTACCACTGCTGCCAACGGCTGCGATAGTATTGTTACCCTCCATTTGACTATCAACGAGACTCAGTATGCAGAGGAAACCGTTACAGCCTGCGATTCCTATGAATGGAATGGTCAAACTTATGCGACAACTGGCGCATATACCTACACGACCAATGCTGCCAATGGCTGCGATAGCATTGTAACCTTGCACCTGACCATTCTGCCTGATGCTACCACAGAAAGCGAAACATTGGTTCTCTGCTCTTCAGAATTGCCATATGACTGGTATGGTCAGACTCTCACCGAACCTGGAAATTACACTGCATCAGAGCAATATGCAGGTATGGAATGCGATAGTGTGGTACATGAGTTGACGCTGAATATCTACACCCAAACATTGCCATCATCGGTGACCTTGCCTATTGTTCACACAGGCGAAGCAATCGATGTGACAATCCCTACCGCTGAGATTCAAGCACATATCGCTGCCGAAACATGGTATGCACCAAACGCAGAAGTGGCATGGTATATCATGGCGGATAGCGATTGGACAACGCTGACCGATGAGCCTGTGAAAGCAGGCATATCACAAGTGGTACTGAAATATGCTGTTGAAAGTGATTGTGGTAGTATAGAGTCTAACACGATGACCATCTCTGTGGAAACCACTGACATAGAGAATACCCAATGCGAAGGAGTAGAAGTATATAAAGTCATTCGCGCTGACCGAGTACTCATCATCCGTGACAGCAAGACATACGATTTGTTAGGCAATAGACTATAAGTCATAGGTAGAGATAATTATCTAAAATCCCCAATCCGCATAATTGGTTCCTATTGAGCCGATTATGCGGATTGGCTGTTTACAATGATCCACGAAATATAACAATGAAAAACGGCATGGGCTTCCCTTGCAAGAATAGCGTTTTTATGAAAATACAACCGAATAGCAGAATTTATTTGCATATATCAAAAAAAAGTTGTAACTTTGCAGGCGATTAGAGATGTGGGGAGTGTGCGCTTTGCCCCCAGCCTTTACACTTTACACCATACACCAGCATGTACATAGCCATAGCAGGAAATATCGGAGCAGGTAAGACAACATTAACCAAGATGTTGGCTCGCTACTATGGTTGGGAGCCTCGTTTTGAATCGGTAAGTTTTAATCCCTACTTGGAGGACTATTATGCCGACATCAAACGCTGGTCATTCTGCGTAGAGACCTATTTCCTCAAAGAGCGTTTCAAAGATATGCTGCGCATCAAAGAGGCTGGGCATACCATCGTGCAAGACCGCAGTATCTTTGAGGGTGTGTATGTGTTCGTGACTAACAACTATCAGCGTGGCGACCTCTCCGAGCGCGATTATCAAACATATATGGAGCTCTTTGACCATATGAAACGCTTGATGAAACTGCCCGACCTGATGATTTACCTGCGCAAGTCCGTCCCTTCGCTTATCGCTCAAATCCAAAAACGCGGACGCGACTACGAGAAGACGATGCAATTGGACTATTTGCGCGACCTCAACGAGCGATACGAAGAGTTTATCTTCAAACAATACGAGGGTAGGGTATTGGTGATTGAAAGCGATGACCTCGACTTTGAAAGCAATCCCGAAGACTTCCGCAAAGTCATAAACAAGATAGATGCAGAACTATTCGGCTTGTTTTCAGCAGAGAATTTCTAAAGTCCAACAGCGAAGCGGTCTAACAGCCGTAGGCGGTCTGGCATCTAACAGTGAAACGGTCTAAAATTAAGAATTATGCATATAGCAGTAGCAGGAAATATTGGTTGCGGTAAGACGACCCTGACCAACATGCTGGCAAAGCACTATGGCTGGCAACCACGATTTGAGAGTGTGGAGTTTAATCCGTACCTTGAGGACTTCTATGCGGATATGAGCCGCTGGTCATTCAACTTGCAAGTGTATTTCTTGAACAAACGCTTCAAGGATGTGGTGGACATCTCCAAAGAGGATAAATACATCATCCAAGATCGCACCATCTATGAGGATGCGCGTATCTTTGCGCCCAACCTGCACCGTCAAGGGTATATGTCCGACCGCGACTTTGATAACTACCGCGACTTGTTCGACCTAATGATGTCGCTGGTGAAGATGCCAGACCTTATGATTTATATTCGCAGCACTATCCCAAACTTGGTTGCACAAATTCAAAAACGCGGTCGCGCGTACGAAGCAAGCATGCGTATTGACTATTTACAAGGTCTGAATGAGCTATACGAGAACTGGATTGCAGATTACAAGGGCAAGTTACTTATTGTAGATGGCGATACAATAAAATTTGGCAACAATCCCGAAGACTTCCGCCACATCACAGATAGGATAGATGCAGAATTATTCGGTTTGTTCCCATTTGAGGGAAGTGCTGAGCACGGCAAAGAAATAAAATAGCCCATCACTTAAGCCTCCCCCTCAAGGGGAGGTTTGTGTATATGATAAGGAGATTTTTGGATTATATTGCGATAGAAAAACGCTACTCGCCACGCACCGTGAAAGAGTACGGGGATGATCTGCGAGCATGGTGCGAGTTTCTAGGATGGACAATAGAGGAGTTTGATCCAAAAAAGCTGGATGCGGAGGATGTAAAGGAGTGGATGATGCATATGTTGGACGCGGAACAGTCGCCACGCAGTGTCAAGAGACGATTGTCGGCTGTGAAGAGTTTATACCGATTTTTGCTCGGATTGGGACTCGTAAAGGTGAATATCACGCGGACAGTGATTGTGCCCAAAGCCGATAAGCCGCTACCCATCTTCTTCCGAGAGAGCGAAATGGAGGCGTTCAAGGAGCAAAACAAGGTGCCTAATTACGAAGAGGGGATGGACAAAGAGGATTGGCTGGAGGCAATGCGAGATTATCTATTAGTAGAAATACTCTACCAAACAGGTATGCGCCGAGCAGAGTTGGCAGCATTGGAAGATAAGGACCTGGATGTGCCAGGACGAAAGATTAGGGTTTTTGGAAAGCGCAGAAAAGAGCGGATCGTACCGATTGGTGAGCAGCTGGCAAAGCTAATAGAGGATTATTTACTAGTAAAACACGAAGTACTGCAAGGAAACAATGACTTTGGCACGTTTCTTGTGCGAAAAAAGAAAAATGGCGAATGGGTACCATTTGGAGCCGCAGGGATATATAATATAGTTCGCGCGCGTATGGGAGATGTAAGTACGCTGAAGAAACATTCTCCACACGTTTTGAGGCATACCTTTGCGACAACAATGTTGAACAACGGGGCAGACATACGTACCATACAAACCCTATTAGGACATTCTAGTTTAGAGGCAACACAAGTATATACCCACACAACCTTCGAACAGGTGAAGCAAGCATATGATGCAGCACACCCGAGAAGAAAGAAGAAAGAATAGGGTGTTTGGGGCTGTGGTTGGTGGATAACTCCTAAACTTCTGAACCCCTAAACATCTAAACTAAATAATATCAACTTAACCAATTAAAAAAGGAGGACTTATGAAACTGAACGTAAAAGCCGTGAACTTCGAGATTGCAGAACGCCTCGAGAAACACATTGCAAAAAAGACAAAACGCTATGAGAAGTTACTTCCAGAGTCCGCAGAGATGGAGATTCAAATGACAGTGGTGAAGCCCGAAACGAATCTTAACAAGGAAACGCACGTGCGCGTAGTGGGATTCGGCGCCGAGTTATTTGCACAAAAAGTGTGCGATACGTTTGAGGAGGGAATAGACGATTGCTTGGAAGCAATTGAGAAACAATTGGAAAAACGTAAAGATAAATAAAAATAGATTGAATTTTCATGTGAGAGGGGCGCGTTTGCCCCTCTTTTTGTAAAAAAACACAGAAAAATGTCATTTTTTTTGTAAAATATTTTGTCAGTTGAAAAAAAAGCACTACCTTTGCACCGCTTTTCCGCCGACGTGTAAAAAGGCGTGGCAAAAAAGCGCTGCATGACCCGCCTCTTTAGCTCAGTTGGCCAGAGCACGTGATTTGTAATCTCGGGGTCGTTGGTTCGAATCCGACAAGAGGCTCCAAAACGGACATTGAAATAAACATTGGGAGTATTCCAGAGCGGCCAAATGGGGCAGACTGTAAATCTGCTGGTTTATACCTTCGGTGGTTCGAATCCATCTTCTCCCACTAAACCCCGACAAAATACCGCTCGGGGTTTTGTTTTGAAAAGCGGAAGTAGCTCAGTCGGTAGAGCATCAGCCTTCCAAGCTGAGGGTCGCGGGTTCGAACCTCGTCTTCCGCTCCAACTACGCCAGTGTAGCTCAGGGGTAGAGCGCTTCCTTGGTAAGGAAGAGGTCGCGAGTTCAATTCTCGCCACCGGCTCTGCTTTTTTTGTATATATAATACACATAAAATATAAAAATTATGGCTAAAGAAACCTTCAAAAGAGACAAACCGCACGTTAACATCGGTACTATCGGCCACGTTGACCACGGTAAAACTACTTTGACAGCTGCAATTACAACTGTACTTGCTAAGGCTGGTCTTTCAGAGCTTCGTTCATTCGACTCTATCGACAACGCTCCAGAGGAGAAAGAGCGTGGTATCACTATCAACACTGCTCACGTTGAGTATCAGACTGCTAACCGTCACTACGCACACGTTGACTGTCCAGGTCACGCTGACTACGTAAAGAACATGGTTACTGGTGCTGCTCAGATGGACGGTGCGATCCTTGTTTGTGCTGCAACTGACGGTCCTATGCCTCAGACTCGTGAGCACATCCTTCTCGCTCGTCAGGTAAACGTACCAAAGATTGTTGTATTCATGAACAAGGTTGACCTCGTTGACGATGAGGAGATGCTTGATCTCGTTGAGATGGAGCTTCGCGACCTCCTTTCATTCTACAACTTCGACGGTGAGAACGCTCCTGTAATCCGTGGTTCTGCTCTCGGTGCACTTAACGGTGACCCACAGTGGGAGGAGAAGGTAATGGAGCTCATGGCTGCAGTAGATGAGTACGTTCCACTTCCTCCACGTGATATCGATAAGCCATTCCTTATGCCAATCGAGGATATCTTCTCTATCACAGGTCGTGGTACTGTAGCAACAGGTCGTATCGAGACAGGTATGATTCACGTAGGTGACGAGGTTGAGATCGTAGGTCTTGGCGAGGAGCCTAAGAAGACTGTTGTAACAGGTGTTGAGATGTTCCGTAAGCTCCTCGATCAGGGTGAGGCTGGTGACAACGTAGGTCTCCTCCTCCGTGGTATCGACAAGAAGGAGATCAAGAGAGGTCAGGTACTTGCTAAGCCAGGTCAGATCAAGCCTTACAGAACTTTCCAGGCTGAGATTTACGTACTTAAGAAGGATGAGGGTGGTCGTCATACTCCATTCCACAACCACTACCGTCCACAGTTCTTCATCCGTACACTCGACATCACTGGTGAGATCTCACTTCCAGAGGGCGTAGAGATGGTAATGCCTGGTGATAACGTTACTATCACTGTACAGCTCATCTACCCTACAGCTATCAACGAGGGTCTCCAGTTCGCAATCCGCGAGGGTGGTCGTACAGTAGGTGCTGGTCAGGTAACTAAGCTTATCGACTAATTCCAGTCAAAATAATAGTGGGTGCCCACGAGACACCCACTTTTTTTAGGGGAATAGTATAAGGGTAGTACAGCGGTCTCCAAAACCGTTAGTCTGGGTTCGAATCCTGGTTCCCCTGCCAAATAAAAAATATCAAAGGTTACGATTTGGTAAATGTTTAACAGACGTTGCATTCGCTTCCAACCCGCAATGTCCATTAAATGTAAAGATGAGAAAGTTTATCAACTATCTAAAAGAATCTTATGTCGAGATGACCAAGAAAGTTTCTTGGCCTTCATGGGACAAGCTTCAGAATTCAGCTATCGTTGTGATGGTTGCTTCTGTTATCTTTGCCCTTGTCATCTTCGGTATGGACTCATTCTTCCAGTGGCTCATGTCAGCTATTTACACACTCTAATATACCACAATTATGAGCGAGAGCAGTAAGAAATGGTATGTGCTGAGAGCAGCAGGCGGAAAGGAGAAAAAAGCCAAAGAGTATCTCGAAAAGGAGATTGAAAGATGTGGCCTTCATGACCTGGTTTCACAGGTTCTTGTTCCGACAGAAAAAGTTTATAGAATCCGAGATGGAAAGCGTATCTGTACAGAGCGTCTTTTCTATCCTGGATATGTGCTTATTGAGGCGGAGCTCACCGGAGAGCTGCAGTATATCATCAGAAACGAAGTTCCACACATGTCCGGCTTCCTTACTGAGAAGCGTGATGTGAGCAGGAACGGAGGTAAGGCTCAGGAGGAGAAGATTCCTATTCCTCTCAGAGATGACGAGGTAAAGAGAATTCTCGGAGAGCAGGATGAGATGGCCGCTACTGAAGCAGAGACAGTTATCGACTACAAGGTTGGTGAGGCTGTCAAGATTACAGACGGTCCTTTCACCGGATTCGATGGTACAGTCGAAGAGATTGTTGAAGACAGAAGCAAACTTAAGGTTGTGGTTATGATCTTCGGCAGAAAGACAATTTTGGAACTCAACTTTACACAAGTAACTAAAGAATAATCAGAATTATGGCAAAAGAAATTGCTGGATTTATTAAACTCCAGATCAAAGGTGGCGCAGCCAATCCATCTCCTCCAGTAGGACCAGCCCTCGGTTCAAAGGGTCTGAACATCATGGATTTCTGCAAGCAGTTCAATGCCCGTACGCAGGAAAGCGCAGGTAAGGTATTGCCAGTAGTGATCACAGTCTACAGTGACAAGTCTTTCACATTCGTTGTAAAGCAGCCACCTGTAGCAGTACAGCTCAAAGAGGCTGCAAAGATCGCTTCAGGATCTGCTGAGCCAAACAGAAAGAAGGTAGGTACTGTAACTTGGGAGCAGGTCAAGGCTATCGCTGAGACAAAGATGGCTGACATGAACTGCTTCACACTCAAGTCAGCGATGACTATGGTTGCAGGTACTGCAAGAAGCATGGGTATCAAAGTAGAGGGAGAATTTCCTGAACTCTAAAAATCACAAGCAAAATGGGTAAACTTACTAAGAATCAGAAAGCTGCTGTCGCAAAATACGACGCAGCAAAGGAATATAAGCTTGCTGAGGCTTGTGAGCTCGTTAAGGAGATCACTTATACAAAGTTTGATGCATCAGTTGAGCTTCACGTAAACCTCGGTGTTGACCCTCGTAAGGCTAACCAGATGGTACGTGGCGTCGTTACTCTTCCTCACGGAACAGGTAAGACCACCAGAGTCCTCGTTCTTTGTACTCCTGACAAGGAGAACGAAGCTAAGGAGGCAGGTGCAGACTACGTAGGTCTTGACGAGTATATCGAGAAGATCAAGGGTGGTTGGACAGATGTTGACGTTATCATCTGTACTCCATCAGTAATGGCTAAGGTCGGTGTAATCGGTAGAATCCTCGGTCCAAGAGGTCTCATGCCAAACCCTAAGACCGGTACTGTGACTATGGAAGTAGGAAACGCAGTTAAGGAGGTTAAGGCTGGTAAGATTGACTTCAAGGTTGACAAGACAGGTATCGTACACGCTGCTATCGGAAAGGTATCTTTCTCCGCAACTCAGATTCATGAGAATGCAAAGGAGCTCCTCTCTGCAATCATCAAGCTTAAGCCACAGACTCTTAAGGGAACATATATGAAGGCTGTTGCAGTCTGCTCAACTATGAGCCCTGGTATCAAGGTAGATGTTAAATCAGTAGAATAATTTGTGCTGTAAAATTAGAACGTTATGAGAAAGGAAGAAAAACTCGATATTATTAACGCGATATCAGCACAGTTGGAGGAGACTCCTAACTTCTACATTACTGACATCGCAGGACTTGACGCAGAAAAGACTTCTGCACTCCGTAAGGCATGTTTCGAGGCAGGTGTGAAGCTCGTAGTCGTAAAGAATACACTTCTCACAAAGGTTCTCGAGCAGTCTGAGAACGAAGAGGTAAAGAACCTCATCCCTGTGCTCGCTGGTCCTACAGCTGTTATGTACACTGTAGCTCCTAACGCGCCAGCTAAGGTGATCAAGAAGTTCACAGAGAGTGGAAACCAGAAGCCGGTACTCAAGGGAGCATTCGTACAGGATTGGCCAGCATTCATCGGTGCTGATAAGCTTGATAACCTCTTCGCTATCAAGTCTCGTGAGGAGATGATCGGAGACATCATCGGACTCCTCCAGTCACCTATCCGCAATGTACTTTCTGCTCTTGAGAACAAGGACAAGAAAGAAGAAAATGCTGAGACAGCAGCAGAGTAATTAAGAGATTAAAAACAATATTTAAAATAAATACAATTATGGCAGACATTAAAGCACTCGCAGAAGAGTTGGTAAACCTTACTGTGAAAGATGTACAGGAGCTCGCAACAATCCTCAAGGAGGAGTACGGAATTGAGCCAGCAGCTGCAGCAGCAGTTGTAGTAGCAGGTCCAGCAGCAGGTGCTGCTGAGGCAGAGCAGACTGAGTTCGACGTTATCCTCAAGTCAGCAGGTGCAGCTAAGCTCGGAGTAGTAAAGGCTGTTAAGGAGGCAACTGGTCTCGGACTTAAGGAGTCTAAGGAGATCGTTGACAAGGCTCCGGTAGCTGTTAAGGAGAAAGTTTCTAAGGCAGAGGCTGAGGCACTCAAGGCTGCCCTCGAAGAGGCAGGAGCTGAAGTTGAGCTTAAATAACTTCATCCCCTTCCCCTAAGATGGGAAAAAGATCAGGTTTAGAGCCAAAATAGGCTCTAAACCTTTTTGTCGTAATAAAGTTTTTCTCTATATCAAAGGCAGAAAGATGTCAAATAAGACTAACAATCAGCGAGTTTCATTCGCATCATCAAAAATTCTCCTTGAGTACCCAGACCTTCTCGAGGTGCAGCTGAAGTCGTTCCAGGACTTCTTCCAGCTCGACACCACACCAGAGAATAGAAAGAACGAGGGGCTTTACCAGGTATTCCAGGAGATATTCCCAATCGAAGACACAAGGAACAGTTATAAGCTCGAGTTCATCGACTATTTCATTGATCCGCCTTTGTATTCGATTGATGAGTGTCTTGAGAGAGGACTCACATACAATGTTCCTCTGAAGGCTAAACTCCGCCTTTCGTGCAACGATCCTGAGCACGAGGACTTTGATACCAAAGTCCAGGATGTATACCTTGGAAACATCCCATACATGACTCCGGGTGGTACATTCGTAATCAACGGATCAGAAAGAATCATCGTCTCACAGCTTCACAGATCTCCAGGCGTATTCTTCGGTCAGAGCGTTCATGCCAACGGAACCAAGCTTTATTCAGCTCGTATCATTCCGTTCAAGGGATCTTGGATCGAGTTTGCAACCGACATCAACAATGTGATGTATGCTTACATTGACCGTAAGAAGAAGCTTCCTGTAACAACGCTTCTCCGTGCTATCGGTTTCAATGGCGACAAGGATATCATCGACATTTTCGGACTTGCTGACGAGATTGAGGCTACTCCTGAGAACCTTAAGGCAAATGAGGGCAGAAAGCTCGCGGCTAAGGTACTCAAGACTTGGATCGAGGACTTCGTGGATGAGGACACAGGTGAGGTTATCCCTGTAGAAAGAACCATGCCTATCGTAGAGCGTGGTGAGATCCTCAATGACGAGACCATCGAAAGACTTTCTGAGACTGATGTGAAGACAATTCTTCTCCAGAAGGATGAGGCTAATGTAAATGAGTATGCTATCATTTACAACACTCTCCAGAAAGACCCGACAAATACAGAGATGGAAGCGGTCAACTACATCTACAAGCAGCTCCGTAACTCGGAACCACCTGATGAAGCGACTGCAAGAGATGTCATCGACAAGCTCTTCTTCTCTGAAAAGAGATATGACCTCGGAGACGTGGGACGTTACAGACTTAACAAGAAGCTGAACCTCACTATCGACGAGAACACAAGGGTGCTTACCAACACCGATATGATCGAGATCATCAAGTATCTTATCCAGCTCATCAACTCTAAGGCGGTTGTTGATGATATTGACCACTTGAGCAACAGACGTATCAGAACCGTAGGTGAGCAGCTTGCAAACCAGTTCAGTGTAGGTCTTTCAAGAATGGCTCGTACCATCCGTGAAAGAATGAACGTACGCGACAGCGAGCAGTTCGCACCAACTGACCTGATCAACGCTAAGACCCTTTCATCTGTGATCAACTCATTCTTCGGAACAAGCCAGTTGTCACAGTTCATGGATCAGACTAACCCTCTGTCCGAAATGACTCACAAGCGTCGTCTTTCAGCCCTCGGTCCAGGAGGTCTCTCAAGAGACCGTGCAGGTTTCGAGGTTCGAGACGTTCACTATACACACTACGGCCGTCTCTGTCCTATCGAGACACCGGAAGGACCTAACATCGGTCTTATCTCCTCTCTCTGCGTTTACGCAAGAATCAACGACCTCGGATTCATCGAGACTCCTTATCGCAAGGTACAGGGTGGAAAGGTGAACCTCAATTCTGACGGTTGGATTTATATGAGTGCAGAGGAGGAAGAGAACCAGATGGTATCACTCGCAAAGGTGAAGATGGATAAGGAAGGTAACATCCTTGAAGACAGAATCCAGTGCCGTCTCGGTGCCGATTTCCCTGTCGTTACCAAGGAGGAGGTTAACTTCATGGACGTGGCTCCTAACCAGATTGCTTCAGTTGCGGCATCACTCATTCCGTTCCTTGAGCACGACGATGCTCACCGTGCGTTGATGGGTGCGAACATGATGCGTCAGGCAGTTCCGCTCCTTAATCCGGAGTCTCCTATCGTAGGAACCGGTCTTGAAGAGAGAGTATGTCTTGACTCAAGAACTCAGGTCACTGCAGAGAGAAAGGGTGAGGTTGTTTATGTTGACGCTAACGAAATTCACGTTAAGTACGAGCGTACAGACGATGAGAGATTCGTAAGCTTCACTCCAGACGTTACAGTATACAAGCTTCCTATCTATAGAAGAACAAACCAGAGCACAACCATCCTCCTCAAGCCTATCGTGCGTAAGGGAGACGTGGTAGAAGCTGGTCAGATCATGACAGAGGGCTACGCTACTCAGAAGGGAGAGCTCGCACTCGGTAGAAACCTCAAGGTTGCATTCATGCCTTGGAAGGGTTACAACTACGAGGATGCGATCGTTATCTCTGAGCGTATGATCCGTTGGGATATCCTCACATCTATCCATGTAGATGAATATATCACTGAGGTACGTGATACCAAGCGTGGTATGGAGGAGCTCACTTCAGATATTCCAAATGTCAGCGAGGACGCTACAAAGGATCTCGACGAGAATGGTATCATCCGTATCGGTGCACACATCGAGCCAGGTGACATCATGATCGGTAAGATCACTCCTAAGGGAGAGAGCGATCCTTCACCAGAGGAGAAGCTCCTTAGAGCTATCTTCGGTGACAAGGCTGGTGATGTTAAGGATGCTTCACTTAAGGCTACTCCATCCCTCAGCGGTACCGTAATCGACACTGCACTTTATTCAAAGGTTGCAAAGGAGAGCGGTCGCAAGGGTGTCAAGAGTGACCAGAAGGCTAAGATCGAGAAGGCAGAAGAGGAGTTCGCAGCAAAGGCTGAGGCTCTTAGAGCACGTTTCCTTGAGAAGCTTTCTGTTCTCGTTCAGGGCAAGAAGAGCGCAGGAATCAGCGACCTCTATGGCGTAGAGATCCTTCCTAAGGGCAAGGATATCACAATCGAAGTTCTTCGTGACATCGACTACGATAACATCAACTCAAGCAAGTGGACTAACGACAAGAACACCAATGCTCTTGTAAGAGACCTCATCAATAACTACTGCATCGCTCATAAGGAAGAGGCAGCAAGAAACAAGAGAGTACTCGACAAGATCAAGGTCGGCGATGAGCTTCCTAATGGTGTAATGCAGCTCGCTAAGGTTTACGTTGCAAAGAAGAGAAAGATCAGAGTCGGTGACAAGATGGCAGGTCGTCACGGTAACAAGGGTATTGTTGCCAAGGTTGTAAGAGACGAGGATATGCCGTTCCTTGCAGACGGTACTCCAGTGGATATCGTTCTCAACCCTCTCGGTGTGCCTTCACGTATGAACCTCGGTCAGATTTACGAGACAGTACTCGGATGGGCAGGTGAGGAACTTGGTGTCAAGTTCAGCACTCCTATCTTCGACGGTGCAAGTCTTGCTGACATCTGTGAGTACACAGACAAGGCAGGTCTCCCAAGATATGGTAAGACTTATCTCCGTGACGGAGGTACAGGTGACTGGTTCGACCAGCCTGCAACAGTCGGTGTCATCTATATGATCAAGCTCGGTCACATGGTTGACGACAAGATGCACGCACGTTCTATCGGTCCTTACTCACTCATCACTCAGCAGCCTCTTGGAGGTAAGGCGCAGTTCGGAGGACAGCGTTTCGGAGAGATGGAGGTTTGGGCACTTGAGGCATTCGGTGCAGCAAACATTCTTCAGGAGATCCTTACCGTTAAGTCAGATGATGTAACAGGTAGATCCAAGGCTTACGAGGCAATCGTCAAAGGTGATCTCATGCCTAACCCAGGTATTCCTGAATCACTCAACGTATTGCTCCACGAGCTTAGAGGTCTCGGACTTAAGGTGACTTTGGACTAATTACTGACAATTGAAATTATAGAAATATGCCTACTTTTAACAAAGAAAACAAGGTAAAAAGCAATTTCGAAAGAATCAGCATCGCTCTTGCTTCTCCTGAAGACATCAAAGAAAGGTCTTCAGGAGAGGTACTGAAGCCGGAAACCGTCAACTACAGGACCTATAAGCCTGAGAGAGACGGTCTCTTCTGTGAGAAGATCTTCGGTCCTACCAAGGATTATGAGTGCCACTGCGGTAAGTACAAGAGAATCCGCTACCGTGGTATCGTCTGCGACCGATGCGGTGTAGAGGTAACAGAGAAGAAGGTGCGTAGAGAGAGAATGGGTCATATCGAACTCACTGTCCCTGTTGCACACATCTGGTACTTCAAGTCTGCTCCTAACAAGATCGCAGCACTTCTCGGAATCGCTGCCAAGAAGCTTGAGTCTGTAATCTACTACGAGAAATATATCGTAATCAATCCTGGTACATCAGGACTCCAGAAGCTCGATCTCCTTTCAGAGGACGAGTATCTCGATCTCCTCGACACAATGCCAGGCAACAGCACACTTCCAGCTGACGATCCGGATAAGTTCGTTGCAGGAATGGGTGCAGAGGCTATCTATGAGCTTCTCAAGGACATTGATACAGATGCACTTGCAAAGGAACTTCGTCAGAGGATGCTCAAGGAGACCTCACAGCAGAGAAAGGCAGAGGCTCTCAAGAGACTCAGCATCGTGAAGTGGTTCCAGGAGTCAAAGGGCACTAACCGCCCTGAGTGGATGATCCTCAAGGTCATCCCTGTGATTCCACCGGATCTCCGTCCTCTCGTTCCACTCGATGGTGGACGTTTCGCAACATCTGACCTCAATGACCTCTACAGACGCGTGATCATCAGAAACAACCGTCTTAAGAGACTCATCGAGATCAAGGCTCCTGAGGTGATTCTCAGAAATGAGAAGCGTATGCTCCAGGAGGCAGTTGACTCACTCTTCGACAACTCTAAGAAGTCAAACGCTGTAAAGAGCGAGGCTAACAGAACACTTAAGTCTCTTTCTGACTCTCTCAAGGGTAAGCAGGGACGTTTCCGTCAGAACCTCCTCGGTAAGCGTGTTGACTACTCGGCACGTTCGGTAATTGTCGTTGGTCCTGAGCTCAATATGCATGAGTGCGGTCTTCCTAAGTTCATGGCTGCTGAGCTTTACAAGCCATTCATCATCAGAAAGCTGATCGAGCGTGGTATCGTAAAGACTGTCAAGTCAGCGAAGAAGATAGTTGACAGAAAGGATGCAGTTATCTGGGATATCCTCGAGAACGTGATGAAGGGTCATCCGGTTCTTCTCAACCGTGCCCCTACTCTTCACCGTCTCGGTATCCAGGCATTCCAGCCTAAGATGATCGAGGGTAAGGCAATCCAGCTTCATCCACTTGCTTGTACAGCGTTCAATGCCGACTTCGACGGTGACCAGATGGCGGTTCACCTTCCACTCGGTAATGCTGCAATCCTTGAGGCTCAGCTTCTTATGCTCGGTTCTCACAACATTCTCAACCCTGCAAACGGTACTCCTATCACCGTGCCTTCACAGGATATGGTGCTCGGACTTTACTACATCACTAAGGCTAGACCAGGTGTGAAGGGTGAAGGAATGAGCTTCTACGGACCGGAAGAAGTGATTATCGCTCTCAATGAGAAGGCAATCGACATCCATGCTAAGATCAAGGTAAGACTTCCTAAGGATAAGCTTAATCCTGAGGCAGGTACAGAGATGGTAGAGACTACTCCAGGTAGAATCATCGTTAACCAGCTCGTACCGGAGTCTGTTCCATATATCAATGAGATTCTCGGTAAGAAATCTCTCAGAAAGATCATTTCTAATGTAATCAAGTACACAGGTGTTGCTCGTACAGCACAGTTCCTTGATGACATCAAGAACCTCGGTTACACTATGGCGTTCAAGGGTGGTCTTTCATTCAACCTCGGTGATGTAATCATTCCTGAGGAGAAGAAGTCTTTGATTGATAATGGTTATAACACCGTAGAGTCTATCAAGGCTAACTTCGCGATGGGATTCATCACAAACAACGAGCGTTACAACAAGGTGATCGACCTTTGGTCTTCTATCGACAACCAGATTACAGGTATCGTCGAGAAGCAGATTTCAAGCGACCAGCAGGGATTCAACCCTGTATATATGATGCTCGACTCTGGAGCCCGTGGATCTACACAGCAGATCAAGCAGCTCTGCGGTATGCGTGGATTGATGGCTAAGCCTCAGAAGTCCGGTGGTCAGGGAGCTGAGATTATCGAGAACCCGATTATCTCTAACCTCAAGGAGGGTATGTCGGTGCTCGAGTACTTCATCTCTACTCACGGTGCGCGTAAGGGTCTTGCCGATACAGCGCTTAAGACTGCCGATGCAGGTTACCTTACACGTCGTCTCGTTGACGTTTCACACGACGTCATCATCAATGAGGAGGATTGTGGTACCCTCAGAGGTCTTATCGCTACAGCGATCAAGAGTAAGGATGAGATTGTTGAGTCTCTCGGAGAAAGAATACTTGGACGTACATCAGTACACGATGTATTCAACCCTCTTACTGGAGAACTCATCATCCCTGCAGGTGAAGAAATCACTGAAGATATCGCTAATCTCATCGAGTCACTTCCTATCGAGCAGGTTGAAATCCGTTCGGTTCTCACTTGTGAGTCTCGCAAGGGTGTCTGCGCTAAGTGTTATGGACGTAACCTTGCATCAGGCAGAATGGTTGAGAAGGGAGAGGTTGTCGGCGTAATCGCTGCACAGTCAATCGGTGAGCCAGGTACTCAGCTTACACTCCGTACATTCCACGTCGGTGGTACAGCTTCAAGTACTGCTGCTGAAAGCTCAGTTACTTCTAAATACAATGGTAAACTCGAGTACGAGGAACTCAGAACAATCGAGAGAGTCGGAGACGACGGTTCAGTTCAGGACGTTGTTGTCAGCCGTACTACTGAGGTCCGTATCGTTGACGAGAATACAGGAATCACATACTCTCAGTATGACGTGCCTTACGGCTCTATCCTTTACAAGAAGGATGGCGAAAAGGTTGCTAAGGGTGATCTTATCTGCGAGTGGGATGTATATAACGCGATCACTATCATCGAGACTGCCGGTAAGGTTCGCTTCGACAGCATGATCGACGGTGTTACATTCCGTGAGGAGATGGCTGATGAGTACTCTCTCAATAGAGACAAGGTGATCATCGAGTCACGTGACAAGTCAAAGAACCCTACTATCGTGATCGTTGATGCAAACGGTGAGGCTCTTAAGCATTACAACCTCCCTGTAGGTGCTCACGTAATGGTAGAGGATGGCGACGATGTGAAGATCGGTGACATCATCATCAAGATTCCACGTGCTATCGGTAAGTCAAGCGATATCACCGGAGGTCTCCCACGAGTTACAGAGCTCTTCGAGGCACGTAATCCATCTAACCCTGCTATCGTATCAGAGATCAATGGTGAGGTTATCATGGGTAAGATCAAGAGAGGTAACAGAGAGATCATCATCAGAAGCAAGTCAGGCATCGAGAAGCATTATCTCGTACCTCTTACCAAGCAGATCCTCGTACAGGAGAACGACTATGTGAAGGCTGGTACAAGACTTTCAGATGGTGCAGTATCTCCAACAGATATCCTCAGCATCCTCGGTCCTATCAAGGTTCAGGAGTATATCGTAAACGAGATCCAGGAGGTTTACCGTCTTCAGGGTGTAAAGATCAACGACAAGCACTTCGAGATCATCGTTCGTCAGATGATGAGAAAGGTTCAGATCAACGATCCAGGCGACACAGAATTCCTCCCAGAGGAGCTTGTGGACAAGTGGTTGTTCATGGACACTAACGACGCTATCTACGGCAAGTTCTTTGTCCTTGACCCAGGTGATTCACAGACTTACTCAGAGGGTGACATCATCACTGCACGTGAGATGAGAGGTGAGAATTCATCACTCGAGCGTCAGGGTCTCAAGATGATGGTTCTCCGTGAGGCTAAGCCTGCTACAGCAAGCCAGGTTCTCCAGGGTATCACTAGAGCAGCGTTGAAGACTAACAGCTTCATTTCTGCAGCTTCATTCCAGGAGACAACTAAGGTTCTCAGCGAGGCAGCTATCAGAGGTCGTGTCGATACTCTTGAGGGTCTTAAGGAGAATGTTATCTGCGGACATCCTATTCCAGCCGGTACAGGCCAGAAGGAATTCCAGGAGATTCTGGTTGCTCCAGCAGTTGATATGCAGAAGAATCTTGCAGATCTCTAATAGAATCAACATAACTGAAGTGAAGCCGGCCACATGGTCGGCTTTATTTTATAAAAAATTGGAAATCTTAGCTTTATTTGGTAATTTTGACGGAATTTGATTAAATAGTCACAATTATATCCATATACAACATAATATGAAACTTGCAGGTATCCTGAAATCTACTTTTGTATGCGTTGCGGCTCTTCTCTTATGGAGCTGTGATAATAAGTTGCCGAAAGCAGAAGAAACTCTGAATGAGAATCTTTCCTTCATTCTCAAGGAAGATGCAGTCTATCTTCAGACTGCCAGTATCAGAGTAAAGCATAATGGTCCAGAGTCTACTCAGTGGGTGTATATGAATACATCGGATCTTACCACTGATGCTGATCAGCTGATTGCTGATCGCGTAAAGATCGAGTCAGAACTTACAGATCAGATTGTTTCGCAGAATAAAACAAATGTCAGTCTTAATCTCAAGAATCTTGAGGAGAAGCAGACTTACAGACTTATTGTGAAGGGTATTGATCCAAAGTCCGGTCGTCTTTATGGAAAGGTTGCTGAGCTGGTATTCAAGACCAGACGTGATCCGGATGTTTGGGAGGAGAATACAAACTGGGCGGTCACACGTAGGGCTGAGCGTACTCAGGGTATCGCAGAGGGTTCTTCTGAGGTTATTGAGTTTGAGAACTTCGAGTGCAGCAGTTCTGATGAGGAGTCATATATTATTCTCACTCTTTCAAAGGCAGACTATGACGCTTACAAGAAGGACGAAGCTCATAAAGACAAAATCAGAACAATTTTCGAAGACTATCATTCTGATATGTCAGCATCTGATGGATATGAGGATATGATTCTTAAGGGTAATGGTGTCTGGAAGGAACAGCGTCTCAGATCAGGTGACTATGTTGTGTTTATGATTGGTGTTGACGAGGATGGTGAGCTTTCTGGATTGTACAAGCGTGCAGACATTGCTATTGCTCAGGAGACTCCGACAGAAGAGTATAACAAGTGGCTTGGATGGTGGGAGATTTCATTCAGCGATTCATCTGCTCCTTGGAATGTGTATATTGATGATCTTGATGCTAATATGTGGTATCTTTCGCAGGGTTGGGAGCCTGAGGCTATCAGCGAGCAGGTTTACAACATGGGATTGAAGCTTTATTTTGATAAGAGCTCAGGAAAGATTTATTTCACATCTCAGGAAGTCGCTGTGAGCGAAGATGGTGGTATCCGTGTGTTTTACTATGGAACTTTCCCATATGGAACATATCAGACTGTTCTTGATTTAGTGAATGTAAGAGTTGCAGAGGCTAAGTTTACAGACACTGCTGGAACACAGGCCAAGATTTCTCCGCTTACAGTCAATGTTGCAGGTGTTGATCCGGTTCCGTTTACCAATAGTATTTTCTATATAAGTTATGGCAGCCAGTCAAGTACTGGTGCAAGCGGTAAGGTTCCGTCTTTCCCTTGGACAATGAAGAAGCTTCAGTAATTTTATTATAATAAGCAAATAGGGCTGACCAGATGGTCAGCCCTATTTACTTTATGAGGAAGTGATTATCTCATGATTGTTGCCTCACGGTCTGGTCCTACAGAGATGATCTTGATAGGAACGCCGAGGTACTGCTCCATGAATGCAATGTACTCGCGGAACTCAGTAGGGAGCTCCTCTTCTGTACGGCAGTGTGTGAGGTCAGTATTCCATCCCTTGAACTCTGTATATACAGGCTCGATCTGTGCGTAAGTGTCGAAAGGCCACTGGTCTGATGGCTGTCCGTCTACAACGTATGATGTACATACCTTGATTGTTTCGAATGTATCAAGACAGTCAGATTTCATCATGATCAAATCTGTCACTCCGCTGATCATCACTGCATATTTGAGTGCAACGAGGTCAAGCCAGCCGCAACGGCGAGGACGACCTGTAACTGCTCCAAATTCGTGTCCTATCTTGCGGATCTTCTCGCCGGTCTCGTCGAAAAGCTCTGTCGGGAATGGACCGCTTCCTACTCGTGTGCAGTAAGCTTTGAAGATACCGTACACGTGGCCTATCATATGTGGATTGACTCCGAGACCAATACATGCTCCGGCGCATGCTGTCGATGATGATGTTACGAACGGATATGAACCATAGTCAATGTCAAGCATTGAACCCTGTGCACCTTCTGCAAGGATTTCGTTATCCTTGAGGAGGTTGTTGATGTAATATTCGCAGTCTACCAGTTCGAATTCCTTGAGGAAGTTCACAGCTTCCATAAATGCTGCGTCTTCAGCATGAGGATCACACTCGAAGCCCATCTGGTTGAGAAGTGTGATATGTCTGTTCTGAAGCTTTGCATATCTTTCTTCAAAGTCTGCAGCGAGGATGTCACCTACACGAAGGCCATAGCGTCCGATCTTGTCTGTGTAAGTCGGGCCGATACCTTTGAGTGTGGAACCGATCTTGCTCTTACCCATTGCAGCCTCGTTTGCTGCATCAAGAAGTCTGTGGGTAGGAAGAATGAGGTGAGCCTTCTTTGCGATTACAATTCTCTTGGTTACAGGGATTCCTGTCTTGGCGATGTTGTCACACTCTCCCTTGAAAGTGATTGGGTCGAGTACAACTCCGTTACCAACGATGTTGATGGCATCCTGTCTGAAGATTCCCGAAGGAACTGATCTCAAGACAAAGCTTTTGCCTTCAAAATGGAGAGAGTGTCCTGCGTTAGGTCCACCCTGGAAACGTGCAACTACAGGATAATTTCCTGCGAGAACGTCAACAATCTTTCCTTTTCCTTCGTCGCCCCACTGGAGGCCGAGAACTACGTCAAGTTTCATATCTGTTTTGTGTTTTGTTTCAATTGGTTAGAATGGGAGGTCATCATCCGGACCGTCGTTAGCGATGTTCTGCGGAGCTGCAGGCTGACTATAAGCCTGAGCCGGAGCTGGCTGCTGATAAGGCTGAGCCTGTGGCTGGTAGCTCTGCTGTGGCTGTGCAGGTGCTGGCTGTGCAGCATATCCGCCCTGACCTGCAGGGTTGTCCTGACGTTTTCCGAGGAGCTGGAGAGTATCTGCCATGATCTCGGTTGTATATCTCTTGTTTCCGGTCTGATCATCCCAGCTTCTTGTGCGGATACGTCCCTCAATGTACACCTGAGTGCCTTTCTTAACGTATTTCTCCACAACATCAGCTGTATTTCTCCAAGCTACGATGTTATGCCATTCTGTGTTTTCACGTGTTTCACCGTTACGGTCCCTGTACCTCTCGGTTGTGGCCAATGTGAATGTCGCCACTTTTGCCTGTCCATTACTTCCGTCAAGATAACGTACCTCAGGGTCTTTACCAACGTTACCGATCAGCATTGCTTTATTCAGTGACATAATATATTGTGTTTAAATGTTCCTTTAGAAGGTTGTGTTCCAAAAACTTTGCAAGATAGTGATATTTTCTTACAAAACATCGGACATCTTCGCCAAATCAGGCTTTTCTCCCGTTAATATTTCATAACCTGTCATGGCCTGATAAAGGAGCCAGGTCTTGCCTCCTGTGTAGATTGATTTGCTGCCGAATGGCTTCAGGATTTTACCCAGTGAAGGGTCTTTGTAATTTGCCTCGAGGATGTATTTTGGCCGATCTGTATTGAAATCACTGTCTGCCAGTTCCTTCAGCTCCGGGATTGCTGTAGGTATGTTGTAGATTATTATATCAGCCTCTCGGAAATATTTTCTGAATTCATTCAGAGGGAGGGTATGGTAGTCTTTGACAGTGCGGTTCATCCTGATCACTTCCATTCCAAGCGACTCTGCCGCCGCCGCGGCCGCTTTTCCTGCACCTCCCAGACCGACAATCAGTATCTTGATGCCTTTCAGTGGTAACTGAGGATATGAAAGGAACCCCTCCCGCTGCTGGCACCTGCTCGCTGCAAAAGCCCACAGGGCTGTTTGCTGATCGCTCACGACCCACTGCGGCCAGGGGGGTAGCACGCCTTTCAGATCCTCAGCTACCTCCGAAAGCCACATGCGTACTCCAAGGAAGTCGGAGTTGTATGCCTTGATGCCTTCAGGGGTCTTTACAAGAAGATTGGTGGCGCCGGTGACCTTGCATTCTTCCGACAGGATGTCAGCCTTGGAGAATGCCGGTTCCTTGAACGGAGCTGTTACGTTGATTGCGTTGTATTCTTCTGCGAATCTGCGGTAAGATGCCTCGAAGTCCTCGCCTTCGATCAGGTCATATGCATACTTTCCGTCATATGCGGCCTTGAAGAGGGCAGGGGAAAGGGAGTGGGCGATAGGATGCCCTATGAGACCGAACTTCTTCATGAGTTGCGTTGTCTGATGGCTTCATACATGAGGATTGCAGCAGATACCGATACGTTGAGAGAATCCAGCCTACCCAACATAGGAATCTTTATGTGTGCGTCTGCGGCCTTTCTCCAGATGTCTGTCAGACCTGTGGCTTCAGTTCCCATCACGATTGCAGTGCCGCCTTTCATATCGGTGTCGTAATACCATTCTGAATCCTGAAGCTGGGCTGTGTAGATTTTTATATTCTGGTCTTTAAGCCACTTGATTGTCTCTTCTGAGGTGGCTGCTGCTGTAGGAACTGTGAATATTCCACCTATGCTGGAGCGTATCAGGTTAGGATTATAGAGGTCTGTGAGCGGGTCACATATGACTACAGCATCAACTCCGGCAGCGTCTGCACTTCTGAGTACGGCTCCGAGATTGCCTGGCTTTTCCACAGATTCCAGAACTACCACGATAGGATTTTCCTTGAGTTTAAGACTGACAAGGTTGTGCTCCTTGCAATGCAGTTCTGCTATTACTCCTTCTGTACTGCCTCTGTATGCGACCTTTTCATATAGAGGCTTTGGAATTTCAATGATTGTGCATTGCCTTTCCTGACGAGTTTCAGTTTTAGCTATGACTCCGCACACTGACTTGCTTGCCTCTTCTCCAAGAATTTCCTTGCAGATAAACACGGTGTGTACTGCATATCCGGATTCGATGCAATGCTCAAGTTCCCTGCGTCCCTCCACTACAAAAAGACCCTCCTTTCGTCTTGCCTTGGATTTCTCCTGTAGTTCCATAAGGGTCTTTATCTTTGCATTCTGTGCGGATGTGATGCTTTCTGTTCTCATAAACCACTGTTCAAAATCATCACAAATATAAGAAATAATCCTTACCTTTACATATCTCCCTAATACGTGATCATATGAAACGACGTGATTTTATCAAGACAGCCGGAGGGCTTGCAGTAGCAGGTAGCCTGGGTGGAATTTCTACTGTTGCTCAGAGTTGTTCTTCATCTCCCCGATTCAATATCAACAGGCTTGGCACCGGTGCAGGATTGAAGCTGAGTTATGCCCCATATGAGCTTCAGTTGAGACATACTTTCACAGTCTCATCATACTCTCGCAAGACAACTCCTGGCGTTCAGGTCAGACTCGATTATGAGGGTTTTACTGGTTATGGAGAGGCTTCTATGCCTCCTTATCTGGGGCAGAGTGTCGAGACGGTGACAGCCTTTCTGCAGAAGGTGGATCTTTCCCAGTTCAATGATCCGTTTCAGATGGAGACCATACTTGCTTATGTGGATTCCCTATCACCGGGGGACGGAGCTGCCAAGGCAGCTATAGATATAGCACTTCACGATCTTGTAGGAAAACTTATGGGTATTCCATGGTGGAGAATCTGGGGATTGGATGCATCTAAGGCTCCTTCAACAACATTTACCATAGGAATAGATACACCAGAGGTCGTAAGAGAAAAGACTCGTGAGTGTGCCGACAGATTCAATATCCTGAAGGTCAAGGTGGGATTGGAGAATGACAAGGAAATGATCCAGACCATTCGTGAGGTGACTGATCTTCCTCTGGCCGTTGATGCAAATCAGGGATGGAAGGATAGGGAAGAGGCACTTGACGAAATCTTCTGGCTGAAAGAGAACGGAGTGGTTATGGTAGAACAGCCTATGGCCAAAGAGAATATTGACGACAATGCATGGATTACAGAGCGCAGTCCTCTGCCTGTCTTTGCCGATGAGGCCATCCAGCGCCTTGCAGATATACCGTACATTAAGGGTGCCTATCATGGCATCAACATCAAGCTGATGAAGTGCACAGGAATGCGTGAAGCGTGGAAGATGCTCAATTATGCGCGTGCTGAAGATATGAAAGTCATGATCGGATGTATGACCGAGACATCGTGCGCTGTGTCTGCTGCAGCCCAGTTGGCTCCAGCTGTCGATTTTGCTGATCTGGACGGCAATCTGTTGATTACCAACGATCTCTATCGTGGAATGCAGGTGGTTGATGGCAAAATAACCCTTTCCGGTCTACCTGGAATAGGACTGGAAGTTCTGTAGTGGCTAAAGTGCCTTTTACGGACTTATTCGTACCAGGTCTTGTAGAGGAGGTAATGTTCGGCGTTGGCGTGAGCTTTTGCCTGAATGGCTTCGGAGCCGTCTTTGATCTTTCTGGCTGGGATGCCTGCCCAGATTCCGGGTTCCAGCTTCTGGCCTGAAGGAACAACTGCCCCGGCAGCTATTATAGTTCCGTCCGGAACCACAGTGTTATCCATGACTATTGCTCCCATTCCTATTATCACATCATTGCCTATGATGCATCCGTGCACATTTGCTCCGTGTCCTACAGAAACGTCGTTGCCGATAATGCACTCTGATTGCTGATAGGTTGCGTGCAGTACTGCATTGTCCTGAATATTTACCCTGTTACCTATACGTATGGCTCCGACATCTCCTCGGAGCACTGCTCCATACCAGATGCTGCAGTCCTTTCCGATGCTGACGCTTCCTATGATTGCAGCATTCTCCGCTACGAATGTGCGATCTCCGATAACAGGCTTGTCGCCCTTGAGTTCCTTTATTATTGCCATAGAATAGAATCTTTCCTCAAAGATAGTCAAAACTTACCATAATGAAAGAGGAGCATCCATTTCTGGAATGCTCCTCTTCTGCTATAAGAAACCTTTTTATAAGGTACGCTTTCTTTATGAAAGTTTGTTGATGTAAACTGCGATACCGCTCTTAAGGTTTGCAGCCTTGTTCTTGTGGATAACGCCGATCTTAGCAAGCTTGTCGATCATTGCATAAACCTTAGGTGCGTTAGCCTCTGCTGCTGCCTTATCTGAAGTGTTACGAATCGCACGAATTGCGTTTCTTGTTGTCTTTGCATAATACTTATTATGCAATCTGCGCCTTTCGCTCTGGCGATAGCGCTTGTCTGCTGAAGCGTGATTTGCCATTGTTTTTATTTTTTATATTTCTTGTAGTCGGTAGGGGAATCGAACCCCTCTTGCAAGAATGAAAATCTTGAGTCCTAACCGATAGACGAACCGACCTTAAACCCAGTTTTGGTAATTGGGAGTGCAAAGGTATGAAATATTTTTAAACTGGCAAAATATTTTCGATTATTTCTTTACATCTTCTTTCTTGTCATCAGGTTTTGCCCACTCAAATGAATAGAGAATGGACTCTACCTGCCTCAAATAATGCCTCTTGTCGTATTTTGGTGCATATACAAAACCTTCCAGTACGATCATGTCCTTGCCGTCTGGGCTGTAGAATGCGTGAGCTACGAAAGGACCTCCCATGAAATCATTGTAAACTTCCCAGAATCCGCGGATCTCGGCGAAATCACGTCCCTTGTATTTCAGATATTCGATTGAAGGCCTTGCAAATGTACTTGGCATCATATAGGTGTTTTCAAACATTCCCGGTACATTGGCTTTCAGCATAGCGTTGTTTTCCTCGAGGATGCTGTCAAGGCTCATCATTTCTTCTCCTTCAACGACCGGATATTTGTAGATGAGGATGCCCTGAGTTACATACTGCACGCTATATTCTACCCAGATGAAGTTGTCTGTTGCCTTTTTGAGTCGATAACCTGACGGGAAGTGAGGTGAGCCACCTACCATTGCTGTGACAACAGGTGCAATTGCGCGCTCCTCATATTTCTTCGAGTTGGCGATGATTCTGTCTCTCTCAATCTGCTCAAGGGATGTGATGATTCTTCTGCTGTTCTCCTTGAAGAGCTGCACAGCCGATTCACTGTCAATGGCGTTGATGGTGATCACGCACTGAGGTCTTGCCCATACATCGTATCTGATGTTTACTCCTGGCTCAGTCACATCGTTTCCTATGCGCACAATGATGATGTTCCTATGAATCTGGAACATATTTGTAAATCCGCTTGGAACGACATCCACAAGCGTATAGAGAGGCTCTCTCTGTGGAAGGAAAGGACAATCCTGGGCGAGTGTGTCACGAAGTGTGGTTCCCAGGGCGCCTTCCCAATCGCCCTTGTTGATGACGACAATTACCTCACCGGCCTTTCCGCTGATGTTAGGCAGAAGGGCCTTCTTTCTTGATGCTTCGTTGCATGAAATGAGGGCGAAAAGACTGACCGCTAGAGTCAATAGACTGATTATACGTTTCATAATATCTTGTGTTTTAATTATCTGAATAGTCTTGCAATATCGTTGCCGAATGCAAGGAACATAAGTCCGAATATTAGGATCATTCCAATGATCTGAGTCACATAGAGGAACTTATCACTCGGCTTTCTGTCTGTCAGAATCTCATAGATAGTGAAGAGGATATGTCCTCCATCCAATGCTGGAATTGGAATAAGATTCATCACACCGAGCATTACAGAAAGCAATGCGAGGATGTTGAGAAAACTGTACCAGTCCCATGCAGATGGGAATATCTGCCCGATGGCTATGAAACTTCCTACTGACTTGTAAGCTTCGGTACTTGGGGTCGCAACCAGCTTCAGGTCCTGAAGATAGCCTCCTATTGTTGCGAATGTCTTCTTAAATCCAGCTGGTATCGCTGAGATGAAGGTGTACTCCTTGCTCTGAATCTGAGGTGGCTGAAGCATGACTCCGATAAGTCCGGTAGTGTCCACCTGCACTCTACGCTGTAGCGTGTCAGCGGCTCTGAGTACGGCGAGGCACACGGTGTCTCCTGCGTTGGAACGGAGTATCTGACGTGAATCCTGGACGTATCTGATATTCTCGTTATCGATGCCTATGATTCTGTCTCCTGCAATGATGTCTTGTCCGTAATTTATGGATGTTTCAGGAACTTCGCTGATTATGAATGGGAGGGCGAGATCAAACATTCCTGGATTCTGTAGAACCTGACCGATCATGTTGTGGTCAATGTATATATCCAATGTGTCCTTTCCTCTGAGCACTGTGGCTTTTGTCACATTCTTTCTTGCCAAATCAGCCTGAAGCATGGCGAAGTTTTCCGGGATATAGTCATCGAAACTGAGAATCATGTCGCCGTTGCGGAATCCCATCTCGTATGCCAGTTCGTTGACATACACTGCATTGCCTTCGTTGGCAATGTATTTTTCTCCCCAACCTGCCAGAAGTGAGGTATATACGATTATTGCCAGGATGAAATTGAACAGCACACCACCAGCCATTACCAGAAGACGTTGCCATGCGGGTTTTGTCCTGAACTCCCAAGGTTGCGGCTCATTCTTGAGCTGCTCGGTGTCCATCGATTCGTCAACCATTCCGCATATCTTGCAGTAGCCTCCGAGCGGTAGCCAACCTATTCCATATTCTGTCTCCCATTCAGCAGCCTTCGGGCATAGTTTTGTGAACCATCTGCTTTTTGTGCTGAAAAGTTTGACTCCGCCTGCGTCAAAGAACAGGAAAAATTTATCCACCCTGATTCCGAACATCTTCGCAAAGATGAAATGTCCGAATTCGTGGATAAGTATGAGTGTAGAGAGTGCGAGGATTACCTGCAGTGTCTTTATGAGTGCTATCATATGACAAGGTTTCCGGCCATTTTAAGTGTTTCTTCGTTTGTCCTGAATATGTCGTCCATGTCAGGCGATGCAATGAACGGACCGTCGTTCATACATTTTTCTACTATATCTGTTATGTCGTAGAAGCCTATACGCCCCTCAAGATAGGCCGCCACCGCCACTTCATTTGCCGCATTCATGATGCAGGCCATGTTCCCTCCTTTTTCCAGAGCCTGATAAGCAAGTCTCAGACCTGGGAATTTTTCAAAGTCAGGAGCATGGAATGTCATGCTTCCAAGTTCTGCAAAATTCAGCTTTCTGTTGTCAAGAGGTAGACGGTAAGGATAGCTGAAGGCAAACTGAATAGCCTCTCTCATGTCTGGATGTCCCATCTGGGCAATCACAGAGCCGTCAGCATATTCAACCATCGAGTGGATGATGGATTCGGGATGAACCACAACATTGATCTTGTCGCCGCCTGTTCCGAACAGCCATCTTGCCTCTATGATTTCCAATCCCTTGTTCATCATTGTTGCGGAATCGATGGTGATCTTGCTTCCCATGCTCCAGTTCGGATGCTTGAGTGCCTGAGCTGGTGTTGCAGCTGCGATATCCTCTCTGCTCCATGTTCTGAACGGACCACCGGATGCGGTGAGATGTATCTTTTCGATTTCTGCTCCTGCAGATCCCATAAGACACTGGAAGATTGCTGAATGCTCAGAGTCAACTGGAAGTATCCTTGCCTTGTGCTTTGCAGCAAGGCTCATTACTAGCTCTCCTGCAGCTACGAGGGTCTCTTTGTTTGCGAGGGCGATTGTCTTTCCTGCCTTTACTGCTGAGATTGTAGATTCAAGTCCGCTGAATCCGACCATAGATGTCAGTACGATGTCTATGTTGTCGCCAGAGACAAGGTCGCATACAGACTTCATTCCTGCAAAGACCTTTATATAGTGAGGCTCAAGTGCTTCGGCTACTTCTGTGTACTTACTCTCGTTACAGATTACCACGGCATTGGCGTTGAACTCTATGGCCTGCTTAATAAGAAGGTCTGAACTGTTGTTCGCTGTGAGAAGTTCCACTTCGAACAGGTCTTTGTGCTGGCTGATCACATCCAATGCCTGTCTTCCGATGGATCCGGTCGAGCCTAATATTGCTATTCTTCTCTTTTCCATTTCCTTTAGAAGCTAATATGTTTTGTAGGGTCTACGGTCTCGCCTTTGTGCCAGAGTTCGAAGTGCAGATGTGCACCGGTCGTCATCTCACCGGAGTTGCCTACCAAGGCTATCGGTGTGCCGGCAGAAACCTTGTCTCCCGTCTTTTTCAGGAGCTTTTCGTTGTGCTTATATATAGAAACGATGTCTCCATCATGCTGGATCTGGATTGTGTGACCGGCGTCATCACTCCATCCAGAGAATATCACAGTGCCGTCAAGTACAGCCTTGACTACTGAACCGCTGGTGGCGGTGATATCGATGTATGGATGGATAGCTGGATCATATCCCTGCGAAACAACGCCTTTGAGAGGAGTGAAGAAGAGCATACCCTCGATCGGGAGGTCCCTTTGTTTTCTTGCAGATATGCCGAACTGTTCCTCTTCCATAACGCTCTGTCGCAGAAGTGAATCCTTCTTCATAAGTCCGCTTATGTCGGCTCCTGCATCTGAATTCTTTCTTGTGTTCAGGAGGATGCTGTCGATCTTCAGTGCTTCTTCGCCTGCAAGAACGCGCTTGAGGTTCTCCGAGTACATCTCCCATCTGAAGATGACTCTCTCGAGAGAGTCTACCTTGATTGTATTCTGGATTGCGGCTCTTTTGGAATGCGCATCCGGATAGCCCGGGATGAAGGTTCTGACAGGAGTGTAGGCAATGATGGAATATATTAATGCACAGAACATTACCAGAATCGTGACTGCCGCAACGAATGCACTTGTCCTTGTGAATCGGATCGTGAAGATCTGTTCGTGCGACTTGTCGTCGATAACGGCAAGTCTGAAGTTGCTTCTTTTATTCTCTTTGTTGTGTTTCGCCATAAAAATCTTAACTTTGCATTTCAATGGACAGGATTATAGGCATAGATTATGGGCGTAAACGCGTAGGGGTTGCAGTGAGCGATCCTCTGGGAATCTTTGCCTCTGCCTTGGAGACAGTACATTCTGCAAAGATAATAGAATATCTGAAATCTTATGCGCAAAAAGAGAATGTAGTTCGTTTCGTTGTGGGCTATCCCAAAAATATGAACGGAGCTCCATCAGAGGCAGCAAAAGATATAGATATATTCCTCAAGCATCTGGCAAAAGCCTTCCCTGAGATTCCTGTGACTTTGGAAGATGAGAGATTCACATCTGTTCTTGCTCACAGAGCAATGATAGACGGAGGAATGAAGAAGCAGGACAGGATGAAGAAGGAGTCTGTCGACAAGATAAGCGCAGCCATTATCCTGCAGAGTTATCTGGATAGAAAATTATAGGATTATGATACTACCGATATATTTATACGGAGCCCCAGTGCTCAGAAACGAAAACAAGGAAGCGGATCTCAATGACAAGGAGGGTCTGCTGAAACTTCTTGAGGACATGAAGGACACTCTCAAGGTTGCAGACGGATGTGGCCTTGCAGCTCCACAGGTTGGAGTCAATCTTCGTGTCGTGATTGTGGACGGAAGAGAGCTTTCGGACACTTATGATTATCTTCAGGATTTCTTCAGGGTTATGATCAACCCTGTGGTTCTTGAAGAAAGCGAGGAAACCTGTGAGTATTCAGAGGGATGTCTTAGTGTGCCTGGTATCTATGCCGAGGTGCGCCGCCCAGAGAAGATCAAGGTAGAATATTACAATGAGAATTTTGAGAAGGTTGTTGAGGAGTTTGACCGTTTTGCCTGCAGAATGGTTCAGCACGAGCTTTCGCACCTCGAGGGCAACCTTTTTGTAGATAATGTTTCACCAATCCGACGCAAGATGATAGCCCGCAAGCTTCAGGCTATTTCAAAAGGCGCGGTACAGACAAGGTATAAATCTAAGAGATAGATTATGGGAGCATTTCACGCATATGACATTAGAGGAATCTACAATGTGGATTTCGACAAGGAAGTAGCTTACAAGGTAGGTTATTTTCTTCCTGAACTTCTTTCGGCAGACAAGGTGCTTGTAGGTAGGGATGCCCGTGTGTCTTCGGATGAGATTCACGAGTATCTTCTCAAGGGTATTACTGATGCCGGAGCAGATGTTTATGATGCAGGTCTCTGCACCACTCCGATGGTGTATTTCGGAACGGCTTTTTATGGTTTCAAGGCATCTGTGCAGATAACAGCTTCTCACAATCCTGCCGAGTACAACGGTATGAAGGTCTCAAGGGAGAATGCTCTTCCTGTAGGCTATGACACCGGTCTTGGACAGATCAAGGAATGGATAGAATCTGGACGCGAGTGTCCGGTGGCTCAGAAATGCGGAGAGGTTCATCAGATTGATGTTCGCAAGGATTATCTTCCTTTCCTTCTCAAATATAAGGGGGATTGGTCAGGACTCAAGATTGCAATGGATGTGTCGAACGGTATGGCTTCGCTCTTTGTTCATGAAATCTTCGGTGATGATGTTGCGTATATCTACGATCAGATGGACGGCAGATTCCCTAATCACGAGCCAAATCCTCTCGTACCTAAGAATGTTGTTGACCTTCAGAAACTTGTGGCTCAGACAAAGGCAGACATCGGTGTCATCTTCGATGGAGATGCTGACCGTGTCATGTTTGTGGATGAGAACAGCCGTTTCATTTCACCTGACCTTATGATTGCAGTCCTAGGACATTATTTCCTTGAGGAAAGAGGTGAGAAGGGATATATTCATCAGGATATAAGAAGCTCGAAGGCAGTGGGAGAGTATCTCGCTCCTATGGGTGGAGTGATGAACACTTGGAGAGTAGGTCGTGCGTATGCCGCGCTCAAGCTTCGTGAGCTTGACGGAGTCTATGGTGGCGAACTTGCAGGACATTATTATTTCCGTGACTTCTTCTATTCTGACAGCGGTCTTCTTGCTGCCATCCTTATCATTAATGTCGTAGCAAAGATGAAGGCACAGGGCATCAGCCTCAGCCAGCTCATCGGTCGTATAGAGAAATATCAGAATTCAGGTGAGATTAATTTCCGACTTGAGGACAAGAAGGGCGCTATGGATGCTGTTCGTGATTATTTCATGCAGCAGGAGAAAGCTACTGCATACATGGATTTCGACGGCTACAGGGTTGAGTTCCCGGACTGGTGGTTCAATATCAGACCTTCGAACACCGAACCATACCTTAGATTCCTATGCGAGGCGACTACAAAGGAACTTCTGGATGAAAAGGTTGCCAAGGTGAGGGAAATTCTAACTGAACAGTTCGGAGCGAAGTAATGAGGAGGGTATTTGGAATCTTTATACTGCTGCAGGTGTTTTTCCTGTCAGCAGATTGGCTTCAGGCTCGCGATGTCACAAGGATTGATACAGTAAGGAATCACTTGCTGATACCTCGTCCTGCATTGGAACCTCTGAAGTCACTCGTCAAATCCCCATCTGATCCGATTGATACGCTCGATACGGCTAATGAATATATAAAGGTCGTGCTTTTTGCCGATAACACATGGCAGTATGTCAAGCTTCCCGGTTATCAGTCCGAGAAGGACGTCTTTGAAAACAATTGGGATACGACTGTATCCAATCCATATAAACTCGAGCAGGCAAATCTTCCGTATTCATGGTCGATCTGGCTCGTGGATAGTCTGGATCAGTACAAATGTCCTTTTCAGGGAGATATACATCCGCGAGGAAAGTTTGGTCCGCGCAGAGGTCGACGCCATCAAGGTGTAGATATCCCTTTGAAGACGGGTGATCCGATCTATGCTGCATTTACTGGTAAGGTCAGAATGTCAAAGTATCTCGGTGGCTACGGTAATGTGGTGGTGATTCGTCATGAGAACGGTATCGAGACTTTTCATGGTCATCTTTCAAAGAGAATGGTTGAGGAAGGTGATTGGGTAAATGCAGGCGATGTGATAGGCCTTGGTGGTTCTACCGGACGTTCTACCGGTCCACATCTTCATTTTGAAACAAGATATCAGGGCTTTGCATTTGACCCTCAGTGGCTTATCGACTTCAAAACAGGAGATCTCCGTCATCGCCTCTTCGTGCTCAAGAAGAAATATTTCAGCCCATACAGTAACTATGAGCAGGATTTCGAAGATGAGTGGAAGAATGAGGAAGATGATAAGAGAGAAGAAGCTGAGCGTGCGGCGATGAGATGGCACACAATTAAGTCTGGAGACACTCTGGGACGAATAGCCATTAATAACGGCACAACAGTTTCGGCAATCTGCAAACTCAACGGCATCACACCGAAGACAGTCCTGAAGATCGGACGTCGCATCCGCGTAAGATAGCTCTTTGAATATAAAACAACACATCATCACTCATGGGTGGCATTGGCTCCCGAAAAGGGAGGGGACCCGCTTGCGGGGAGGACCACCGGTGAATGATGATGTGTTGTTTTATGCGGAATCAGTGAGATTACTCCCACTCGATGGTTGCGTTCGGCTTTGGAGAGAGGTCGTAGCATACGCGGTTCACTGTAGGAATCTCAGCGAGGATTCTGTCAGTAATCTTCATGAGGATAGGCCACTCGATCTGTTCGATGGTTGCTGTCATTGCGTCGATGGTGTTTACGGCGCGGATGATTACTGGCCAGTCGTATGAACGTGCGTTGTTGCGCACTCCTACTGACTTGAAGTCAGGAACTACTGTGAAGTACTGCCATACCTTCTTGTCGAGACCTGCAATAGCGAACTCCTCGCGGAGGATTGCGTCTGCCTCACGGAGTGCTTCAAGACGGTCGCGTGTGATGGCTCCAAGGCAGCGTACTCCGAGACCTGGACCTGGGAACGGCTGACGGTAAACCATTTCATATGGAAGACCAAGCTCTACTCCACATGCGCGAACTTCGTCTTTGAAGAGCTGCTTGAGAGGCTCTACGAGCTCGAACTGGAGATCCTCAGGAAGACCGCCCACGTTATGGTGTGACTTCACGCACTTCGCAGTCTTTGTGCCGCTCTCTACGATGTCTGGATAGATGGTTCCCTGACCGAGGAAATCGATGCCGTCGAGCTTGCGTGCCTCTTCTTCGAATACGCGGATGAATTCGCCACCGATGATCTTTCTCTTCTGCTCAGGGTCTGCAACGCCCTCAAGAAGATCGAGGAAGCGATCAGTTGCATCTACATATATAAGGTTTGCGCAGAGCTGATTGCGGAATACTTCCACGACATTTTCAGACTCTCCCTTGCGCATAAGTCCGTGGTTTACGTGAACACATACGAGGTTGTCGCCGATTGCCTTGAGAAGGAGGGCTGCAACTACTGAACTATCAACTCCGCCGGAAAGTGCGAGAAGAACTTTCTTGTCTCCGACCTGCTTGCGTACGAGCTCTACCTGGTCAGCAACGAAGTTCTTCATGTTCCAGTTAGCCTCTGCCTTGCATGTCTCAAATACGAATCCTTTGACAGCATCTTTAATGAACTCCTCATCATTTGAGAACTCAGGAAGCTTCACTTCGCAGAGTGCTTTGTCGTGACCTGCAGCCATTACTGGGAAGCCGGCCTCGTAAATCTCAGGAAGAACGTCAATGGCTACTCCGTCGATAACATTGTTAGGACCACCGTTGATGATGATTCCCTTTACATTTGGCAGAGCTTTGAGCTCAGCTGCTGTGATGTCGTGCGGGTAGATTTCGCTGTAAACTCCCAGTGCACGGATTGCTCTTGCTACCACGGTGTTCTCATGGCTGCCAAGATCAAGAATGACGATCATGTCCTGTTTCATATTCCTATAATTTGTTATATTGTTTTCACGATATTTCGGTCGCAAAAATAGAAAAAGATTAGAAAATATTTTATAAAAATATCTAATTTTGCAAATCTTTTTCGGCCGGAAAACCGGTCGAGGAGAATTATGCACATTAAGTGCTTGTATTGACATAAGTATTAGCGAAATATGCAGGATATCAGAAACATCGCGATCATCGCACACGTCGACCATGGAAAGACTACAATCGTCGACAGGATGATTTATCAGGCGCGTCAGGCGCGCGAGCAGGAGAAGCTGGGAGAGCTGATCCTTGATAATAATGACCTTGAGAGAGAAAGAGGTATCACCATTCTTGCGAAGAATGTGTCGGTTGTATATAAAGGGGTAAAAATCAATGTGATAGATACTCCGGGCCATAGTGATTTCGGTGGCGAGGTGGAGAGAGTCCTCAATATGGCGGATGGTGTCATCCTTCTTGTGGATGCTTTTGAAGGCTGTATGCCTCAGACTCGTTTCGTGCTTCAGAAGGCAATCGAAATGGGTAAGAAGCCTGTGCTTGTGATCAATAAAGTCGATAAGCTCAACTGTCGTCCTGACGAGGTTCAGGAGGAGGTGTTCGATCTAATGTTCTCGCTCGGAGCAACTGAGGATCAGCTGGATTTCCGTACTATTTACGGCAGTGCAAAGCAAGGCTGGATGTCATATGACTGGAAAAATCCTACCAATGACATTACTGCTCTTCTGGATACTATCCTTGAGGTGGTTCCTGCTCCTGAGAAAGTAGAGGGTACTCCTCAGATGCTTATCTCATCACTCGAGTATTCTCCATATGTAGGTCGTATTGCTGTGGGAAGGGTTACTCGTGGTGAACTTACTGCAGGAATGAATATCACTCTCTGCAAGAGGTACGATATACAGCAGAAGCAGAAGATCAAGGAACTTATGGTGTTTGACGGTCTCGGAAAGGCGAAAGTTGAGAGTGTGCAGTGCGGTGACATATGTGCAGTGGTAGGTCTCGAGGGCTTTGAGATCGGTGATACCATTGCAGATTTCGAGAATCCTGAGGCACTTCCTCCAATTGAAGTGGATGAGCCTACAATGAGTATGCTCTTCTGTATCAATAACTCACCTTTCTTTGGAAAAGAGGGTAAGTTCGTTACATCGCGTCATCTTAAGGACCGTCTTGACAAGGAACTCGAGAAGAATCTCGCACTCAGGGTGAAGCCAGGTCCGAATGCGGATTCATTTATCGTATACGGCCGTGGTGTCCTTCATCTTTCCGTGCTCATCGAGACAATGCGTCGTGAGGGCTTTGAACTTCAGGTCGGTCAGCCTAAGGTTCTTGACAAGGTCATCGGCGGTCAGCGTTGCGAGCCGGTCGAGATGCTCACGATTGATGTGCCTGAGGAATTTGTAGGAAGAGCCATCGAAATGGTTACCCGCAGAAAGGGTGCCCTTATCCAGATGGAGAGCAGGGGAGACAGAACTCATCTCGAGTTTGACATTCCTTCGCGTGGCCTTATGGGACTTAGAAGTAATCTTCTTACTGCCACCCAGGGAGAGGCAGTGGTTGCTCACCGCCTTAAAGGTTATGAGCCTTATAAGGGTGATATCGAACGCCGTACAAACGGTTCTCTTGTTTCACTCGAGACAGGTGTGTCTGTGGCATATTCAATGGATAAACTTCAGGACCGTGGCCGCTTCTTTATCGAGCCAGGTGTAGATGTGTATGAAGGTCAGGTAGTGGGTGAGCATACTCGCGACCGCGATCTTACCATAAACATCTGTAAGACCAAGAAACTCACTAATATGCGTGCTTCAGGAAGTGACGACAAGGTTATGCTTCCTCCGCCTGTTGTGTTCTCGTTGGAAGAGGCTCTTGAATATATTCAGGAGGATGAACTAGTGGAGGTTACTCCAAAGTCAATGCGCTTGAGGAAGATTCTTCTCAGCGAAATTGATCGAAAGAGAAAAAGTTCAGAATTGAATTGCTAATAATAAAAGAATTTGCTATCTTTGCGGGCTCAAATCTGTTTACGGGTCAGTATGGACAACGAATTTGTAATACCTTTAAATGGATTGACTGCTGGAGAAAACCGCTTTTTCTGGCAGGCAGGCAAGGAGTTCTTTGAGGGCTATGATAACACTGAAGTGTTTGATGCTCAGTTAGATATAAAGACATTGGTTGATAAGTCCGGTCGTTATATCGGAGTTGATTGCGACATCACGGGATGGTTGGTCGTGGAGTGTGACAGGTGTCTTGAAGACCTGAAGATGCCTATTGATGTTGAGGTCAGATTGAGTGTCAAATTTGGTGAAGTTGATTCATCGGAAGAGATTCAGGACGGGGAAAGAGAAGTGATTTTTCTTCCGGTAGACAATACTGAGCTGGATATGAGTCAGATAGTCTATGACTATGTGTGCACATCACTTCCTCTGCAGAGAGTGCATAAGGAAGGTGAGTGTGATCCGGCTGCGATGAAGTATTATGGTTCACAGAGGAACGAAGAGGCTTCAGAGGAGGTTGCTGGTGATAATCCTTTTGCAGCTCTGAAGGGTCTCTTTCAATAAACGAATATTAATAATTTAAAAAATATAGAACAATGGCACATCCAAAACACAAAGTCTCTAAGCAGAGACGTGACAAGAGAAGAACACACGACGTGGCGGTAGTTCCAACACTCGCGACATGTTCAAACTGCGGTGCAACAATCATGTACCACAGAGTATGCCCAGAGTGCGGCTACTATAGAGGTCGTCAGATCATTGAGAAGAAGGCTGAGTAATAGCCTTCTTTTTTCGGCCCTGTAGTTCAACGGATAGAATGGAAGTTTCCTAAACTTTAGATAGCAGTTCGATTCTGCTCGGGGCTACAAAGATGGAATTCTGAGAAATCAGGGTTCCATCTTTTGTTATATATGCCTTTGCGGTGTCTTGAAAATTCACTATCTTTACACGTTAATATTGAGATATTATGAAGAAAGTTATTGCAACGCCTGATGCACCGAAGGCAGTAGGTCCTTATTCTCAGGCAATCGAGGCTAATGGAACACTTTACATTTCAGGTCAGATTCCTGTAGATCCGGCAGATGGCAGGATTGTAGAGGATATTACAGCTGCTGCACATCAGTCGCTTAAGAACATCGGTGCCATCCTTAAGGAGGCAGGTATGACATATGATAATGTCGTGAAGACCACTGTCCTTTTGGCAGATATTGCTGATTTCAAGGCCGTGAATGAGGTCTACGCAGAATACTTCACTGGTGATAAGCCTGCAAGAGCTTGCTATCAGGCTGCAGCGCTTCCTCTTGGTGTAAAGGTGGAGATTGAGGCAATTGCTGTAAAATAATGAGCAGAAAGTCGCTGATAATATGCCTTGCCGTACTGGCGGTAATGATAGTGGGAATTGGAATCTCTGTGGCTGTATTATATTCAGGTACAGATAATTCCAAGGATAAAGAGACGGCGAAGGTTGCTGGAGATTCGAGGTTTCTTCTCCTTCCGGCAGTGCCTTCTGATGCTGTGATGCTTTGCTGCTTCTCCGATGCAGAAAAAGTGTCGCAAAGCATTTATGGAAATTCAGCTTTCCCTTCAAAGCTTAAGGAATCAGGCGCAAGACTGGGACGTATGACGGCCTCTCTGCATTTTGCAGGAAAGTTGTCTACCTTGTATGTCCTTGATCTTGGGAAGGCTGCATCGCAGCCATCTGCAGATGCAGAGGCTGTTATGGAGGCCGCGAGAAGCTGTGGGATGTATGTTGAATATCTTGATTGTTCCACAACAGGTTCGGAGCATTCGATTGCAGACAGATCCATTGTTATTGCATCTGTATCGGAGAGCCTCGTGAAATCATCGCTTAGACATATTCAGAAGGCAGTTTCCATTTTGGAAGCTCCAGGATTCGCAGAGGCTTCTGCTTATGCTTCTTCCGGAGATATTGTATTCATTCCCAATGCGGTGTCTTCAAAGCTTCTGTCATCAGTCTTTGCTGGGAAATATAATTCATGGGCAAGATTTTCACCGAAGGTTTCAGACTGGGTGGTTCTTGATCCAGCCAGATCCGATGATCTGCTTTCGTTCTACGGCTGTCTTTCAACAGACGGAGATCCTTCGGATTTCATAACTCTGTTTGACAGGACAGGATCATCATCGTCAAAGTTGTCTTCAGTGCTTCCGTCAAATACACTTTCTGCTGCAGTTCTTCCACTTAGGAATATTGCTGAGTATATTTCCGAGTATCAGGTATTCCTTGATGCCGGACAGTCGCTTCAAACAAGAAGGTCAGCTATCGATGCACTTGAGTCTAAGACAGGAATCTCTCCTGTTACATTCTTTACCAGACTTGAGACCAAGGAAGTGGCCACAGCATCATTCATTACGGATGGTAAGGTGGAACGTGTCAATATGGTACGCGTGGCTAAGCCGGATACCCTCAAGAATTCAGCTGCTGCTCTGCATCCATATCAGTATACATCATTTGCAGCTTCTGTGTTCGGAAAGCTTTTCGAGCTTCCGGATGAGTCATCTTTTACTTATCTTGACGGCTGGTTGATTTCAGGAAGTGAAAAGGCTGTCGAGATGTTTGCTACCGGAAAGGCAAAGGAATATACCTTGAAGGAATATATGGTGAATGCTGGCATGGATGATCTTTTTGCTTCTCAGCAGGCTTCATTCATGGCTTATCTTTCTCTCACAGAGGATAAGAACGCTCTTTCCGGCATTTTCAAGGATTCTGTCAGAGAAACCATTCTTTCAAATGTGGCAGGTGCTGACTACAGTGGTGTCTTCATTACAGCTGGAGATCCGAAACTTCCGTATGCTGTTTCGTTGTCGCTTTTCAAAAAGGAGATCAAGAAGTCAAAGCCTGTCGAGCAGCGTGAAATTACCGTAGTTGTGCCAAAGGGACCTTTCAGAGTGAAGAATTCAGGCACAGGCAAGATGAATCTTTTCTATCAGCAGGATAATATGTATCTATGTCTGAAAGAGGATGGTGGCAAGGGACTTTGGGGCGTTCCGTTCTCGGAGCCGATCTGTGGAACAGCATCCACAATTGATTACTATGCCAACGGCAAGCTCCAGATTTTGTTTGGAGCAGGTACAAAGCTCCATCTGATAGATCGTCTGGGTCGTTTTGTGACAGGATTCCCTGTAGACCTCAAGAAGGAGATCCTTATTGGACCGGACGTATATGATTTCAATGGAAGCAGACGTTACAACGTAATGGTCCTTCATAAGGACAATACTATAGAAATGTACAACCTCAAGGGTCAGAAGCCGGCTTCGTGGAGTGGAATAAGACCTCAGGAGATCATCAGGGAGCTTCCTGAAAGAATCATTGTGGGAGGCAGCACCTTCTGGGTTGTACGTACATCCGTGCAGACACAGATCTATCCTTTCGGAGGCGGTCAGCCGTTAACAACTTTTGAGGGGGATCATATAGCTTTGCCGGACACTGAGGTCAAGATCGTAGATGGTTCAGCAGTAGAACTGCAGTGCTACGATGGCAAGACACGAACAGTGAAACTCAAATAGAAACACACATTAACTTAGATAAAATGGAATTTATATCAGTAAACAAGATTTTTGAAGCAGCATTCAAAAAGAATTGGGATCGTCCTGCGATTTCAAACTATCAGGGCGTAACTCTCCATTACAGGGATGTTGCGCGTAGAATTGAGAAGCTGCATATTATGTTTGAAGAGTGTGGTCTTCAGAAAGGTGATAAGGTTGCTTTGTGTTCAAGAAACCAGGCTAACTGGGCTGTTGCCTTTCTTGCTGCAATGACTTATGGAGCAGTTCCTGTACCACTTCTTCACGAATTCAAGTCAAGTAATATCCATCATCTGGTAAACCATTCTGAAGCTAAGATTCTTTTTGTGGATGATGTGATCTGGGAAGGTCTCACCGAGACAGAGATGCCTGATCTTCATGCAATCATACAGGTAAATACATTCAAACTCCTCTATGCTGCGGACGAGAAGATCACAAATGCACGTGAACACCTCAATGAACTTTTTGGAAGAAAATATCCGAATGTGTTCACTCCTGATATGCTTGACTATTATGAGGATTCAGCGGATGAGCTTGCTATAATCAATTATACCTCAGGTACTTCGGGATTCTCGAAGGGTGTAATGATTCCTTACAGGGCAATATTCTCCAATATCCAGTTTGCTCAGAAGGTACTTCCGGATCTGGACAACACAAAGAGCATCGTGTCGATGCTTCCTTCTGCTCACATGTACGGACTTATGTTCGAACTGCTCTATGAATTGACTGTCGGTGCGCATGTGCACTTCCTTTCGAGAGTTCCAAGTCCGAAGATCATCATGCGTGCAATGTCTGAGGTGAAACCATATCTTGTTATCGCTGTTCCGCTCGTGATCGAGAAGATCTATAAGAGCAAGGTAAAGCCGATTCTTGAGAAGGAAGGCGTCAGAGTACTTATGAAGTTGCCGGTTCTCAGCCAGTTGGTGATGAGCAAGATCAAGGAGGAGCTCGTGAATGCTTTTGGAGGCGAATTCTATCAGGTTATCATCGGTGGTGCTGCCTTCAACAAGGAAGTTGAGGCATTCTTCAAGAAGATAGGTTTCCCTGTAACTGTTGGTTACGGTATGACAGAATGTGCTCCTATCATCACATACGATGACTGGAATGTAGAGAAACTCTATTCTTGCGGAAAGATTGCACCTAATATGGAAATGAAGATTGATTCGTCTGATCCGGTAAATGTTCCAGGTGAGATCCTTATCAAGGGTGCAAATGTCTTCCTTGGTTATTTCAAGAATGAGGAAGCGACCAAGTCAGTTTTCACAAAGGACGGTTGGTTCAAGACCGGTGATATGGGTGTCATCGATGAGGATGGATGCCTCTTCATCAAGGGACGTTCAAAATGTATGATTCTTGGCCCTAGCGGACAGAATATCTATCCGGAAGAGGTAGAAACAGTCATCAACAGCCAGCCATATGTAGTGGATTCACTCGTTGTTGAGGATGATGGCGGACTTACAGCCTTGATCTATCCTGATTTTGCACAGGGTGCAAAGGACGGAATGGATCAGGACACCTTTATCAAATATATAGAAGACACACTTCCAGAGCTTAATAAGGAACTTCCTAATTATGCAAAGCTCAAAAAGATTGAAGTGATGTCGGAAGATTTTGAAAGGACTCCTAAGAAGAGCATCAAACGTTATCTATACCAGAGATAATATGGAAAAATTTGACCAGAGTTACATAGAGATGGCTGGCGTATGGGCACGTAATTCCTACTGCAAGCGCCGCCAGGTTGGAGCCTTGATCGTCAAGGACAGAATGATCATTTCAGATGGATACAATGGCACACCATCCGGTTTTGAAAACATCTGTGAAGATGAGAACGGGGTTACCAAGCCGTATGTTCTGCATGCTGAGGCGAATGCGATCTCGAAGGTTGCGCAGTCTGGCAACAGTAGCAAGGATTCGACTCTTTATGTGACAGCTTCTCCTTGTATGGAATGTGCCAAGCTGATTATTCAGGCTGGTATAAAGAGGGTGGTGTATCGTGATGCCTATCGTCTGACAGACGGAATAGACCTGCTCAGACGTGCCGGCATTGAGGTTGAACAGGTGGAGTAATTATGAATAACAGATCAAATATTATCACGGCACTCCTGGGCGTAGTCCTGGGAGTGCTTGTTACCTTGCTTACCGTTAATGTAGTCAGTCATAAAAAGAAATTTGATGGCGACTACAACAGGTGGCGCAAGCTCAATCTGATTCTTCAGGAAGTACAGAGAAATTATGTGGACACAATCGATATGTCTGCTATGACAGATGCTGCAGTGACTGCCGCACTGGCCAAATTGGATCCACATTCCGTATATCTCCCTCCTGTCGAACTCACCGAGTCCGAGAGTGAGCTCTCAGGTAATTTTGAGGGAGTCGGAATCGTCTTCAATGTACCGAATGACACTGCCATTGTCATAAATGTCGTTCCAGGTGGACCATCTCAGAAGGCGGGGCTTCTTCAGGGAGACCGAATCATCAAGGTTGGAGAAAGGGTCATTGCAGGCACTAAGACTCCTCAGGATTCTATGGTCAGGATGATGAAGGGACCGAAGGGAACAAAGGTAAAGCTTCTAGTAAATCGTGCTGGAACTGACATCCCATTTGATATTACACGTGACAAGATTCCTGTGCATTGCATTGATGCTGCATTCATGGTGAATGACACAACAGGCTACATCAAGCTTTCAAAATTCACCCGTACCACCTACAAGGAATTCAAAGAGGCGAGTGCAAGACTTCTTGCTGCCGGAATGAAAAGGCTCATATTCGATCTCAGAGACAATACAGGCGGCTACTTCGATCAATCTCTGCTTCTTTCAAATGAGTTCCTGAACAAGGGTGACGGCATTGTATATATGGAAGGTCTGCACAGGAGCAGGCAGGATTATGATGCCGACGGAAGAGGCTCACTTAAAGATATTGCGTTGTCTGTACTTATTGATGAAGGTACTGCTTCTTCAAGCGAGATTTTCTCAGGTGCCATTCAGGATAATGACAGGGGAATGATTGTAGGAAGAAGGTCTTTTGGAAAGGGCCTTGTGCAGGAACCTATCAACTTTACAGATGGTTCAGGATTGAGAGTTACAGTAGCAAGGTTCTATACTCCTTCCGGAAGGTGTATTCAGAAGCCATATGACAAGAATTATCAGTACGATATTTATGAGCGATATGCTCATGGCGAGATGACTTCTGCAGACAGCATGAAGGTTGACACTACGGCTTTATTCTACACCGTGAAGGGTAGGAGAGTTTATGGAGGCGGTGGAATCATTCCGGATATTTTTGTCCCTATAGACACTACGCGAGCTACGACTTTTTACATCAATTGTAATAGAAAGGCAATCCAGATGCGATTTGCATCGTCCATCTTCGACAAGTATCGTAGTACACTTGCGGATATCGACGATTTTTCAGTTCTTGAAAGATGGATTGGCTCTATTGACATAGAACAGCAGTTCCTTGATTATGCTAGGCGAGTTGAGAATCTGACACCTAGGCAGGGTGAATGGGAGGCAACCAAGGATTATATGATGCCACAGCTCAAGGCTCTTGTGGGAAGATATTCAAGACTGGATGATGAGGCTTTCTACCGCTTCTATCTTCCGATTGATGAAACAATTCAGGTGGCGCTTAAGAACTCCTCTTTAGTGGAATGATTACTGTGCGATGAATCTGTAGAGAATCTCTCCGTTCTGTCTTGCCGGAGCAGATGAAGATGCAGAGAATTTAGATAATCGGGCGGCTCTGACTGCAAAACTTCGCAGACATGAGTCGCTCGATGATATTTCATCCAAGACCTTCGCTCCAATCACATTGCCTTGAGGATCGACTGTGATGATTACAGTCACATCTCCGCATCCATAGCACCTGTATGCTGGAATCTTAAGGTGACTTGCCTTGCGTCCGTCAAGATTGTAGGACACGACAGATGGACCGCTGTATTCCTTTTTCTTTTCGTCAGATTTATTCTCTTTGGATGGGAGTTCTACGGTTTCCTCGCGAGCATCTTCTTGGGCGTTCTGCCCCTTTTTCAGCTCATTAGCGAGTCTTTCAGCATCCTTGTAAAGCTGTTCAGCATCAGTATTTCTGTCGTCTTTAAGATGTGAACCTGCGTCGACTGCAATGTTCTTGATTTCTGACCTGGACAGCTGAGCTGCTGCAAGCATTTCTTCGATGCGCTTGCTGACATCTTTCTTGAAGATCTCCTCTTTCTTTCTCTGCTCTATTTCTTCCTGTTTTGAGAAGTCCAGAACAAAGCTTTCCTCACGTTTGATGGAGGTGTTTATCTGATAAACAAGCAGGACTATAATCACCACCAGATGGAAAATGATGGTGAGATATAGTCCTGCCTTATCGTCTTTGTTGATCTTCACTATTTGTTGCTGTTTGCAAGAGCTTTTTCGATAGTTGCAGAGATTATGTCAATTGCAACCTTGTTGTGTCCACCCTGTGGAATGATGATGTCAGCGTATCTCTTGCTTGGTTCAATGAACTGGAGGTACATAGGCTTCACTGTCTTTGTGTATCTTTCGATCACCCAATCCACAGTCTTTCCTCTTTCGATGATGTCGCGTGAAATGACTCTCATCAGTCTGTCATCGTCATCTGCATCCACAAAGAGCTTGATGTCCATCTGCTCTCTTGCTTTCTCGCATGTGAATATCAGAATGCCTTCAACGATGATTACATCGGAAGGGTGTACTGCTACTGTCTCATCCTTTGAACGGGCGCAGGTAACATATGAATATACCGGCTGCTCCACGCTCTTTCCCTCTTTGAGCTGCTGAAGCTGTTCGCACAGAAGTTCAAAGTCGATCGAGTCCGGATGATCGAAGTTGTGGTCGCGTTTTTCCTGAGCAGTACAGTGGCTTAGGTCCTTGTAGTAGGCATCTTGCGGGATGACCGTGACTTTTTCCTTGAGTTGTTCTGTAATGGCTTTGACCACTGTGGTCTTGCCTGATCCGGATCCGCCGGCTATTCCTATAATCAACATGAATCTTTTTATTGAGATCCCCGGTCGGAGCCGGGGATGACGTTTGTCTGGTCGGATGACTATTAATATTCTGCGTTCTTTGGTGTACGTGGGAATGGGATTACGTCGCGGATGTTGCTCATACCGGTAACGAAGAGAAGAAGTCTCTCAAAACCAAGTCCGAATCCACTGTGTGGTGCAGAACCGAAACGACGTGTGTCAAGGTACCACTCGAGACCCTTGCGGCTCATACCAGTCTCTTCGATTCTTGCTTCAAGCTTCTGGAGTGATGATTCACGCTCAGAACCTCCGATAATCTCTCCGATCTTAGGGAAGAGAACGTCCATTGCACGAACTGTCTTACCATCCTCGTTCTGCTTCATATAGAATGCCTTGATGTCCTTAGGATAGTCAGTAAGGATTACTGGCTTCTTGAAATGCTTCTCCACAAGATATCTCTCGTGCTCGCTCTGAAGGTCTGTACCCCAGCTTACAGGATATTCCCACTCAACGCCTGCAGCCTCAAGAATCTTGATTCCCTCAGTGTAGGTGAGTCTTACGAACTCTGTGTCTGCTACACCTTCGAGACGCTCGATGAGCTCGTTGTCATATCTGTCATTGAGGAACTGGATGTCATCGCGACAGTTGTCAAGAGCATACTTCACGAGGTACTTGATGAACTTCTCTGCGATGTCCATATTGTCGTTGATGTCATAGAATGCCATCTCAGGCTCCACCATCCAGAATTCTGCAAGGTGACGCGGAGTGTTTGAGTTCTCAGCGCGGAATGTAGGTCCGAATGTGTAGATGTCTCCAAGAGCCATAGCTCCAAGCTCACCTTCGAGCTGTCCGCTCACTGTTAGGCTTGTCTCCTTGCCGAAGAAATCCTTTGTGTAGTCAACTCCGCCCTTCTTGTTGCGTGGAAGATTCTCCATGTCGAGAGTTGTCACGCGGAACATCTGACCTGCTCCTTCGCAGTCTGATGCGGTGATGAGTGGAGTGTGCACATACACGAAGCCCTTCTCGTTGAAGAACTGATGAATGGCATATGCCATCTTGCTTCTTACTCGATAGATAGCTCCGAAAGTGTTGGTTCTAGGACGAAGATGTGCAACGCTTCTAAGGAATTCGAATGAAGTATCCTTCTTCTGGAGAGGGTAGCGTACTGGGTCGCACTCTCCATAGATTTCGATTTCGCTTGCCTGGATCTCGGTGCTCTGGCCGCCACCCATAGACTCAACAAGCATACCCTTGACAGCAATGCATGCTCCTGTTGTAACCTTGGCAAGTACAGCCTCGTTCTCAGGAGTCTTATCCACTACTATCTGTATATTATTGATGGTAGAACCGTCATTGAGTGCAATGAATGCCACGTTCTTGTTTCCTCTTTTGGTTCTTACCCATCCTTTCGCAAGAACCTCTTTGCCTGGCTCGCTGAGGAGCAGGTCTTTAACTTTGGTTCTGATAATAGTTTCCATTCGTTATAATTGATTTTCAAACCTACAAATATAACCATAAATGAGCATATGGCCAAACTTAAATCATTGAATAATATGTCACAACAAAAAAGCAGTCCCGTCTGGAACTGCTTTTTTGATTTATGTAAGATAACGGAATTATTCCGCTGCCTTTCTTGCTGTATACATGATCTTCAATGCTGAACACTTACGAAGCTCCTGCTTTACGTCAGTGACGATACCCATACGGGTGTTCTCGTCTGCTCTGATTGCAACTGTCATGAAAGATCTGTCTGCCTCTGACATCGCGTCGCGCTCTGCTGCGATAAAGTCACGGATTTCGTCTACAGTCTTGAAAGAGTCGTTGAGCTGGATACGTGAATCGTTACCATACTGTCCCTGGAGGGATGCGATAGGGGTACCGATGTTGATGTATGAAGTCAAGTCCTTTCTCTCAAGCTTTACGATTTCTGAAGCTTCAGGAAGCTTTACCATAACCTTATTCTCTGTTTCGCGCATGGTGGTAGTCACCATAAAGAAGAACAAGAGCATGAACACGATATCGGAAAGTGAGCCTGAAGGTGGCTGTGGCACTGTTCTTTTCTCTTTCTTTCTGAATTTTGCCATAATATTATTCTCCTTTATTTCTTGGAAACATCCTTAGGCTCTGCCTCAGAAATGTTCTGAGGAACTGCCTTACGAACAATACCCTGCTTGTCCTCGTCAAGTTTTGAATAAAGCGCACCGAAGTTAGCCATTGACCACTCGTCACGGAGTTCATTTACAGCCTTTACAAGCTCATTCTGAACTGCCATATATGCCTGGTAACTTGTACCACGGTCATTCTGAAGTGAAATAACTCCCTTTGATACCATGCAAGGACCGTATCCTTCGATCTGAATCTCCTCCTTTTCAGGAAGATTTGCATCATTTGCAGGGTTGGTGAGGAATTCTTTGATCTTATCTTTAAGTTGGCTGACGTGCATAGGCTCAGTACCAGCAAGAAGTCTGTCGGCTGAGTTGATCTTTACAACGATGATGTTGCGGCGGTTCACCTTCTGATCCTCCACCTTCTGATTCTTGTCAGGCATAGGTGGAAGACGGCGCTGCAATCCCATATCCTGATCCATTGTTGTTGTCATCAGGAAGAAGCAGAGCAGAAGGAACGCCATATCTGCCGTCGAACTTGTGTTTAATTCTGGTGTTTTTTTACCCATAACGTCATTTATTTACGCAATGATGTCACGATACCGCCTACAATGAGTGAAGCGACTGCACCAATGCAGAGGAAATAAGTAAGATTCAGAATTGTATCTGTCATTTTAAGTGTCGCATCTGACACTGGCTCACCGAGGTATCCCACGGCTGGAGTTCCTGCTGCAAGCACATATGCTACACCTACGATCGCTGCAGCTACAACAAGACCAAGACCCATCTTGAGGAGGCTCTTAGGATTGTTGATACCGCCGATCACTACTACACCAAGAACTACGGCCGCAATCGCGATAAGTGCGAATGCATAGGTGCAATAGAGGATATTGTCAACCGGAGCATTTCCATTAGATTCAAATCCTACAGCGAAGCCATAGAAGCTGAATACTGCGCCCACGATAAACAATGCAAGCAGAATCCACTTAATTATTTTTTCGTATTTCATTATTACGCTTCAATTATTTGTTGTCCTGATACTTAACCAAGATATCCATCAATGAGATAGATGCATCCTCCATATCGATAGAGAGAGACTCTACCTGAGCAAGAATGTAGTTATAGAAAAGCTGAAGGATAACGGCAACGATCAAACCACCTACAGTAGTGATCAAAGCGACCTTCATACCACCAGCAACAACGTTTGGCGACATATCACCAGCAACCTGGATAGCGTCGAATGCCTGGATCATACCGATAACGGTTCCCAAGAATCCGAGAGATGGTGCGATAGCGATGAAGAGAGAGATCCATGAGAGGTTCTGCTCCATCTTGCTAGCCTCAACTCCACCGTAAGATACTACTGACTTCTCAACCTCCTCAAGGCTCTGACCGTCAGCGAGGCGGATGAATGCCTGTGTGAAGATAGAAGCGATAGGACCACGAGTGTTTGCACATACGTCCTTAGCAGCTGCTACACCACCGTTAGCGAGAGCTTCCTCGATCTTCTTGAGGAGCTTCTTGGTGTTAGTCTTTGAGAATGAGAGGTAAAGGATACGCTCGATACAAAGAGCGAGACCAAGAATAAGGCAGGCGATAACGAGAGCCATGAAGCCAGCGCCTCCCTCGATGAACTTAGTCTTGAGGGCCTGGTGCATAGGAACTTCCTCTGGAGCCTCAAGAGCAGCAGCTTCCTCTGCAGGTGCTGCAATTTCCTCAGTTGCAGTTGGCTCAGCAGTAGTCTCATCCTGAGCAGCTACGTTCTGTGCAGAAAAGGCCATAACGCCCATTACTGCCAAAAACATGAAAATTTTTTTCATAATCGTTTTTGTGTGTTTAATTAATTAAAGTTATTGAATTGTTTTTTAGCTATTTACGTTTCAAGAGGGTATAGTCCGCCCTAAAAAGCGGTGCAATTTAGCAAATTATTTTCAATAGACAATAACTATTTTGATATTTCGCCCCTTAAGACCTCTTCAATTTTTGATTTTACAACATTGTTGTCGTCGCTTTCTCCCATCAGATAAAACAATTTTCCTAAGGCACTTTCAGAAGTACTGTCATATCCGCTGCACACGCCTTCGTTCTTGAGACACTTGCCGGTGGCATAGATATCCATATTCACACTACCTGCAAGGCATTGTGTGACGTTTACTATTATCTTTCCCATTTCAGATGCCTTGTGGATCAGATCGAGGAACCATTGCTTTGATGGTGCGTTGCCGGCTCCGTATGTCTCGAGAATCACTGCACGGCTTTCTTTGCCGCAGAGAATGTGTTCCACAACCTGAGGAGTTATGCCGGGATGAAGCTTCAGGATAGAAACCCTTGTGTCCAAGGTCTTGTGGAATATCGGAGAGGTATTCCAGTCTGCAGGGGTGAGAATAGCGCCGGTGTTGTATCTGATGCTGATTCCTGCTTCTGCGAGTAATGGATGATTCTCGGAACGGAATGCTCTGAAGTTGTCGGAGTTAATCTTCCTGGTCCTGTTTCCGCGCATAAGCATATTGTCGAAGAATATGCAGACTTCCGGTACGATTGCATGTCCTTCACTGTCTTTTGCTGCTGCAATCTCTACGGATGAAATCAGGTTCTCCTTGCCGTCTGTGCGTGGAGAACCGATAGGAAGCTGGCTTCCCGTGAATATTACAGGCTTCGTGAGTCCTTCGATCATGAAGCTCAGGACTGAAGCCGAGTAAGCCATTGTGTCTGTGCCGTGCAGAATCACGAATCCGTCGTATTCGTCATATTTCCTTTCGATGAGCTCCGCTATTGAAATCCATAGTTTCGGCTCTACATCCGATGAGTCGATGAGCGGAGTGAAAGTGTATGAGTCAATCCTGTGAGCAAACTTACCAAGCTCGGGTACTTCCGCCAGTATCTGGCTGAAATCGAATGGCTTAAGTGTCTGCTCCACCGGATCTTCCTTCATTCCGATTGTTCCTCCTGTGTATATCAGAAGGAGGGATGCCCTGTCCTGTTGTGTCATATTCCGAATAATTTTTCTGCGTTCTGTGTGGTTATGGCGGCAACTTCTTCTATGTTCGTCTCCTTTCTGGTGGCGATGAATTCCGCTATGTGGGGAATGTATGAGCTTTCATTTCTCTTTCCTCTGTGAGGGACCGGGGTCAGGTATGGAGAGTCTGTTTCGAGGAGAATTCGCTCCAATGGGATTTCCTTTATTGTTTCTGCAATGGATGCCTTCTTGTAAGTGACTACTCCGCCGATACCGATGTACCAGTCTCCTGCCTTCTGGAGTTCCCGGTAGGTCTCTGTGCTCCCGCTATAAGCGTGCATGACGCCGCGCAGGCCGAGATGTCTGTATTCTTTGAGTGTGTCAAGAATGAGTTCTGTGGACTCTCTGGAGTGGATTATTACCGGCAGCGACATCTTTGATGCAAGCTCCAGCTGTAGTCTGAATGCTTCCATCTGTTCTTCGAGAAATTCCTTTGACCAATAGCAGTCGATGCCTATTTCGCCAATGGCCCAGATCTTCTGGGAGTCGGCGAGGGACATGACTGCATCCATTTCTGCCTTCCAGTCCTTTCCTATGGATGTCGGATGCAGGCCAAGGCATGGAAACAGGATTCCATGATGCCTCTGAGCGAGGGCAAACATTGAATCCCTGCTTGCTGAGTCTATGTCAGGGAGAATCATTTTTGTGACTCCATCCTTGACTGCGCGCTCTACGGCGAGGTCTTCCTCTCCAGCGAAGGCTTCGTCGTAAAGATGTGAATGTGTGTCGGTAAACATTCTGCAAACTTACATAAAATTTTTCATTTGCGTGACAGGATGCAACATCTCTGCAGCAGATCTATCGAAATGAATCCGTCAGTCTCAAGCATTCCTGCAAGCATCGCTACCTGGCCGTAGTCCATCCTGCATTTCTGGCATAGCTCTTCCAGAGTGATACCTCTGTTTTCTCTGATGGCCAGAAGCAGGACTGCCATCTGGGAGATTCTGTTCTCAGGGATCCTGCCGGAGTAGTTCATACTCAGGTTCTCATTCCAGTTTTCGTTTCCTCGTATTCTTCCGGGGGATAAGCCCAGGCTACTAATCAGTTCTTCTGTGGATGTGATGGGTTCTGCGATCTTGTTCTTTATCAGGTAGTTGCAACCTTGCGATCGAATGTCGTCAATACGTCCGGGAAGGGCATAAACATCTCTGTTGTAAGAGAATGCCAGACGTGACGTCATCATTCCTCCACCTTTTATCTTTGATTCAATGAGCAGTAAAGCGTCGCTCAATCCTGCAATTATACGATTGCGGCGAAGAAAATGAATTGCTAATGGTGCTGTGCCGGGAGGATAATCGGTGATGAGGGCACATCCCGGGATCTCACATAATCTCATGGCAAATTCCTTATGTCTGTAAGGGTAGATGTTTTCCGGGCCTGTAGCCATCACTGCAATCGTTTCGAGTTTGTTGTCAATGGCAGCCTTGTGGGCGCAGATGTCGGCTCCGAGTGCAAGACCGCTGATTATTCTAGGCCTTTCTTCTGTCTGTGACAGTGATTTCACAGTCTTTTCGCACCAATCTCTTCCGTACAGGGAGAGATCTCTTGTGCCGACAATTGCAATCTCTCTTCTGGGTTTGAACAGTTCGCTTACTGGAGTCCGGCTTCTGATGTACAGGCCCACCGGGGCATCTTCGCATTGCTTCAGTGCCTGTGGGTAGCTGTCTTCTGTCCAGCCGACGAATGTGATGCCTTCCTTGGTGAGTCTTTCCAGTTCCTGTGCTTCTTTTTCCACGGATGCAAGACGGAAACTGTTCGCATGGTTGGAATAGGGACCGAGTACAAGATTTATTTCCTTGTCCCGCATTGAGAAAACTTCGGATGCGCTTCCGAAGTTGGATAACAGTGCTAAGGCAATCTTCGGCTTGAATCCGAAAATCCTGTTCAGGGCGCATAGGTATGCCTTTTCTTCAAAGTGTTTCATACCTGCAAATAAATATGAAAACCGGTCTTTCTGAGTTGTTGGAAGACCGGTTTTTCTCTTTTTTATGATAGATTTTTCTTTTTCTTTAAAAGATTCAATCTTTTTTATAATGACTTCATCAGATGATGAGAAGTGCGTCGCCATAAGGACCGAACTTGTAGTCCTCCTTGAGGGCGATAGAGTAAGCTTTCATCACATTTTCATATCCTCCGAAGGCAGCTACAGACATAAGCATGGTTGAGCCGGGACGGTGGAAGTTGGACACGATTGCATCAGGAATTGCAAATCTGTGTGGAGGGAAGATGAATTTGTTAGTCCATCCGTCGTAAGCATTGACCTCGTCGTTTGTTGTGACGTAAGTCTCAAGGCCACGGATGGTTGTGATACCGACTGCGAGTACCTTGTGTTTCTCTTTCTTTGTCTTGTTGATCAGATTTGCCGCTTCTTCCGAGATAATGAGTCTTTCAGAGTCCATCTTGTGCTTTGAAAGATCTTCTACATCCACCTCTCTGAAGTGTCCAATTCCCATGTGGATGGTTATGAATGCTTTGTTGATGTCCTTGAGGATCATGCGGTTGAACAGCTCACGGCTGAAGTGAAGACCTGCTGCGGGAGCGGAAACGGCACCTTCGTTCTTTGCGAAGATTGTCTGGAAATTCTCCTTATCCTCTTCTGTCACCTCTTTCTTTACCCAATCTGGAACAGGAGTCTGACCGAGTCCGAAGAGGGTCTCCTTGAAGTCTTCGTAGCTTCCGTCATAGAGGAAACGAAGTGTTCTTCCACGTGAAGTGGTGTTGTCAATGACCTCGGCAACGAGGCTGTCATCCTCTCCGAAATAGAGTTTGTTTCCGATTCTGATCTTTCTTGCAGGATCAACGATCACATCCCAGAGTCTCTGCTCACGGTTAAGTTCCCTGAGAAGGAAAACTTCGATGTCGGCGCCAGTCTTTTCCTTATTTCCGTAAAGTCTTGCAGGGAAGACCTTGGTGTCGTTGAGGACGAAAGTGTCGCCTTTTCCAAAATATTCTATTATATCCTTGAAGAGTCTGTGCTCGATTTCGCCTGTAGCTTTGTTGAGAACCATAAGCTTGCACTCATCGCGCCATCTTGGTGGCTCTTTTGCAATCTTTTCTGCTGGAAGATTGAACTGGAATTGTGAAAGTTTCATATTTACCTTGTAAAGGAACGTTTATAATGCATAATACAATAGATTATACGGAAATTTACCGGTTTTGTTTCACTTGTACGCAAAAATTATACTTTTGCTTCTTTAAATACCTCAGCTATTGACGGATAGGTGTTGTTCAGGAATGCCGGGAGGCTTGATTTAGCTACCCATGCTGCCTTTGAAATGTCCTCTTCCATCTGCGGTACAAGTTCTATCGGTTTGTCATCGAGCATGTCATACCACCAGGTATGTTTAAGATGCCAGATTCCGTTCCTTTTGTAGCAATGATCGGTTATGCATATCAGATTGCGCAGCTGCAGATCGTCGATTCCAGTCTCTTCACGCACTTCACGCAGAGCTGTGACACTGATGTCTTCGCCGGGATCCTGATGTCCTTTAGGAAGGTCCCAAAGTCCGTTTCTGCTTATCAGCAGATAGTCTCCTCTTCTGTTTCTGACCAGACCTCCACCCGCATTTACTTCGAGGAATTCTCCTTTGACAAGAGCATAGGTTCTTTCGATGTCGTCAGATGGTATATATATGCGATTGAGAGAAGTAGATGTCTCGAAAAGGGTTATCAGTCCGGCAATATCATCCGGGTGACCGATCGAAAAACATATGGCGTTTGAGTCGGTAAGTGCCGGATCTCCTGTAGGACAGATGATTATGCATCTCTTTTCAAGATATATTTTGCGCATTTTTAGGGAATATGATTTGTTTTGGTTATATTTGCACGATATGTGTTGTCGTCGGATTTCGGTCTGCGGCAAATATAGTCAGAAGAAACGATAAAATCATATAAACATTATGGAATCAGTAGAGAAAGCAGTTGCAAAATCACTGTTGGACATCAAGGCAGTCATGTTGAGGCCAGAGAATCCGTTTACATGGGCTTCAGGTTGGAAGTCTCCTATATATTGTGACAACAGACGTCTTCTGTCATACCCTGAAAGCAGAGAGTATGTGTGCAGAAGAATGGCTGAAGTCATCATGCAGAACTATCCTGACGTTGAGGTTATTGCTGGTGTTGCTACAGGTGCGATCGCACATGGTTACCTTGTGGCTCATCTTCTTGGAAAGCCGTTCTGCTATGTGAGACCGAAACCGAAGGATCATGGTACAGGTTCTCAGATCGAGGGTATTCTTCCTGAGGGTGCTAAGGTTGTGATTGTAGAGGACCTTATTTCTACAGGTATGAGCAGCCTTGCAGCAAAGAATGCTCTTGTTAATGCGGGTGCGGACATTCTGGGAATGGTTGCTATCTTCTCTTATAACTTCAATCAGGCACGTAAGGCGTTCGAGGATGCTAATGTCGAGCTTACTACATTGACAAATTACGATAGCCTCATCGAGGTTGCTGCAGAGATCGGATACGTCAAGTCGGAGGATATCGAAGTGCTCAAGGAGTGGAGAATCTCTCCTTCCGTATGGGGAAAGGAATAAGCTATGTCTGTAAAGATAAAGAGTAAGACCGCGTTGGTATCAAAGGCTCCTTATGAGCTTTATATGGTGTTCACCGACATGAGTAACTTTGTCCGTTTTCTACCTGAAGACAAGAAGGCGGATGTTACTGCAGACTATGATTCCCTTCATGCAGTTGTGCAGGGTTTCAATATCGGTGTGCGCATTTCGGAGAGGATTCCGTACTCACGAATCGACTTTGCGGATGACGGTGCTCCTTTCCAGTTTGTGCTTTCGATGCATTTCGATGCTGCGTCGGATCCGTACAAGACAAATTATCACATCAGTCTTGATGCTGACTTGAACTTTATGATGAAGGCACTTCTGGGATCGAAGCTTCAGGAAGCACTCGACAAGATTGTCGATGCGATTGCTGCGATGTCGGAAGGCAGGGTTCCTGAGGGAATCGATCCTTCAATGTATCCGGAAGGTTTCAACAGATGATAAAGGAATCATTCAGAAGATATATGGAAGATGCGATAGGCCGTGAAAACGCGCTTGTCGCTTTTTCTGCTTTTGAGGAACCTGCTTCTGTGGCTGTGCGCTACAATCCGTTCAAGAATGCAGTGCGTATGGATGGTGAGGCGGTGAAATGGAGCGCGCATGGTGTGCTTCTGGATGAAAGGCCTGTCTTTACGCTTGACCCATGTTTTCATGCCGGAGCATATTATGTCCAGGATTCGTCTTCGATGTTCGTAGGCGATGTTTTCAGAAAAATTCTTAAGGGTTATGATATGCCTCAGGGGCGTCCTCTCAGGGTTCTTGACCTTTGTGCAGCTCCGGGTGGAAAGACTACTGACCTTGCTGCGTCATTGAGAGAGGCTTGTGGTGATGGTTTCATCCTCGTTGCCAACGAGGTGATGAAACAGAGAGCCGGCATTCTGGCATCGAATGTTGCCTTATGGGGTGATCCGAATGTGGTTGTCACCTCTGACGATCCAAAGGATTTCGCTGCCTTTACAGAGTATTTCGATATCATTCTTGCTGATGTTCCTTGCTCTGGAGAAGGTATGTTCCGCAAGGACGAACAGGCACGTGAACAGTGGTCGGAGGACAATGTAGCCCTGTGTGAGGGTCGACAGAGAAGGATAATCGCTGATGTGTGGGCATCTCTTGCGGATGGGGGAGTTCTTGTGTATTCAACCTGTACCTTTAACCGTCTGGAGAATGACGGCAATGTGAAATGGATTTCGGAAAATCTTGGAGGATGTCCTGTTTTCGTCAATCCGGAAAGTCCATATGAAGGGATAATATCTACAGAGTACGGATTCAGTCTTGTTCCTGGCTTTGTCAGGGGAGAGGGCCAGTACTGTTCTGCTGTAAGAAAGACAGGTAGGATGAACGCAGGCTATGAGCCAAAGCAGTACAAGTGTAGGCCATCCAAGGATAAAGGAATCCCGATCCCCGAGTCTGTAAAGAACCTTTTTTCTATAGATGTACATCTCAGACAGCGTGGTGAGACTATAATCGCTCTGCCTGCATCGCTTGTCAATGATATTGCTTTTCTTGAGTCATCCCTTAATGTCATAGCTGCGGGATGCGCGGCAGGAACCATCAAGGGAAAGGATTTCATACCAGATGCAGATCTTGCACTTTCAATAGTACTCGCAGATGGAAGTTATCCTAAGGTAGAGACAGACAGAGACACAGCTCTTGCGTATCTTCACCGAGATGTAATACGCCTGGATGATGCACCTAAGGGATATGTAATGGTTGCTTGGCAGGGCCTTCCTTTGGGCTTTGTCAAGAATTTAGGAAACAGATGCAATAATCTCTACCCACAGAGCAGACGCATCAGAATGAATGTTAAGTAAATGAATATGAGAAATATACTTTTTTTTGCAGTTTTGTGCCTTTCGACTTTGATGCAGGCTCAGACGCTATCGGAAAAATACGAACAGAGATATAATATGCTCTCTGCTCAGTTCGGTCCGGCAGGAGTCGGCGTTGAGACTGTGCTCGATAATTGGGAAAAGGTTGATTCCACAAATGCGAAGCTCCTGCTTGCGCGTTTCGATTTCCTGTTTACAAAAGCGCAATCCGTGAAGGTTGTCATGAAGGATAGTAAGAAATATCTCGGAATGGAGCCTATCCTCACATTCAAGGACAGCCTTCAGAGAAATGTTTACTGCTATCAGGAGACTTTCTATGATGATGAACTATATGGAAAGGCTATACAGTCCATAGATAAGGCCATTACGGTTTATCCTGACAAACTGGATTTCCGTTTTGTGAAGGCTAATGCTCTCATTGCTTACGAAAAGGAAAGTCCGGACATGGCTATGAATTATCTTAAGTCGCTTATTGCTGAAGCTTCAAGGCGTTCTGCTGACTGGATCTATGGTGAGGATAAGGTAGGGAAGGATTTTGTGGAAGATGCAATGCAGGAATACTGTTACAGCTTCTACTCGATAGGTTCGGCTCAGAGCCGCGAGGCCTTCCTAAATCTCTCTGTCCTGCTTTCTGAGACCTTTCCTGGCAACATACAGTTCATGAACAACATCGGCTCATATTATCTTTTGGCAGAGGACTATAAGACAGCTCTCAAGCATTATTCTAAGGTGCTTAAGAAGGATCAGAAGGATTATACGGCCATCAAGAACAGTGCTCTGGCAGCCAGAAGGATGAAGAATACCAAGCTTGAGATCAAGTATCTTCAGATGCTTGTCAAATATGGTCCGGAGGGTGATGCCATTTCTGCAAAAGCGAGATTAGAAGCAATGAACAAATAAGATGGATGCGTCGTTCTTCATAGCTTCACGCCTCAGGTTCAAGGGCAGACTTGTCGTGGTTTCAATCACGATAAGCTACCTTGTCATGATTGTAGCTCTAGCCGTTTCATCAGGTTTCCGCCAGGAAATAAGGAGTGGCTTATCAGACATCTGCGGTGATGTCCAGCTTACTCCTCAGAATATGGACCCATATGATGGTCAGGCACATATCTCCACCTCGGCATTTTATATGCCTTTGGTGCAGGCGGTTGATGGTGTTGATGAGGTTCGTCCTGTTGTATATCGTGCGGGCATTGTAAAGAATGAAGAAAATATACATGGTGTCCTTTTCAAGGGTGTTCATCGTGAGGATACAGTTTCTCTTGGAGTTTCGATCCCACGTCGATTGGCTGAAATAGGGAATCTGAAACCTGGTGACAGGATGTTGACATATTTTGTCGGTGGAAAGGTGAAGATGAGACAGTTTCAGGTTACCTCGGTGTATGATGCAATGCTTGAAACTGACGATAAGCTTGTAGTCTATGCTTCACTGGACGATATGCAGAGGCTCAATGGCTGGAATGAGACCCAGGTTTCCGGGGTGGAGATCCTGCTTGATCCTGCTCTCAGGAACAAGGCTGATCTTCAAGATATTTCATATCAGATTGGCTCGGTGGCATATGAGAATTCCCGTGAAGAAGATGAGACTGTGTATGCTTCATCCGTGTTGTCACGATATCCTCAGCTTTTTGACTGGCTCGATCTCATTGACTTCAATGTTCTTTTCATCTTGATGCTGATGACGATAGTTGCTGGATTCAATATGATTTCCGGCCTGCTGATAATGCTGTTTGAGAACATATCCACCATCGGACTTCTGAAGTCTCTAGGTATGACAGACAGATCCATATCAAAAGTTTTCCTTTCAAGTTCAGCAGTGCTGGTCCTGAAAGGAATGACTATAGGCAATCTCATTGCCTTTGCTTTCTGTCTGATTCAGAGCCATACCCATGTCATAGGACTGAATCCTGAGAATTATTTCGTCTCATTTGTCCCTGTGAACATCAATTGGGGAGCAGTTCTGGCTGCAGATGTTCTCTCATTTGCTGTGATTATGGTTCTGCTGCTTATCCCTTGCATCTTCATATCAAGGGTAGATCCGGCAGAAACCGTGAGAGTCAGATAATTATACGGCTGGACAGATAGTGCAGATAGCATCGTAGAGTCTGAGGACGCTATCGACGTACGCTATGGTTTCATGTCCCTTGAATTTTCCAAGCTTTACTGAAGGCTCATTCAGAATACTGTCCTCTCTCATGTCTGGGATTATCTGCTGAATGTTCTCCCACTTGTTGTGGTCGAATCCTTTTGCCGCTGCAAAATTTCTACAGTCCGAGATACGTCCTTCTCCAGCATTGTATGCTGCAAGTGTGAATTTCACCATTTCTGCAGCATCCATTCCAGTGTCTTTCCACATGTTCTGAAGTCTCTTCAGATGCTTGACTCCTGCTTCTATGTTGCTGTCAGGATTCAGAAGGTCATTCACTCCGTAATAGCTTCCGGTCTGAGGCATTATCTGCATAAGTCCTTTTGCTCCTCTGTGTGATGTGGAGTTGATTGAGAATTTGGATTCTTGGTAGATGACAGCAGCCAACATTCTCCAATCCCATCCCAATTTCGCGGCATGCTTGCGGATGAGTTTGTCGTAAGGGCTTACTGTTGAGGTGATTACCCCTCTTTCTGCACGTTTGTGTGGATTGAATGAACCCTTATACTTATTCTGAATCTTCGAGAATTCCTGCGATGAGGTCATGTGACTGATCCAGCTGTTCATCTGGCGGATAGCACTTATGTTTTCTGCATTTGCCGCCCAAACGGAACACTCGTCTACCTTTCGTGTCAGTCCGATGCCTTCGATTTTTGGTATGTCGTGTTCGTGAGTTATTACGATGTCTACCTTACCGGCGATGAGTGAGTCGAGGTAATCTGTGTGACGCTCAGACGCAACAATTCTGATACTGCATCTGTTATCTTTGGCGAATCTGCCAAGAAGTTCGTAGCTGAAGCCGGTCTCAAGACCGTGTGAACTGTACATATCGTCTCCGAGGTCGATTGCGCATACAAGTTCCTTCCCGGCAAACGCATTAATTGCACTGGCTCCTATCATGTCCTTGCCTCTCTCGCAGAGGGGGACAACAAAAAGAATAAATATGGCCGCAGCGAAATATCTGATTCTGTTCTTTCTTTCTTCTGTAAGTTTCATTAAATCATAGTTTATGCACCTTATCTGCTGATCGTGCTCAATCCTTTAGGCAGACCGGAACCGTTGCCGCCTCGTCCCGAGGCCCCAGCTCCGCCGGTGCTTGTGTTGCTTCTTCCCGGCTGTATGTAGAACGGCCAGGAAATTCCAAATTTTATTGCCCTCTGTGGAGCTATGTATCCATCAGCTGAGAAATAGTCTGCAGATTTGTTAGGCCATCCCATGTTTACATTGACAACCTTTACGAATATGCAGGCCCTCTTCCACTGAATGTTAACGAATGCATCGATGTAAGGGCAGTTTCCATATTCCGTAACATTCTGGTTATGGAACACTCCAAGCACAGGATTGAATGCCGGTGCGTACCATTTTGTCGTGAATGCTCCGTTGGCACCGATCTGCATCTGCATCACATTGCGGACAACGTCAAACTGCAGATAGTACCTGAGATTCAAGGCAAGCATAGGCAGAGGAAGCACATCCTTGTTTGAGGATAGCTGGAAAAGCGCCTGATGGTCAAGATGGAATTTCCAAACCTTGAAATTCTTCTTGAGTGAAGCGGACATTACGCTCATCGGCTCGTTGTTCTGTCTTGCTATACCTTGTGTGTCGTAGTATATATTGTTGCTGAGCAACGCATAGTCAAACGATGCGTGGAGATCCCATCTCGGTATCTCGAGCGCTGCTCCAAGTTTCGTAGTGGATATCTTTCCGAAATCGTTGTTCCACATATAGTGGTTTGTGCAGAGGTGCTGCTCATAGTAGTCAGGCTCTTTGAGTGTAGTCTCGAAGTGGGCCTTCAGTGTGAGCGGACTTGTCTTGTCTCTTCTGAACGGATATGCGTTCAATGAGAGATTTGCGTGGACTCCAAAGTCATTGACTTCATAACCCAGGAATGTATATTGACCTCTTGCATCCCAGGTGAAGTATTTCTTGTACTGTCCCTTTGCTCCGGCATAGAGATAGGCAGAGTTCAGAACAGTGTTGCTGCTTCCCTGGATATAGTCAGACATCTTGAATGTGAAATAGTTGGCAAGTTTGTCACCAATTCCGACATCGAGTTTAGACACGATGCCGTCACTCTTCCAAGGCTGGAGCCTGATGAAAACTCTGTTTTCAAGTTTCATCACTCTGAGTGAGTCTGCGCTTCTGGTCGGATTGAGATAGAATCTGTCATTGTAGAATCTGCGTCCAAAGTCGTCGCCAGGCTCTATATTGTCTTCATAGATTCTTCGGTATACGCTGTACTCGCTGCTGTGACCTATGATGGCAGTCGTGATGTTGTTGTTTACTGTGTCTGCGGCAGTCTCCTGCGCCACCCTTTCAAGTGCTTCTCTCTGCATCAGTGCTTCAATCGCGAGTGAGTCTCCGCTTCTCATGATGCTGTCACGCAAAGCTTCCTGCATCTTACGCTCTTTTCTTCCTTTCAGTTTTTCAATGAAGGTGAAAGGAATTCTATATGACTGATCAAGGAAGACAGTGTTCTTCTTAGTGGTGCTGCTGGCGTCTTTGAGATATACGTCTATCTCTCGTGCGTCAACCGTTGTGTCTCTGATCCAGAAGTTATCCACGATACCTCCGTTTTCGCTTCTCGCCACCTTGTTGTAGATGAATCCGGCGTGCATGAGGTATCTCTTGCCCATATAGTTGCTGGCAATGACAACGTTTCTGTTGTTGGTGTCTTCTCTCTTGAGGATACCATTACCTCCGAATCTTCTGAATTCCAATGTAAGGTTGAGTTCAGGGAGAATGTTCTGGGTGGTAAGTACCTGTATGTTAGACTCTTCCTTTTCCTTATTAGCAAAAAGAGTTCCCCAATATGCGAGTTCTGTGTATGGGGTCTTTGTGTTGTAGTTCGGCAGGGTTTCAGGAGAGTAGCTGTATCTCTGCAGCGGGGTGTAGAAGATGGCGTTGCCCGTCTGGGCGCGCTTGAAGTAGTTGTAAGTCTGCTCAGGTGATCCTGCAACACCAAGCCATGTCGTGTTTATGTCTTCCTTATAGAAAGGATACTCGTTGAAATGGTAGTTGTAGGTTGTGTCGAGCGTCTTAAGATTTACATCATGGAAATACCTGTCCTCATTCCACATGATGATCCTCTTGTAGTGCATCGAGTCTGGAATAGCAAACGTCTCGAGGATACGCGGAGTTGCAGCTATCACGCTGTCTTTTGCAGCCTTGATGCTGTCCTTGACCTCCATTTTTCTGAGCTGCTCGGCAATTTTGGCTGGAAGAGCCTGCTCGTAGTCATATTTCTTACGTTCCTTTCTGGTCAGCGAGTTATACCACGCATTGAATTTCGCTACAGCAACTTCAGTTGAATCCTTGATATAAAGCGAATCGAGCTTCATGAGTTCAAGGGTATCCATAGCCTGAATGAGGGAGTCGCGTACCTGTGCCCTTGTTGTGGAATCCTTGACTGCTACATAGTATTTGTAGAAGAAAGGATCCGTATGTTTCAGGAAATCAGGAGCAATGATAGTGTCACGTGCCGTAAGTACTACTGTGGTGTCTGCCGCTGACGAATCGGTCAGGATGCTGTCAATAGTTACGGTGTCGATTGAAGTGGTGTCAACTGCTGTAGAGTCGGCTGATCTATTGACAAACAGTGAGTCGGAAATCTTTCTGAATCCAATGGCCCTGCCTGCGTCTATACCGAATGACTGCATTGCAGCCAGACTCACGAGCAGGAGCGGTACCCATATTTTAGCTAATAGATTCTTCATGTTTCCACCCTTTCTAAGGGATAATAATCCGGCAAATTTAGTAATAATATAGGATATGTGCAAATACCGACCCATAGGCCACTATCTGCACATATCCTGTAACTTGTTATGAATGAGATTAAAGGCGGTGGGTTGTGACTCCGATTGCCTGAATCTTTTTACTTACTATGTCAACTGATGCTCCGCCGCAGATATACGCATCTGTAGTATCGAGCAGTTCGATAATCTCTTCGTAGGACTGCTCCGCCTGATTTGTTCCGTTGTCGAAGATAAGTTCTTCTGCTATGTATGGTGCAAGTTCCTTACAGATCTGATGATCTTCATTGCGTACGTACAGGATAGGGAAAGAGTCAAGTATCTCGTGTTCTTCTCCTTTAAGACCCTTAGTCTTGGTCTGTATGAATGCCAGTATCTTCTCGACATCCTCGTGAGGAGCATCTACTATTACAAGTGCTTCGTTATTCATAAGTTCCTATCCTTTAAAGTTTCTTATTTCCGTACTGAGTCTGTTGATGATCTCCATCTTGAGATTGTAGAGGTCATCAGAGATGTCAACCTTGTAGTAGTGAGGGTTTATCAGACGTCTTTCACTCGGGCTGAAGTGCATGAGGGTCCTGTTGTGGAATTCCTTCTTCTCCAGCAGAGTGTATGACTTTGCGCACCTTACTCCATTTTCAATTACTTTCTTCTGCAATGTCATAGCCTTGTAGCTTCCTGCTTCAAAGGTCTTGTTCTTGTATCTGTCGTACTCGTCGCAGATTGTGAATGTCTCTCCGTTCTCTATCTGCCTGCTGAGCGAGTCTCCTCTGAGACATGTTACGTCTGCCTTGAATATCTCACCTTTCGCAGCGTCATCTACCATTATTCTATAGGTGATCTGGTAGCCTGGGTTAATGAGCTTGATCTTATCTTCAGAGCGCTTGAGGACAGGCTCTCCATCGATTTCCACCAGCTTGTAGACGTTTCCGAAACAAGGTGCCGCCTTGCTGGTAGCTATGGCATCACCGACTCCGTAAGAGTCGATACATGCTCCCTGACGCTCAAGGTCGGTAATGAGGTACTCATCAAGAGAATTGGTTGCGAATATTTTGCATCCGGTGAATCCGTTCTCGTCAAGCATTCTTCTGCATTCCATAGAAAGATATGCAAGGTCGCCGCTGTCGAGACGCACTCCGTAACCAGCTGTGTAGCTGTCATCTATTCCGTTTTCCCTGAAAGCCTTCATTGCGTTCAGGATACCACATTTAAGGGTGTCGTAAGTGTCGATAAGAAGGATGATGCCCTCGTTCCTATGAGTCTTGATGTAAGTGTCAAATGCTTTGAACTCACCGGCCACAGAACTTCCGAATGATGTCACGTAGCTATGTGCCATTGTGCCTGTCGATCCGTAATCGAACATGGCTCCTGTCAGTATGTTTGAAGTAGTGCTGCATCCTGCGATGATTGCTGCCTTTGCTCCATATGTAGCAGCCCATGGGCCGTGTGCCCTTCTGGAGCCGAATTCGCTTACGGGCCTGTTTGTGGCCCTACATACTCTTGATGCCTTTGTCGCTACTGCCATCTGATGGTTCATGATGCATAGCATAGGAGTCTCGAGGACCTGAGCCTCGATGAGCGGACCTTCTATTATTATGATGGGCTGATTGGGAAATGCTATCTCTCCCTCTCTCATCGCGTAGATGTTGCCTGTGAATTTCATCGCTGACAGATAGCCTCTGAATTCAGCGTACTCTTCACCCGGAAGGAACTTCTCGAAGAATGCCGGATCCATATTCCCCAGATTCTCCACCATCTCTATCACTTCGTCAGTTCCGCTGACCACAGCCCAGTTGTTGTTTTCCGGAGCCTTTCTATAGAAAAGGTTGAAGATAGCGGTTTTGTCTTTCATACCGCTGTCGAAGAACGACTTTCCCATTGTGTACTGGTACTTGTCTGAACAGTATGCGTAATTAAGCATCATTTTATAGTTTATAACCATACAAATGTAATCTTTTTATATCACATTTTTCTTAAATTCGCGAATTATTGATTTGTATGGACAGACTTTTTACATTGTTCCGCCAGCATTTCGGTCGCGATCATAAATATGTGCGTCCCTTGACGGGCTCGGCGAGCAACAGACAATATTTCAGATTGAGTGATGATGAGACATCCTGCGTGGGTGTGTTGGGGGTGAATCCGGATGAAAACAGGACTTTCATAGCTATGGCAGCTCATTTCCGTGCACAAGGAATAGCTGTGCCGGAGGTTTATGCCGTAAGCGAAGATGCTGTGGCATATATTCAGGAGGATCTTGGTGACACGGCGCTGTTTGGAATCGTAGGTTCTGAAGGCTCGGAAGAACTGCTGTGCAGGACTGTAAGATGCCTTCCTGATATTCAGTTCAAGGGAGCTGATGGCTTTGATTTCTCAGTATGTCACTCTGTACGCAGGTTTGACAGGAGGCTGGTACTTTTCGATCTGAATTACTTCAAATATTGTTTTCTCAAACCTTCCGGCCTTGAATTCGATGAGAATAGGCTTCAGGATGACTTCGAAAGACTTGCAGATGACTTGACATCAGTGAAGACAGACACCTTCATGTATAGGGACTTCAATGCAAGGAATGTGATGATTAAGGATGGTGTTCCTTGTTTCATAGACTTCCAGGGAGGTATGCAGGGACCTATATATTATGATGTAGCTTCTTTTGTATGGCATGCGCGTGCCGGTTATTCTCAGGAACTGAAGATGAGGATGCTTGACGAGTATCTTGATGCCTTGTCTGTATATGTTTCTGTAGATAGGGAAGCGTTTCTGGAGACTCTCAGACTTTTTGTCCTGTTCAGGACAATGCAGATTCTCGGGGCTTATGGCTTCAGGGGGATGGTGGAGCAGAAGACCGCCTTTGTCGTGAGCATTCCTGATGCTGTAGAGTCTTTGGCTTCTCAGTTGGAAACACATTTAGAGGACTATCCTTATCTGGATTCCGTGCTTCGACGTCTTGTGGCTCTACCTCGATTTGCCCGCCAGAAGCAGGATGGCAGACTTGAAGTCAAGGTGTATAGCTTTTCTTTCAAGAAAGGAATTCCTCAGGATCTTTCAGGAAATGGAGGAGGGTATGTATTTGACTGCCGCTCGATACACAATCCGGGAAGGTATGAGCCTTATAAAAAGCTGACAGGAAGAGATAAACCGGTGATTGATTTCCTCGAGGAGGATGGTGAGATCATCACTTTCCTTGAACACGTGTACGGGGTGGTTGACCCTCATGTGGAAACCTTCTCATCCAGAGGTTTTACAAGTCTGATGGTCAGTTTCGGATGTACTGGAGGACAGCATCGCTCAGTCTACTGTGCTGAGCATCTTGCCCATCATCTGGCCGAAAGATATCCGAATGTCCGTGTACGTCTGGTCCACCGCGAACAGGCTATTGATGAATGTTTCAACAGTTAACTCATTTGATATATGAAAGCAATGATTTTTGCGGCAGGTCTTGGAACCCGTCTCAAACCTTTGACTGACACATTACCGAAAGCGCTTGTGCCTGTGTGCGGCAAGCCTCTTATAGAATATGTCTGCCGTAAGCTAAAGGCGTCCGGGATAGATGAAGCTGTTGTGAATGTGCATCATTTTGCCGATAAGATAGAGACTTGGATTGATGCTCAGGATATAATGACATTGCAGGTGAGTGATGAGAGGCAGATGCTTCTCGAGACCGGAGGTGCTGTGCTCCATGCACGCAGATATCTCGAAGGATGCGGCCATTTCCTCATTCATAATGTAGATATATTTTCCAATTGTGACATCAGCTGGTTCCGGTCACAGGTGCGTCCTGATGCCCTCGGAACCCTTCTGGTGAGCAAGCGTGAGACTTCCCGTTTCCTTCTTTTTCATCCTCAGACTATGCGCCTGGTAGGATGGTCGAATATCGACACGGGGGATTATCATCTTGCTGACAAGTCGCTTGCTTTGGATGAATGCACAGCTCTGGGGTTCTCAGGAATACATATACTTTCTGAAGACGTGCTTGGTCTTATGCAGGAATATGTTGATGAGCGAGGTCTCAATGATGAGGGTTGCGGTGTCCGTTTCCCGATAATGAGCTTCTACATGTGGGCAGCAATGAAGAAACCGATCTATGGTGCCGTTGCAGAGAATCTGGATTTCCTTGATGTTGGAAAACTTGATGCGCTGGCCCCTGCAGAGGAATTTGTGAAATCTATGAATTGGTAAGAATATGAAATTTTTAGGAAATATCCTTTGGCTCCTTCTGGGAGGCCTCATTATAGCCGTATATTATTTTTTTGTAGGACTTCTGTTCTGCATAACCATCATTGGAATACCTTTCGGCCTTCAGCTTATGAAGATAGGAAGTTTCGCCCTGTGGCCTTTCGGACACGAGGCTGTTTCTGATACAAACGATGGAGGCTGCCTTGCAATTCTTATGAACGTACTTTGGATACTGTTCGGCGGAATTGAAATAGCACTCCTCCACGTTACTTTTGGTGTCATATGCTGCCTTACCATCGTGGGAATCCCATTCGGAATGCAGCATTTCAAGATGACTATCCTGGCTCTTGTACCTTTCGGCAAGAAGATAGCCTAAGCTTTGTCGCATCCTCCCAGGTTGCCCTCTTTGTGAGGTATGCCTGCGAAGACTATGATGGCAGCCACAACAAATGCCGCACTGCATATGAATATGCCGGCATATGTCCACGGATTCATCACGTCAATGAACGATTTTGCCTCTTCAAGGGCGGGTATTCTGCTGAATACGGCCGCCATTGTATTGTTTGCACAGTGCATCAGCATTGTCAGCTTAAGCGATCCGGTCTTGTAATAAACATATCCGAACAGGAGTCCTAGTATGAATGCCGGGATAGCCTGCCAAGGATTGAAATGGATTATCGCAAAGAATACCGCTGACACAATGATGGCTGTTGCCGGGCTATACTTTGTAAGCAGGCTTCTGAGTACAATTCCTCTGCAGAGCCATTCTTCGAAAAGTGGAGCGAACACTGAAACAGAAATCAATGTGATCCAGAACGGTGCATGAAGCAGTTCCTTCATTGTCGCTTCAAGCCATTCCGGCATAGGCGGCATGAGTGAGGATATGACATCTGTCATGAATGCTGTTGCAAGGGTAGCGACAGTCACAATAGCGGCAATCTGAATTCCGGAAAATCTTCCGAAATTGTTGCTGTCCATCCTGAATCCCGGTGTGAAGTTCTCGTCAAATCGGCTTTTTGCAGATGCGTAGAGCATTGCAGGGATGAACATCAAAGGATAAGAGATGATTATACCATATTCTTTTGCGAACTCCGGTGAGATGAACTGGAGTCCGAGCACAAGGATATTGCCCAGCAATGCACCGAGCATAAAGAGTGCAAATATTCCGAACAGGCCTCCAACTCCCGGAAGGAAGTGGGAATAACTAGAGAAGAGGTCATATGAACCTCTTCCCCCGTGTCTTCTGAAAAACTTTTTCATTATTTGTATAATGGAGTTGGATAAATACCTTTATCAGCGAATTCCTGGAACTTTGCAACAACTCCGGGTCTGTCCTCCTGGAAGGTTACTCCGAACCAGCGTGAAGGAGTCGAGAGAAGCTCACATTTTCCTGTTCCGTCCTTGATGATGCTATCGATTACGAAAGGAATGTAGAACTCGGCCTTGAGTTCGTTAATGTTCTTTTCAAGGAAGCTGGTGAAGATTTCCTCGCTCTTTGTGAAGTAATCAGGAGTGAAGCCCCACATATTCATAGAGCAGAGTGACTTAGGCGCAAGTTCAACAGTCTCGCCTGTCACATTGTTTTCTCCGTAGATCTTGCCGTCTTCAGCCTTAGCGATTTTATGGTGCTCCACAACGTCGGTAAGGTAGCCGGTCTGGTCTGCTGTACCGATTCCACGTGATACACCGCCTGACTCAGACAATGTGTTGTCCAGCTCGAATCCTACGAGTGCATACTCTCCAGTCTTGCCCTCATTGGCTCTGAGCCAGTCTGCCAGAATCTTGAATGATTCCTTTCCGTAGTAGTCGTCTCCATTGATGACTGCGAAAGGTTCATTGATGACTTCCTTGCCCATAAGCACTGCATGAGCTGTTCCCCAAGGCTTTACACGCTCAGGATTGAGTGTGAACTGTGAAGGAATCTTGAAGAGTTCCTGAGTGACGAACTGAAATTCGAGAGGCTCTCCGTCAACGCACTTTACGTTTCCGTATTTTTCTTTCACCTTTTCCTCCATCTGCTCTTTGAAAGACTCGCGTACGATGTATACTACTTTGCCGAATCCGGCTTCTACTGCGTCGTAGATAGAATAATCGATGATAGTCTCTCCGTTAGGACCAAGTCCGTCCATTTGTTTGAGTCCACCGTAACGGCTGCCCATTCCGGCTGCGAGGACAAGAAGTGTAGGTTTCATATCTGATGTTTTTTGTGTTTATACAAACTTTGATTGTCGAAATCAGACAAATTTAATTAATTTTGTCGAGTTAATGCATTAATCGGTCCTATTTTGAGTAAGTTCAGCAACATATTTAAGGGAGAGCACAAGAATTTCAGGATTTTTGTTGCTTTCAGTACGGCTGTCTTTGTGTTCATCTGGCTTGTCGGTCCGGGAAATACCTGGATTCATTGGGCTAAGGCCGGAGTGGAGATCAAGCGCCAGGAAAGACAGATACGCGAGTACGAACAGGAAATCGAAAGAATGGACAAGCGCGTGGATATGCTCAAGACCGACAGGGACACCCTGGAAAAATTCGCCAGGGAACAGTTTCATTTTGCTGCCCCTGGCGACGATGTCTATGTTATAGAATAAATATCTCCTAGAATCCGGTGTAAGTCATTGGAGAGATTACGCGAAGCTCTTCCTTGACGCTTTCACTCACTTCCAGAGTCTCAATAAAGTCAGCAATCACCTCGTGATTGATGCCCGCACCTGTACGTGTGAGAGCTTTGAGCGTCTCATATGGGTTAGGGTAATTCTCTCTGCGGAGAATGGTCTGAATCGCCTCTGCCACTACAGCCCAGTTTCTTTCAAGGTCAGCACGGATAGCATCTTCGTTGAGGATGAGCTTGCCGAGTCCCTTCTTGAGGGAGTTGAGCGAAATCATAGAATGTGCGAGAGGCATGCCGATGTTGCGGAGAACAGTCGAGTCGGTAAGGTCACGCTGCAGACGAGAGATAGGCAATTTCATCGAAAGATGAGTGTAGAGGGCATTTGCCACTCCGAAGTTACCTTCGGCATTCTCGAAGTCGATAGGGTTTACCTTGTGAGGCATAGCCGATGATCCCACTTCTCCTGCCTTTACCTTCTGACGGAAATACTCCATTGAGATATAAGTCCATATGTCACGTGCAAAGTCAATGAGGATGGTGTTGATCCTGCGGAGACAGTCAAAGAGGGCCGCGAGGTTGTCGTAGTGCTCGATCTGCGTGGTAGGGAAAGATCTCTTAAGACCGAGTGATGCTACGAAATCATTTCCGAATCCTATCCAGTCCACAGATGGGTAAGCTACCTTATGGGCATTCATATTTCCTGTTGCACCGCCGAATTTTGCAGGATAGGTAAGCTGCTCAAACTGGCGGATCTGCTCTTCGAGGCGTGCAACGAATACGTTGAATTCCTTGCCTACGCGAGTAGGAGATGCAGGCTGGCCGTGAGTCTTCGCGAGCATAGGGATTTCTGCCCAGTCTTCAGCCATTCCTTTGATAAGGCCGAGGACCTCCTTCAGAAGCGGCATGAAACTCTCGTCGATAGCTTCTTTGAATGAAAGAGGGACAGAGGTGTTGTTGATGTCCTGGGATGTAAGTCCGAAATGTACAAACTCGCCCCACTTCAAGATGTCCATCTCTTTGAAACGGTCCTTGATGTAGTACTCCACAGCCTTGACGTCGTGGTTTGTCACCTTTTCGATTTCCTTCACTTTGGCTGCATCCTCAGGAGTCATGGTCCTGTAGATGTCTCTGAGTGCTTCAAACTTTGTGCAGTCGAAATCTGCAAGCTGAGGAAGAGGAATTCTGCACAGAGCGATGAAATACTCGATCTCTATGCGGACGCGATACTTGATGAGTGCGTACTCGCTGAAATATTCTCTAAGAGGTTCTGTCTGACGAGAGTATCTTCCGTCAATAGGCGAGACTGCCAAAAGTGAATTGTTTCCCATTTTTATATTTTATTAATTGCGTGCAAAGGTAATCAAAGTTTCATTACAAGAGAAGCATAACAGCAAATACGTAGAGGAGGAAGCCTTGGAAAACGATGCTTCCCGTCGTGCTTTTCTCTATGATGGATTCTGTTATCTCTGAACTGAGGTCAGCCTTCATTTGCGCTTTATCCGGAAGTGCTCTTGCTGCCCATTTTTTGATAAGGTAGCCGTCGCTGAACCACACTGCACCTCCATTGGATCTGTTCAGCGTGAGAAGTGTCTTGTAATCAGAGAAATATAGGTGTTCTTCGATTATTATGCGTGATCCTTCGTCCGCATCCTGGAGAAGTGACCGGATCTCTTCCGGGGTGGATGCAGCCAGGATGATCGGTCTGTATCCCACTTCTGATGCACTTCTGATGAAGTCTGCGGTTTCTTTCCAGTCTGAGCTTTTCAACTCCGGATCGTAGATTGAGACAACCATGACGTTTCCTGCTGCAGCAAGCTCGTCTGAATATTCTCCATCGGCATTGTAGAATGAAAGGCTTATGTTGTTGTCCTCAAATTCTTCCTCCATAACGGTTTCCGTCCTGACGAATGTCCATGTGCTGTCAGGAAGATGCTGGAGATCGAAAGTCTGCGTTTCGCCATCCTTTTCATATATGAAGACGGCTTCATACATATCCTCTTCGCTTTCCTGGAATGTATCTGCTGACTCAAGCATAGCTGTCTGACGATATTCCGTGAAGTCTATTATCGGAATATACATCCACGAATATATGCAGAATGCAAGCACTGATATGGCGATGATTCCGAATGAGACATATTTAGTCTTCACAGGTTCTCCGAACTCCTTCATCGGAAATAAGACAACTGCCAGTAGTGCACAGAGAATAAGATTCTTGACGAATGTCTCCCCATGTGTGAGATGGATAGCTTCTCCGAAGCATCCGCAGTCCATTTCAGGATTGAATATGACGAGTGCAAGTGTCAGCAGGGTGAAGAAACCCTGGAGAATCATCGCGGCGCAAGCTGTGGCCTTTCTCCAGACTCCTGTAATCAAGGCTGCTCCGATGAGAGTTTCAACAAGAGAGAATGCGGTACCAAGACCTTTGGATGCGAATCCCAGAAAACCGATATGCAGAAACTCAAGATACTCTTTCATCACAAGTCCGGCACCTGTCGGGTCAAGGACCTTCAGTATGCCTGAAATGAAGAATACAAATCCTGTGATGAAGGCACAGAGCCTTTTGAGTCTTTCTATGCTGCTTTTCATATGTTACAATCTGTTCACGGTCTCATCAACGACTGCCTTTACCTTGGAGAAAATTTCCTCAGGCGGCAGCATCTGACCATATTCATCCGAGCAGTCGATTCTTATGAACTTAGGGTCAAGTGCACACTGCTGTCTGTAGATTTCGCGTACGCGTTTCTGAAACTCAATGTCAGCCTCATGTATATCCTGAGCTCCCTCAAGATAGTCTCGGTCTGCTCCACCTCTCTGACTCTTGAGTTTTGACTCGACAAAAGCGATCGGAACGTCAAGAAAGATGTTGAGATCTGGTTTCGGCAGTTCAAAGTTGCCGTATTCAGTCTTGAATATCCAATCTCTCAGAGTCTCCGCTTCTGCCTTGTCGCTTAGTTTGGCGCACTGATAGGCGATGTTGGAATACACGTATCTGTCAAGGAGAATGTGTCCTCCATTCTTCAGGACTTCCTTCATGCCAGGTGCCGCGCCGTGCCTGTCTTCTGCAAAGAGAAGAGCCACCAGCTGAGGGTGTACGGCATCATTTGAGCCGAAGTCTCCTCGAAGGAAGCGGCTGATGAGATCTCCATAGACAGGAGCATCATAACGTGGGAAGTGTATGTATTCAAGACTGCCGAAAAGGCTTTCGAGATATGTTCTTAATTTCTTGACCTGTGTGGACTTTCCTGCTCCGTCCAGGCCTTCAAGGACTGTCAGCATAAAATATGATTTACTTTCTGTGCAAAGATAAGAAACTTTATTAAATTTGTGGATAACCAGAATATATGGCAATGAAAGGAAGACATATTGATATTATGGGAATCGTTAATCTTACTGATGATTCCTTTTATTCTCCGAGCAGGTGTATGGATGTTCCGGAGGTCATCAGGACTGTCAGGACAATGCTTGATGAGGGTGCTACCATCATAGATTTCGGAGCCTGCTCAAGTCGCCCGGGCTCTGATCCTGTAGGTCCTGAAGAAGAATGGAAGAGGCTTGAACCTGTCCTTGCTGAGGTCAGGGAGATGTGGCCTGAGCTTGATATTTCCATTGATACATACTGGGCATCAGTCGTGTCCAAGGCATATGATCTCATAGGAAAATTCATCGTCAATGATATTTCGGCAGGAGAGGCTGATCCTCAGATGCTTCCTCTGGTCGGCCGTCTGGGACTGAGGTTCATTGCAATGCATATGAGAGGAGACTCAAAGACTATGCAGTCTATGACAGATTATGAAGATGTAGTCGATGAGGTGATCTCGTATTTCAAGGAATTTGCAGTCAGGGCAGAACAGAACGGAGTCAAGGATTGGATTCTTGATCCTGGATTCGGTTTTGCCAAAACTGTATCACAGAATTATCAGATGATGCGCAATCTGCGCAGATTCCGCAGACCTTATTCATCTTTCGAAATGCCTAAAATACTTGTGGGCGTTTCGCGTAAGAGTATGATATATAAGCTATTGGATATTACACCAGAGGAGGCTCTTCCTCAGACTCAGGTGCTTCATCTGAAGGCATTGCAGGAGGGTGCAGACATGCTTCGAGTCCACGATGTGGCTGAAGCGAAACGTACTGTTGAGGTATATTGGAGACTCTGCTGATCAGAGTTTCTTGAGGTAGATGATCGAGTCAGGACCTTCGTTGAACAGCAGGTCCATTATTGACAGATCCGGAATGAATCCGTGTTTTTCAGCGAAAACCTGAAAATACGGCTTATTCAGTTCCAGCTTTTCAAGAATGTTGTCGGGTCGTTTGGGATGGATGACTTCTCTCAGATCTTCACAATCTGTGTTCTGACTATAATTCTCGGTCATCCTTATTTCAGCCTTGATTCCGATCTTGTCAAGGAAGAATTCAAGAAGTCTGGTGTTGAGGTCCAGAAGTCTTTCCGGTTTTGAGTCCAGAATGGCGAACAGCTCGTCCTGGTAGTATTCGAAATATGCTGATGTGCGGTAGGCAGAGATGATGGCTCTTTTGTGCTGAAGTACCCAGGGCTTGCTGTAGTCTATGAGGACTTCGGAAATGAGATGCTTATGAGTGCCTTCCGAGTGGGTGATAGGGAATGAAAGTGACTGCTTTCCGTCAGCAGCATAGAAATGACATCTGTTTCTGTAAGACTGCTTCTGGTAGTTTTCACAGGCTTCTATATATATCGTAGAAGGAGATAAAGGAGAAGACGGGATCGATCTCCTGTCTTCTCCTTTTGTTCTTACCAGTCCCTCCATATCTTCTGCAATGGCTGCGAAATATGATATCGGAGGGAAATATGCTGTGGTCAGCAGTTTTGCCACTATTCCTGATCTCCCTTGGTTGAAGAGCTGAATCCCTTGATGATTCCTCTCTTTGAATTGCGGATGAAGTCGAGGATTGTATCTCTTTCTTCAGACTGAGGGAATCCTGACTCGATTCTAGCAAGTGCGTCGGTAGTGTTCATGCCGCCTCCGTAAACGATGTCGTACATATCCTTGATGTTGCGGATCTGATCTGAAGAGAAGCCTCTTCTACGGAGTCCCACGATGTTGACACCAGCATAAGTGAGAGGGTCACGACCGCAGAGAACATAAGGAGGTACGTCCTTGTTGATCTTTGAGCCGCCTCCTACCATTGCGTGCTTTCCGATTCTTGAGAACTGGTGAGCTACTGTGCTTCCGCCGATTGTTGCCCAATCGTCTACATCTGTTTCACCTGCGATGCCGACATAGCTTACGAGGATACAGTTGTTACCTACTGTACAGTCGTGTGCCACATGAGTATATGACATAAGAAGAACGTTGTTGCCGATCTTGGTCACACCTCTTCCGCTTGCCTTAGTACCACGGTTGATGGTTGCACACTCGCGGATATTTACGTTGTCACCGATCTCTACGTATGTGATCTCGCCATCGAACTTGAGGTCCTGTGGTACTGCACCTACTACGGCGCCTGGGAATACTGTACAGTTCTTTCCCATCTTTACATAGTTGAAGACAGTTGCATGAGGAAGAATCTTGCTTCCGTCTCCGATCTCAACATGCTCTTCGATGTATGCGTAAGGACCTACTTCTACGTTCTCTCCAAGCTTTGCATTTGGATGAACGGTTGCGAGTGGATGAATGTTTGCCATAATATTATGTATTTTTAGTTTTCTTATTTAAAGCTGTGCCCTGACAGCCTTTGCTGCGTTGGTGTTGATTCCGTGTCCCGCCTTCTCTGCTGTTATTTTAGCCTTAAGGAAGCCTCCGCAAAGTCTGAGGTCTCCAATCAGGTCAAGAAGTTTGTGTCTGGCGCATTCGTTAGGGAAGCGGAGGGTGAGATTGCTGAGATAGCCGTCTTCGCGTACAGTCAGAGCCGGAATGTTGAAGAGCTGTGACATTCTCTTGACCTGCTCATCTGTGACAGGGTGCTCTACAATGACAATCGCATTGTCTACGTCACCACCTTTTACCAGGCCGTTATTGAACAGGAACTCTATCTCATGGAAGAATACGAAGGTTCTGCAGATTCCTACCTCTTCTGTATAGTTTACATCAGCGTTCCAAACGGCATTCTGTACTCCAAGTACTCGTGAATTGAAGTCAACGAGGATGTTGTAAGAGAAGTCTTCTGCAGGCTCTATCCTGACGAGGGAACCGTTTTCATTAGTGAGTTCGACTGTCTCCTTTATCTCTATGTATTTTCTTGGAGCATCCTGCTGGACAAATCCATCTTTCCAGATGGCCTCGATGTATGGTTTAGCACTTCCGTCAAGAATCGGAACCTCGATGTTGTCGATTTCTATCAATGCATTATCCACTCCCATACCGGTGAGGGCAGACATTATATGCTCGATAGTCGAGACTGAAGCTTCTCCTTTGGAGATTGTAGTGCTTCGTGCTGTATTTGAAACATTTTCAGCCAAGGCTTCCACTACAGCATCGGGACTGATGTCAGTTCTGACAAATCTGATTCCGAAATCCGCTGGTGCCGGACACACTGTCATCTTTGCGACTCTACCGGTGTGAAGTCCTTTGCCTTCGAATGAATAGTTCTTTTTTAAGGTCTGCTGTAATTGCATTATATTCTTTGTTTGGTTAATTCAATCTACAAAGATAGTAATAATTTAAATATGCTATTTCTTGCCTGCTTTCTTGAACTCCGCATAGCTCCTGAGATAATCTCTGAGAGGGATAGCAGGTGAACCCATCAGTTTCTGTCCGGGTTCCTTTACGCTTGACATTACTCCACCTTGTGCGCCGATAGTTGTGTCGTCTGCAATGGTTATATGTCCTGCGATTCCCACCTGTCCTGCAAAAATGCAGTGCTCGCCGATCTTGGTAGAACCGGCAATTCCTGTCATTGATGCCATTACGGTGTTTTTACCTACCTCCACGTTGTGAGCGATCTGGCAAAGGTTGTCGATCTTTACACCGCTTCTGATCACTGTCGAGCCCATCTGAGACTTGTCTACACACACGTTTGCGCCGATCTCGACATTGTCTTCAATGATGACGTTACCAGTGTGCTCGATCTTTTTCCATGTGCCGTCTTCGAGTGGTGCAAAACCGAATCCGTCAGATCCGATGACTGCATTTGCGTGGATTATCACATTGTCCCCGATCACCATTCCTGGATAGATTCTTGCTCCCGGATATATGATGCAGTGTGAACCGATCTTCACTCCGTCACCCACAAAGACGTTTTCGTATATCTTGGTGTAGTCTCCGATGACGGCCTTTCTGCCAATGTATGCGAAGTCTCCGATATATACCTTTCTGCCGATCTTTGAGCTCCATCTTACCCTGCTGCGGCATCCGCGGTGTCTCTTGTATGAACGCTTCTTTGCAGTCACATGATCAAGAAGTGTGGCTACTGCAGAATATGCGTCGTCCACTCTTACCATCGTAGCGGTAACGGCTTGTTTTGGTTCGAATGATTTGTTTACGATTATGATGTCAGCCTTGCATTCGTAGACGTAATGCTCGTATTTCGGATTCGCAAAGAAGCAGATGGCTCCCGGCTTTCCCTGCTCGATGCGTGCGAATGTGGATACGACTGCATCAGGGTTGCCTTCCACGGTGCCTCCGAGGATGTCGGCGATTTCTCTGGCTTTGAATTCCATGACTGTACAGGTTCAGGTTTAAATTTTTGTATATTAAGAAATTATTCGTACATTTGCACCGTGAGACAGATTTAAAGGGGGCAGCAAGCCCCCTTGTTTTATATATCATCAAGATTCAAATGAACGTTACAGAAATCATAGATGCAATCAATGGTGAAATTGTTGCACGTGGACTTTACATTGTTGATGTTATTATCAGCAAGGATAACGATATTGAGATTACAATCGAGTCGGAAATGGCTAAAGTGGAGCTTGACGACTGTGTTGCAGTAAGCCGTTTCTTCGAGACATGCTTCGATCGTGAGAAGGAGGATTACTCTCTTACAGTGACTTCTGCCGGTCTTGATCAGCCATTCAAGGTGCTCAAGCAGTATCTGAAGGCAGTTGGCTCGAAGGTTGAGGTGCAGCTCAAGGGAGGAAAGAAGATGGTTGCAGTTCTTGAGGCTGCAGATGAGGAAAGCATCACGCTCAAGTATTCTGTTAAGGAAGCCGTTGAGGGTAAGAAGAAGAAGGAACTCGTGGAGCACAATGACCGTTTTACGATGGATCAGGTGAATGCCGTCCGTCCTTTTGTCGAATTTAATTAATTATAAATATAATGGAAAAGATAGAACTTAAAGACGCTTTTGCAGAGTTCAAGAACCAGAAGAACATCGACAGACCTACAATGATGGGTGTACTCGAGGACGTGTTCAGAACTCAGATCACAAAGACTTACGGATCTGCAGACAACTTTGACATCATCATCAACATCGACAAGGGAGACTGCGAGATCTATTGGAACAGAGAGGTAGTGGAGGAAGTTGAGGATCCGAACACTCAGATCGCAATCAACGACGAGGCTCTTGATGATGATTACGAGCTTGGCGAGACTTTCGCTAAGAAGATCGAGCTCAAGGATTTCGGTCGCCGTGGTATTCTTAACATCCGCCAGAATCTCCAGGGTCGCATCATGGACATCGAGAAGGCTAACCTCTACAACAAGTATGTAGGCAAGATCGGTGAGCTCTTCACAGGTGAGGTATACCAGACTTGGGCTAAGGAGGTTCTTATCCTCGACGAGGATGGCAACGAACTTCGCCTTCCTAAGTCAGAGCAGATTCCTGGCGAGCACTTCAAGAAGAACGATACAGTGAGAGCAATCATCAAGAGTGTTGAGATGAAGAACAACACCACTCCTTACATCGTTCTTTCAAGAACTTCTCCTGAGTTCCTCGAGAAGCTTTTCGAGCAGGAGGTTCCTGAAATCTATGATGGTCTTATCACAATCAAGAAGGTTGTGCGTGTACCGGGTGAGCGTGCAAAGGTGGCTGTAGAGTCATATGACGAGAGAATCGATCCGATCGGAGCCTGCATCGGTGTCAAGGGTGCACGTATCATCGGTATCGTAAGAGAGCTCCGCAACGAGAATATCGACGTTCTTCAGTGGACTTCAAACACTCAGCTTCTCATCCAGAGAGCACTCAATCCTGCGAAGATTTCTTCTGTGGTTCTTGGTGGTGAGGATGACAAGATCAAGGTATACATGCTTCCAGAGGAGGTTAAGAAGGGTATCGGTAAGGGTGGATGCAACATCCGTCTCGCAGGTATGCTCGTAGGAAAGGAAATCGAGGTATGGAGAGAACTTTCAACTGAGGGCAGCGATGATGACGAAGAGGATGTACTCCTCAGCGAGTTCAATGATGTCATCGAGGAGTGGATTATCGAGAAGCTTCAGGGCATCGGTTGTGACACAGCTAAGAGTGTGCTTGCACTTTCTGCAGCTGACATCGCAAAGAGAGCTGACCTTGAGGATGAGACCGTAGAAGAGGTCCTTGATATCCTCCGTGCAGAGTTTGAAGATGAATAATAAGAATTAAAATCAGGGGTAATATATGGCAGAAATAAGATTAAGTAAACTTACAAAGCAATTCAGTATAGGACTTGCCAGACTCGTTGAGTTCCTCAATGAGAAGGGTGCCAATGTGGAGATGAATCCGAATGCAAAGGTGTCGGATGAGTATCTGCCGGCAATCGAGGCTAAGTTCGGCGAAGACCTGAAACTTAAGAAGGACTCCGAGAAGGTCACTATCAAGCTCAAGGAAATCATTGAGATGGGCTCTAAGAAGAAGCAGACCGTCCAGGAGGAGGAAGAAGTTCCGGAAAGAGAGGTAGTCATCAAGAGCAATGTGCTTGTTGAAGAGAAGCCTGCTGTTCAGGAACAGCCTAAAGAGGAACCAAAGGTAGAAGAGCCTAAGGTAGAGATTCCAAAGGCAGAGGAACCGGCTATCAAGATTGTGGACAAGATTGATCTGTCCAAGTTCGAGAAGAAGCCGGCAGCAAAACCAGTGGAGCCTGTGTCTGAACCGGAGAACGCCCAGACCCCAGCGGAAGAACCGGTGAAGGTTGAGGAACCAGTAGTTGAACCTGAGGTGAAGGCAGAGCCTGTAGTTGAACCTGAGGTTGAGGAAATCAAGCCTGAGCCAAGAGAGATCAAGGTTGAGGTTGAGCGCCTTGCCGGACCTAAGGTTGTTGACAAGATCGATCTTTCTCAGTTCGACAGAAAGAAAAAGAAGAAGAGAGAGAGAATCGAGAAGGGTGGCAGCCAGAAGGTGGATGTAACCAAGGTTGAGGCTGATAATAAGGTTAATAGAAAGGATAAGAATAAGGGCGGAAATGCAGCTGCACAACAGCAGCAGGCTCAGGGCAAGAATGGCAAGAAGAACCGTCGCGACCGCGGAGGTGACAAGTTCAAGCCAGCAATGACTGAGGCCGAGCAGGAGGAGATGCAGAAGGAGATCCAGAAGCAGATCAAGGAGACTTACGCCCGCATGAACGAAGGCAAGAAGAGTAACTTCGGAGCTAAGCACAGAAAGGAGAAGAGAGAGGCCGCATCGCAGAGGATGCAGGAGGATATGGAGATGCAGCAGCTCGAGCAGAAGGTTCTCAAGGTTACTGAGTTCGTGACTGTAAACGATCTTGCTACCCTTATGAACAACACTCCTGTGACCAAGGTTATCGGAGCCTGCATGAGCCTCGGTATGATGGTGTCTATCAACCAGCGTCTCGATGCTGAGACTCTAGTACTTGTTGCAGAGGAGTTCGGTTATGAGGTTGAGTTCGTTACAGCAAATCTTACAGATGCGATAGCTCAGGGTGAGGCTGAGGATACAGATGACGATCTCGTAGCAAGACCTCCGGTTATTACCGTGATGGGTCACGTAGACCACGGTAAGACTTCGCTTCTCGACCACATCCGTAATGCAAATGTGATTGCCGGTGAGGCCGGTGGTATCACACAGCACATCGGTGCATACCACGTTGAGCTTCCAGATGGACAGAGAATCACCTTCCTTGACACTCCTGGTCATGAGGCGTTTACAGCGATGCGTGCCCGTGGTGCCAAGATGACGGACGTTGCTATTATCATCGTTGCAGCTGACGACTGCATAATGCCTCAGACTGTTGAGGCTATCAGCCATGCTCAGGCAGCAGGTGTTCCTATGATCTTTGCAATCAACAAGATAGATAAGCCGGGAGCAAACCCTGAGAAGATCCGTGAGCAGCTTTCTAACATGAATATCCTCGTTGAGGACTGGGGTGGAAAGTATCAGTGCCAGGAGATTTCAGCTAAGAAGGGTATTAATGTAGATCTTCTTCTTGACAAGGTGCTTCTCGAGGCTGAGATGCTTGAACTCAAGGCAAATCCGAATCGTAGAGCAACAGGTGCTGTGATCGAGTCATCTCTCGACAAGGGTCGTGGTTACCTTGCAACTGTTCTTGTTCAGAATGGTACCATGAGGGTAGGTGATGTCATTCTTTCAGGATGCTACACTGGTAGAGTTAAGGCTATGTTCAACGAGCGTGGTCAGAAGGTTGATGAGGCGGGTCCTTCAACACCGGTTTCTGTTCTCGGTCTGAACGGTGCTCCTACTGCCGGTGAGACATTCAATGTAATGGCTGACGAGAAGGAGGCAAAGGATATCGCCAACAAGAGAGAGCAGCTCATCCGTATTCAGGGTATCAAGACCCAGAAGCATATGACTCTCGAGGAGATCGGTCGCCGTATCGCCATCGGAAACTTCAAGGAACTCAATGTTATTGTCAAGGGAGATGTTGACGGTTCTGTCGAGGCTCTCTCAGACTCTATCATCAAGCTTTCTACAGAGGAGGTTCGCGTAAATGTGATCCACAAGGCTGTGGGTGCGATTTCAGAGTCAGATATTCTTCTTGCTGCAGCTTCGGATGCCATCATCATCGGTTTCCAGGTTCGTCCTTCAGTGGGTGCACGTAAGCTTGCAGAGAAGGAGGAGATCGAAATCCGTCTCTACTCTGTCATCTACGACTGTATCAATGAGCTCAAGAGCGGTATCGAGGGTATGCTTGAGCCTGAGCAGAAGGAGGTTATTACTGCTACTGCGGAGGTTCAGGAGACATTCAAGATTTCTAAGGTCGGTACAATTGCCGGATGTATCGTGCGCGAGGGTAAGCTTCAGAGAACTGCCAAGGTGCGCGTGATCCGTGACGGTATCGTTGTCTACACCGGAGAACTTGGATCGCTCAAGAGATTCAAGGATGATGTCAAGGAGGTTCACATGGGTATGGATTGTGGTCTTAATATCCAGGGATATAATGACATCAAGGTTGGTGACGTTGTTGAGGCCTACACTATTGAAGAGATCAAGAGAAAGCTCTAAGATCATATTGCACATAGCGAGCCGCCGGCCGCTGAGATCCTTCCCACTTTGTGGGCCCCTTCCCTTTTCGGGAGCCAATGTCTCAGCAGCCGGCGGCTCGCTATGTCTGTGTCGTGATCTATAGGATAAAACGCTGGGTTTTGAGGTCTTTTATCAGAAGCGGAAGCCGAGGGTGAGGGTCACTTTCCAGAGGGCGCTATTTATCAGGATCTCCGGAGCGAAGTAATTGCTGTCTATTATAGGCCTGCCGGCTTCGTCTTCTCCGATGAACATGTAGTCATCGTATGGGAAGAAATACTCACGTGGCAGGAATACTCTTGTTACTGCCGCATCTACGAAGAATGAGCCCTTGCTGCTGTATCCGATTCCAAAGGATGCTTTATGTGTAAGATCACGTCCGGTAAGGTCTACGTATCCACCATTGCTTCCTGCATAGCTGTCCCATATTGCTTTCAGGGCAGATGTCTTCATTTCGTATCCTCCTCTGATTGCAAATTCTGGTGTAGGCTTGATTTCAATACCGGCTCTGATGTTGTGTGATCCACCGTAGCATGCTTTTATGTCGTCGTTTATATATTCCAGTGTGCTTCTGTCTGTATTTGCCGAACTGCGGTACCTGAGGTTACCATAGTTGCTGAATTCATAATCTGCACTGATGGTTCCCAGCTGGCCTAATGTGTAGGCTGCACCGAGACTGACTTTAAGAGGAGAGGTAAACACCCAACTGTTCTCTCCGATCGGGCTGAGTGATGACCAGCTTTTTCCGTCAGGTCCTGAGAAGTCTGTCTGACCTTCATCTTCCCAGCTCTCATCAATCTCCATTCTTGTAGGAGTCTGGAAGGTCGCACCTACGCGGAAACCTTTGAATGGGTTTACTATTACACCGAATTTTGCGAAATATCCTGTTCCAGAGAATGCATATCCGCTTTTATATTTCATTCGGTTGAAATAGCTTGATGATACGATATTTCCCTGATCATCCTTGATCTCTACAAGAAAATCCCTATAGTTAACAGCTTCTTCCTTGAAGTATTCAGTGTATGAATATGACATGGAATTGACTCCGAGATTGATTCCGAAATAGATGAAATCTGAAAAGTTGAATCCGGCATTGACTATATATTCGTATTTGCTGCCGCTTGTCCTTCTTCCATATGACTGGTCAAGTTCACCGGCGAGGACGCATGTGTTGTCGTCATACACCTTCTCGGTTGCTCCCACATATATATCGTTGAAAGGATCGAACATTGCGCTCTGATAGCCGGTCACATATTTCCAAGGAATTCCCATATCATAAGCGTTGCTGCTTGCCAGCTCGTCAGAGTAGTATCCGTTTACAGAAGCCTCGTATGCCATTCTTCCGAGGAATGAAGTGGTGGAGTTAAGTCCATTGGCATAGACGTCCTGGTTGTAGTCGGCAGTCTTGTTTACGATGAATCCCAGGGTCCAGTTTACGAGTCCATAGCTTCTTCCTGTGTCGAAGTTGATGCTGAAGCCGATGTTCGGCAGGTTGAATTTAGTGAGATTGCTTTTCAACTTCCTCTGAAAGTATGGAAGATGGCCATTATCATATGGGGAAACACCCTCTGCAGTTGTGGATGCAACAGTAATTCCAGGAGTTATGGTAATCTGGGAATATGGTGCCATTGCACTTCCGGCTGGGTTGATGGTGACAGCTCCGAGGTCTCCTCCCAATGCGGTGAAGGCATTGCCCATTGCCACCGATCTTGCTGTCCCTTCATAGCTGTTTTCACTTAGCATAAGAGCATCGTAGGCTGTCTGGGCGAATAGACCTGATGCGCATAATGCCAGTAGAATGGTTATTGCTGTCCTTTTCATATTGTCAAATGTTTGATTGAATTCTTATCTGCGTCCTCCTGAGCTGCTCCTGCTGTAGCTTCCTCCTCCACCTCCTGAACTGCTTCTGCTGTAGCCTCCGCCACCGCCTCCTGAACCTGAACTATAGCTCGAGCGGCCAGGTGAAGAGGAGCTCCTGCTGTATGATGAACTGTTGCTTGAAGAGCTTGAACTTCTGCTGTAATAAGAGCTGTTCTCAGATGATCCGGAGCTTCTGCTGTATGAAGACGAACTGCTTCCGGAAGCACGTGAGGTTGTGCCTGCCGGTCTTCTGTATGCTGCTGTGCTTCTTCCGGAAACTTCTCTTGTGGATCCTGTCCTGCTGGTGCCGAATGAACTTCTGCTGGTTGTCGAAACCCTTCTTGTCACACTTCCTGATGATGGCGATGATGCCGATGGCTTTCCTGCGATAACTCGGCTTCCAGATGTTTCCAGACGTGATCCTCTGTATACGTCTCGACCAAAGTATGATCCTGATATTGGAGGTGTTACCGGGTGATGATGATGGTGGTGGTAATGAGGATCCCATCCCCCGTACCATCCGCAATAGCGTGGGTGCATATATCCGTAGAACGGATCGTACCATCCTCTGTAGCCGTATCCATAATACCAAGGGTCGTACCATCCTCCATAATACCATGGGTCATACCATCCGCTATAGTACCAAGGGTTGTGGATGCTGCTGTAATACCAAGGGTCATGCCATCTGCTGTAGTAGATGCTGTTCCACATTCCCAGATTCATGTAGGAGTTCCATCTGTATCTGTCCACATACCATCCGGCTGTGAAATCATATGGGTCAAATTCGGCGACCATGATGCTGGTGCCGATGTTTTTGTCGTATCTGATTGTCGCAGCCATGTTGTCAGGGATTACCACTGTGTCTTTATGATCTCCGAACAGGTAGATCTGCGAGGCTTTGGTCTGTTCTGCAAGTGCCTGAAGCTCAGACTTGGATGCAGCTTCCTGACCTCTGTCTCTGAATGATGGTGCCGAACTGTAGATTCCGTCACTGAACATCTGTCCGCCTCCTGATGAAGAGTATCTGGATGATATTCCGCATGAGGAAAGTACGAACAATGATCCGATGAGGAGTATGATTATCTTTTTCATAGATTTTTCTCCTATGTATATGAATAATATTTCGTATCTTCGCAACCTGATATAGTTTGCAATAATTATACCGTAGACTACACCTTGATCAGGCAGCTTTTCCCTTTAGATGGATGCCCTTTCAAAAGGTTTAGTTGCATTACAAAGATACAAAATAAATTAAAAATCAGAATACAATGGCAAAAGAGGTAACAAAAAGGTCGGACAACTACTCGCAGTGGTACGATAACCTTGTTGTAAAGGCGGATCTCGCAGAGCGCTCTGCTGTAAGAGGATGTATGGTCATCAAACCATACGGTTATGCAATCTGGGAAAAGATGCAGGATGTACTTGACAAGATGTTCAAGGAGACAGGACACGTAAATGCATATTTCCCTCTTTTCATCCCTAAATCTTTCCTTAGCCGTGAGGCTGAGCATGTGGAGGGTTTCGCAAAGGAATGTGCTGTGGTTACTCATCACAGACTTATGGCAGATCCTGATGGTAATGGTGTGGTTGTGGATCCTTCTGCAAAGCTTGAGGAAGAGCTCATCGTAAGACCTACCTCTGAGACCATCATCTGGAATACTTACAAGAACTGGGTGACTTCATGGAGAGATCTCCCTATCCTCTGCAACCAGTGGGCAAACGTAGTGCGTTGGGAAATGCGTACCCGTCTTTTCCTCCGCACAGCTGAGTTCCTCTGGCAGGAAGGACATACTGCACATGCAACACGTCAGGAGGCTGAGGAAGAGACAATGAAGATGGTGAATGTCTATGCAGACTTCGCAAGAAACTATATGGGTGTTCCTGTTGTAGTCGGTCACAAGAGCCCTAATGAGCGTTTTGCTGGTGCTCTTGACACAATGACTATCGAGGCCCTGATGCAGGATGGCAAGGCTCTTCAGGCAGGTACTTCTCACTTCCTTGGACAGAACTTCGCGAAGGCATTTGATGTGATGTTTACCAATAAGGAAGGTCAGCAGGAGTATGTATGGGCTACATCTTGGGGTGTTTCGACACGTCTTATGGGTGCTCTCATCATGGCTCATGGTGATGATAACGGTCTTGTTCTCCCTCCAAAGCTTGCTCCTATCCAGGTAGTTATGGTTCCTATTACAGGAAAGGATGAGGCAGTCAACAATGCAATCCTTAACAAGATGGCTGCATTCAAGAAGGAACTCGAGGCTAAGGGTATCAGCGTGAAGATTGACAGCCGTGACACTCTTCGTCCGGGATTCAAGTTCGCTGAGTGGGAGCTCAAGGGAGTTCCTGTACGTCTCGCAATGGGTGCTCGTGACCTTGAGAACGGTACTGTAGAGCTCGCTCGTCGTGACACTTGTGAGAAGTCATCTCATTCTCAGGAAGGTGTGGCTGATGTCATTGCTGCTCTTCTTGACGACATCCAGGCAAACATCTATGCAAAGGCTCTCAAGTTCCGTGACGACAGCATCCGCAAGGTGGACACTTGGGAGGAGTTCAAGGAAGAGATCACAAAGGGCGGCTTCCTTCTCTGCCACTGGGACGGTACTCCTGAGACAGAGGAAAAGATCAAGGAAGAGACAAAGGCTACCATCCGATGCATTCCTGTAGACAGCGCAGTTTGTGTTGAGGAAGGCAAGTGTATTTATTCAGGCAAGCCTTCAAGCCAGAGAGTTCTTTTTGCAATCTCTTACTAATCTGTAACCGATTTAAACTATTGAATATGAAACGTATAAGTGTACTTGTCGCTCTGTTTGCAGCATCATTCGGAATGGCTGCACAGAATGTTCAGGATGCAGCTGCAGATGCTGCCAAGGCAATTGTAGCATCTCCTGAGGCTCAGCAGAAAGTCGAGAAGCCTAAATATTGGACCAGCTCGCTCAAGACCAACGTCAACCTTGGTCAGACCAGTCTCTCAAACTGGGCTGCCGGTGGTGACAACACTGTGTCATTGGCTGCTTTCATTGATGCAAACGCAAACTGGAAGAAGAACGAGATGTTCTGGAACAACCGTCTCCAGCTTGATTACGGATTCCTTTATGCTTCTTCAAAGCCAATTCTCCAGAAGAGTACAGACCGAATCTATCTTGAGAGCAAGTGGGGCTATAAGACAGATAAGATGAAGAACTTCTATTTTTCTGCCAACTACGATTTCAAGTCTCAGTTCACAACAGGATACGACTACAAGACACCTGCTTCAGTTGAGGGACTCTCAGGTCGTGATCTCAGACAGACATGGAAGGATGCACGTGTGTTCAAGTCTGGTTTCCTTGCTCCGGCGTACACAAATCTCGCGCTCGGTATTGACTGGAAGCCAGCTAAGTGGCTTTCAGTAAACATGGCACCTCTTACCGGAGGTTTTGTTATCGTGAAGGATGAGGAGCTCAGAAAGAGTTACTCTATGAAGACGAAGAACACCACAACAGATGAGATGCTTGCTGAGGCAAATGCTGCTGTTTCAGCTGCCACAACAAAGGCTGAGAAAGACGCTGCTGCAATTGCTCTCGGTAATCTTTACAGATCTGCAAAGTTCGAGTTCGGTGCCCAGCTTAAGGCTGATGCCAAGGTGAATGTCAATGATAAGTTCTCTTACAGCACTCAGGTTGTTGTGTTCGTGAACTATCTTGACATCAAGCACTGTCCTCGTATCAACTGGGATAACCGTATTGACTGGAAGCTCGCTAAATACTTCTCGCTTACTCTCACAACCAATATGATCTATGATGATCAGATCATGATTTTCAGCGACAAGGACAATCTTACAAAGGCGCGTGTCCAGTTCAAGGAGTCGATCGCATTTGGTTTCACTTACACAATTGCAAGCAAGAAATAATCTGATGACCAAGCGTTTCACACAGATTATGGAAAATATGAGGGGGCTGATCAAAGATGATTCTTGGTCAGCCTCTTCGGGTTTTCTTCTGGCTGTGAGCGGAGGAATGGATTCGATGTGCATGGCAGATCTCTTTCTGTCTCAGTTCGGTTCGGAGGCCTTTGCTGTGGCTCATTGCAATTTTCATCTTCGTGGTGAGGAGAGCGATGGGGATGAGGTACTTGTCAGGAACTGGGCTGACTCTAATGGCGTCAGGTTCCATAGGATTGATTTTGACACAGAGGAATATGCTGCAGATGGCGGTATAAGCATTGAGATGGCTGCCAGAGAGCTTCGTTACAGTTGGTTTGCAAGACTGTGTGGCGAGTTTGGCTATAGGGCAGTTGTCGTCGCTCACAACGCTAATGACAATGCTGAGACACTTGTCCTGAATCTTCTTCGTGGCACGGGACTCAAAGGTCTGCATGGAATGTCGGAAGTATCTTCCCTTGACGGTCAGACATATCTCCTAAGGCCATTGCTGTCATTCAGTAGGAAGCAGATAGAGGGTCATGTCTTTGCCAACAAGGTTCCTTACCGTGATGATAGTACTAATGCCTTGTGTGACTACAAGAGAAACCGTGTCAGAAATGAGGCTTTTCCGATCTTCGAGAAGATTAATCCTTCATTTGTCCGCAGCCTTAACCGTGAGATAGGCTATTTCTCTGAAGCTGGCGATATTGTGGATGAATGGTGCCAGGCACAGATGCCTGATGTTGTTGGGATTGATGGGGAAGTAGTCCGTATAAGCCTTTCTGCCCTGATGGACCGCAGACAGTGGAGATACCTATTATATTATATACTCGAACCATACGGCTTCAATTCACAGACTCTTGCATCGATTGAATCTCTGCTTGAATCCGATAGGACAGTATCTGGAAAGCGTTTTGACTCTCCGACTCACAGGGTGTTGGTTGAGCGTTCTGAGCTCATCGTCCTTCCAAGAGAGACTGCCGGTCAGGCCGGCAGTGACGAGAGGGAGAGGTCCGACGGTGACGGAAGAACCGTCATTGCCGGCTCGACCGGCAATCTCTGCATGCCGGTAAGAGGGGCAGGTGTATATAACTTCAATGGAATGAGGTGGAAGGTGGATGTTCTTGACTGGTGTGCAGATATGCCTCTCAAGCAGCCTAAGGGGATCATTATTGCTGATGCTGATAAGCTCCGCTTTCCGTTTGTATGCCGCCGATGGCGCCAGGGTGACTGGTTTATTCCGTTTGGAATGAATGGAAAAAAGAAGGTAAGCGATCTTTTTACAGACCTTAAATATGGTACTCTTGAGAAGGAATCTGCAGTAATGATTGTGGATACACGTTCGGAAGGACTTGCCGAGACGCAGCATATCGCAGGAGTGATGGGTGTGCGTCTGGATGACCGTTATAAGGTTACGCCAACAACTAAGACAATAATAAGGATTGAAATATTGAATAATACTGAAACACTATGATTAGGAATCTCAGTCTGATTGCAGGACTTGTTCTTCTGTTGAACTCCTGTGCCGGTCACTTTATAACAGATGAAGCATTCAGAGAAAAGGTTGCATCTGATTTCGCTTTGCGTGAGTCTGTTCTTGACGCAGCTTCGGTTGATCTGGATGCGATGCGTATGAGTGCAAATGAAAGGGAAGCACTTGAGTTCCTTTATGCCTATATGCCTCTTGGTGACATCGTCAACAGGCCGGCATCGTTCTATCTTGACCAGTATAGAATGACCCGCAAGGCTTTGAAGCAGATGCCGTGGGGAAAGAATGTGCCTGAGCGTGAAATGAGACATTTCGTACTTCCGGTCAGAGTCAACAATGAAAACATCGATTCTGCGAGATATGTCTTTCTTGAGGAACTTGCTCCACGCGTAAAGCATATGTCTATGTATGACGCCGTTCTCGAAATCAATCACTGGTGTCATGAGAAGGCTATATATATGCCATCTGACCGTCGCACAAGTTCTCCTCTTGCAACAATCAAGACTGCATATGGACGCTGTGGCGAGGAGTCTACTCTACTTGTTTCTGCACTCAGGTCTGTTGGAATTCCTGCACGTCAGGTCTATACTCCGAGATGGGCCCATACCGACAGCAATCACGCTTGGGTTGAGGCCTGGGTTGACGGCGAGTGGTTCTTCCTGGGTGCCTGCGAACCTGAACCGGTGCTGAATCTTGGCTGGTTCAATGCACCTGCAAGCCGCGGACTTCTTATGCATACCAATGTATTTGGAGATTATAACGGTCCTGAAGAGGTCGTGAGACGTACCCCTAATTTCACAGAAATCAACGTTATTGAGAACTATGCACCGGAGTCTGCCAACCTCAAGGTGAAAGTAGTGGATAATGAAGGAAATCCAGTAGAAGGAGCAAAGGTGTATTTCCAGATATATAATTATTCGGAGTTCTGCAGCATTGCCTATAGGTTCACGGATAACGAAGGTTATACAAGCCTTACTGCAGGTCTGGGAGATATGATGGTGTATGCCTCTGACAAGGGTAAGTTCGGCTTTGTGAAGGTTACCTTTGGTAAGGATAATGATGTTGTTCTCAAACTTGAACATTCTGAGGGTGATAAGATTGCGCATATTGAAACTGAGGTGGTTCCTCCGGTCGAGAATGCTCAGCTTCCTGATGTTACTGATGCGCAGCGTGCTGAGAATACCTGTCGTATGGAGTATGAGGATTCGCTCAGAAACGCATATGTTGCAGGATTCTTCAATGCTATGAGGGCAGAGACATATGCATCTGCAAAGATGCTGGATAAGGAAAAGATGGCAAAAGTCCTTGTAGGCAGCAGAGGAAATTATCCGGACATTATTGACTTTATCGATGGGGCTTGTGAAAAGGGAATGGGAGAACGTGCTCTTGAACTGCTTTGCAGCATTTCAGAGAAGGACCTTCGTGACGCTCCTGCATATATTCTTGAAGATCATCTCTATAATACTCCTGTCGATGCCGATCCTGCCAAGGTCCTGTGTCCTAGGGTAACGAGTGAGCAGTTGTCTGCATACAGGGCATATTTCCAGAAGAATGTACCTGCTTCACTTGCTGATTCTGTGCGCCAGGACCCTGCACTACTTGTTGGCTGGTGCAAGGAACATCTTCTGCTCAGGGATGATATCAGCTTGAGATATGTACAGCTTGAACCGGTTCGCGTGTGGGAGACCAGACTGGCGGATAAGGAGTCTCGTGAGATATTCTTCGTAGCCATGTGTCGCAGTTTCGGAGTTCCTGCATGGACTGACACTGTGACAGGAAAGGTGAAGTATCAGAAGGATGATAAGGTCTACGATGTAGATTTTGATGCAGAAAAGCAGGTTGTTGCTCCTAAGGGTCGCCTACAGTTGAAGTATAAGGAAATACCGATGCTGGATGATCCTAAATACGGTGTACATTATTCTCTTTCAAGATTTGATGGAGATGCTTTCCGTCTGCTTAATTATGGAAAGTCTGACACATGGTCAAAGACTTTCCGAACCCCGACTGAGATGGACTGTGGCTATTATATGCTTGTCAGTGGCTCCAGAATGTCTGGAGGAAATGTCTTTGCAGATGTTGAGTTCTTTACTGTTGAGGAAGGCAAGACTACTGTAGTTGACCTCGTGATGCGTGACATTGCGGATCAGATACGTGTCATCGGAAGCTTTGATTCGGAGATGAAGTATGCTTCCGTTTCAAGTCCTTCATCTATTGAGGCCGCAGTCGAGAAATCAGTTCTTGAAACTACAGGTAGAGGTTATTTTGCCGTTGCCCTTGTAGACTATGGCACAGAACCTACCAACCACGCATTTATGGATATTTCAGCAGTGAAGTCGGAATTGGAGGCTTGGGGAAGACCGATCCTTGTTGTTTTTGCGACTGAAGATGACTGCAGGAAATTCCGTGCAGAGCATTTTGACCTTCCGTCAACCGTTCGTTTCGGAATCGATACTGACGGTAAGATGAGAAATATGGTAGCTGCTGAGATGAAACTCAACAAGGGTGGCCGTCTGCCGCTGATCGTGCTGGCAGACACATTCAATCGAGTGGTGTTCTTCTCTCAGGGATATAATATAGGACTTGGAGAAAGTCTTGTCAAGACTTCAAAGGCTCTATAGTGGCTGCAACCCTGCGGGCTGTTGTCTGAACAGTTCCGTACGGGTCATCTTCGCTTCCCATTGCAACCTCAGGGTTGCGGAAAATCATACCGCTTTCTACAGACTCTCTGGCAGAGAAATGGAATTCTCTCGCGCCGGAGAGTCTTGCTATTTCTGCTATGTTGTCTTCGCGTACTCCGCAGCCGGGCATTATGATGATTCTCTCTCCTGCCTTTTCGACGAGTTCAGCCAGCAGAGCAGCTCCTTCAAGTGCGGTCGGCTTGCATCCTGATGTGAGTATTCTTGTACATCCGAGTGAAATGATGTCTTCGAGTGCCTTGAAAGGATCTGCAGTGTGGTCAAAAGCGCGGTGGAAGGTGACGGGAGTGTCACCTGCTGCTTCCATGAGCAATGCCATGTTTTCCATATCCACGCTTCCGTCAGGATTGAGGCATCCGAAGACGAGACCGTCTACTCCAAGCTCTTTCGCTGCCGAAATATCGAACAGCATTTCTGCTATTTCTGATTCGTCATATAGAAAATCTCCTCCACGAGGTCTGATGATGACATTGAGAGCAATGTCAATGCTCTCTCTTGCATTCCATATCATACCAAAGGAAGGGGTGGTGCCGCCTTCCGGTATTCCGGCGCATAGCTCCACCCTGTCCGCTCCGCCTTCCTGTGCAGCAATGCAGCTTGCAACGGAATTGGCGCATATCTCGAATCTATACATTTTATTATCTGATCGTAATTTCGTAAGGCATTCTTGCATATACCTTTCCTGCCTGTGATTCGTTCCAGCCTCTGAATGCATTTTCTACGTTCTCGAAAGGAGTGCCTGCAAATACAGATTCTCCATTGCCGAACATTTCGAGAAGCATCTCTACACTTGTCTGTGGCTTAGGATATTCAAGAATCTGGACATCATTGAGGCTCTCGACTCCTTCAATAGAAATGGCCGCATAGTTCAATGCATCAGTGAGGGTTCCGATCTGATCGACGAGACCGATACCTTCTGCTTCAGCACCAGTCCACACACGGCCCTGTGCGATTGCATCAACTTCTTCCACGGTCATGTCTCTTCCATCTGCTACGATTGATGTGAATCTGTTGTAGATGTTCTCAACTGAAGCCTGCATGTAAGCTTTTTCTGCCGCATCAAGAGGCTTCATGAGAGTGTACATGTCGCTGTGGTCGTTGGAGTTGACTGTGGTTACGTTTACGTGGAGCTTGTTTTTCAGGGCTCCGCTGATGTCAGGAATCATGCTGAATACTCCGATTGAACCTGTAAGTGTGGTTGCGTTGGAGAAAATCTTGTCTGTGTTGGCTGAGATCCAATATCCTCCCGATGCGGCATAGCTACCGTATGATGCGATTACTGGAACTGATTCGCGGAGAAGGTCGAGTTCTGTCTTGATCTTTGATGATGCAAGTACGCTTCCACCTGGTGAATTGACTCTAAGAACGACTGCCTTCACTGTGGTGTCCTGGCGTACTTTTGCAATGATTTCTGCAAATCTGTCACCTGCAACCTGTTTCTTAGCCTTGCCGTCCACGATTTCGCCGTCTGCATAGATGATCGCAACCTTGTTCTTTTTCTTATAGTCGTTACTGAATTTAGCCTTTGCATAACCTGCAAACGGAATGACCTTAACCTGGCTGAATTTCTCTGCAAGATAAAGCGATGCAAGTTTTTCTTCCATCTGATCTCTTGTTACGAGCTCGTCTACAAGACCGTTGTTAAGGAAATCTTCTGCAAAGTTGAGCTTGAGATCATTGATGAGGGCATTGAACTGGTCAAATGTGATACCTCTTGACTCAGCAATCTTACCAGCCATGCTTGCCCAGACAGAGTTGATCATTGCCTTGTTCTGTTCGAGGTTCTCCTTGCTGGATGTGCTTCTGATGAACATCTCGCCAGCTGATTTGTATTTTCCATGTCTGATGAGCTGGATGTTGATTCCGAGCTTGTCGAGGAGATCCTTAAGGAAGATCAGCTGAGAAGAAATACCTGTCATCAGATTGGTTGGTCCATCGTAAGAACTCATATAGATCTTGTCTGAAACAGAAGCAAGATAATAACCGGCGTTTGTAGGAGTCTCAATGTAAGATACGATAGGTTTTCCGCTGAGTCTGAAATCTACAAGAGCGGCTCTAAGCTCTTCGATATGAGCGGTTCCTCCCATGACCATATCCGGCTTCATGTAGATGAACTTCACGCCCGGGTCTTCTGCCGCTGTTTTTATCGCATTCACTGCTTTGAGTATACCTACTGTTGAAGGAGCCTGTTCACCAGACTTGATGGTATTGAATGGATCGGCCTCCTGATCCTGCTCAGCCAGAACGAATGCTGTCATATCAAGTTCAAGCATACCTTCTGCAGGGATTATCGGATCACTCTTTCCTAGTGCCGCCATAGCACCAATTACTGAGCTGAAGATGAATATTCCCACGAAGCTGAACAAGATAAGTCCCACAAGAGTGGCAAGAGTCATTTTAAGAAAATTTTTCATGACGGAATTTATTTATAAGTTCATTTGTTGCATCAGATGTAATTGCAAATATAATGAAAAAAATTCCTAACTTTGCCGATTGTGAAGAGGAATGTGCTCATACGCGTGTCAGCAGTAGTTATGCTCATATGGTACTCATTGAGTATCATAGGGTTCAATGTACATACATGTAATGCCAGTGACCGTAGTTTCATCGTTACATTCCTGGAGGATATGTCATGCGAATCCATTCATCCGTCAGATCATTGCGGAGCTGAGCAGACATGCTGCTGTTGCTGCAGTCACCACACTGCTGATCAGCATTCTGATTCGGATGAGTCTATCGATGAACCGGAATGTTGTACTGATGAGTATCAGGTTATTACTTCTATGACGGAGAGAGTTGATGATTCGAAGAGATTCCAGTTCTCCGATCTGAAGTCTCATTGCCTGATCTTATCTAATCCGCTTGATGCGATGAGCACTCTTCATTATCACGGTAGTTCGTCAGACTTTCTGTCACGTTCCTGTCATGATTCACGAGGGATACGTGTGCTCTGCAATGTCTGGAGAATCTGATTTGAGATTGCCGGTCGCAGCCGGCAATGACAGCGGTCTGGCACATATGCTATAGTGCCATTCCCTACAAACCTCCGTCATTCCCGACCGTTTCCGTCATTCCCGACCGTTTCCAGTCATTCCCGACCGTTTCCGTCATTCCCGACCGTTTCCGTCATTCCCGACCTGATCGGGAATCTTTATCAAATCAGAAATATAATCAAATGAAAAAATACATATTAGCTTTAGTCGCAATGTATGCGGCAGCAACCTTTGCAGATGCTCAGGTTATTGGTGCTGCCGGTCAGCAGATCGATACTACAGATATCTATGGTGAGCGTGCAGACAGCCTGGATGCCGCCGTATTCGTTTCGCGTCAGGCGGGAAACTATCTTTCAAAAGGAAAAGAAATACGTACAGAGGTGATTTCTGCTGCAGGTCTGTGCAAGATGGCCTGCTGTAATCTGGCAGAAAGTTTTGAGAACTCTGCAAGTGTGACAGTCGGCTATTCCGATGCAGTTACAGGAGCAAGACAGATCCGTCTTCTCGGACTTTCCGGCATATATACACAGATGCTTGATGAGACACGTCCTGTAATGCGTGGACTTTCTGCTCCTTTCGGACTTTCTTATGTGCCTGGACAGTGGCTTGAGAGTATTCAGATTGCCAAAGGATCGTCTTCTGTAATCAACGGAGTGGAGTGTATGACCGGACAGATAAACATGGAGCATCGTAAGCCAACTGACGAGAAACCTCTTTTTCTCAATGCGGCTGTGATGAGCGACACAAAGATTGACTTTAATATCGCATCTTCACTCCAGATGGGCTATAAGTGGAGTACTGTTCTTCTCGGTCATGTGTCCGGTAATATCGCTACCCATGATATGAATGGTGACGGTCTGCTCGATGAGCCTAAGATGCTTCAGTTCAACCTCTCCAACCGTTGGCTGTATATGGCTGACAACGGAATGCAGATCCGCTTCGGTGTGAGGGCTCTTCAGGACAGCCGTCATGGAGGACAGGTCTTGAAGGATGAACAAGGCAATGACGTACTTTATGACAAGGATTCCTTTGTACTGAATCCGTTTGATGCTCTTGGAAAGGTCAATCCATGGGGAACAGAAATATATAACCGCTCGATCAACGGCTATTTCAAGGTGGGAGTTCCTTTGAATGAGGAAAATTCTCAGAACATTGCCCTCATCGCTGACTACAGCTATCAGGATATGGACTCGTATTTCGGTGCGACCGATTATCTTGCCGGACAGCACTCAGCCTATGCCAACCTCTTGTATCAGAACATCATAAATGATTCTCACAAGTTTACAGTGGGACTCAATGGTACATTCGACAGGTATAATGAGGACTTTCTCAGGAAGTATTGGACGATGGCTGTCCATCAGCAGGGCTGGAGCGGCAAGACAGATCTTGCAAATGCCGGTGTGTTCGGTGAGTATACATATCATGCAGGAGAAAAGTTCTCTGCAATCGCCGGTCTTCGTGGAGATTGGTTCAGCGGACAGGGATTCAAGGTGTCACCAAGAGTGACTCTCAAGTATATGCCTGTCGATGAGATTGTTCTTAGAGCTAACGGAGGACGCGGATTAAGGTATTCTACACCTCTTGTGGACAATATCGGTGTATTCTCTACAGGAAAGGAGTTTGTCGGAGCGTATGATCAGCACATCCTTGAGGATGCGTGGACCGTGGGAGGTAACATCACTTATTACATGCCGTTCGGTGCTTCGTCCAACACTTACATCAGTCTTGACTATTTCAGGACACAGTTTGCCCAGCAGATGGTAGTGGATTATGAGTGTAACAACGATCCGGCAAAGATTCATTTCTATGCATTGAACGGAAAGCGTTCGTACACAGATAATTTCCAGCTGGACTTTTCTGTTGATCCTATCGAAAGATTCAACGTTACAGCTACTTTCCGCTACACCAACGCAAGAGTGGAACTTGAGGGTAGGGGATTGGTAGAGAAGCCGATGACAAGCCAGTACAAGGGTGTTCTCAATCTTCAGTATGCAACCAATCTCAACAGGTGGATATTCGATTTTACAGCATCTGTAAATGGTCCTTGCAGGGTCTATGACTTTATGAGAGATATGGATGGCATAAAGGAGAGGAACGGTAATTATTATTCTCCTGTTTATCCGCTTCTCTATGCTCAGATTACAAGACGTTTCAAGGGATGGGATGTCTATGTCGGAGCAGAGAATCTCACCAATTTCAGACAGAAGGATGTGCTTGTCGGAGTTAAGGGTGCTGACGGTCTGGTCAATCCTCGTATGGCTTCTTTTGATGCAAGCTGCATCTGGGGTCCTCTTATGGGAATCAAGGCTCACATCGGATTCCGCTTCACTCTTTGGAAGAAGGCTTAATCAAGAATTGATAATCAGAAAAATATATACGCTATGAAAAGAATTATAATCATTGTACTTGCTACACTCGTAGGATTGTCATTGTCAGCAGCAGAGATGACAGTTGCAGATGCATCCCTTTCATCTCAGCTCTTCAAAAAGTCTAAGGGAGAGGTCAAAGAAGTAGTATATCACGCAAGCATTCACTGCAATAATTGTGTGAAGAAGATTCAGGAGAACATCTCTTTCGAGAAGGGCGTGAAGGGGCTTGAAGTCTCTCTTGAGAAACAGACCATTGCTGTCAGATATGATGAGGCAAAGACGTCGGCTGAGACATTGAAGGCTGCTATTGAGAAGCTCAATGTTCCTGTGAAGTCAGTTGAATTTCCTAAGGGCGAGTAATCTCATATGCGTTCTTTTATCAAGGCTTTTGCCTTAATAGCATGCGCGTTTACACTGATGGCCTTCTCCTGCAGCAAGAAGAAGACCATCGGTGAGCCTTATATGCTTTTTGAGGTTCATGGCACTGTCTACGGAGACTGTAATGTAAAGGATGAGTCAACTTCAGAGCCAGATGATTATGTTACCGTAGCAATGCCTGTGAAAGGAATAAAGGTCAGTGTAGGTAATAACGACCCGGTGTATACCAATTCAAAAGGTGAGTTCATCATCTACGGTCGTTCAACTCCCGGAGATTCGATAGATCTTCTTTTTGAGGATGTGGATGGAACTTCTAATGAAGGTCCTTATCTGAGACAGAACAAGGCAGTTCCACTCAGGCAGAGAGATGCCGGAGATGCCGGAAATTATAGGGGCTATTGGTTCGCCTCCGGACTGGAAGTCAAGATGCTTCTTAAAAACGAATCCATCAATCCTGATCCAGTACTGCCATAGCTTTATCTGGGTCTTATTTCATATACATACTGAAGAATTTCCATATTTCAGAGGCTGTATCCATATCCTGTTCTGCCCATGAGTGTCTGCCGCCTACAACCTCGTAGAACCATACCTGATTGCCATTGGTCCCGTTAAGGTAGCGATGAGCAATCACTTTGTTTCTGCGCAATGGCAGAATCTCTGTCTCCTCATGAGTGCATTTGTGCGCAGCTGCTGATAGGCCTACAGCAAGCGGTATGGCAATATCTGCTCCCCAGCCGTCATTGTTGAACGGATCTCCGTTCCATCTGGATAGCGGGTCCAATGTGCCGTGTATCTCCATAAGTGGGGATGGTTTGCTTGTGTCGAGAGAACGGTAAGTGCATTCCATGATATGACCGGAGACGGATGCGACGGCAGCAAATGTATCAGATGCTTTGTAGGATAATATATGACTCATTGCACCTCCGTTTGAGTGCCCGGTTGCAAATACGTTGTGTCTTGACAGGTTGAATGATTTCTGGAGGTGTCTGACAAGTTTTACCGCCATCCCCACATCGTCGCGCATTAGGTTGTTATCAATGTGAAACTGGTATCCGACACTCCAATATTCCTTGCCTTTATGATCTTTGGGGCCTTTAGGATAACAGACAACAAAACCTTCCTTGTCTGCTACCGGATTGAATCCGTATTTTATGGATGGGATATCTCGGGAGCCGTAGCCATGGAATACCATCAGAAGAGGTGCTCCCGGTTTAAGGTTCTGAGGTGTATACAGATAGTATGTATACTTGGTTCCCTTGTGACTGAAGCTGTGTTCGGTCATAGTTCCTTTACCATTCAAATCCTGGGCATTGATGCATATGCATGCAGTTAATGCCAGAATAATGGAAATGATGCACTTTTTCATGTCGCACTAAGTGTTTGCTCGACAAATATAAAGAATTTAATGCTATATTTGTTCGATTTTCTAAAATTGAAGATATGGCACAGAAACCATCAATCCCAAAGGGAACAAGAGACTTCGGACCTGCAGAGATGGCAGGACGTAACTATATATTCGATACTATCCGTTCTGTTTTCAAGACATACGGATATGCACCGATAGAGACTCCTTCCATGGAGAACCTCAGCACTTTGCTCGGAAAGTATGGTGAAGAAGGAGATAAACTCCTGTTCAGAATCCTTAATTCCGGAGATGCATTTTCGAAGATCAATTATGACGATTTCCGTGTCGAGGGTACAGAGGATGGCTACAACAGCAAGGCTCTTTCGCTGAAGGTGTGTGAGAAAGGTCTCAGATATGACCTTACTGTGCCTTTTGCACGTTTTGTAGTACAGCATCAGAACGATATCACCTTCCCTTTCAAGAGATTCCAGATTCAGCCTGTATGGCGTGCAGACCGTCCTCAGAAGGGTCGTTACAGAGAGTTCTATCAGTGTGACGTTGATGTGATCGGTTCGACATCACAGCTTAATGAACTTGAGCTTGTGCAGATTGTTGACAGGGTCTTCACGCTCTTTGATGTAAACGTATGCGTAAAGATCAACAATCGTAAGGTTCTGACCGGTATGGCAGAGATCTGCGGTTTTCCTGACAAGGTGGTTGACATTACTGTTGCCATTGATAAGATAGACAAGATAGGAATCGATGCCGTGGAGGCAGAGATGGCTGAAAAGGGACTTACACCTGAGGCTATCGAGGTGATCCGTCCTATCCTCACTCTTTCAGGAACAACTGCGGAGAAGATTGCTGTGATGCGTGAACTTATGAGCGGAAAGTCAGCTTCGGGACTTGTTTCCGAGACTGGTCTCAAGGGTCTTGATGAACTTGAGGAACTCTTCGGATTCATTGACGCTGCAGGTGTCAGATGTGAGGTGGAAATCGACCTCTCTCTTGCCCGTGGTCTCAACTATTACACAGGGGCAATATTTGAAGTCAAGGCGAAGGATTATTCGATCGGCAGCATCTGCGGAGGTGGACGTTACGATAATCTGACCGGTATTTTCGGTCTTCCTAATATGTCCGGTGTGGGAATTTCATTCGGTGCAGACAGAATATATGATGTACTCAAAGGCTTGGACAAGTTCCCTTCAGAGGTAACATCTACTACAAGACTTCTGTTCGCGAATATGGGTGCAGATGAACTCAAGTATCTGATCCCGGTAGTGAAGAGCCTCAGAGAAGCAGGAGTGTCATGTGAGATCTATCCTGAGCAGACCAAGCTCAAGAAGCAGTTTGACTATGCTGACAAGAAGTTCATCCCGTTCCTTTCAATCGTGGGAGGCAATGAGGTCGCTGATGGAGTCATCAACATCAAGAACCTTTCAACCGGCAATCAGCAGTCGTTTGCAAAGGATGATGTGAATGCAATGATAGACTTTCTTTCGTAAAAATTGCAAAAAAATTTGCGGTTTCAAAAAATGTCCGTATATTTGCAGTCCAATATCGCGGGATAGAGCAGTTGGTAGCTCGTCGGGCTCATAACCCGGAGGCCGGAGGTTCGAGTCCTCCTCCCGCTACTACCGAGGAAGAATCGCAGGATTCTTCCTCTTTTTTTATGTCTATTCCATTATGAGTTTGACGTTGTCAAGCCATAGGGTGTTGCCAAGGCCGCCGTAGAAGGCTTCGCCGCAACTGGTGATGAAGTGAAGGATCATATGAGTAGGCTGTGTGCCTGGTTCAGCCCAGCCGTCCTCCTGGATGATAACATCCTTGCCCTTGCTGTTAATATCGTGATAAGCTGTCTTGGGGTCTGTCTTGAGGCCCATGTATGGCTTGAATGACGGATCGTTTGTAATGTCTCCGTATTTGAGGTCGATGCGGTATCCGTTAACCCAGTCTGATGTGCTCTCCGTGATTCTTTCTATGCCTGTAGCGACTCTCAGTGCGTGAATGTTGCCATCTTCATCCTCCCATCTCTTCTGGAGCATGAAGTTGATCTCTGCATAGTCAGGATATCCCATAGGCTTGAGTCTGGAGAATCCGGTTCCTCTGTAAACCTCGTTTCCAACATCAGCCTTGTAGTCGAATTCCACTCCCTTAGGACATCCTGTGAAGGCCAGACCATACTGAACTTTTGTCATCGGATCCTTGGTTGTGGTGATAGGCTCAGGAAGGTTTCCTATCATCATGGCTCCCTGACATACAACATCCATATTGATCATTCCGATTACCTTCACTTCCTCGAGGTGAGTCTCAATGCGCGCACAGAAACCGTCACCGCGCTTTTCCGGATATACTGTATTGTTTGTCTTTACGATGCCGGCAACGATTGCAAGAACGTTGTTGGTTCTCCAAATGTAACCCTGAGGTGGCGTGAACGGCTGCTTGCCGGTAAAGGTTGTATCCTGATTTCCGTAGAACTCAAACAGGTGTGCGGTGTCACCTCCGAGCAGTGCTGATTCCTTGATCTCTCTGACGCACCACTTGTCGAATGTTCCATATTCGTTGATTGCCTTTGCTATGGCTTCGTCTCCTTTGACTCCTGCTATAATTCTGTTCTGTGCCTTGATTTCTGATGCTGATAATGCCAATACTATGCAGATGATAGCTGAAAGATATGATGACTTCATAAAATTTTTTGTTCGTCTCGTGAAAAATGGTTAAATATGCAATTCGTTTGCAAAGATAGTTACTTTTTAAAATTAATGACAGAAACCGCATATGCTGAAACGTCTTTTATTGTTCAATATATTCCTTCTGATATCCATGATGGCGTTTTCGAAGCCGGCAAGGCCTGGCCGTATTCATCTTATGCAGCCTGATGGAAGTGGATTTTATGCCCGTTTCTATGGTGATGAGATGATGAGGATTAAGGTTACTGAAGGAGGCGAGTCAATTATTCAGAACGAAGACGGATGGTGGTGTTATGCAGAATATGATGCATCAGGTCGTAAACTGTCCACAGGGTGCCATGTGGGAGGAAATGTCCCATACGAAGTACTTTCCCGCAGTAGGGAAATCCCGTTTGCAAAGCTGACAGAGTCGGTTTCTCTCAAGAAATCCTATGTAAGGGATGTTGAGAATCGGGACAGGGATATCCTCAGGAGAATAAAATCAGGAACTAGGGCCGGTGAGTCCTCTCCGGCAGTGAAGTACGGTCTCGTGTTGCTCGTACAATTCAAGGGTCAGAATGAAAAGATGACCTATTCAAAGTCTGATTTTCAGAATATGCTGATGCAGGAGGGATATTCTTCATTTGGTGCAGACGGAAGTGCAAAGGAGTACTTCGATGATCAGTTTCAGGGACTTTATGATTTCAGTTTCGAAGTAGCTGATGTCGTTACTCTTGAAAGGGAAATGGCCTATTATGGTGGAAATGACAGTGACGGCTCTGATAAGAATCCTCATATGATGGTAATCGAGGCTTGCCAGCTCGCAGATGCCAAGATAGACTTTGCAAAATATGATCAGGATGGTGATAAGGAGGTGGATAACGTCTTTGTCTTTTTTGCTGGAGCTGACGAGGCTGAAGGTGCATCAGAAGATCATATCTGGTCTCATGCGTGGTACATCAAGGATGGAGCAGGAAGGAATCTGATTCTTGATGGAGTCAGGATCAACAGATATGCTTGTGCTTCGGAGCTAAGCCTTATGGATGACTACATCACTACAACTATGACATCGATTGGAACCTTCTGTCATGAATATGCTCACACATTTGGTCTTCCAGATATGTATGATACTGATTATCAGGTCGGTGGCTTGGCTGCAGGAACATGGCTCCGGACATCCCTGATGGATGGTGGAAACTATAACAATTATGGAAATACACCTCCGAATCTGACAGCAGTAGAAAGAGATTACCTGAAACTGACAGAACCCGAAGTCCTTACAAAAGCCGGAAAATACACTATTGAATCTGTCGATAAGGGCCGTTATTTCAGGATTGATTCTGATAATGAAGGTGAATATTTCCTGATAGAGTGCCGTAATGCATCAGGTTGGGATAGATTTATCGGAGGTTCAGGAATGCTCCTATACCATATAGACAGGTCTATGAATTCAGCCGGATATTCGGATGTCTACGGCAGGAATGTTACAGCATCACAAAGGTGGGGCGAAAGCAATGAGGTGAATGCATATGCTTTTCATCAATGCGCAGACCTGGTGGAAGCTGACGGCAGACCTGACATTTTCAGCAATGTTGAAGATGAATCATATCTTAATTATCTGAGATCTCCTGGCGGCATATTCTTTCCGTATGGCAGGGTTAACTCGTTGACTCCTACAAGTTCTCCAGGCTTCGAGTGCTGGAGCAACGTAAAAGTGGATAAAGCGGTTTCTGACATAAGATACGAAAACGGTAAGGTTACATTTAATTTTACAAGATTCTCAGAAGAAGAACTTCCGATTCCTTCTGACCTGAAGGTGGATATTTTCCAAGATGCGGCCATCATAACCTTTTCATGCAGTTCTCTCTTTAATGGAAAAGCTGTGATTGAGTGCAGGAAGGCGGATCAAGTCATCCGGACTGTCGAAGTGGCTCCTTATGAGACAGGGCAATGGGCATATCTGTTGGATGGACTTGATTTCTCAACCAGCTATACTGTCTATGTCAAATTTGTAAATGGTGACTATATTGGAGAGCAGAACAGTATATCTTTTATGACAAAGAGGAATCAGAAATCCGGTTATCCTTATGTATATCTTACCAATGTGGAGCGAGCAGATAACGGAGCATTCCCTCTTGGTACCAAGATTCCATTGAGACTTTTTAATGCCAAGGATGCGAAGGCGGTCAGATGGACATTTAACAGCAATCCTGTCACAGTGGGACTGGATTGTTACTATACCATCACAAAGAAGGGCACTCTCAGGGCTTATATTACGTGGGAGGATGGAAGTGAAGAAGTGGTGATGAAAGAAATAAACATAGGAGAGATTGAAAATGAATAGAATATACGCCATATCCTTTTTCCTGCTGTCATTTATTATTGCAGGATGCGAACAATATGTAGTGGATGAAGTTCTGATGCAGAAGGAGGATGTCTCTCTTGTTATCAGAGGTGAGGTCGTGCTGGAGTACGAGGGCAACACCTGTCAGATGGCTTACAATGCGAAAAGATGTGAGTACAGGATGATGGACGATGATATGGCCCATTACTTCATCCTCAGCTGTAATGCTGACCTGAGTGATGTGGGGCAGGAGGTGACTGCTGACCTGATGTATACTACAGTCAATGATATCAGGACTGAAAAGGGGCTGACATTCAGGGTGGAAAGATATGTTCCTTCCACAGATATGTTCTGGCTCTGGTGCCAGTCAAAGAGGATAGGAGTAGTTGTCAGAAAGATCTGAATCTGACGAGTAATGCCAGCAGAAGGAGAACGAAAAGGAATGTGCACAATCTTCCTGTGATGTCTCCGTGTGCGACAAAGAAGGTGATGTCATCCCTCAAAGGAATGCTTCCTTCAAGTACAGCGGGTGTCCACCATCCGGTTTCCGATACTATTTTTCCCGAAGGACTTATTATTGCAGAAATTCCTGTGTTTGCGCATCTTGCGATGGCTCTGCGTGTCTCTATAGCTCTCAAGCTTGCATAGCTGAGATGTTGTCTGTATCCGGGTGTGTCTCCCCACCACGCGTCGTTCGTGATGATGGTCATTGCACGTGCTCCCTTTCTGATATAGCCAGTGTAATATTCTCCATAGACAGATTCATAACACACAGCGCATCCTATCGGGATGTTCTGTCCATCAGTGCTTTGTATGTTGAGCAGGCTGATTTCTTCCTGACCGGTACATCTTCCCATCACACCTCCGAGCATGTCGTCGATTCTGCAGAATACGGCAGGATAAGGAGTGTGCTCTACAGCAACTACCAGCTTGCTTTTGTGGAATATCTCTGTTCTTTCTGTACCATCTGTCATCAGGGCAGAATTATGGGACTCAAGCCATACTCCGTTGCCGACTTTTCGTGCTGTGTGGGATGGTTTGAGGGATGCTCTAATGTAATCATAGCTTGAGGCTCCGAACAGGAGATTAACATTGGGATAATCCTTCAGGAAGGAGGTGAATCTCCTCCATGTAAGGCTCCTGTCGTACTGACCTACAATGATGTCGCCCGTGAATGTTTCCGGTGCGAGAAGCAGGAGAGGCGAAGCGGTAGTGTCGTTCTTTCTATGTGAGAGTTCTTCTGCAGCCTGATTCAGGAATATGGCGTTCTGCTGATCCTGAGTGAGTGCCTGGAACTTGTTGTAAGGGTCGATGTTCGGCTGTATGATGACGGTCTGAAGCATCTCAGGTGCAGTCATAGCATCCTCATATTTCTTTCCTATCTGTCCTGATACGATAAAAGGAAGGATGAGTATAGCGAGATATCCGGTGACCGCAGCAGACTTTGCCTTGATGTTGTAGTTCCACCAGCTGCCGTCTGAAAGTGAAATCATAAGTCCGAAAAGTCCCAGATTGCATGCCCATACCCATAATGAACCACCAAGAGTGCCTGTGATTTCATACCACTGGACAGCCCATATGGTTCGCGCAAATGAGTTTCCGAGTACAAGCCAAGGCCAAGAAATTTCCGCATCGAAATAGAATCTCTCCCATGCTATCCAGGTGACAGCCAAGAATATGTATGGCAATGTCCCTTTCAGTTTCCTTTTACTCCATCTGAACAGTCCGAAGACCACTGACATTTGCAGAGAATTTGCGAAGACTGCGAAAAGTCCTCCTCCTACGGTTGCATTACACACCCAGAAAGTCGTAATCGCATTCCATAGTACAAATGCACTATAGTGATATATCCATATCCTCTTCTTCTGGAGCATGGCGGCAATCCTTTCCATGCACAGGAGAGGAATAAGACCGAAGAGGGATAGTGCTCCGGTGTGTGGGATGAGGTAAGGGACAGACATCATCACTGCAAAAAGCAGGACGAGCCCCCATATCAGTATATTCTCTTTTTTCATTTCAGCTGTCTTGACTGTCTGCAAAGATATGAAGAAATTTGTTTATCTTTGTCCGTTTAGATTTAGTTTGATAACGACAGGATATGTTTCTGGATATTCTTAAAGCATTCATAGTTGGAATTTGTGCATCGGCCCCGATAGGACCGATAGCTATTCTTGTGATCCAGAAATCTTTGAGCGGCGGTCATAAGCCTGGTTTCATTACAGGATTGGGAGCATGTGTGGTGGATACCTTGTATGCTGTGATTGCCATATTCGCTCTTGCCATCGTTCAGGAATTCATACATACTCACCAGAATATCATTCTGATTGTTGGAGGTGTCGTTGTCGCGATTCTGGGAGTCTCAATGAGCTTTTCCGATCCTTTTAGGAAGATGAAGAAGGGTGCTGAAAAGTCGGTTTCCCTGACAGACTTCATGCAGGCACTCGTAATGGGCATATCTAATCCGGGTGCAATCTTCGTCATTCTGGCTCTGTTTGCATTCTTTGGACTGGCGGATGACGCCCCTCACAACTGGAGTGTAATGCCTATCATTCTTTCAGTGAGTGCGGGATCTGCATTCTACTGGTTTTGTGTCACATGGTTTCTCAGCCATTTCGGAAAGAACTTCCAGATGAGAACCATCCTATGGATCAATAGGATTGCCGGTGCGGTGATCATAATAATAGGAATCGCTTTGTTGGGAGAAGGAATCTTCAATATTCTTTTCCGGTCAGCATCTTAAAATCAAGCAACTATGGAACAGTCAAAAGTATTTTTTACCGATTTGAGAACAACTCCGGGCAATGACCTTATGAAGAAGCTCGAGAGGCTCGTAAGACGTGCAGGAATTGCAGACATTGATTTCAAGGATAAGTTCACTGCAATAAAGATTCATTTCGGTGAGCCTGGCAATCTCGCATACATCAGGCCTAATTATGCCGCGCGAATCGTAGATGTCATCAGGTCTTTGGGTGGAAAGCCGTTCCTTACAGATGCAAATACTCTTTATTCTGGTGGCCGATCAAATGCGGTGGATCATCTTGATGCAGCAATGGAAAACGGCTTCAATAGAATTTCCGCTCATGCAGATGTTATCATTGCGGACGGACTCAAGGGAACTGATTACAAGGAAGTCCCTTGCGGAGGACAGTATTGTCCGTCACCAAAGATTGGAGCTGCGATAGCAGATGCGGACATCGTGATCTCTATGAGCCATTTCAAGGGACATGAGCAAAGCGGCTTTGGTGGCGCTCTTAAGAATCTGGGAATGGGTTCAGCAAGTGTCGGTGGCAAGCTTGAACTTCATTCTTCATCCCAGCCTCAGATCAATGAAGATAATTGCATTGGTTGCCGTATATGTGAGAAGTACTGCCGTCATGATGCAGTGAAAGTGGTGGACAGACTGGCTGTGATAGATTATGATAAATGTGTGGGATGTGGTCAGTGTGTAGCTGTCTGTCAGAAATCGGCTGCCGTTGTCAAGGATTATGACACCTCAGAGGTGCTCAACCGCAAGATTGCGGAGTATGCACTTGCTGTGGTCAAGGATAAACCGTCGTTCCACATCAGCTTCATAATGAATGTTTCTCCTAATTGTGACTGCTGGAATCACAATGATGCTGCAATCGTTCCAGACCTTGGAATTGCTGCTTCATTCGACCCTGTCGCTCTTGATTGTGCATGTGCGGATCTCGTCAAGGCAGCTCCAAGCCTTGTGGGTAATGCCATTTCTGACAAAGATTCTGCACAGACCTGCACCTGTGGTCACCACCATCACAAGGGTGAAGATAAGTTCCGTCTCGTTCATCCTGATACAAACTGGGAAGCAGGAGTTGAGTATGGTGAGATGATAGGACTTGGTACTCGTTCATATGAGCTTGTAAAGATCTGATAATATGGCTAAAAAGGTAAAAAATACCGGTTTCTTCGGACATTGGATCGTCAGGAATCTGATGGCAGCATTGATAATAGTGGTCGTGCTTCTCGTGGGAGCAATGATATTCCTGAATGTCGTAACCAAGCATAATCAGGAACTCTCAGTTCCGGATCTTACAAATATGAGTGTGGCTGAAGCAGAGGCTATCGCCGTTGCTGAGGGAATGAGGATCGACGTAGTAGACTCTGTCTTTGTCAAGAGAATGAAGAAGGGCGCTGTCTACAGACAGAACCCTACAGCAGGCAATATGGTAAAGAAGGGAAGGCGTATCGCTTTGACTATCAATGCTATCAATGCAAAGAAGGTGTCTATGCCGAACCTTATTGGCTATTCAATGCGCCAGGCTATGGCGGAGCTTCAGTCCCGTGGTCTTGTCCTCGGCAAACTTATCTATGTTGAGGATATGGCAACGAACAATGTTCTCCGTCAGTTTATGGATGGCGAGGAGATAGAACCAGGTACACAGATTGAAAGTGAGACAGTTATCGATATCGAAGTGGGATTGAACGAGAATGACAGCAATACCTTTGTTCCTGATGTTCTCGGTCTGAGGAATGTCAATGCAGTGGATGCTATTCACAGCAGCTCCCTCAATGTGAAAAGGCTCAGATTCGATGCGACTGTCAAGGATTATGACGACTCGCTTGCTGCTGTGGTATATAAGCAGGAACCAGAACCGTCTGACAGCATTCATGTTGTTAAGGGTGAGCCTGTTACTCTGTTTATGACTCTCGACGAGAACAAGGTGCCACAGAGGCTGGAAAAGAAATATTCGGAAAAGTAAGATGATGGAAAAAGATAGATTCTTCGATTTTGATGAAGAACTTGCACAGGATAGGCTGAATCTTGAACAGCAGGGTGACGATGAGCAGCAGGAAATGTTCGAGCATTACCGTTTCGATATTTCCGGAGGTCAGGAGCCTATGCGTGTGGATAAGTATCTTGCGACGCATATGGAGTATACCTCGCGTCACAGGATCCAGCTTGCAATAAAGGCAGAATATATAAGAGTCAACGACAAGATAGTCAAGGCGAACTATGTCATCCGTCCCGGAGATGTCATAAAGTTCGTGATGCCTTATCAGAGAAGGGGATTGGAAATCCTTCCAGAGGATATTCCTTTGAATATCGTTCATGAGGACGATGATGTGCTTGTGATCAACAAGGATGCAGGTATGGTCGTACATCCCGGTCACGGACATTTCAGTGGTACGCTCATCAATGCTCTTGCCCATCATCTTGGACTTTCACAGGGCCCGGATGCAGAGGATGAGAGAATGGGTGTGCTGGTTCATAGAATTGATAAGGATACATCTGGACTTCTCGTTGTTGCCAAGAATGAAGAGTCACAGCTGAACCTTGCAAAACAGTTTTTTGTTCACTCCATCGAGCGCCGCTATGTGGCTATTGTATGGGGTAATCTTAAAGAGGATGAAGGAACCATCATCGGTAATATCGGAAGAGATCCTAACGACAGGATGCGCTTCAAGGTCTTCCCCGATGGTGATTATGGAAAGCACGCGGTCACCCACTATAGGGTTCTTGAGCGTTTCGGCTATGTCACTGTAGTTGAGTGTCGTCTTGAGACAGGACGTACCCACCAGATACGTGTGCACTTCAATTGGATAGGTCATCCGCTCTTCAACGACGAACGTTATGACGGTGCCGAGATAAGGAAAGGAACCATTTATGCAAAGTATCGTCAGTTCATAGAGAACTGCTTCAAGCTTCTCCCGCGTCAGGCACTTCATGCCAAGACTCTCGGTTTTGTCCATCCGGGTACAAAGCAGATCGTTCGATTCAATTCTCCTCTGCCTGATGATATGCAGGCACTTATCGACAAATGGAGAAAGTATTCTGAAAATATGGCGCAGTTCCTCGAGGAGGAATAGGATATGAAAAAAAGGAGAGAAGCTAGTCGAGCTTCTCTCCTTTTTCGTTGTAGAATTCATTCTGCAGGACTGTGTAATCGGTGATTTCCACCAATTCTATCTTGCATCTGTACTTCTTTTTCCAGCGCCCCATAATCGAGTTGAAGATTCCTTTTGTGAGGTATGCCCCAAGAATCGGGCTGACCTTCAGGGTGAGGTTCGTGAGTCTCTTCTCTGTCACATAGTAGGACAGGCGTCTCTCGATTGCCTCATCAATTACGACACTTGATGCTATCTTTCCGGTTCCGTTGCACACCGGGCAAACCTCCTGAGTGTTGATCTCGGTTGCTGGACGGACTCTCTGTCTGGTGATCTGCATGAGCCCGAACTTTGTGAGAGGCAGCACATTGTGCTTTGCTCTGTCCGACTCCATCAGCTCTGTCATCTTCTTGTAGAGGGCGTTCCTGTGTTCGTTGGTCTCCATGTCTATGAAGTCAACTATCACTATGCCTCCCATGTCACGAAGTCTGAGCTGTCTTGCGATCTCTTCTGCTGCATTGCAGTTGACATCAAATGTATTCTGCTCCTGCTCCTTGTTCTTGTTGCGGATGCCGCTGTTTACATCGATGACATGCAGTGCTTCTGTGTGCTCGATCACGAGATATGCTCCCTGCTTGATGGGAACCACCTTTCCAAATGAACTCTTGATCTGTCTCGTTACTTCGAAGTGGTCAAAGATCGGTGTCTTGTCCTTGTAGAGCTTGACGATCTTTTCCTGCTCCGGTGAGATCAGTGAGATGTACTTGCGGATCTCTTCATAGATGGTCTCATTGTTAACGTAGATGTTGTTGAATGAGTCATTGAGGAGGTCTCTGAGGATTGTGGTGGTCTTGCTGTACTCGGTGAAAAGGAGCTGAACTCCCTTTGATCGGGCAAGTGTCTTCCAGGAATTTTCCCATTTCTCTATCAGTGACATCAACTCTGCATCAAGGATAGCCGCGTTCTTTCCTTCGGCTGCTGTGCGGATGATGGCTCCGTAGTTCTTAGGGAGAATGCTCCTGACAAGTGTCTCAAGTCTTCTCTTTTCCTCTTTTGAGGAAATTTTCTGGGATACGCTTACCTTCTCTGCGAAGGGAAGCAGTACGATGTTTCGTCCCGCCAATGAAATCTCTGCTGTCAGTCGTGACCCTTTTGTCGAAATCGGCTCCTTGACAATCTGTACAATAATCATCTGTCCTGGAGTCAGCACATCTTCAATGCGGCCTTCCTTCTCGAGGATCTTGCCAGGCTTGATGTGCTTGTAGATACCTTTTGCATCTGTGTTAGGGTTGATTCTTCTGACAAACTCGTCAAATGCCTCGAAGTACAATCCTAGGTCCAGATAGTGTACAAAAGCCTCCTTTTCATCTCCGATGTCGACAAAGGCAGCGTTGAGGGCAGGAAGAATCTTCTTCACTTTTCCGAGATATACATCTCCCACTGAAAAGCTATGCCCCTGGCTGGACTCTTTGTTAAGCTCGATGAGCCTGTGGTTCTCCATCAGTGCTATCGAGACTTCCGTTGATCCTACGTCAACGATCAAATCCTTTTCAGACTCCATCAGATTTAATTGGCGTTTTTTAAAACTAAAGAGGCCGACCCCCAGGCCAGCCTCTCTTTAGCAGACTGCTAAAATGGCAGACACTGCGAGAAGATTACTTTCTCTTCTTGTGTCTGTTCTTACGCAGGCGCTTCTTGCGCTTGTGCGTAGCCATCTTATGCCTTTTATGCTTCTTTCCGTTTGGCATGGTTAATAAATTTATAGAGTGATACTTATTTTACCTCGTTTACGAACACCTTAGCTGGCTTGAAAGCTGGGATGTTGTGTGCAGGAATTGTCATTGTTGTGTTCTTGGTGATGTTTCTTGCAGCCTTCTCTGCTCTGTGCTTGATGATGAAGCTACCGAAACCACGAAGATATACAGGGTTGCCCTTAGCGAGTGAGCCCTTTACGCTCTCCATGAAAGATTCAACAACAATCTGAACGGTTGCCTTCTCGATGCCGGTTGACTTTGCAACCTCGTTTACGATTTCTGCCTTAGTCATAATATTCTTAATTTTTAAATTCGTTTTACTATATGCGATAGAACGCGCAAAATTAGAACGATTTTTTCAATTAACCAAATAGAAATGACCATTTTTTGTGATTTTCAGAATCTTATATGTATTTTTGCAATGGCATAAAGGTTGACTATTATATATGTATCTTGAAGAAATCGTGCTTTTCTGACAAAATGTCAGTTTGCGCGATGCTTTTCTGTCACTGACAGATATCTTCAGGTGACAGAAATGGTACTTTTAGAGAAAAATTATCGGTAACTGAATATGATGAAAGATATTTTTAATGACATGATGGCCCCATCAGGTGCGGAGGTGAGCATAATACCTGTGATGCAGATGGATAGCGTGATGCAGATTGATGAGGCTCAGCTGCCGGATTCCCTGCCGATACTCGCGTTGAGAAATGCGGTTATCTTTCCAGGTACGGTGTATCCAATAACCATAGGTAGAGAAAAGTCGATCAGACTCATCGAGGATGCGGAGAGAAACAATGCCTTCATAGGTGCAGTTCCACAGAACGACCTCTCAGTTGAGGATCCGAGAAAGGACGACCTGTATGGTTATGGTACTGTGGCTAAGATTGTAAAGACTCTTGAGATGCCCGATGGAACAATTACAGCGATTCTTCAGGGTTATCAGCGTTTTGAAATAGAGGACATAGTCGAATATAATCCATATCTTCTCGGAAGGGTGAGATATCTGCACGACTTTGCTCCTGAAGAGGATACTAAGGTCAGGATGATTGCAGAGACACTTAAGGAGAAGGCTGCAATGATCATCAAGTCTTCAACCTTTGTACCTCGTGAAGCTGCTGCGGCTCTCAAAAGCATAGACAATTTCGAGTTTCTGGTGAACTTCATAGCTACCACCATAGAGGTAGAGAGCTTTATGGATAAGGTGGAGCTTCTTCAGTTCGGCGACATCAGGGCAAGGGCAATGAAGCTTCTTTCAGTGCTTGAAACACAGGTGGAGCTTCAGAAGATCAAGCAGGAGATCAATCAGAAAGTCAAGACGGAGATCGATCAGCAGCAGAGAGAGTACTATCTCAACAATCAGCTCAAGACCATTCAGGAAGAGCTTGGTATGGATGAGATGGAGGAGTTCTCTCAGCTCCGTGCAAAGGCGGAGGAGAAACTCTGGCCTGCAGCAGTACAGACAATCTTCGAAAAGGAGATGGCGAAGCTGGAGAGGTATAATCCGAGCTCCCCTGACTACAGCATACAGTACAACTACATCCAGTTCATGCTGGATCTTCCATGGGGACAGATTTCAAATGATAATCTCGACCTGAAGAATGCCCAGAAGGTTCTTGATGAAGATCACTATGGACTGGACAAGGTCAAGGAAAGAATCATCGAGTACCTCGCAGTCCTCAAACTCAAGGGTGACATGAAGTCTCCTATCCTCTGCCTCTATGGTCCTCCGGGAGTAGGTAAGACCAGCCTCGGAAAGTCTATCGCAAGGGCTTTAGGCAGAAAATATGTACGTATTGCTCTTGGTGGCGTGCACGACGAGTCAGAGATCCGCGGACATAGAAAGACATACGTGGGTGCTCTTCCTGGTCGAATTCTGAACGGCATCAATAGAGCGGGAACCTCGAATCCTGTAATCGTGCTCGACGAAATCGACAAGATAAGCAGTGACTTCAAGGGAGATCCTTCTTCTGCTCTTCTTGAGGCCCTCGATCCGGAACAGAATACAGCTTTCCACGATAACTACCTCGACATTGACTACGATCTGTCGAATGTGCTTTTCATTACAACGGCTAACAATATCGACACCATACAACCGGCCCTCAAGGACCGTATGGAGATGATCAACGTGAGCGGTTATCTTGCTGAAGAGAAGGTTGAGATTGCAAAGCATTATCTTGTGCCTAAGCAGCTTGAGGAGCATGGTCTTGAGAAGTCCCAGCTTAAATTTGACAAGAGTGCCATCGTTAAGATAATCGATGAATATACAAGGGAGTCCGGCGTCCGTGGTCTTGAGAAACAGATTGCAAAGGTTGCGCGCGTGACTGCAAAGAAGATTGCTCTTGAGCAGGACTATCCTGTTACCTTAAAGAAGGAACATCTTCGTGAGTACCTTGGCCTGCCGACCAACTCACATGATCTCCAGAAGGGAAATGAGGCTCCTGGTGTTGTTACTGGGCTTGCGTGGACTTCAATGGGTGGCGAGATTCTCTTCATTGAAAGTTCTGTCAGCAAGGGTAAGGGTGTCCTTACTATGACAGGTAATCTTGGTGATGTGATGAAGGAGTCGGCTACCATTGCATATCAGTATATAAAGGCTCATCCGGAGCTCACAGGAATGGCATACGAAGAGTTTGCTGAAAAGGATATCCATGTTCATGTTCCGGAAGGTGCAGTTCCTAAGGACGGCCCTTCTGCCGGTATCACGATGGTCAGTTCGATGGTTTCAGCTTTCAGGGGCAAGAAGGTAAAGAGCGGAATAGCAATGACTGGTGAGATGACACTCAGGGGACGTGTACTTCCTGTGGGTGGAATCAAGGAGAAGATTCTGGCAGCCAAGAGGTCAGGTATCCACACCATTGTCATTTCCGAGGAGAACCGTAAGGATGTGGAGGATATCAAGGATATCTACATCAAAGGGCTGACTTTCGTATATGTCAAGAATATAAGTGACGTAATTGATTATATCTTCTGATGGAGGTAAGAATAGAACAGAGCTGGAAGAACGCGCTTGCGGACGAATTCGGGAAACCGTATTTCGAGTCGCTGGTGCGTTTTCTGCATAAGGAGAAGTCAGAAGGCAAGAAGGTGTTTCCTCCTGGAAGCCAGATATTCAGGGCTTTTGACCTTACGCCTGTCGATAAGGTGAAAGTGGTGATTCTCGGGCAAGATCCCTATCATGGTTTCGGTCAGGCTCATGGTCTATCCTTTTCGGTTCCGGAAGGCGTGCCGGCTCCACCGTCGCTCAAGAATATATTCAAGGAGATAGAGACAGATATGGGGGTCAGGATGAGCGGCTATCCTAATCTTGAGAACTGGGCACGCCAAGGGGTACTTCTTCTGAATGCTGTGCTTACTGTTCGAAGTGGTGAGGCCGCATCTCATAGCAAGATCGGATGGGAACAGTTTACTGATGCTGTGATCAGATATATATCAGACAACTGTGATGGTGTGGTCTTCATGCTGTGGGGCAATTTTGCAAGAGGAAAGAGGGAGCTGATCGACCACTCGCGCCATTGTGTACTTGAGGCTGCCCATCCGTCACCTCTTGCACGTGGCGCATTCTTCGGATGCAGACATTTTTCTCGAGCGAACGCCTGGCTTGCTGCCAATGGCAAAGCTCCGGTCAACTGGCAATTGTAAATTTAACGCAATATGAAACGTGTAGCATTATTCCCAGGGTCGTTCGATCCTTTCACAGCCGGCCATCTGAATATCTTACAGAGGGCTTTGACAATGTTTGATGAGGTTGTCGTTGCAGTGGGAATAAATATTGGCAAGAAGGGATTCTTTTCAAACGAGAAGAAACTTGACATTATACGTCAGACAACAGCGGGGATGGAAGGAGTTACAGTAATTCACTATGATGATCTCACCATCAACATCTGTCGTGAACTTGGTATCCGTCATATCGTCAGGGGTGTCAGGAATATGATTGATTTTGAGACAGAAAGATCCATTGCAGATGCCAACCGCAGGCTTGCACCTGAGATAGAGACCATAATCATCCCTACTGCTCAGGAGTTTGCTCACATCTCCTCAACAGCTGTGCGTGATATTCTTAAGCACGGAGGTGATACCTCTCTCTTTATAGCAGAAGGAGTAGAACTCTAAACATGTTCAGACGTCTCTCATATGTTCTTGCATTTCTTTTGATTTTCGCCTGTGCGGAAGTCAGGGCCGCTTCTGTCTTTCAACCGGATTCGGCGAAGATGGCGGCTCTCAATCTCAAACTGGATGAATACCTGAGGGCGATCAGCAATGAAAGCCTTGAGGTGCAGAAGCAGGAATGTGACTTTATAATTGAGAGTACTTCAGACTCCCTCGTGCGCACAATGGTGGCGCGCAGGCTTCTTTCAAACTATATGGATTCTCCCCTGATGGGTGCAGAATCAGTAGCCATCTATCTGCTGGACAAATGGTTCCTGAATTCAAAGGTGTCCATGCCGAGTGAGGTGGACTTGATGAATGCGCGTATATTTGCAGATTTCAACCGTCAGTCTCTGCTTGGATGTAAAGCTCCGGAACTGCAGCTTAAGGCTAAGGATGGGGACATGCGGAATGTTTTTCCTCGTGACTGCCGTCGATATACCGTTCTGTATTTCTATGCTCCGGATTGTGCGAAATGCAAGGTGCAGAGCATTCTGCTGAGGAATCTTCTGAATACAGAAGACTATCCTGTGGATTTTGTTGCAGTTTATACTGGAGATGATGTGCAGGAGTGGGATGAATATGTTTCCAAGCGTCTGGATGTCTCTTCCGAGGCTGTGTCTGTCGAGCATCTTTGGGATCCGGAATTAGATTCGGACTATCAAAGGAAATATGGTGTCATTCAGACGCCTCGAATGTTTCTCATATCTCCGGATGGATTTATTATAGGACGCGGACTGGATGCCAAAGCTTTGGCGGGGATGCTTCAGGATATATTTTCCGAAAAGATATTGAATTACGGCACGGAAGAATCGGTTGCCTTGTATGATATGGTTTTCGGTAAGGATGCGGTTCCTTCTGATAAGTCGGAGGTGATCTCTGTAGCAGATCACATAGCTGCTTCTACAATCGAAAGGGGTGATACCTTGATGTTCCGTCAGATGACCGGAGACCTCCTGTACTATATTTCATCTAAAAGAGAGGCTGCATTTAAGGAAGGACTTGATTATCTGATAGATGAATACATCCTTTCAAAGCCTGAGGTCTGGAAATCCGAGGATGATTCCCTGAAGATCGTGGGAATGGCGCAGGTTATGGATGATCTTCTGTCAAAATCTAGTCCGGGGACAAAGATTCCGCCTCTCAAGGTTCCTGGTGAACTGATGTCTTCCAAAGGTGGAAAGAAGACTGTGAAAACTTTGAGCAAACTGGGAGGTAAAAGAAACTATATAATGTTCTTTGCCCGGGGATGCAACGTGTGTGCTGCGGAAAAGGAAGCTATGCGTGCCATTCTGAACGATTCTGACAAGTCCCGTGGCGTAAAGGTCTTTCTTGTCGATGTGGATGATCTTCTTATGACAGATCCGAGCCTGGCTTCTACGCTTTTTGATGCCTTTGATCTTACTTCTCTTCCTCTCATTATTGAGACTGATGCCAAAGGTTCAATCATCAGACGTTACATTTCCTTTAGGTTTTAACTATTACGTTTCAGGTTTTGTCTATATATCCTCAAATGCCGTCCAAAGCGGCATTTTTCTGCATTTTCTGGCGCGTGCTTTGAGATGTGTGGTCCTAAAAACCATTACGGACATCTAAATTTTTTGAGCTATGCGTAATTTTATTGAGGATTATCTTGTGAATCCGTCACATGCAATCGAAACCGCAAAGAGAACACCTATGAAGTGGGCAGACAATCTTAATGAAGAAATTATATATCAGCAGCTTTCTTCTGCTGAGTTTCGTCTCTATGAAGAAATTAACATATATTTGTAGATTGTAATAACCAATCTATAGATATTCATGAAATTAAGTGTGAAACTGTGGTCGCTTCTTTCGTTTGCGGCCGTATCTATGGTCCTGTCATCGCCACTTGATGCCGAGCCATGGAAAAATCAGTTCGTGAACGGTGTCAATCGTCTTCCATCCCGAGCAACCTCTTATTCGTATTTAACAGCTTCTGATGCCTTGTCATGCGACAGGGAGGTGTCGAGAATGTCCCTGCTCAACGGTGTATGGAAATTCCATTTTGCTGAAGATGTGACATCTGCTCCCGATAACTTCCACGCTCCGGGATATGACGTTTCGAAGTGGGCTGATATTGAAGTTCCGTCATGTTGGGAGATGCAGGGATTCGGTTATCCTATTTATACGAATACAGTATATCCGTTCAAGTTTGAACCTCCTTTCATTACGAGAGATAATCCTGTCGGATCATATGTGCGTACTTTTACTGTGCCTGAGGGATGGGATGCCGGACACGTTATCCTGCATTTCGGAGGAGTGTATTCCGGCCATCAGGTCTGGGTGAACGGCATCGAGGTTGGTTATTCGGAGGATAGCTGTCTTCCGAGTGAGTTCGATATAACATCTTGTCTTAAGGAAGGGGAGAATACTCTTGCCGTGAAGGTCTGGAAGTGGACTGACGGAAGTTATCTTGAAGATGCAGACCACTGGAGGATGGCTGGAATCCATAGGGAGGTGATGCTTCTTTATCGTCCTTCCGTATCCATTGATGATTTTGCTGTACGTACGGTGTTTAAGAACGGATATGAGGACGCGGAACTTTGGGTGCGCCCGTCGGTGTCGGTGGATAAGGGTTCGAATATTCGCGACTGGGTCATTTCTGCAAAACTTTATGATGCAGATGGTGCTCAGGTGGGTGAACCTATGGCAGTAAACGCAGATGTGGTTGTTACGGATAAGTATCCTCAGAGAGATAATGTGTTCTGGCCGTTCATGGTTCAGAAATTTGAAAATGTCTCGACCTGGACAGCAGAGACTCCGTATCTGTACACCTTGGTCTTGACTCTTTCGGATGCAGAGGGAAGGTGTGTCGAGGCTCGCAGCTGTAAGGTCGGCTTCCGTGATGTCAGACTGGACGGGCAGAAGCTTCTTGTTAACGGAGTTCCGGTCAAATTGTATGGAGTCAACCGTCATGACCATAGCGAGTTCGGCGGTAAATGCGTAACAAGGGACGAGATAGAGGCTGATGTCCGTATGATGAAGCAGTTCAATTTCAACTCTGTGCGAACATCTCATTATCCTAACGATCCGTATTTCCTTGATCTGTGCGATGAGTATGGCTTATATGTCATAGATGAATCCAATCTTGAAACTCACGGTGAGGGTGGTAAGCTCTCGAATGATCCTACTTGGTCCAATGCTTTTCTTGAGCGTGCATTGAGGATGGTGATGAGGGATAGAAATCATCCGTCCATCATCTTCTGGTCTCTTGGCAATGAGTCGGGTATGGGGCCGAATCATGCTGCTATGGCAGGCTGGATAAAGGATATGGATCCTACCAGACTCATTCATTATGAAGGAGCTCAGGGACAGCCTCAGCATCCGTTGTACAAACCGGCTGACAGAAAGACCAAGGTGGTCTATACCAGCGAAATGCAGAAAGTGGTCAAGGAGAAGAAGGAATACACATCACTGCCTGATCCGAAAAACATAGGTGCCAATCCTAGCGATCCTGAATATGTGGACGTGATCAGCCGAATGTACCCTACTGTGAAGTCGCTGGCAGCAATGGCTGTAGACCCGAATATCGACAGACCGATCTATATGTGTGAGTATGCTCATTCGATGGGTAATTCTACCGGCGGTATGAAGGATTACTGGGATCTTATCCGTGCACATGAATCTCTTCTTGGCGGTCACATCTGGGACTGGAAGGATCAAGGTCTTGCAAGATATGACGAGCAGGGAGTGAAAGATTGGGGTTACGGTGGTGATTATGAACGTGATACCGATCCTAATAGCGGAAATTTCTGCTGTAATGGTGTAGTGTCTCCGGACGGCACTCCTAAGCCTGCGTTATGGACATGTAGGTATGTGTGTCAGCCTGTTGAATTCACGGCTGATGCTCTTTCTGAATATGTGATCAACGTAAAGAACAGGAACTTCCACGCTTCGACAAAGAACTATACCTACACTTGGGAACTCAAGGATGAGAATGGTGTGCTTCAGTCAGGAATCTTCAATGTGCCGGTACTGGCTCCTGGAGAAAGTACCAGAGTGACAGTTCCTGTTAAGAAATACAAGCAGAAACCAGGGGCTGTATATATGCTCAATGTGTGTGCTCTGGAGGCTGAGGCTCTTCCATATGCTCCTGCAGGACACTGCAATTCTTCTGAGCAGTTCATTCTTAATGAGCGTGTTGCTCCGGAACCGCTGATGGCGTCCGGTAAGCTCCCTGTGTGGTCTGAAAACGACGGCAGCATTGTAGTGAAAGCAGGGAAAGTTACAGTGGAGGTCAGCAAGGCAACAGGCTATCTTACCGGTTATCATGACGGTTTCAGGCAACTTCTCAAAGCTCCGTTTGCTCCTAATTTCTGGAGAGCGGAGATTGATAATGATTGGAGAGGCTGGAAGCCGGCTCACTATATGCCTTACTGGAAGACAATGCCGGAAACCCTGGCTTCCGTGCCTGTGGAAATTGAGGTGAATCCTGCGGGAAATGCTCTCGTTGTCACTGTCTCCAAGACTGTTGAAGGAAGACTTGATCTGGTTATGCTGTACACTGTCTATCCGGATGGCCTTCTTAGGGTAGACTACGATGTCAATATTGCGGAAAAATGTCTTGATCCTCTTCGAGTCGGCCTTCAGGGTCTTGTCGCTGGTGACCTTGAAAATGTAACATATTTCGGACGTGGCCCTCAGGAGAATTACTCGGACCGTAATGACGGCATCTTCCTTGGTACCTGGAACACCACGGTGACAGGGATGATGACTGATTATGTCTACCCTCAGGAGAACGGCAACAGGACTGATGTGAGGTGGATTTCATTGACTGATCTCGATGGCAAGGGAATACAGTTCCTTGGTGTGGAGCCGTTGAGCGTTTCGGCCTGGGACATTACTCAGGAGAATCTTCATAAAGCAAAGCATATCAATGAGAAAGCAAGGCTCCATGGTGCCTTCACAGTCAACATAGACCACGTTCAGACAGGTGTGGGCGGAACCGACTCGTGGACCCAGAGGGCCAGACCGTCTGACCAGTACAGGCTTATGGACAAACATTACTCTTACAGCTTCTATGTACGCCCCGTGTACGGAACCTCAGATGCGGTGTCTGCGGGAAGGAAGATGTGCAGGTGATTTTTGTGAATAAATGTTTGATAATCCGAAAATTATATCTATTTTTGCGCGCTTTTTGACCCGAAGCGCGCTTTTTCTTTTGACTAAGACGCTGAGGGCAAGCACAATAAATAATGTTTAACCCACTAGTTTTTCTAAATTAAATTTAACAATGGAAGAAAACAAGACAGTTGCTGAGGTTACTCCAGAGGTAGCACCGGCAGTAGAAGAAACCAAGAAGAGCGTTCTCAACGCTTCAGTTGCTCCAGAGAACTTTGACTGGGATGCATTTGAGAATGAGGACGTGTACGGCGGCGACGTGGCACAGATCGCTGAGCAGTACAACCAGACTCTTTCTAAGGTTGTTGAGGGCGAGGTCGTAGAGGGCGTCGTTTCAGCAATCAGCAAGAGAGAGGTTATCGTTAACATCGGTTACAAGAGCGAGGGTGTCATCATGGCTCCTGAGTTCCGTTACAACCAGGACCTCAAGATTGGTGACAAGGTTGAGGTTTTCGTTGAGACTACCGAGGATAAGAAGGGTCAGCTCATCCTTTCACACAAGAAGGCACGCCAGCTCCGTTCTTGGGATATGGTCAACGATGCATTCAATGCTAACGAGATCGTTAAGGGTTATGTTAAGACTCGCACTAAGGGTGGTATGATCGTGGACGTATTCGGAATCGAGGCATTCCTCCCAGGTTCACAGATCGACATCAAGCCTATCCGCGACTACGATCAGTTCGTTGACACAACTATGGACTTCAAGATCGTTAAGATCAACCAGGAGTTCCGCAACGTGGTAGTATCACACAAGGCACTTATCGAGGCTGAGCTCGAGCAGCAGAAGAGCGAGATCATCGGTAAGCTCGAGAAGGGTCAGGTTCTTGAGGGTACAGTTAAGAACATCACAGGTTACGGTGTATTCGTTGACCTCGGCGGTGTTGACGGACTTATCCACATCACAGACCTTTCATGGGGCCGTATCAACCATCCGGAGGAAGTTGTTGCTCTCGATCAGAAGATCAACGTTGTTATCCTCGATTTCGATGAGTCTAAGAAGAGAATCGCTCTTGGTCTCAAGCAGCTTTGCCAGCACCCTTGGGATGCTCTTGACGCAAACCTCAAGGTTGGTGACAAGGTTAAGGGTAAGGTTGTTCTCATCGCTGACTACGGCGCATTCGTAGAGATTGAGCCAGGTGTTGAGGGTCTTATCCACGTTTCAGAGATGTCATGGTCTCCAAGACTCCGCATCGCTTCTGACTTCCTTAAGGCTGGTGACGAGGTTGAGGCACAGATCCTTACTCTCGACCGCGAGGAGAAGAAGATGTCTCTCGGTCTCAAGCAGCTCGTTGCTAACCCATGGGAGAACATCCGTGAGAAGTATGCTGTTGGTTCAAAGCACACTGCAACTGTTCGCAATATCACTAACTTCGGCGTATTCGCTGAGCTCGAGGAGGGTATCGAGGGTCTTGTACACATCAGCGATCTCTCTTGGAACAAGATCAAGCATCCATCTGAGCTCGTAGCTTCAGGTGACGCTATCGAGGTTGTAGTTCTCGACTTCGATGAGGAGAACCACAAGCTTTCACTCGGTCACAAGCAGCTCCTTCCTAACCCATGGGATGAGGTTGAGGCTAAGTACAGCGTTGGTACTGTAGTTGAGGCTAAGGTTGCTTCTGTAAACGAGAAGGGTGCAGTAATCGAGCTTGAGAGCGAGGTTGACGCATTCTGCTTCAACAGAGACCTCGTTAAGGAGGATGGCTCAATGCCGGTAGCCGGTGAGACTCTCACATTCAAGGTAACTGAGCTCAAGCGTAGCGCTAAGAAGGTAACTCTTTCTCACGCTAAGACTTACGCTGAGGTTAAGGCTGCTCAGGTAGCTACTGAGGCTGACAACACTAAGAAGGCTGTGAAGAAGATCAACTCGAACATCGAGAAGACTACTCTCGGTGACCTCGACGCTCTCGCAGCACTTAAGAGCCAGCTCGAGTCTAAGTAATGAATTTCACTCTTAATGTATTGGGCACAGCTTCGGCTCTGCCCACTACTGAAAGATATCCAAGCGCCCAAGTACTGGATGTACGTGGGCGCTTGTTTATGATTGACTGTGGCGAAGGTGCTCAAATACAGATGCGCAAGGCTGGCATCTCTTTCCTGAAGATTGAACACATATGTCTGAGTCACATCCACGGAGACCATATCTTCGGCATATTCGGTCTTCTGTCCACAATGGGCCTTCTAGGGCGTTCTTCTCAGCTCAATATCTACGCTCCATCAGACTTCGGTCCGGTTCTGGACTTCTTCAAGGAAAAGTTCGGTGAGGGACTTCTCTTTGATATAAATTTCGTTCCACTTCAAATGACCTCTCCTGAACTCGTCTATGAGAACAGGACTGCAGAACTTCTTGCCTTTCCGCTGAATCACAGAGTTCCTACTTTCGGATTCCTGATCCGAGAGAAGATGCCTCTTTATAATGTACATAAGGATGCGATTACCCGTTACGGACTCTCAGTTCCGGAAATCGGCGCTCTCAAGAGGGGAGAGGATGTGGTAAGACCGGCAGGCAGGCTTACAGAGCCATGTCCTGAGAATGATTACAGACCTCAGTCCGGTTCTGATGAGCCGATGGTAATACCATTCTCAGAGGCTGCTTATCTTCCTTATCAGCCGCGAAGCTACGCATATTGCAGTGATACGGCTCCGTTCCCTGAACTCAGTCAGTGGATTAAGGGTGCGACCCTTCTTTACCATGAGGCGACATTTCCTTCTGAGATGGCTGAGATGGCTGAAAAGACTCACCATTCGACCACACTTCAAGCAGCTGCTACAGCCTTGGACGCCGGAGTCGGACGTCTTATTGTCGGTCACTATTCTTCAAGATTTCCTTCAGTAGATTTTTATCTCGACCAGATCAGGACAATATTCCCTGACTCATACCTTGCACATGACGGTGATGTATTTGAAATATAATTCGTATATTTACGTAATTATTTTGAATACAATGAAAAAACTTCTTCTCCTCCTTGTTGCTGTCGGTGCTGTGGCCATTGCGCAGGCACAGACAATGCGTGAGTCTATTGCGGCAGATCCGGATCTTGCTGCGGGTATATACACAGCATATCGTGTGACTGATCAGGTTGCTCCTGATGCGCCACGTGGCTTCAAGCCTTTCTATATTTCCCATTATGGTCGTCATGGCTCCCGTTATCAGACTGCTCCTGAAAAATATTTTCAGCCTCTCGAAATTTTCGAGCAGGCAGCTAAAGATGGAAAGCTGACTGAGCTCGGTCTGGATGCGCTTCGTCGAGTACGCATATTGGCGGAAGATGCCCATCTGCGTGCGGGCGATCTCTCCAGACGTGGCGAGCGTGAGCAGAGAGGCATTGCAAGCAGAATGCTTGAATGTTATCCTCAGGTCTTTGATGGCAAGGGTGCAGGCCATATAACCTGTTTTGCATCGCCTTCTGTGCGTTGTGTGATGAGTATGGCAGCTTTCACTGAGCGTATAAAGGAACATAATCCCAAACTTGAGATCACCCGTAATGCCAGTGAGCACGACATCGACATCACTCGTCCGGAGAAGAATATGAATGTCTTCTACAAGCAGGCACGCGTAATGGCGAGGGAGTATCAGATGAAGAATACCAAGGATAGAGATTTTGTGGCTCGTCTCTTCAATGATTACGACTATGCAGAGAAACTCATATGCTCGACATATAAGACTGCTACCACATATGCCTTCATCGGAAATATGCATGACCTTGCGATGATCGTCCAGAACTTTGACGATCTTCCTTCGCTTCATGATCTGTTCACAGACGAGGAACGCTATCAGATGTGGCAGTTCTTCAACATCAGACGCTACCTCACTTATGGCCCTTCCGGAGATTTCGGTGACATACGTAATCTGGATGGAAAGCTTCTGCTCAGAGACATCGTGGAGCGTGCCGATAAGGTGATCTCAGGTGAAACTCCTGATGAGGCCGCAACTCTGCGTTTCGGACATGACTCTGCTGTAATACCTCTTCTTGCAGTCATGCATGTTGAGGGATGTGACGGAAGAGTGCCATTCTCTGAGATCGAGAGACTTCCTGAGGTGTGGTGCGACAGCCGTATAACATCGATGTCTGTGAATGTGCAGTTTGTTTTCTATCGTAATAAGAAGGGGGATGTTCTTGTGAGGATGATGCACAGCGAGCGTGATGTGCGCATACCTCTTGAGTCGGACATCTATCCGTTCTACAAATGGGAAGATTTCCGCAATTATTGTGTTCAGCAGTGCAAGCCTGAAGCCAAATAAATATTCTCTATATGAAGCGACTTTTTACCATATTGGTTGCCCTATTGAGCTTCTGTGCTCTTGTTTCGGCCCAGCATCGTGCAGACCGTCAGAATCTTTCGGATCCGGCATCTTCTACAATGATTCTTCTTGGAGATCCTCAGGGTTATGTCAAGTATGATCTGAATACTCCGATTCTGGATCTTGTCATGTACTGGATTGCTGACAATGTGGATCATCTGAACATCAAGGCTGCGCTTTGTACCGGTGATCTTGTGGAGCAGAATGATAACAATGCTCTCAATAGAAATATGCTGAACCGTACCAGTCGCCAGATGTGGGAGGCTGTTTCCCGTTCATTCTCGATTATTGATGGAAAGGTACCTCATCTTCATGGTCCCGGAAATCATGACTATGGCTTCAAGCATGCAGAGGATGAACACACCTTCTTTCCGGATTATTTTACAGCGGAGAGACAGGGAAGCACGCTTCTGGATTGTCTTGTGACAGAGTACCCTAACCGTGAGGGTAGGGCATCTCTTGAGAACGCTGCTTTTGAGTTTCAGATGGACGGTTGGGAAAGAAAGATTCTTGTGATTACAGCCGAATTCGCACCTTCTGACGGTGCAGTAGAGTGGGCAAAGAAACTTTGTCTTTCTGATAAGTATAAGAATCATCATGTCATTTATCTGACCCATTCATATATGACATGCTATAAGTGTGGCAATGTGGTTACATCTACAGAGAAATATGGTCTGACTCAACGTCAGGGCAACAATTCCGGTGTGCAGCTTTGGGAAAAGCTTTTCAGTCAGGTGCCTAATGTTCGTCTTGTTCTCTGTGGACATCATGGTCACGGACAGGAGAAGACAAATGAAGGCAATATTGACCGCTATGACTGGAATGTGGGCTGGAGAGTGGATAAGAATAACTCAGGAAAGGATGTATATCAGATGATGTTCAATGTGCAGACTCTTGGCGGTGGCTGGGAAGGTAACGGTGGTGACGGCTGGCTTCGCATTCTGGAATTCATGCCGGACGGAAAGACTGTAAAGGTGCGTACATACTCACCTCTGTTTGGTATTTCACCGCTTACCAAGCATCTTGCACACAGGACATCAGAGTATGATCAGTTTGATTTTGTAATTGAATAAATATGACGTTTCGCATAAGGTCGGTGTTTACGGCAGTTGCTTTGTGTTTCTGTGTTGTGGCATCTGCAAGGACACCTCAGGAGAAATATATCAGAACATATTCGTCCCTTGCTGTACAGGAAATGTACAGGAGTGGTGTTCCTGCCAGCATCACTCTGGCTCAGGGTATGCTGGAGTCGGGAAACGGACTTTCCTTCCTTGCGCTCAAGGCTAACAATCATTTTGGAATTAAGTGTCACAATAACTGGAAGGGAGAAAGGATTTTTCACGACGATGACGAGAAAGGGGAGTGTTTCAGGAAATATAAGGATGTTGAGATTTCCTATCGTGACCACTCGGACTTTCTTCGTTACAGGGACCGTTATAAGTTTCTCTTCGATCTGGAACTGACTGACTACAAGGGATGGGCAAATGGACTCCGTAAGGCAGGATATGCTACGGACCCTTCCTATCCGAAGAAACTGATAAAGCTCATTGAAGAATATAAGCTTTATGAGTATGATCAGAAGCCTTCGCCTCAGAATGAAAAGCCGGGTCAGGAAGCGGTTGTAATCCTTCCACCGAAGTCTCCTTCTCAGATGGAACAGCCCAAAAGGCTCCTGGAGGCTCAGAAGGAATATTTCCATTTCCCTGTTTCCCGAGAACTCTATTCTCAGAACGGTGTGCCTTTTGTCTATACAGTCGAAGGTGAAACTTATAAGAGCATTGCAAAGGCTTATGGACTTTTCTTCAAGGAGATCCTTAAGTTCAACGACCTTGATGCAGATGAGCCTTTGAGACCAGGGACAGTCGTATATCTTCAGGCTAAGAAAAAGAAGGCTGCCAAGGGTATAGATATGCATTTTATCGACAGCGACGAGTCTCTCTGGGACATTTCTCAGAGATACGCAGTGCGTATGTCTTCAATTTATAAGATCAATGGGTTGGCGCCTTCATATGTTCCGAGGAGCGGAGACTGCATAAGATTGAGAAAGTAGTATGAACAGGAAGAATATTATTATAGGCATTTTGGCGGCTGTTGCCGTTGTCATAGCAGTGTGTGGCTTCGTTGCAGGACGCTATTATATTGACAATAAGAAGCCGAACTTCACTGAGAAATATGTGCTTTATGTCTATCCGGATATGACGGCATCTCAGGTTGTTGATTCTCTTCAGGCTCGTGCTGGTGTTGTGCGTCAGGGCAGTGTTGTGAGGTGCTTCGACAAGATGGATGTAGCAGGCAAAATGAAGCCGGGACGATATGTTGTTGATACAGATGCAACAAGTATATATGTTGCCAGGATGCTTGTCTTCGGATGGCAGACTCCTCAGAATATGACGCTTTCCGGTACAATGCGCTCTAAAGGACGCATTGCCAAGAAGATTTCTACACAGATGATGGTGGATTCTCTTGCCATTGACACAGCACTTAATGATCCGGAGTTTCTTGCGGCTTATGGTTTTACTCCTGAGAATGTCTTTGCTATGATTCTCCCAGACACTTACCAGATGTTCTGGACTGCTTCAGTAAAGGAGATCTTCGATCGTCTCAAAAAGGAGTATGATGCATTCTGGAATGAGGAAAGGCTTGCAAAGGCAAAGGCTCAGAAACTATCTCCTATGCAGGTGTCTGTGTTGGCGTCAATCGTGAGTGGAGAGACTTTGAAGGATTTTGAGTATCCGGTGATTGCAGGGGTCTATCTCAACCGCTATCGCAAGGGTATGAAGCTTCAGGCCGATCCTACTGTGTGCTTCTGTTACGATTATAAGCTCGACAGGGTGCTTAAGAAACATCTTACTATTGATTCGCCGTACAATACTTACAAATATGTCGGTCTTCCGCCAGCACCCATCAATGTGCCTCCTAAGGCATGTCTGGATGCTGTTCTGAATCCTGGAAATCACAAGTATATATACTTCTGCGCCTCACCTGAATTCGATGGTACTCATCGTTTTGCGGTGTCATATACAGAGCATATGAAGAATGCCCGCGCTTTCCAGCGTGAGCTTACTGCTCGTCGCCGAGCTAAGGCAATGGGAAAGTAGTCTTAGAATGAGTGGTAGTGTGGGCCGAAGCGCTCAAAAGCTGCTCTATCCAGCTCTTCCTGATGGTCTGGGTGAGCGATGCTGATGAGAAGTTTCGCGCGTTCCTGCAAAGATTTTCCATAGAGGTCCACGGCTCCGAATTCAGTCACTACATAGTGAACGTGAGGTCTTGTCGTCACGACTCCGCCGCCTTCCATGATTACCGGTGCAATCTTGCTTCCTCCTTTGCTGGTTATCGATGGCATCGCTATGATGGCCTTACCCTGAGGTGCAAGTGATGCTCCATATACAAAGTCAACCTGTCCACCAACTCCTGAATAGAATCTTGTTCCAATCGAGTCTGCGCAGACCTGGCCTGTCAGATCGATCTGTAACGCAGAGTTGATGGCTGTCATTTTAGGATTCTTGGCTATCACGAACGGATCGTTTGTGTAGCCTACATCCATCATTGCAACCATCGGATTATCGTCGACGAAGTCATATACTTTCTGTGAGCCCATAAGGAAGGTTGAGACGAGTTTGCCTCTGTCTGTTACCTTGTTGGAACCGTTGATTATACCCTTTTCCACAAGTTCAAGCACTCCATCTGCAAACATTTCTGTGTGAACGCCGAGGTTCTTGTGATTGCCAAGCTGTGCAAGGACTGCATTTGGGATGGCTCCGATACCCATCTGCAGGCATGCTCCGTCATCAATCAGTTCTGCACAATGTTTTCCGATGGCAATCTCCACTTCGTTCGGTTCGCTGAAATGTGCTGGTTCGAGCGGCTCGTTTCCTTCAACGAATATATCAATCATATCCATAGGAATCATTGCCTGGCCCCATGCACGAGGTACGTTCGGGTTGACAACTGCGATCACTGTCTTGGCGCATTCGATGGCTGCGAGGGTCGCGTCTACTGAGGTTCCGAGTGATACATATCCGTGTTTGTCAGGGGGACATACCTGAATCATGGCTACGTCGCATGGGAGAGCTCCGCATCTGTAGAGTTTCTGTGTCTCGCTGAGGAATACCGGAATGTAGTCTGAATAACCGGCCTGTACACTCTTGCGGACATTTGCTCCTACGAAAAATGCCTGATGGAAGAACACTCCATCGAATTTGGGATCGGTGTATGGAGCAGGACCTTCTGTGTGGAGATGATGTATGCGTACATCACGCAGTTCTCCTCTTTCGCCTCTCGCACAAAGTGCATCAATAAGTATTCTTGGCGCACATGCTACACTGCTCAAATGTATATGATCTCCTGACTTTACAACTTTTACGGCTTCTTCCGCCGAAACGAAATGTATCTCCTTTCTCATAATTACGCGGTTAGGACTTCAAAGATAGGATTTTTTCTTAATTTTGTTACGTAAAATTGATTACGATGCATACAAGAGACGAAAAACTACAGGCTTTCGGAAGGATACTCGATGTTCTGGATGAACTCAGGGTGAAATGTCCGTGGGACAGAAAGCAGACAAACGAATCGCTGAGACCTCAGACCATTGAAGAAGTTTATGAACTGAATGGTGCCATCCTCAGTGGCGATGAGAAGGAACTTTCAAAGGAATTAGGAGATGTCCTTCTTCATGTATTGTTCTATGCAAAGATTGGTGAGGAAAAACAGCATTATGATATAGTCGATGTCATCAATTTCCTTTGTGACAAGCTTATATATCGTCATCCGCATGTGTTCTCTACTGCTGAGGTAGGTGGTGCAGAGGATGTCATCAAGCAGTGGGAGATGCTCAAGACCCAGGAGAAGGATGGTAACAAGACCGTGCTTTCAGGCGTTCCTGACGGACTTCCACCGCTACTCAAAGCTTACCGCATGCAGGACAAGGCCCGCGGAGTCGGCTTCGATTGGGAGAAGAAGGAGGATGTCTGGGAGAAAGTCAAGGAGGAGTTGGAAGAGTATCAGGCTGAGCTTGATGCAATGGATGCAGCAGAGAACGATCAGGACAGGAAGGCCGCTTTCGACCGTGCAGAGGAGGAACTCGGAGATTTTCTGTTTGCAACCGTCAATGCAGCGCGTCTGTATGGTCTCAATCCTGACACAGCTCTGGAACGCACCTGTGCAAAGTTCAGGCGTCGTTTCACATATCTTGAAGAAAAGACTATCCGTCAGGGACGTAATCTTAAGGATATGACACTTGCCGAGATGGATGCCATCTGGGATGAGGGAAAGGCTAAGGGACTATGATGTACGATTGGCAGGAAAGAACGGCAATGCTTGTCGGTGAAGAAATGCTTGAGCGTTTCAGGAATTCGACAGTTGCTGTGATAGGTGTAGGCGGTGTAGGCGGTTATGCCGCAGAAATGATTGTCAGAGCCGGTGTAGGTAATCTGATAATTCTGGATAGTGATGATGTCTCTGTCACAAACAAGAACAGACAGCTTCTGGCTTTGGATTCTACAGTCGGCAGACCTAAGTGCGATGTCCTGGCAGAACGACTCAAGGATATAAATCCAGAACTTAACCTCATCGTAATCAAGGAATATCTCGAAGCGGAGAAGGCTGGAGATGTTCTGGGACAGTATTCTATTGATTTTCTTGTGGATGCAATAGACACTCTATCCCCTAAGCTCCATTTGATCAAATATTGTATGGATAACGGCATTCCATTGGTGTCTTCTATGGGTGCCGGTGCTAAGTATGATGCTACCAAGGTAAGGATCACTGATGTGTCCAAGTCTTTCAACTGTCCGTTGGCATACATCGTTCGCAAGAGGCTAAGATATATGGGCATAAAGAAAGGATTCAAGGTGGTCTTTTCGGAGGAACTTCCAGACAAGGAATCTATCGTCCCTTGCGAGGATCGCAACAAGAAGTCTCAGGTGGGAACCATATCGTACATCCCGGCGGTATTCGGCTGTGTATGTGCCCAGGCTGCAGTGCAGCATCTTCTTGCTGCAGATGGTATGTCGGCAGGGTCAGGCAATGACGATGTGGGAGAATCTCTTTGAAAGAAATTCCAATCTTTTTGCTAAATTTGCAGGTTGTATCACCAGATTTCAGGCAGATGGCTAAGTACACTGTAAAAGAAGTGGTTTCCAGAAGGGATGTCAAGCGCTTCATCACCTTTGTAGATCAACTTTACAAAGGTTGTGATATGTTTGTTCCTCCTCTTCACAAGGGACAGGAGTTTGACCTAATGCATTCTCCTTCTTTGGAGTATTGTACCAGAAAGATGTGGATTGTGGAGGATGCATCTGGAAAGGTTGTGGGAAGGATCTGTGCAATGATCAATCCTCGTTATAATGATAAATACGGCAAGAAGCGTGTCCGTTTCGGCTGGTTTGATCTTATAAATGACCTTGAGGTTGCCAAGCTGTTGATTGATGCTGCGGAGGCTTGGGCGAAGGAGAATGGTATGAATGAGATCCATGGACCTCTTTTCTATAACACTTTAGGCCGTCAGGGAATGCTGGTAGATGGTTTTGACAAACTTCCTCCGTTCTCTTGCCTGTATAATTACCCATATTATGTGGATCTTGTGCAGCAGTTGGGTTTTGAGAAGGAGTGCGATTGGATACAGTATATGATGCCTGCTGATCAGGGCGTAGATGACAGACTACAGGCGATAGCAGACAGAATGCTCCAGCGATACAAGGTTAGGGAGGCTGACTTTGACAAGTTGAAGAAGGACAAGGAAATGGTCCATAACTTCTTCAGGATTTACAATGAGAGTTTTGATGGTATAGTATATAACTTCATTCCTTTCACAGATGCTGAGATTGAGGCTGAGTGCAAGCAGATCATGGGACAGCTCAACAGCAAGCTCTGCTGTGTGCTGATGGATGAGGATAATGAGGTGGCGGCTTTTGGAATAGCGACTCCATGTCTTTCCAAGGCTATGCAGAAGGCAAAAGGAAGACTTTTCCCGTTCGGTTGGTTCCATGTCTTGAAGGCCTTAAGAAACTTTGAGCGTATTGATCTGATGATTCAGGGGGCGGCGCCGAAATGGCAGAATACCGGAATTTCTTCTGTTTTCCATAGTCTGATGGCAAAGCAGTTCAAGGATGCAGGTTGCCGTTTGGCTCTTGCAAATCCTCAGATTGAGACAAACACTGCCGTGAATGTCTGGGACCGTTATGAACACGAGTTCTGGCTTAGACGCAGATGTTGGATAAAGAAAATTAAATAGTAACTATATATGGCAGATAATTCACTGTTGGAGAAGGTGTTAGGCCTTCAGGAGAAATACGATGCACTTCAGAACCAGCTTGCTGATCCTGAAGTTATTTCTGATATGAAGAAATTCGTTCAGCTTAACAAGGAGTACAAGGAACTTACTCCGATCATTGAGGCTGGAAACGAATTCAAGAAAATTCTCGAGAACTACGAGATGGCAAAGGATATCCTTGCAAATGAAAAGGATGAGGATCTCAGAGAAATGGCTAAGGAGGAAATTGCTGAGATCGAGCCAATTCTTCCTGAGTGGGAGGAGAAGATTAAACTCCTGCTCATTCCTGCCGATCCACAGGATAGCAAGAATGCTATTCTTGAGATCCGTGGTGGTTCTGGTGGAGATGAGGCTGCAATCTTTGCAGGTGACCTTTTCAGAATGTACACTAAGTTCTGTGAGACCCGTGGATGGAAACTTGAGGTTACTGCTCAGGCAGAAGGTGCAGCAGGCGGTTTCAAGGAAATCGTATGTAAGGTTTCAGGAGATGGTGTATATGGTGTCCTCAAATATGAGTCGGGTGTACATCGTGTGCAGCGTGTACCTCAGACAGAGACACAGGGCCGAGTTCACACCTCAGCAGCATCTGTTGCAGTACTTCCTGAGGCGGACGAATTCGATGTTGAGCTCAATATGAACGATATCCGTAAGGATACCTTCTGTTCATCAGGTCCGGGTGGTCAGTCGGTGAATACTACCTATTCTGCAATCCGACTCACTCACATTCCGTCAGGTCTTGTGGTGCAGTGTCAGGATGAAAAGTCTCAGCTCAAGAACTTCGACAAGGCACTCGCAGAGCTTCGTACCCGTCTCTATAACATGGAGTATGAGAAGTATCTTGCAGAGATTTCAGCAAAGCGTAAGACTATGGTTGCCGGTGGTGACCGTTCAGCTAAGATCCGTACATACAACTATCCTCAGTCACGTGTGACCGATCACCGCATCAACTACACCATGTACAACCTTCCGGTGTTCATGGATGGTGCAATCCAGGATGTGATCGACCAGCTGCAGATTGCAGAGAACGCAGAGCGTCTCAAGGCTGCAGAGTAATCGAGGGACAATTCACATACATTAGCGTGCACAGGGGGCATTTTCGTGACCCCTGTGCACGCTAATCTGCTTTTGGTGGCTCTCAGTCCCGTTTGTCCGTACACTGGAGGTCCGGAAAATGCCCCCTGTGCACCTCAACTGCTTAATATTCGGGATATAATATCACGAGGAAGTCCTAGAACTCTGCTCAACTGTGGGATTGATGTCTTGTTGTTGAAGAAGATGGTCTTTATAATAGAGCATTTCTGCTGATTCGTCAATTCGGCTATCTTCTTTCCGTTGAATCTGCTTGCAGCTATTTTCTCAGTAGATGATAAAAGGTCCGTGTCATTGACGCCAAGCAGTGGCTTGCACGCCATTTCATATTCCATTAAGGCATCATTACATGTGCCGAGATGAAAAAGAAATAGTCTGCCTGAATTTATAAATGCTTTCTCCACAATCTCATATGCAACGAATGATCTGGGCGAAATCATGCCTTCCATATTGATTGTGAATGGACAGTCTTCCAGGGCCGGCCTTGTTTTCAGTATTCTTCTTATCTCTCGTGGCCCCATTGAAGTTATGCTCCTGTAATCTTCGTCACAGTCTCTGAAATAGCAGAAGTAACTTGACCATGGATAGTCTTCTATCTTTCTGCAGACCTTTGCACTGATTGAGTTTCTCAATATGTAGGCTATGCAGTTTCGGAAGTATTGAATTGTGTCAATAAGCGAAATGCTGTCCTTTATTTTGTGAAGAGCCTTCCCCAAGCCATATTTCCTTTTAAGATAAGATGAATATGACTGTTTGAAAAGCTTTATGAATTGTTCGGCTTGTTCTCGACTCCGACATATGCACATTGTATGTATATGATTGGACATAAGGCAGAAGGCAACGATGATGGTCTTAGTCTTCCATGATGTAATGGCAAGATAGTTCAATGCTGTCCGGAAATCTTCTTCGTCTCTCATGATGATGGGACTTTCTTCTCCATTAGTGCAGATGTGATAGCAGTTGCCCTCGAAAAGTTCTTCAAGAATTATGGTTTTCATTATATGGGTTTTTCCCTAAAATTAGGTTTATAGCAGGTCATTCCGGTTGTATTATAAAAAACACATGTCAGATTTTTCTTTTTTTTATAATTATAAATAAATTTTAGTATGATAAGATTTATTTTTATATCAAATATAATTAACTAATTGTTAAATATGCTTGACAAATAGAAAAGTTTATTTAACTTTGTGTCGAGAATTTCACAATATGTCTAATAAACGATGAGCTATTATGAAAAAGAATTATCTCTTGCCAAACTTCTTTAAGAAAGTCGGTTTGGTGATGTTCCTGCCATTCTGCATTGCTTGCGTGTGGCTTCTTCTTGGCCCCGGAGAATGTGATTTGATTCTTGTTGATGTGCCAGCTTTTTTGACTCTTGATCTGGATGGCGTGGATGACTGGTTCGAGATGACTAAGACGGATCCTATAAACGAAATCTGTATGCTCGGATTCATTGTTTCACTCGTATTTGTGGCACTTTCAAGAGAAAAGGATGAGGATGAAATGACGGCAGTAGTAAGAATGCAGTCATTCGTGTGGAGCTTCTGGTGTACTGCAATAGTTGAGGCTGTAGCGGTTTTGCTGACCTATGAGCTGACATTCCTGAATTTCGCCTTTGTGTCAGTGTTTGTGTGCTTCCTGAGTTATATAATAAAGTTCAATTTCGAAATGGCTAAGATAAGGAGGATGGAAAATGAAAAATAGGTCTTATATGTTGCCTGATTACTATAAGAAGGTTGGCTGGATCATGTTGGTCTGTACTCCTGTCTTTTTTGTCTTAGGACTTCTGGCGTTCAGGTGGGAATTGATCGCAAATATGCATAGCAGATATCTTACTATGATATTGTATATGATGCTCTTTGCCGGCATATTTATGGTTGTTCTCTCAGAAGAGAAAGAAGAAGATGAAATGATCATGTCTATTCGCCGAAATTCGGTTAGCCTTACAGCTTTGGTAGTTTTTGTGCTCTATATTGCCGCATCATTGGCTATTGCTTTTGCGGAAGGTTTCCGTAGCCTTCAGTTCGGCGGGATTTATAGATTTCATGCTATAATTTCCAACATAATGACTCCTCTCCTGATTTATCTTGCGATATTCCGTTTTAAGATCTGGAGACTTAGAAGACAATGTAAGGAGGATAATGCATGAGGAATACTGTAAAAGTCGAGAGGGCGATCAGAGATATCACGCAGCAGGAGTTGGCAGATCTGGTGGGGGTTTCACGTCAGACTATAAACTTCATTGAGACTGGGAGATATATGCCTTCAGCTATTGTTGCTCTGAAGATTGCGCGTTGCTTTGGAAAGCATGCAGACGAGATATTTATTCTTGAAGATGGTGACTGATATTGCTCATTAGTGTGCACAGGAGGAATTTTTGCGACCCCTGTGCACGCCAATCTGCTTTTGGTGGCTCTCAGTCCCGTTTACTCGTACACGGGAGGTCAAGAAAATGCCCCCTGTGCACATTTGAGGTCAGTCTAGTCGATTGGATCAAGAAGTGGCTGCTTCTCTGTGAAGTGAGCTAGAACGATGTCTGTGTAGGTTTTGGTAATAGGAAGCGTTGGAATAGCTTCATTATCCAATTCCAGAACATAGGCATCGCTTTCTTTTCTGAGGACCTTGACTTTGTCCATGTTGACAATGTACTTTCGGTTGCACCTGACAAGGCAGCCCTTGAAACTCTCTTCTACGGTCTTCAGGCGGCATCTGAGCATGTATTGCTTAAGTTCTCCTTTGCTGTCTGTGTACCACACCTTGATGTAGTTGTCATCTGATTCGATGTAGTAGAGACTGTCAAGATTGAGTGACATCTTGAGGGATCCACTGTTGTCAAAGAGAGTGATCTTCTGTAATGGGTTTTCATATACCGGGGCCTCATCTGTGACTACATTTTCGTAGCTCATCAGTCTGATTGTAGTGTTCTTGTCAATGATTGACAGGTACATTCCCGAGATTATATATGGGACACCGAGTGCAATGGTTCCATATAATATTGATCTTCCGAATATTTCCAGTCCGGTTTCTCCCATTCCTCCTGTGATTTCGACAGTCAGGTTGGTGTAGAATGCTCCGATAAGAACGATTTCACCTATGCACCACAGAACGTAGTCCAGAAAGGTCATTTCAAACAGTCTTCTGGACCTGTACATCAAGGTCCTGCTTATGACCAGGGTCAATATGGATACGAAGATAAAGACCAATGTTCCGGAAAACATATCGGACTGTCCCAGACCGAACCAGGCTGTGTCGGAGAATGGTATGTAGATGTTGAGGAAAATGATAGCGAACAGCACTGAGAATGTTCCAGAGCCGATCAGCTGGTATTTTCCCAGCAGATATGGTGGTAATTTCTTGTTCATTTCGGAACAAAAGTAAGATTTTTGCACCAAAGTACAAAAATTCCTATATTTGTGAGAAGCGAATATTGATTGAAGAAAGATATGAATAGAAGAGTTGTCGTTACAGGTACTGGAGTTATTTCACCTGTAGGAAACAATGTGGAGAGCTTTTGGAAGAACCTTATAGATGGATATTGTGGAATTGAAGTCATAACTGACTTTCCGACAGATGATCTTCCGGTAAAGATTGCAGGCCTTGTCAAGGATTTTAATCCTGCAGATTATGAAATAGAGCCTGCTTTTGCAAGGAAACAGGATAAATTTACGTTATATGCTGTTGCAGCGGCATGGCAGGCGGTTAAGGAATCTGGCCTGAGTGCAGCGGAAGGTGGGAATATTGATCCGTTCAGACTTGGTGTTTATGTTGGATCCGGTATCGGTGGATTCAAGACTCAGGTGCGCGAGACAGAAAAGATTCTTACTGATGGAGCAAAATGGGTTTCACCTCTTTTCATCCCTACGATGATAGCCAACATCGCTGCTGGAAACATTGCGATCAGAAATAAGGCTTGCGGACCTTGTCTTCCGGTTGTGACTGCTTGTGCAACATCTACTCATGCAATCGGTGAGGCTTATAGGGCTATTAAGCATGGATATGCGGATGCAATAATTGCCGGAGGATCAGAAGCGTGCGTCATGCCTCTCGGAATCGCCGGATTTGCCAATGCGAAGGCGTTGTCGCGTTCAGAGAATCCGAAGTATGCCTCTCTTCCGTTTAATAAGAACAGGGGTGGTTTCGTGATGTCTGAAGGTGCAGCAGTGCTTGTTCTGGAGGAATATGAGCATGCCGTGAATAGAGGTGCCGTAATTCTTGCAGAAGTATGTGGATATGGAAATACCTGTGATGCCTACCATGTTACAGCTCCAAGACCGGATGGTAAGACTCAGGCTGCAGCAATAAGGATGGCGTTGGATGAGGCAGGATATAATTCAGATGACAAGCTTTACATCAATGCGCATGGCACTGGTACAGCTTTGAATGATGTGTCTGAGACTCAGGCATTCAAGATTGCTCTTGGGGATGATGCCTACAAGGCTCGCATAAGTTCCACAAAATCAGCAATGGGACATCTCCTTGGTGCAGCGGGTGCAGCAGAAGCATTGGCTGCCATTCTGGCTTTAAGGAATTCCATTGTGCCTCCAACAATCAATCTTGATGAATCGGATCCGGAATGTGATCTTGATTATACTCCTAACAAGGCAGCAGAGTGCGAGCTTACCATTGCAATCTCAGACTCATTAGGTTTTGGTGGTCACAACAGTTGTGTGGCTTTCAGAAAGATCTAACGTCTTCTTGCCTTCTTTGCGCTTTTTACAGCCTGCAGTGTCATCTCGTCAACGAGGTTGCTGCGGGCTGCAATTATGTTCAGGGCAGCAGAAACGAGAGGGAAAAGAAGGGTTATTGAGAATACCATATCATGACGGAATCTCAGGAAGTCGATACCCAGCCATATCTGGAATCCGAGGAACATAAGTGCGCTGAGTATGCACACCCTGGCTTGAAGGATGCGGCTTTTGTAGCTGAAGATCGCACAGATGCCTGCTGTCAGCAACATTATCAGCATCACGAGATAAGGAATCTTTTCGTAATATCTGATGTCAAGTTCTGTTCCTTCCGGTCCAAGGATTGTTGCCATACGGCTGAAAAACATCGCTATTGTAAGTGCGGTTGCGATACCGATATATAGAGTCTGTATTCTTTGCCACATATCTGTCTATTCTATGTACGGCAAAAGTAGGAAATTTCGTACTAAAAAACTATATTTGAACGATTATTGATAGAATTGCAATAAACGAATACATTATGAGAATAGCAGAATCAGAATTGATTATCAATGGCGACGGATCAGTATTCCATCTGCATCTTCGACCTGAGGAACTGGCAGACAACGTGATCCTCGTAGGAGATCCGGGAAGGGTCGATATGATCGCCGAATATTTTGATGAGAAGGAATTCAGACATCAGTCACGTGAGTTCGTTTCTGTTACAGGAAAATACAAGGGTGTCCGTATGACAGCTCTCTCGACAGGTATCGGTACCGATAACATCGACATTGTGATGAATGAGCTGGATGCTCTTGCAAACATCGACTTTGAGACCCGTGAAGTAAAGCCAGAACACAGGACGCTTAATATTCTTCGTATCGGAACATCAGGTGCTATACAACCGGAGATTCCGCTCGGAGCATTTGTGTTCTCACACATTTCAGTGGGTTGTGATGGACTGCTTAACTGGTATGCAGACAGAGAGAAAATCGCTATGCTGGATATCGAGGAAGCATTCAAGAAGCACACAGGATGGAACAAGCATCTTCCTGATCCATATTTTGTAAGAGCAGGACAGGAGATGATCGATAGATTCAAGGACTACACTGTAAAGGGTATGACAATCGCTGCTTCCGGCTTCTATGGCCCGCAGGGACGTGTTCTTAGAATGCCTCTGGCTATGCCAGATATGCTCGATACCTTCGAGTCTTTCCGCTTCGGTGATGAGAAAGTGACCAATTTTGAGATGGAAGGTTCTGCAATCGCTGGTATTGCTGCACATCTTGGACACAATGCGGGTACAGTATGCTGTATCATCGCGCATCGCCACCACAAGGATTCCAATCCTGACTATAAACAGCAAGTAAGGAAACTTATCGAGCTTTGTCTTGACAGACTTGCTGAATAAATTTCCTTACATGTATCAGAATTTATGATGGCCTATCTTTTCCTGACACTCTTCAGGAAAAGATCAAGGCTGTCAGAGAATACATTTCTATAGATGCCAAGAGCATCTTTCTTTCCGAGAATCTCCTCGTTGATGAATCCCCATCCGTGTCCACCCTTAGGGTAGATCTGCATTTCTGCAGGAACCTTGCATTCAACAAGTTTCGTATAGTAGTTGATGCTATGCTCCACTGGAACTACCTTGTCGTCTGTGCAATGAACAAGGAATGTTGGAGGAACATTTTCTGTCACTCTTTTGTCAAGGGAGTAATACTCTACAAGTTTCATATCCTTCTTCTTAAGGTCTGTACCGAGAAGATTATTTCTTGTTCCCTGATGTGTGTAACGGAGATCAAGAGATATCACAGGATAGACCAGGATAGAGAAATCAGGTCTTGTAATCTCATCAACGAAAAGAGTTGATCCGCTGGCTGCAAGGTGTCCTCCTGCTGAGAATCCCATGATACCGATCTGGTTTATTCCCCATTCTGCAGCCTTTGCACGGCAGTATCTGAATGCATTGTGGACATCCTGGAGCGGAATCTGATGTCTGTTATTAGGCAGGCGGTAGTGAAGTACGCATGTTGCGATTCCGCGTCTGCTCATCCATTTTGCAACATCGTATCCTTCCTTGCTGGCGCATACCTTTGCATAGCCACCGCCAGGACAAACGATCACCATCTGACCATTAGGATTGTGCGGAAGATGTATTTCCAGTCTTGCATTGTCGCCGATATAAGTGAAATGCCCACTCTTATCCACTTCTTCTGCCTTTTCAAACTCGTTTGATACAAGTGGACCTTCTGTTACCTGTACTCCATTGATGGAGATACCTTTGTCTGATTTCTGTCCCTCAGGATAGAGGCGTACTATCTCGTCAGCTTCTGGATGGAATACCTTTGCAGGAACTCTCTGGAATGAGATATACTCATATGAAATCTTCACGCCGGCCTCATAGAGTACACAGACATCTCCGTCATTCATTACAAGCAGGTCTGAATATGCAGTGGCGCCTTCTGTGACTGTGTATGCCCTTTCCCATGTCTTTCCGTGGTCACGGCTGAGTCTGATGGTAAGGTTGCGTCTCTTGTTCTTGTGCTCAGGGTTTGAGAAGAGAATCTTGCCGGTCTTTGCTCCGCCAGGGTTGTAGTTGATGATGCTGCCGTTGCACACAGGCTCGATAAGTCCCTTTTCATAATATGGCTCTTCGAATGTAAGGCCACCATCTTTGCTTACTGCGACGAGTCTTGCTGCACCATACTTCTTCTCTCTTTCAGGATCGCGTGGGCCTCTCATATTGAGCATGATGCTACCGTCTTCAAGTTCAGCGACAGTACTTTCGTTTCCTACGAGAGGCGAACCTCCGATATGCCAGGTTGCTCCCTGATCGTCAGAGTATATGATGTGAGAATGTGTTCCAGAAGGACGTTCTTCGTAAACACCATGGTTACAAGGAACTATGAGACGTCCGGAAGCTGTCTGGATAGCATGGCAAGGACCTGTGGCATACCATGTCCACTCAGGAAGTTTTGTCTGCGAAGTGATCTCGACAGGAGTTGACCAGGTCAGACCATTATCGTCAGAGTACATTGAAAACACTCTTCTTGTGTCTATAGATGTTCTGTTATGTATGTCTTTTTCGTGGTCTGCTCCGAGATTCCATGTAGAGAGGAGGATGATACGTCCTGTCTCTTTTACCAAAACAGGGCATGGGTTGCCACATACGTTGTCTTTGTCATCCCACACAGTGATGATCTCTCCCCATGTCTTACCGCCATCTGTCGAGCGTTTCAGTACGAGATCAATGTCTCCGGTATCGCTTCTGCTGAATTTTCTTGCTTCAGCAAATGCGAGGATAGAACCGTCTGCAGCCTCTACGACTGCAGGGATTCTGTATGTGTCAAAACCGTTTTCTCCTTTGCTGAAAACGATGGTTCCGAAGTTTTGGGCTGAAGCTGTCGCAATGGACAATACTGTCGCCAGGGTGATCAGAAGATTTTTAGTCATAAGTATTTTCAAAAATGTGATTCGGTTATTTTACAAAGTTAGATATAAATGCTAGAAAGTCAATATAAATAATACATAATAATGCAAAACTTCTGTTATATAACAAAAAATTGAGCGAATTCTCATATTATGTGTTGCTTTTTGTTTAGATAATTCCTACTTTTGAAAAAATATGCACGCGTTATACTCTGCGTCGCGGTAAAACCTTGAATTAATACTAAAATTATATTCATATGAAAAAGATTAAAGGTCTTATTGTAGCTCCTTTCACCGGTTTTGACAAGGATGGAAACCTGGATTTGTCTAAGGTTGCCTTGCAGCAGAAATACTATAAGGATAATGGTATTACAGGATGCTTTGTGAGCGGTACGACAGGTGAGGGCTCTGCTCTTACATTCGATGAGAAGGTTGCTCTTTACAAGGAGTGGGCAAAGTATTCAGATGAGAATTTTGCTTTGATAGGCTTTGTTGGCGGAACATCTGTGAGAGAGTGTCAGAAGCTTGCAATCGAGGCACGCGAAGCTGGACTGGACGCAGTTGCAATGACGGCTCCATATTATCAGAAGGCTGCAAATGTCAAGGATCTTGCGGCAACACTTGCTGAGGTGGCTGAGGTGGTTCCTGATATGCCATTCTTCTACTATCACATCCCTTGCCTTACCAATGTGAACTTCCCGATGTATGACCTTCTTGTTGAGATGGATAAAGTGATTCCTAACCTTGGTGGTATCAAGTATACATTCGAGAATATGATGGACTATCAGATGTGTCTCTATTATAAGGATCACAAGTATAACATCATGTGGGGACGCGACGAGATGCTTCTTGAGGCTCTTGCCATCGGTGCGGATACTTTCATCGGTAGTACATATGGTTATAATGCACCTATCTACAATCAGATCATCGAGGCTTTCCAGGCTGGTGAAATGAAGAAGGCAGCTGACCTTCAGTACAAGGCTAACGTGCTTATCACATTCCTTGGAAAATATGGTAACGGAACAGGAAAGGCCTTCATGAAGGCAGCAGATATGGATCTCGGTCCGGTTCGTCGTCCATTCCGCAATCTTACAGAGGAAGAGTATCAGAAGTTCCTCGCTGAGATCAAGGCAGAAGATTTTGACATGTATAAGTGCGTTCTCAAATAGGACGTAAATTCCTGGACAGTTGTCGATTACATAATTTTATGCTATATTTGCGGGCGTTAAATGTAGTGTAATATTAAAGATTAATTATTATGGAAATCAACAACATTGGAAACAATGCAGGCATCATTTGGAATGCCCTTAATGCAAATGGTAAAATGACTGAGACTAAGCTCAAGAAGGAGTCAGGTCTTGCCAGCGCAGATTTTTATGCTGCTCTCGGTTGGCTCGCTCGTGAGGGTAAGCTCAACATCATCACTGAGACAAGATGCGGTAAGGATTGTGAGTATTTCACTCTCTAATTCTTAACCAAATAAAAAAGCGGCTGTCACATCATTGTGACAGCCGCTTCTGCTTTTATTATATGTACGGTTTCAATAGGTAAAGCCCCTGACGGCTTCGGCTCCCGAGGAGGGAGGGGACCCACGATGTGGGGAGGACCGGCAGGGGCTTTATCTATTGAAAACTGTTACTTCGAAGCCTTGATTGCAGCCTGAGCAGCAGCAAGACGAGCGATTGGAACTCGGAATGGAGAGCATGATACGTAGTTGAGACCATTCAAGTAGCAGAACTCTACTGAAGCAGGGTCACCACCGTGCTCGCCGCAGATACCGCACTTGAGGTTTGGACGTGTATCGCGACCATCCTTGACAGCGTACTGGATAAGCTTACCAACACACTTCTGGTCGATAGTCTTGAATGGGTCGCCATCGAGGATCTTGTTGCCGAGGTAGTCACCCATGAAGGTTCCTACGTCGTCACGTGAGAATCCGAATGTCATCTGAGTAAGGTCGTTTGTACCGAATGAGAAGAACTCTGCAGTCTTAGCCATACGGTCAGCAGTGAGGGCTGCACGTGGGATCTCGATCATAGTACCGAACTTGTAGTCGATCTCGAAACCGAAGTGAGCCTGAACCTCTGCACGGATCTTCTCGCAGATAGCTTTCTGGAAACGAAGCTCGCGCTCAGAGATTGTTACAGGGACCATGATTTCAGGCTTAGGATCGAATCCTTCCTTCTTAAGCTCAGCAGCAGCAGTGAAGATAGCACGGAACTGAGTCTCTGAGATCATAGGATATGTGATGTGGAGACGTACACCACGATGACCCATCATAGGGTTTACTTCGTGGAGTGACTCGCCACGCTTCTCGATTTCTCCTACAGTGATGTGAAGCTCCTCAGCAAGCTCGTTCTTCTTAAGCTCGGTCTGTGGAACGAACTCGTGGAGAGGTGGGTCGAGGAGACGGAATGTTACAGGCTTGCCGTCCATAACCTTCATTGTGCCCTTTACAGCAGCCTTGATAAATGGCTCGAGCTCAGCAAGAGCAGCCTTTCTCTCATCGTCGTTCTTTGCAAGGATCATCTTGCGGAGCTTAGAAAGCGGAGTTTCTGCGTTCTGTCCATAGAACATGTGCTCGATACGGAAGAGACCGATACCCTCGGCACCGAAGCTGATAGCACGTGCTGCATCCTCTGGAGTATCAGCGTTTGTGCGTACGCCCATAGTGCGGAACTTGTCCACAATGTTCATGAACTGAACGAAACGTGGGTTGTCAGAAGCGTCCATAGTCTCGATGGCTACATCGTAAACTGCACCCTTTGCACCGTTGATTGAGAGAACATCACCCTCATGATACTCCTTGTCAGAGCCCTTGAAACGGATAACCTTGTTCTCGAGGTCAATGTGCATAGCCTCGCAACCTACGATACAGCACTTACCCCATCCACGTGCTACGAGAGCAGCGTGTGAAGTCATACCACCGCGCTGAGTGAGGATACCTGCGCAAGCACGCATACCCTCAACATCCTCTGGTGAAGTCTCCTCACGAACGAGGATTGTAGCGATGCCCTTCTC
>JBGVPH010000028.1:0-23217 GCA_045126915.1 Candidatus Cryptobacteroides sp.
GATCCAATTCCATATCCACCGCGATGAAGGACATTACGACAGTGCCACAAAGGAATGGAAGCCGAACCTCCACGCACATATCGTCTTTGACTGCACCTGTCGGGATCATCGGTTGGTCGAGCGTCCTGCCAAGTTCAGCAAGGAGATGAAAAGCAAAAACGGCAAGCCGCCGACTAAACTCATAGATAATTACGGCAAGATCGTCAGGCTTTCCAAGGCCGATATGTCCCGTATGCAGGACTTGGCAGCCATAGCCACCGGAATGGACCGAGGCGTAGCAAGCGACAAGGTTCATCTCGATGCCCAGAGGTACAAGGCGCAGGTGATTGCGGAGGAGGTGAAGTCGTTGGAGCAGACATATAGTGAAATGCAGTCAGCCAATGAAGAACTGGTCAAGAACAATGACCTGCTGAAGAACTCCATCGAAGAACAGGAATCCGCAATCGAAAAGCAAAGAGCAGAGATATCTGAACTTCGTACGCAGTATGATCGTGTGTCTGAAATGGTGACCAACGCCTATCTCGACACAAAAGAACAGGCGACAGTTACCCTCAAAGAATATGACAAGGTATCTGGATATGCCGACGAACCATTGAAGAAAGATGCGGAAGAATTGCGACGTGATACGCTCCGGGACGATTCGAAGGTGTTGGCACAAAGGGATGTACCGGCAATATATCGTATGCTGTCAAAACTCGAAGGTTAGCTGTCAAAGGTCATCATCGGCCTGTCAGCATTGCTCGATTGCATCAAGGATGAAGTTCATCTGCAGAAGGCAGAACTCGGTAGGATAGAATTACAGAAGTCCGTCAAATCCGCAGCCAAGACCGTATTCGACAGAGTGACTGACGGATTGGGTATATCTCTGAAGGTGAGAAGTCTTTCCAAGGCGGTGGAGGATAGTCAAGCTCAGATGAAGGATCAGGCCGACTCCTATCGTGAAGTTCTTACCGCCAAAGACCGTATGATCGCAGACCTTGGCAGCGAAAAGGAAAAGATGAAAGAGGAAATCCGTTGCCTGTCGGCCAACGGAATCAGGCTTGAAAGGGAAAACCAGGATCTCCGATCCACCAACGCCTCCCTTCGTGCGACCGTCAGCGACAGAAACCTCCGTCTTCAGAAGGCCCTGTCATTCATCTTCAAACACTTCCAGCCCGAACTCGTTGAAAAGCTCGCCCAGATAGGCTTGAAAGACATCATCGGCAAATCCAACTGGGAAAGAGCCCAGGATGATCACGAAAGAAGCCAGAGACAGGAAATCAGGAGAGGACCGAAGTTGTGATTATTATCAAGGCAATCGCCCTTCACTTTTAGAGTAGAAGGGCGATTGAAGTTCATTTATTTACTGTTTCTGATCAAAAATCTGTTCCATCTTTTATGAAATGACAATCCCACAAAAACTGCCAAGACAATTGTACCGATTACAATCAATAAATTATATACGCCAGATATCTTAAAGTCATTGGCAATAGCATAATAACAATTAAATACACCGGAAACAATCAATGGCAATAAGATCAGGCAAAGTTTCAAAATACTCATGGAACTGTACTTCTTCTTCCTCTCCTGCTCCTCCCAGTATCTGACTACATCATAATCAATCTTCTTCAAATATTTCCGTTGATTACTCTCTCCAACTATCCAAGCATATAGAGCCAATCCTATCATATATATATATGGAATCAGCATCCAGGAGGGATAATCCTTGACACAATGTCCATAAATAGCAAGAATACAAACTACTATTAAGAGTATATTAAAAATCCAACTCCTCCAAAACTCAAACCTTCGAATCTTTCTCTTGCTAACCTCCCTCATCAACTCCGCAGTAACAATATTTTGCTTTTCCATCTTGTCAGTAAGCATTTTGAATTGCTCACGAAACTCATCCATCTCAAAACTTTTCTTTTCCATTTCCATAAACTTAATTGTTAGACATCTTCTTCAGTTTTTCCTTGATACGGACAAGTTTAACGGCAACATTGTTTGCAGAAATACCAAGAATCGCCCCGATCTCATCATAACTCAGGTTTTCAAGCCATAACAGCACAAGGCTTCTGTCAATGTACCCCAACTGCCCGATTCTGTCGTGCAACTGCCTTATCTGCATAGACTCCGCATCTACATCCTTATAAAGATTCACATTCACATCCAAAGGAATCTTCTTGATCTCCCTCTGCCTTCTCCTTGAAACATTGATGCAGGTGTTCAGGCTTACTTTCCACACCCAAGTTCCAAGATACTTATCACCCTTGAAGGACTCCAGCCCTCTCCACAAGTTGATAAGCACCTCCTGAAAGAGATCCTCGACCTCTTCCTTGTCCTGGGAGAACATATAACAGACCGTATAGATCCGTCGTTTGTTCTCCCTGACAAGCCTCTCAAATTCTGTCTCTCTGTTTTCCATTTCTTATCCGTTTCAATTTTCAAACAACAGTTAAACAACGGAAATGGTAAATAATTACATAAAAGTTGAAGAAATTGCAGAAAATATCTATCTGCTACCTCTGCCGGTCATCTGACCGACGACTTCAGATAACAAGTAAATGAAAACTAAAATAGTGAATAACATATGGTTAAATGCTCTTGATATACATAATAGCTGTTTATGAAAACTCCTCCTGGGTTAATTCTCTGCAAACATAAATGTCGCTTGTGCCAAATTGTGGCCCAGTTGTCGCATGGTGCGAAAATAGAATATATGTACGACAACTATATATATCGTATAGGATTTTCGTATCTTTGTAAGGCTAGTGGCCTAAAACTGAGCGATTATGGAACTATTGGAAATAGCACGCGAAGATCTTACATTACGACCATATCAGACAAAAAGCAAAGAAGATATCTATAAGGCGTGGGAGTCTGTCCCGTCAGTAATGTTTCAGATGCCGACTGGTACAGGAAAGACACGTCTGTTCGCTTCCATAATTAAAGATATTCAGACATTGTCTGTTAGAAAAAAGGAAAGAATGGGTGTCCTTGTCCTGGTGCATCGCTCGGAATTGATTGAACAGATACACGAGACTCTGAGTTTTAAGTATGGTATTGCACATGGTATAATTAAAGCTGGTTTTGACGAAGATAAGCGTATGCCAGTTCAAGTTGCTTCAGTGCAATCTTTAACAAGGCGTCTTGATACTTGGAAAGAAAAATCGTTTTCATATATCGTTATTGATGAGGCTCACCATGCTATGGCAAAGACATACCGCAAGATATGTGATCTATACCCCAAAGCAAAGATTTTAGGAGTAACAGCAACGCCATATAGACTGAGTGGGGAGAGTTTTAGAGACCTTTTTGGAAAACTAATCGTATCTCAAGGCGTATCCAAGTTTATTGAGCAGGGGTATTTAAGTCCCTACGATTATTATTCAATTAAACCAAACTCATCGATGCAACAAGTTATAGACAATATTGCAGAGTTTGGGGCAGATGGAGATTATTCTGAAGCTGCATTGATGGATGCCTGTGACAAAGACTATATTCGAGCTGAACTTGTAAAAGCTTATAAAGAATATGCTAATGGCAAAAAGGGTATAATCTATACTATCAACCGTGCTCATAATGAGCATGTGTGTAATGAGTTTAAGAAGATTGGACTTCATGCTGTTGCTATTGATGGTAAAACTCCAGCGGAAAAACGAAAGAGGTATGTGTCAGAGTTCCGTGCTGGTATAATTGATATTATTTGCAATGTCAATATATTCAGCGAAGGTTTTGATTGTCCTGATATAGAATTCATTCAGTTGGCAAGGCCGACGCTCTCATTAGCTTTGTATCTCCAACAGGTTGGTAGAGCTTTAAGATTACACTCTAAGAAAAGTAGTGCTGTAATTATTGATAATGTAGGACTCTATAACAGATTTGGTTTACCTTCTGCCAATCGTCAATGGAAACGCCATTTTGAAGGTAAAGCTTCTGCAAAAAGTGAGGTGAAACACAATATACTTCAAGGGAGATTGTTGGGACGAGATCAGAATTTTGAGGAGGGAGATGAAAATTTGGAATTGATCTATACTTGTGCATCTGGAACTCCAGAATCCGTGGCAGCTGATGAGACCTTGGAGGTTTTAGATGCCCTGAAAAATGCTGAACGATTCCCGTTGGGTCTAAATATGTTTATTGAAGATCTTAATCAGAAGTCAACAATTAATTACATAAATAGGAACGGTGCGTTGTCTTCGGAAGAAAAGAAAGAGAAGATACAACAAATTATGTCTATCTACAGTGGGGCAAGACGTATAACTGATTATGAGGTATTATCTTACGATAATGTTGATGATTGGATAGATCAAGCTGAGCAGATGTTTGATATTGATGATGATTATGATAGTTATTATGATCAAATGACTGACTATATATCGTATGTTCTTCGCTTTAAATATAAAGGAAAGTATGGCGTTGGCAGGGTTAACACTAAATTTTTGAAAGATTTAGAATCTGAAATAGTTAAAGACTACGCATTGGAAGATGTATTTGATATACATCTTGAACCCGTTTTTGATTATATAAAGATTCCATATTCTGTAGGTGTATTGATTTGTTCAAAAGATGGTAAGGAAGGTGTACTCGATGAGTATTTCAAAACAGAGATTGTTCCATTTAAATATGATGAGATTGATGAAGTAGTAAGTAAATACACGTTCATTGTTAGGAAGGGTGACAAGTACGGAGTTATTACTGATGGTAAGGTGTTTCTTAAGCCAGAATATGATTTAATAATTAGCCAAAAGATAGATGGCTTTCTGTCTCCCGCATCATTTATAGTATTAAAAGATAACTGTTACGGATTTTATGATATACAAAGTAAATCCGGCGATGTGATATGGAAAGTGACACCAACAGAGAAACTTAATGACGATTACTCGTTAGCTCTTTCTCGTAATAATAAATACTGGTTCATTGTTAATTCAAATGGTCAGATAGTATTTCCGTGGCTAATTTCCAGTCTTGCTGTCACAGACAATCCTGATATACCATTCATATTGTCGTGGAATCTTCAAGATAAAATCTATCTTTCGCAAAAGTTGGAAATATTGACCTCTGAAACAGAGGAAGATAAGATCGCTTTTAACTCCTTGACTATTGTTGCAAAATACCTTAATGGTAAGAAAATTAAAGTAAAGCAGAAACAGAAAAAACCTGAGCCTACTAACGCAGCGACAGCACCGCAGATACAGACAGTCGCGCCAGTTGTGCCGACATATGACGACGACAAAATTAGAACACTTGCATTACTGTGGTCAAACACTTACGGGTCAGTCGGAAAAATCAAGCAGCACGGCGCGGAGCTTATCAAGGAGCATGGCAAAGACAATTATAAAATTGTCATGGAGGCGTATAAGACACTGATAGCCGCTGCTCCAGATAAGATGTCAGAGGATAAAAAACAGGATGGCGGTAATATTGTCAATGATGCAAAAGCAGCCTCGGCAACTAAGGCATTGAAGGAGGGATTTTCTTTGTCTGGAACCTCATATCAGGTCGTTGTGGATCAACAAATAGTAGAGAAAGAGGAATTTGAATCTATAGTAAATCTTGCTCAATCTTACTATAAGTATAAATGTAATGACTTGTGGGGCGTGTTTTATGTCAAGGATAATAAAGAGGTTACTTTCTTAGCCTCGCCAGTATGCTCAAAAATTAAACTGAGCCCCAATAACCATTTATGCATTCTTACAATAAGCACGAAAAGAAGGGATTATATTAAACTTGATACAGAGAATCCAAAAGTCGAAACTGAAGTTTTGAGCATCACTTGTAAAGGGAATAAGATTATTGTTACAGAATGTGCTGATGGGATAAAGCTATATATTAACTTTATTGAATATGAAGCTTTAAAGTTTACCAGAATAGAATTCTTGTATGATGGAGTCTTCAAGTATCAGGATACAACGAATCTTTGGGGCTTATTTAAAATAAATAAGAACGGCTCTGTTGAAATATTAAAACAACCTGTCTATGATAAACTTGAACTACACGACTTATCAAAAAGACAATTGATGGGAACAATCGGAGCAAGACGCCCAAGATTGCTGGTGGTAAAGTAATCAATGATAGTGAAATCGGTTTTCAAAAACTATCTGAATTATGGAAACCGATTTCTCCGTTATGCTACGGATGATTTCATTACATATTATGCACTTTATTGACTTCTCATTCACAAAAGGCTTGGCTATATGTGTAACCTTCTATGGGGAGAGGTGTGAAAAATGGAATGGAATAATAGTTTAAGTATAGAGTATTAAACAAGTTGAGATCGACAAGCCTGTCGGTCTCAACTTGTTTAATGAAAATATTATTTTTATGTATCCTGGATTTTCTTTAACTAACTTAGTGTGGGAGGTGATCTTCAATGTGCTTAAAATATCCCTTTACTTGAGAAATATGACTTTTGCTCATTTTGCGTAAAGCTATACAGCCTATAATTCCCAATATGCCACATATACAACAAGAGTATCCGAGATATCCAAACCATGTTGGAGCTGTCTCAACAGTATATAATGATATTATGAATGATATGCCGATACTCAAGATTGCAGAAGTTATTATTTCTATCCAATTAAGAGTCTCACTACAATTGGTTATCAATGATTTTAAGTAATCCCACTCGTTTTTTTGAATGGCATAGTATGTGGGTTTATTGTCAACAATGACATTGGGCTTTTGAGAAAATGTTAAGCCATGTGGTTCAACGCTACTATTTGCCATTATTACTAGGATTAGTCGTTTCTACTTTAGGGGTTCTGTCAATAGCTCCACACATAAGCGCATTTATGAATTGAGTGTTTCCGCAGTTGGTGCATGTTATGGCTAATAAAGGAATTATTGATGAACTGCCTCCGCCAATAACTAAATTCCCATTATTAAATTCCCTTAACTCAAATATTTTATCTTCAATATTCCATTCGTTTCCTCCACACATAGGGCACTTCCTGATAGTGCATTTGGATGTAATTTGGTTAAGTACTTCTTGTGTTTTTTCTGGTGATATTTTCATAAACTAATCTTTCTAGTTTTAATTATCATTCTGCTTCAGATTCAGAAGTGGTTGCCCATTCTGCGTTATCATTTTTTATGACGTGTCGTGTGTGATCAACATATATACGTGGAGTTCCGGATACTTGCTCTTCAATGTTATCCAACCAGCCGTTTACATCTTTTCCGATATTGCCTTTACTTAGACTTTTATTGAGCAAATGCCATGACAAATGGTAATGAGATACTTTCCCCCTTTTTAGAGGGATTTCTGTTTTTGTGTATGGATTCGTTGAGTCTGCATATCTTTTTATTGTTTGCTCCGCTGAGTGGTGGACGACAATACCATAATAATGTATTTCCTCGTGTAATAAATATGCGTTTACAAGTGGAGTTCCAAAATAGAGTTCTTTATTTCTATCATATGTGAACTTTCCTTGTGCTATAACTCCTTTTATTGGGAATCCTAACTTAATTGCAGATTGCATAAGGCAAGTAGCAGCCTTACTGATAAGATTGAACATTTTTTCATTTGTGCCATTCACGACAATTAATATAGAGTCAGAAAATTGCACGCTTCTCAAATGATCACCAGCTTGAAGAGGTTTAATTCTAGATTCCCACGTTTGTTTAAATGTAATCAGATCATTCTTTAAATCACTATGATTACTACTATTAACTCGATGGGAGAATCCCATGATATCAGCGTAGAGAATCAGCCTGTCGTTATCATCCTCCCAAGTGTGTTGTTGGAATGGCGTGTCAACGATTCTACTTTTATGTTGTTTTGTCTTAGCCATGTTATCTTATAGTGAAATCTTTGTGTTTCATCAGCGCGCATCTCCCTTCAATATGGAATTCTGCCATAGGATAATTGAACTTATCTTTTAACCTATCGTTTAGAGGCGGTTGTTGTGCATAGACAAGTGCATTCTCAACCAAATCTAAATCATCCTTATCTACTTCTGCGATTGCATAACAAAGGTTACCTTCTCCACTACAAGTTTTTATGAATAGTCCTCTCTTGTCGTGAAACGAGATTCGCTCATTGACATTTTCCGCTTGACCAATATAAACTATTTCATTTAAAGTAACTGTGTCTTTCTCTGAATTGTATGTGCAATTATAGACAATATATATACCTGAAATGTTAGGAATTCCTTTTTTATTACAGTCTCTCCAGTATCCCTTGAAATTAAGATTGAAAACCTTACTCATAACTTTGTGTAGTTAATATATTCTATCTTGACAAATATAGTGCAATTATTTCGACTCGTTTTATCCTTTATCTTTCTTTTTGATCATAAATTTTATCTTGTGGGGAAAATGTGGGGAAAGGCTTAACAAAATCGCCCTCTCAGATACCTGAGAGGGCGATTAAAGTGATTCGGTTGGGATTCGAACCCAAGACCCACAGCTTAGAAGGCTGTTGCTCTATCCAGCTGAGCTACCGAACCGATCCGTATTTCTTTCGGGTGTCAGCTAGGCTGACGTCGAAAGTGGGTGCAAAGATAATGAATTTTTCTTATTCTGCAATATTTATTTTCTTTAATTGGATGCGCTGCTAATTATAACTGCTCTTGCGGTGAAGGATAGTGGTGAAGGGGAGTGCTGAGTTCACAGTTTGCCAAATCAGGTAGAGGGTGTCTCCGTCGCGGTGTGCTTCAATAAAGGTAACTTCAAGATTCTGAATACATACACTCAGGTTTTCAAATACTGCTGTCATGTTCTCTGGTGAGTATCTCCCGTAAGTGTATCCGGTAATCTGTCTTGATCTGTCTGTAATCGTTATAGACACTTCTTCGTCACACAGGAATTCCAATGTGAGGGATGATGCGTCTAAATTTTCGAGTGGTGCTCCTTCCGAAGTCCAAAGAGTTCTAAAGAATTTGTCCCCGGGAGCGTCGTAGATGCATGATGTGGCAATGGTAGACACAATCACTGCACTGCAGATAAACAGACTTTTCATAATGGATTGATTCTAAACACTAATACTACTGACTACTACGCCAGTCGCCGAATCAATCATTATGCCATATTATTTCTTGCCTGCGATACGTTTCCCTGCGAGTTCGATACCGATTACCAGTGAAAATCCTATCAGCGCAAATACAACTGCCGAACCTATCTGAAGGTCGATCATTGAGGCATGTCTTGCAACCGCATCCTCGAAGATTCTCTGTGTGCCAAGTATTTCTTCAGGTGTCAGGAATGAGGCTTTTTCTGCCAGAGCTTCAGACGCGGCTCCCAGTTTTGCAACTGATGGGAACTGTGAGCATACGATAGCTTCCGTGTTGTTCCAAGGCCATACTTTCACAAGAGATCCTATGATGAATCCGGCAAGCACGATCAGTGTCTCTTTATTCCATCTTGCCAGAAGCCAGTGAAGGAACTTTGAAAATCCCAGGATTCCTACAACTGCGCCAACAAGGAAAATCGCCATAACGACTGCAGAACTCCGGAATGTAGCAGAATCTGCTCCTGCAGAGCCCCAGAGTGCACCTATATTGCTTACTACACCAGTTATGTTTTCCATTATAAACTGGTACTTGCCAAGTATCAGCAATATGAAGCTGCCGGAGATTCCAGGTAGAATCATCGCACATATAGCAATGGCGCCACTAAGGAAGACAAACCATAATGCGTCTGGCGTCTTGGTAGGGGATAGTGTGCAGATTACAACACCTAAAATGACTCCCAGAACGAGGAATGCTCCTTCGCGCATTTTCCAGCCTGATATGCCGCGTAGTATGAAGATTGATGATGCTACGATGAGTCCGAAGAAGAATGCCCATGTCTGGATAGGATGATCCCTCAAAAGCATCTGCATAAGTCCCGCAAGTGCGACTACGCTTACGCCGATACCAGCTATCAGTGAGATGAGGAAGTTTCCGTTGATGTGTTTCCAGAACTCGCGTATCCTGCCCTTGAAAAGTAGCTTGACTGCTTCTGCATTGATAGATGCTATGGAGCCGACGAATTCGTCGTATATTCCCATAATGAAGGCTATTGTGCCTCCTGATACTCCCGGTATTACGTCAGCTGCACCCATGCAGGCTCCTTTGACAGCAACTCCCAGGTATTTTATCAATCCTTTCATCGTGTTACTGAATCTTTTTAAGGAAATCCGTCGCTGAGGCAAAAATCTGCCTTGCGTCCGATCTGAGGTCTGTGCCGGTACTGCCTGACATCACAAGGTTGTAAGGGTGTCCCTCATACTCATAACGTCCGATCTTGAATCGGGCTCTGCTGCATTTGCTGACGAATTCAATAGGGAATCTGTCATTACAGATGAGGGAGATGAGAAGGTCGCTCTTTTCGTACAGGAGCGGTGCTACCTTTTCGATAGGTGGCATCCCGAACCAGTTCAGTTCCTTTTTGATTACTGTGGTCTGTATGCTGGTGAGCAACAGTTCGTTGGCTCCGAGCTTTCGAAAGTCGAAGAAATATATGTTTACCTTGATACCATTGTTTCTACCCCATGAGAGGATGTCTTCCTTGAGCTGGTCAAATCCGGCTTCCTCTACATCTATCACTACATTGGCTGTCTTGATCTCAGACAGTTTAAGCAGTGAAGTGGGAACATCGCTGGCAAATTTCTTTAACTTGCCTTTGCGGAATATGTTAAGTATCTGATCAAACATTTGGCAGGTTCTCTCTGATTAGTTCCTTGATTTCCTTTTTAGCTGCTTTCCAACGCGGGATGTCAATCTTTGTGCCGACTACCTCTACGACTTTGGCTGCAATGATCGAACCCACTTCTCCACAAACTTTCAACGGCATTCCAAGTGAGTGCGCATAAAGGAAACCTGCTGCGTAAGTGTCTCCTGCTCCTGTTGCGTCGATAGGATTGGCTGGCCATGCCTTGATGAAGTGGCTCTCCTCTCCGCTTTTTACCATTGATCCCTCCTTTCCTACCTTGACAACTGCAATCGAGCAGTGGCGTGCGATTTCGTCAAGTGCTTCACGTGGCTCCAGCTTAGTGAATGCCTTCGCTTCTGTTTCATTCGCAAAGACGATATCTACGTAATTCTCAACAATATCGTGAAGGAATGCATCGTTAGACTCCACTACATTGTAGGATGCCATATCAATCGAAATGATACATCCTGCTGCCTTGGCAAGTTCTACTGCTCTTCTGATAGTAGCTTGGTTCTGAACAAGATAGCCCTCTATGTGGAAATAGTCATAGCCTTTGAACCATTCCGGGTCAAGGTCTTCAGGAACAAGTTCCAATGCAGCTCCGAGATAGACGGCGAATGTCCTTTCTGCGTTTGGCGCTGTAATGAATACCATTGCTCTACCTGAAGAGTTTACACCTTTAAGAAGGATGGAACGTATTCCGTATTGATTCTGGTCGCTCTTGAAAAGGTGTCCCAGGTCATCATCGCCGACCTTTCCGATGAAAGCCGACTCCATTCCGAAAATTGCAGTGCCTGTAATGGTGTTTGCTGCTGATCCACCAGCTACAAGCTGGACACCCATAGGTTTGAGAGTCTTCCATATCTTGTCTCCTGTCTCCATGTCAACATGCTGCATGCTTCCCTTAGGAAGATGAAACTCCTTGAGGAAACTATCGTCTGGAAGGACAGCAAGTATGTCTGTGAGGGCATTTCCGATGCCTAAAATAGATGCCATAAATATTCTTTTATAAGACAACTTACAAAGTTAATAACTTTTGCCTAACTTTGCATTCGTTATTATGAAAGATAATATAAAGAAAGCACTTAAATATATCATCTCGCTCTCTCTTGCCATTGTTCTGATGTGGTTTTCATTTCGAGAGGTCGAGTGGGCTGCTTTTGCCAGAGAGCTGAGCAACTGCAGATGGGGATTCATAATCATATCGATGCTCTTAGGGGCTTTTGCATTCTGGGTCAGAGGATTACGCTGGCGTCAGCTCTTGATGCCAATAGATCCATCAATTTCCCGCATGACTACATTCAACGGTATAAATGTGGGTAATATTTCCAATTTCGTATTCCCTCGTATAGGCGAGTTTGTTCGTTGTGGTGTCATAACACGCAGCTCATCAGTGACTTATGAAAAGGTGCTTGGAACCGTTGTGCTGGAGCGAAGTTGGGAACTTCTGGTGATGCTTCTTATGCTTGCTCTTGTTGTCGCAGCTGGATTTGAGCGGTTTGGTGGTTTTTTTGTCGAGCAGATATGGACTCCGATCTCTCAGCGTTTGGATGTCAGTCTATGGTGGGTGATCGCTGTGCTAATGGTGATGGGACTGGCCGGAGTGTGGGGCATTTGGCGCCTTAGAAAGTCAAATAGTTTATGTAGTAAGATATGGAACATCTTCTCTGGACTCATTCAGGGTTTTTCGAGCTGTCTGAGAATGGAGCGCAAATGGATGTTCTTTGCTTATACTCTTTTCATATGGGTGATTTATTGGCTGATGGCTGCGACTACTGTGTGGGCAGCTCCGTTCCTTGATCATCTTACCATGGTTGATGCTCTTTTCCTTTCATTAGTGGGAGGACTTGGATTCGCAGTTCCTGTTCCCGGTGGTATCGGTGCCTTTCATTTCATAATTTCTCTGGCATTGATGGGAGTATATGATGTGCCGATGGAAACAGGTATTGTGTATGCGACTCTTTCACACACTTCTCAGGCGGTCACTCAGATAATCTTCGGCCTCATTTCGTATACCTATGAGGCCATAAGGAAGTAGTCTATGCAGATAATTAACGGTTTCTTCATAATTCTAGCCCATCTGGTTGCCGGCAATCTGCTGTCAGAGCTGATGGGTGGCTTTGTTCCCGGTAGTGTGGTCGGAATGGTTTTGATGTTCATATCCCTTATGACAGGTTTCGTAAAGGATTATCAGATAAGGAAGGTTGCGACTTTTCTTACAGACAATATGACTGTCTTCTTTCTTCCGGCGTTCATGGGCATCATGGAGCTCTGGGGACTCATCAGTATGAATCTTTTCGCATGGCTTGCGGTGGTGGTTCTCTCTACTGTCCTGGTCCTTATGGCTTCTGCCTATACTCAGGAAGGTGTTGAGGCTTTGGCGTCAAAATTTAACAGGAGGAAATAAAGATGGATGTACTGATGAATATGCCTGTGATGATGCTTCTTACCATCGGTGCATATATGCTCGGTGTGTGGGCTAAGAAGAAATCCGGAATTGCGCTTCTGCATCCGTTTCTGATCAGCATACCTGTAATAATAGCAGTACTTAAACTCACGGATATTCCGTGCAGTTTCTATATTGAGTCCAATGCCATCATAGATTTTCTCCTCGGACCGAGTGTGGTTTCCCTAGGATTGCTTCTTTATGACAACAGACATATCGTCTGGAAGAACTTTGTTGGTATAATGACGTCAGTTCTGACAGGCAGTGTGGTGGGTGTGCTGAGTGTGTGGATAATGTGTCGTGTTTTTGGCCTTGATGAGATATTCCTTCTTTCGCTTGAGCCAAAGTCAGTCACTACTCCTATAGCTATGGATATATCCGAGTCGCTTGGCGGAAATCCTTCATTGACAGCGGTTTCAGTGGTGCTTTGTGGGTTTGTTGGCGCAGTTTTAGGACCTATGGTCATACGCCTGATAAAAATCAAGTCCCCTGTTGCCAGAGGACTTGGTATGGGTTGTGCTTCTCATGGTTTAGGTACTGCCCGTGCCATAGAAATGGGTGCAGTAGAGGGTGCTGTAAGCGGACTGTCTATAGCTTTGATGGGCGTTGCCACTGCTTTGATCATCCCTCTGTTGAATCTTCTTATCGGATAGTCAGTTCCACAGGACAGTGGTCAGATCCGAAGATTTCAGTGTGTATCTTGGCATCTGCCAGTCTGTCGCGGAGATTGTTGCTTACCACAAAATAGTCAATACGCCAGCCGATGTTCTTCTGGCGCGCCTGGAATCTGTATGACCACCAAGAATAGATATCAGCCATATCCGGATAGAAATATCTGAATGTGTCAGTGAATCCCGCATCAAGCAGATTGGTGAACTGTCCACGTTCCTGGTCGGTAAATCCCGGATTCATCTTGTTGGACTTAGGATTCTTCAGGTCAATTTCCTTGTGAGCTACGTTCAGGTCTCCACACACGATGACGCCTTTGGTCTTGCCTTTTGCGTCTGTCTTGTTTGCAAGTCCGGAGAGATATGCACGGAAGTCGTCCTCCCATTTCATCCTGTAATCCAGTCTCTTGAGACCATCCTGAGCATTCGGAACATACACGTTCACAAGATAGAAATCCTCCATTTCAAGAGTGATGACCCTACCTTCGTGGTCGTGCTCATCGATGCCGATGCCGTAGGTCACGGAAATTGGCTCGTGTCTAGTATATATAGCTGTTCCTGAGTAACCTTTTTTGTCTGCGTAGTTCCAGTATGAGGTGTAGCCAAGGAACTCCAGGTCTATCTGCCCAGCCTGAAGCTTTGTCTCCTGCAGGCAGAAGAAATCTGCATCAAGATCTTCGAAGATGTCTGCAAATCCCTTTCCTGCTACAGCCCTGAGGCCGTTCACATTCCATGAAATGAATTTATACATGGTGTTCTGTTTTCTTGTCTGCGAAAATTACAGCTCTACTCCAAAGTCCATTCAGTGCCGTCCTTGCCGTCCTTGATCATAATGCCGAGGGCTTTGAGGTCGTCACGAATCTTGTCGCTGGTAGCCCAATCCTTGGCTGCCTTGGCTGCCTTACGCTGCTCGAGTACCATGTTCACGAGACCATCGATGGTCTGCACTGCCTTTCCTCCTTCGCTTTCCTCGTCGCGGAGTCCGAGAACTCCTGCTACGATATTGTCAAAGAGATCGACAAGTGCCTGGTAATCAGTCTTGTCAAGAGTGATCTTCTTGTCCTTTGCGGTGTTGATGATACGTACTGCATCAAAAACGTGAGAGAGTGCGATAGGCGTGTTGAGATCGTCGCAGAGAGACTCGTAAACTCCTTCGATAAGAGCGCGGACTTCTGCGTTTGAAGCAGTTACTTCAGCAGGTGCAAGTGCTGTAACGAACTCGCCGTATGCTAATGCAGGTGCTGCTGTCACGCCAGCTACAGATGCAAGAGCGCGGAGATCCTTTGCTGCCTGCATGATTCTCTTGAGTCCCTTCTCTGCTGCCTGGAGTGCTTCATTGCTGAAGTCAAGAGTGCCGCGGTAATGTGCCTGAAGAATGAAGAAGCGGACTGTCATTGGAGTATATGCCTGAGCCAGTTTCTCGTGTTTTCCTGCAAAAAGCTCCGGAAGGGTGATGAAGTTGCCGAGTGACTTGCCCATCTTTTTTCCCTCAATGGTGATCATATTGTTGTGCATCCAATACTTCACTCCTCCACAACCTCTTGATGCTTTGTTCTGTGCAATTTCGCATTCATGATGAGGGAAGAGGAGGTCCATTCCACCTCCATGGATATCGAACTCCTTGCCAAGATATTTCTCACTCATTGCCGAGCACTCGAGGTGCCATCCAGGGAAACCGTCGCTCCAAGGTGAAGGCCAGCGCATGATGTGCTCTGGTGAAGCCTTTTTCCAAAGTGCGAAGTCATATGATGCACGTTTGTCCTGCTGACCATCAAGATCGCGGGTGCCTTCCTTCACTTCATCCAGCGTTCTGCCAGAGAGGATGCCATACTTGTGGTCCTTGTCGTACTTCAGGACATCAAAGTAGATGGAGCCATTGCTCTCATATGCATAACCGGCATCGAGAATCTTCTTCACAAGGTCAATCTGCTCTATGATGTGGCCTGATGCTCGTGGCTCGATTGATGGTGGAGCAACATTAAGCATACGCATTGCTTCATGGTATGCAAGGGTGCATTTCTGCACTACTTCCATGGGTTCAAGCTGCTCGAGACGAGCCTTCTTTGCGATTTTGTCCTCGCCCTCGTCTGCATCGTGCTCGAGATGTCCAACGTCAGTGATGTTGCGGACATAACGAACCTTGTAACCGAGGTGCTTAAGAAGCTTTACGAATACGTCATAAGTGACACCTGGTCTGGCATGACCAAGATGTGCATCGCCGTAAACTGTAGGTCCGCAGACATAAAGTCCTACGTGTCCTTCGTTGATCGGCTTGAATATCTCTTTCTTTCTCGAAAGGGAGTTGGTTATATATAAATCTCTCATTTTAAAAACATTTCATACTAACTTGCAAATATACGAATATTAATTTTATCTTTGTCTCATTAACAAAATCTTTTGCTTTATGAAGAGAATTCTCCCTTTTCTGGTCCTGGTTCTGACCGCGACATCTGCATTCGCACAGCCTAAAAGCCATATCGTTACAGACAGCCTTTACAGCAATGTCCTTCAATGCATGAAAGAATATGACATATATCTTCCCAAGCATTATGATGAAAATAAGGATAAATCCTATCCGATTCTTTATCTGCTTCACGGCTATAATGGTGATAATCACAACTGGAACAAGAGGGGACGTGTCAAAGAGGTCCTCGATCATCTGCAGGCTGCCGGTGAGATATGCGAGATGATAGTGATCATGCCTGATGCAGATGCTGATATTCCTCGTGCTGAGCATGGCTATTTCAATCATCCTAACTGGGCCTATGAGGATTATTTCTTTACGGAGTTAATACCTTGTGTAGAAGGTCGTTACCGTATTGTTGCGGACAAGATGCACCGTGCTGTTGCGGGCCTTTCAATGGGAGGTGGTGGAACAGTTTCCTATGCTCAGAAGCATCCTGAACTTTTCTGTGCAGCATATGCAATGAGTGCCCTGATGGATAGCATCGAGGGAAGGGAACCGCATAAGGATCCGAAGGTCAATATCATGCGCCAGTCAGCAAGGGATAACAGTTGTGTCGCTTTTGTCAGAAATGCCTCGGAAGATGTTAGAAATCAACTCCGTACTGTTAGGTGGTTTATTGATTGTGGCGATGACGACCATCTTCTAGGGGTGAATCTGGATTTTGTTCAGGAGATGCGCATTGCTGAGATACCGTTTGAATTCCGTGTCCGAGAAGGTGCTCATGTTTGGGAGTATTGGCATTCAGCTCTTTATATCTGCCTGCCGTTTGTTACCCGTACCTTCGGTAAGTGATGCTCGTAAAATTTTCGCATCCCGCCTCGCGTACGCGTTGCGCGTGTGTGTTTTTTGACTATATTTGCAGGTCATTTGAAAAATCAAACAACGTTAGGAAATATGAAAGTAGCAATCATCATGGGCTCGACCAGCGACCTTGACATCATGTCGCAGGCAATCAATGTTCTCGAAGGTTTCGGGGTGGAAGTTGTAAAAAGAGTAATCAGCGCACATCGTACACCGGACCTTATGTGCGAATTTGCAAAGACTGCAAAGGAGAATGGGATAGGTGTGATCATCGCTGGTGCAGGTGGAGCAGCTCACGTTGCCGGAGTAGTTGCAGGTATGACAACAGTTCCTGTTATCGGAGTTCCTATCCAGACTAAGGCTCTCGGAGGAATGGATTCGCTTCTTTCGATCGTTCAGATGCCGGCAGGCATCCCTGTGGCGACAATGGCTATCAATGGAGCAAAGAATGCAGGACTTTTTGCAGCCCAGATTCTTGCTCTCACCGACGCTGAGCTTTCTGCAAAACTCGATCAGTTCAGAAAAGAACAGACACAGAAGGTTCTTGATGCAACAATCTAATCTGATTCAATCATAAACAGAATATGAGCAATTACCGTATTTACGTTGAAAAGTATCCTGAATTTCAGGTGGAGGCGCGCAGCCTTTTGCATGAGCTGAACGAGAATCTTCAGCTCGAGCTTCCTTCGCTGCGCTACCTTAATGTTTATGACCTCTTCGGCTTCTCAGAGGAACTTCTTGAGAAGAGCCGCTACAGTGTCTTCGGAGAGATCGTAACCGATAGCGTTACAAATGAGTGTGACCTGTCTGGAGTTAAATTCATTGCCGTGGAGTATCTTCCGGGACAGTTTGACCAGCGTGCCGCTTCTGCGGTTGACTGCGTCCGCCTTATCGATCCGTCAGCTCAGGTGAGCATCAAGAGCTCGAAGCTCATCATCCTGCCTGGCGAGACATCAGATGAGGTTGTTGCGATGATCAAGAAATATTACATCAATGCAGTGGAGTCTCGTGAGAAGGATCTTGCAAGACTTGTTGCAATGGAGCAGCCGGAAGTTGCCCCGGTTCCTGTACTTGAGGGACTGACAGCTCTTGCTGAGGATGAACTTGCACCATATTGCAAGAAGATGGGACTTGCTATGAATGCAGATGACCTTCGTGAAGTCGTGAATTACTTCAAGGCTGAGGGACGTGATCCATTCGAGACAGAGCTTCGTATTCTTGATACATATTGGAGTGACCATTGTCGTCATACTACCTTTACAACAGAACTTGAGGATATCAATGTCGAGGAGTCTTTCCTTAAGGAAGAACTTGATGGAACTCTCAACCTTTATATGAAGATCCGCAAGGAACTGGGTCGTGAGCATAAGGGACTGAACCTTATGGATATGGCGACTGTCGGTGCCCGTTACCTCAAGGCAAAGGGTCTTCTTGACGATATGGAGGTGAGTGAGGAAAACAACGCATGCAGCATTTATGTGGATGTTGATATTGTAGACGATGATGGGGAGATGACCACTGAGAAGTGGCTCCTTCAGTTCAAGAACGAGACTCATAACCATCCGACAGAAATCGAGCCTTTCGGTGGTGCGGCAACATGTCTTGGAGGAGCAATCCGTGACCCGCTCTCAGGCCGTGCATATGTTTACCAGGCGATGCGTGTAACAGGTGCTGGTGATATCTATCTTCCTGTTTCAGACACAATTCCTGGCAAGCTTCCTCAGAGCATTATCTCGCGTAAGGCTGCTCACGGATATTCAAGCTATGGTAACCAGATTGGTCTCGCTACTACACACGTTCGCGAGATCTATCATGAGGGTTATGTTGCCAAGCGTCTTGAGGTAGGTGCGGTAGTAGGAGCTGTAAAGGCTGACAGTGTACGTCGTGAAAGTCCAGCACCTGGAGATATTGTTCTTCTCCTTGGCGGACGTACAGGTCGTGACGGTGTCGGTGGCGCTACAGGTTCATCAAAGGAGCACACAGAGGAGTCTCTCGAGACTTGTGGAAGTGAGGTTCAGAAGGGAAATGCTCCTGAGGAGAGAAAGCTTCAGAGACTTTTCCGCCGTCCTGAGGTGACTAAACTTATCAAGAAATCAAATGACTTTGGTGCCGGCGGTGTCAGCGTGGCAATCGGTGAGCTTACTGACGGACTTGATATATATCTTGACAGAGTTCCGACCAAGTATAGCGGACTCAACTCTACAGAACTTGCGATCAGCGAGTCACAGGAGCGTATGTCCATCGTAATCGAAGCGAAGGATAAGGAGCAGATGATGGCTTACTGCGCAAGTGAGAATGTTGAGGTTACTCATGTGGCTGATGTTACAGACAGAGGTCGTATGCGTATGTTCAACGGCGACAGACTTGTTGTAGACCTTTCACGCGAATTCATCGATAGTGCAGGTGCCAAGCATTATGCGAAGGCAACTATAGGTGCCGTAGAAGAGAAGAATCCATTCGAGAGAAATGTAGAAGGCGCAGACCTTAAGGAGAAAGTATATAACAATCTTCAGGATCCTAACGTAACTTCACAGAAGGGTCTCATAGAGATGTTTGACTCTACAATCGGACGTTCTACTGTACTTATGCCATTTGGTGGTATGCTTCAGACAACAGAAACTCAGGTGTCTGTCCAGAAGCTCCCGACTGATGGCTATACAGATACAGCTTCAATCATGGCGTTCGGCTACAATCCGTTTATCGCTAGCTGGAGCCCATACCATGGAGCAGCATACTCTGTAGTTGAGGCTTGTGCGAAGGTTGTAGCAGCTGGTGCATCATATGAGAAGATGCGTTTCTCTTATCAGGAGTACTTTGAAAGAATGACTGACCGCAAGTCATGGGGTAAGCCACTTTCTGCTCTCCTTGGTGCATTGAAGATGCAGGTTGAGTTCGGACTTCCTTCAATCGGTGGCAAGGACTCTATGAGCGGTACATTCGAGAATATCAACGTACCGCCTATGCTTATGGCTTTCGGTATCACTACAGTAGATGCTGAGAAGGTAATTTCTCCTGAACTTAAGTTCGAGGGAAATAAACTTTATCTGATAAAGCACACACCACTTGCTAACTATATGCCTAATGTTGAACAGCTCAAGGCTAACTGGGCTTATGTTCACGAGCAGATTGAGGCTGAAAACATTGTTTCAGGATATGCGCTTGGCTTTGGTGGTATTGCGGAGGCTATCTGCAAGATGTCATTCGGTAACGGTCTTGATGCAAAGATCAATGTTGATGAGAAGGAACTCTTTAACTATGGTTATGGTTCAATTCTCGTTGAGGTTGACGGCGAACTTGATTATCCTGAAGCAGTTCTTCTTGGAGAAGTTACTGATGGGGAAGATAGTGAGCTTACAATCAATGGCGTTAAGTTTGACTTGTTTGACCTTATGGCAGCAAATTCTGCGAAGTTTGCACAGGTATATCCTGACACAGCAGAAGCATATTGCAAGGATGTTGTTCCAGCAGGTCTCAATAATGTAAAACCATTCAAGGCAAAGAAGGCTGATCTTAAATATAAGGGTGAGCCGGTGCAGACTCCAATCGCATATCTTCCTGTATTCCCAGGTACAAACTGCGACTATGATTCAGCTAAGGCATGGCGTAATGCAGGTGCAGAGGTTAGAATGAGCGTATTCTGCAACCTTACTGAAGAAGATATCTTCAGATCGATTGCGGAAATGAAGAAGAATATCGACGAGTGTCATATTTTCATGATCAGCGGAGGTTTCTCTGCTGGTGACGAACCGGACGGAAGCGGTAAGTTCATTGCGAATGTTCTCAATAACAAGGATATCGCTGATGCAATCCACGCGCTTCTTGATCGTGGTGGTCTCATTCTGGGTATCTGTAACGGTTTCCAGGCTCTTGTCAAGTCAGGTCTCCTCCCTTACGGCCGTCTTGGCATGGTTACAAAGGAAAGCCCTACACTGTTCCGCAACGACATCAATCGCCACATCTCTCAGATTGTAACAACACGTGTAGGTACAACAAATTCTCCTTGGCTTTCCGGATTTGCAATAGGCGATCTTCACACTATAGCTGTCAGCCACGGTGAGGGTAAGTTTGTTGTTAATGAGGAGTTCGCTCGCGAACTTTTCGCTAACGGTCAGGTTGCCTTTCAGTATGTCGACCCTCTTGAAGAGGAGCCTACAATGGAATCCCCTTATAATCCAAATGGCTCATATTACGCAATTGAGGGTATCATCAGTAAGAATGGTCAGATTCTTGGCAAGATGGGACATACAGAGCGTTATGAGGGCAATCTCTTCAAGAACATCATTGACGAGGGTCTCGAGCAGCCTCTCTTCGACAATGCTGTAGCTTATTTCAGAGCAGAGTAGCAAATATCCCCGGCTTGTCCGGGGAGCTAATATAAACGAACTATGTGTAAGTGTAATAATATATATAAGTATAGCGAGAGCGGACTCAAACATGAGTGCGGTGTTCTCGGTATATACGGAGTTCCTGATGCGGCTAATCTTGCGTACTATGGTCTTCATGCTCTTCAGCACAGAGGCCAGCAGGGTTGCGGTATCGTAAGCGTGGATTCTCAAGGTGAATTCCATCGTGTTAAAGGGGATGGCCTTGTGACAGAAGTCTTCAATGAAGACAAGATCTCAAAGCTACAGGGATCAATGGCTATCGGTCATGTGCGCTATAGCAATGCTAAGTGCAAGGGAACAGAAAATATCCAGCCTTTCCTGTTTCATCACAACTCCGGTGATTTTGCAATGGCAAACAATGGACAGATTGCAAATTATATCCAGCTTCGCAACGAACTTGAGGACAAGGGTAGTCTGTTTCAGTCGTCTTCTGATGCAGAGGTGATAGCTCATCTTATCAAAAAGCAGGGAACAGACAAGACTCTTCCTAGAATATATTCAATCAAGTCAGCTCTCAATATGGTTGACGGAGCATTTGCTTTTGTCATCATGACAGGTCGCCGTATTTATGCATGTCGTGATAAGTACGGTTTTCATCCCCTTGCCATAGGTAAGATCGGTGACGGATATGTTGTTGCTAGTGAGACTTGCGCATTTGATGTTCTCGGTGCTGAGTATATCCGTGACGTTGAACCTGGTGAAATCGTTACATTGGATCACCACGGAATTCGCAGTCAGTTCTATGCCGAGCCTGTGCGTCATGCTATGTGTGCTATGGAATATGTGTACTTTGCACGCCCTGACAGTGATATAGAAGGATGCAATGTCCATAATTATAGAAAAGAATCTGGTAAGATACTTTTCCAGGAGTCTCCGGTAGATGCTGACATAGTGATTGGAGTTCCTGATTCCAGCCTCAGTGCGGCTCAGGGATATGCAGAAGCGAGTGGTCTTCCATATGAAATGGGACTTATAAAGAATAAGTATGTAGGCAGGACCTTTATTCAGCCGACTCAGGCTCTGCGTGAGAAGGGTGTAAAGATGAAACTTTCTCCAGTCAAGTCTATAGTAAAAGGTAAGAGGGTTGTACTCGTAGATGATTCAATCGTTCGAGGAACCACATCTCTTAAGATCGTAAGTATGCTTCGCGAGGCTGGCGCTACAGAGGTTCATGTACGTATCGCTAGTGCACCTCTGAAATACACCTGCTTCTATGGTGTTGACATCCATACTCCAGAAGAACTGATAAGTTCTAGTCACGATGTTGATGAGGTCTGCAAGATTATCGGAGCAGATTCTCTCGCATTTCTCTCTCATGAGGGCATGTTGAGAGCCGGACGTAGGGACGATCTTTGTCTTGCTTGCTTCAATGCGCAATATCCGACAAAACTTTACGAAGAATAGTTTTTATTTGTAAGTATTGTATAATTTTGAAAATCAGCTCGTTGTATTTTCGGGCTGATTTTTCTTTAAAAAAATGCTACAAAAAATGCAGGAAAAATTTGGAAGTGATTAAAAAAGTCGTACCTTTGCACTCCCTTTGAAAAACGGGTAGCCAGCGAGGCTGAGAGTTCTTATCAAGACTGACGCAGAAAAATAAAATTGAAAAATTTTGAAGAAAAATTTGGAAGTTAAAAAATAATGCGTACCTTTGCAGCCCCGTTCGAAAAACGGGTCCTCGAAAGAGGATTAACAAGTTCATTGAAAAGACTGTTCTATTGTACAAGAAGCAAGTACCGAGAAAAACAATTTATCGAGAAGCGTTAATTCTTTTGAAAGAATTATAAGTGTCAGTGACAAGCTGGAAATTTATAAGAAATTATACAATGA
>JBGVPH010000029.1:0-7640 GCA_045126915.1 Candidatus Cryptobacteroides sp.
TTCCTATCTCACGGAAATTTGTATCCAGACCAATACTTGTAAATGCCAGGACAAATGCCCAGTTCTTATACTGGTCAAGCACTGCGTTAATAGCCTTTACGTCAGCACTGCCTGCAACAGGCTGAATTATAAACGATGCAACTATTGATGCAACAAAGAATCCTATGATGAATTTCGGGAATCTAGTCCATATCTCTCCTGCACCTACCCTTTTATCTGAATTTTTCTCCACTCTTGTTGCAAAGAAAAGAGCCACAAAGAAAGCAATGAATCCAATGAGAATGTTCTGGATACTCTTCACCAATACAGCAGCCTGCTCTCCTTCTGGTCCCAGAGCATTTCCTGCCAGCACTACTGCACCGGTAGAATCAACTGTACCTCCGATCAGCGCACCGCCCATCAGCTCATTCATGCCTACTGCCTTTATAATGACAGGCTCGAAAACCATCATGAGTATAGTGAAGATGATAGATATGGAAATCGCTATTCCAAGATCGTTCTTTCTAGCCCCTGCAGCTGCTCCAGTAGCAATTGCTGCACTTGTTCCGCATACAGATGTCGCTGATGCAATCGTAATGACCATAGGCTTGTTATCGATCTTAAGAACCTTTGTTCCAAACCACCACATGAAGATTATCACTATAGGCGTTACTCCCCACGCAATTCCAAGTCCGTAGAGGCCGAACTTTGCAATATTGCTAAAAAGAACGCTGAATCCCATTACCACAAGTCCAGTCTTTATATAGAATTCCGTACGGATAGCAGGTCTGAGCCATGTCGGCACACCTACTGTATTAGAGATCAACAGACCTACGATAAGAGCCCAGAACGCCCATTCCAGATAACGATTTAAAGTAAACTCAGCACTTATCAAGCGTACCACTATGGCAAGAACAAAAAGAGCGGCGAAAGCAGGAAGATATTCCTTAATCTTTACTCCCTGAAGCTTGACTCCAGCAGTGAATAAAGCGCCAAGCACTATAAAGGTCCGCAGGAGTCTGATCCAGAATACTGAAGTAAACTGACTGAAAAGAGATTTCTCCTCTGCTACCTCTTCCCAAAGATGCCATGTGGAAAATTTGGCTGCACTGAAATCAAATGATCCTGTAATAACAGATACTGCAGCTACTGCAATTATGAGAAAGCCGATCCAGACGGTCAACCAATCTTCTTTTTTCCAGAGATTTGATATGGAATTTTTCATTGTTTTTATAATTTTGTAAAACTTTTATACTATCTTACTATGTTACTATCTAAAGAAGTTACAATAGAACTTCATCTGACTGGATGCAGACTGAAGCAATACATCGCCACCATGCTTAGGCAGAAGGACGTGCCACTAACGCCGGAACAGTTCATGCTGATTGATCTTCTCTGGAATCATGGAGAGATGTCGCAACAGGAACTTGCCGATCAATTGCAGAAGGACAAGAACTCAGTAACAAGACTTGTGGACGCAATAGAGCGTAAAGGATTCGTTGTTCGTCGTCAGAACACCAGTGACCGAAGATCGAACACTCTTGTGCTGACAGAACAGGCTGAGAAGCTTAAGGCAGATGCAAAACAGAAGGGCATATCCATTCTCGACAAAATGCTTGAAGGGATTTCTGAAGATGAACTCAGAACATTTCTTACCACCTTGCGCAAACTCAGCCTGAACATGAACATATCCGGTTCAGAGGATTAAAACAGATTCTTGACCGCCTTGATCACCTCCTCTTCCGGAAGGTCTGGGGAGAGGATCAGATCCGGTTCCTTGTGTACAAATCCTTTCGACATTGCTCCCAAGGTTCCTCCTCCCGTACAGTTCAGCATTATATAGTCATCCTTTTTCACTTTACCTTCACTGACAGCCTGAGCAAGGGCTGCAACAGCTACACATGCGGCTGGAAGAAGTTCATATCCCTCCTTGTTGCGGAATTGAAGAAGCCAGTAGAATATATCGTTGTTAGTCGCAAGGAAAAAGTCTCCGTTACTTTCTTTCAGCACATCATAGAGTCCGCCTGCTATACTGTATGGAGGTTTCCTATTTGATAGAACTGTTGCCAGAATCCTTTCTGACTTTCCTCTGCCTTCCTCAGGGGTCATTTGAGGCAATTCTCGCGTACCGGCCTTCCATGCATCATACATAAGTGTAAATGGTGCATTCTGAGCTACATACACACGCATCCTGTTCGGACCAAAGCGTCCATCATCAGCGAGTCGGCACGCGTTCTCCCAAGCCGCAATTGCGCCTGTTCCTGAACCAACTGCCTGGAAATAAGCATCCGGTATACGTCCCATCTGTTCCACACAGCTCAGTATGGTAGTTCCCATTCCATCTCGTCTGGCTATATTCTTCGCTCCACCTTCCAGCAGAAATCCCGGATCGGCAGAAAGCTTCTCGCCTAATGATATCGCATCGTAATAGTCGCATCCATGTGGTACTGCGACAAGTTTCACACATTTACGCAAAGGCTTACGGAACCACAGGTCATGCAGATTATCCTGAGGCACACATATAACAACCGGGATACGATTATCCGAGCATATCTGAGCGAACGCTCGAGCTGTATTTCCTGCTGACTGAACAACGAGAATGCGTCTCTCATATGCTTCCATCCTCGCAAGGATACTATACGCCTCTGTCTCCTTGAACGAACATGTACGCATCTTCGCACCAATTTTAGGATTCCAACCCGAAAAAGTAATATAAAGGTTTTCCAGGCCTAGGAAGGATGCAAGACCTTTTGACTTATAAGTTACAGGTGCGGATGAGTTCTTGAGTATCCTCTTTACTGGCATCCACCCCGCGTATCGATAAATTCCGTCTAGATCTTCTCTCGGAGTAAAAAGTTTATTCTCATATACTGCACGGACAAGAGAAGGAGATTCTGACTCGGGATCGGCTAGAGTCCAGCCAGAATCTTCAAATTCCCGTCCGTCAGCCACATTAATAAGATGATATTTGGTCTGCTTGAATTTCATCGCTCGGCTTTTAATATAGACATATTTGGCATCTCCTTGTCAAACTCTCCCCTCTCAAGCCTTTCCTTCATATCCTTGAAGGCAGCAAGAGTTCTTTCAACATCTTCCATCGAGTGGGCTGCAGTAGGGATTATGCGGAAGATCACCATTCCAGGAGGAATTACCGGGTAGATTACAACTGAACAGAAGATGTGATACTCCTCGCGTAGGGCAACGGCGATATTTGCTGCAGAATTCACACCTGCTTTCACATGGACTGGTGTGACGCATGCCTCTGCTGGCCCTATATCAAAACCTAACTCTCGGAAACCTTTCTGTAGACTTCTAGTAACCTTCCATAGCTGAGCACGGAGCGCATCACCCTCCGGACTATCTATGATATCCAGCCTTTTGAGGCATCCCTCCACGATAGGCATAGGAAGTGATTTTGCGTATATCTGTGAGCGCATGTTATATTTCAGGTAGTCTATGATATCCTTGTCAGCGGCAACAAAGCCTCCGATGATTGCCATTGACTTAGCATATGCTCCGATGTAGATATCAATCTCGTCCATCACTCCGAAGTGCTCGGAGGTTCCTCGTCCATGCTCACCCATGACACCGAATCCGTGAGCATCGTCAATCATGATTCGGAAATTGTATTTCTTCTTGAGTGCGGCAATCTGATCAAGTATTCCCAAGGCACCTGTCATACCGAAGACTCCCTCTGTAATAAGGAGTACACCTCCACCGTTCTTATCTGCCTCTTCGCAGGCCTTTGCAACAACTCTTTCGCAGTCTTTAATATCATTATGACGGAACTTGTATTTGCTTCCTACATGTAAACGGATACCGTCAAGGAGGCACGCGTGATCTTCTGCGTCATAAACGATAACGTCATGTCGGTTTACAAGCGCGTCAATTGTAGATACGATGCCCTGATATCCGAAATTAAACTCAAAAGCAGCCTCTTTCTTCTCGAAAGCAGCAAGACGGCGTTCAAGCTCTTCGTGCAGGTGTGTCTGGCCTGTCATCATTCGGCTGCCCATAGGATAAGCAAGACCCCATTTGGCGGCAGCTTCTGCATCTATCTTACGGATTTCAGGATGATTTGCAAGTCCAAGATAGTTATTGAGGCTCCAGCAGAGGACATCCTGACCATTGAACCTCATGTTTGGACCTAATTCCCCTTCGAGGCGTGGAAATGCAAAATATCCTTCTGCTTTTTCACGGTACTGACCAATAGGTCCACCGGTTGATTTTCTTATTCGTTCAAAAATGTCTGTAAACATATGGTTTGGTTTTATGTGATTCTATTTCATCTTTTCTTTCATTACAAGGCCCATAAGCCTGAATAGGATTTTAGGAAGAGGCTTAGATGGATTTCTTTTTGTCATATCAATGCCGAATCCCAGCTTTTTTACAATCGGGACCTTCCCTGTTTCAACAAGTTCCACCAATGTTCCGTCAGGATCTTCAATATATGCGAATCTGCCTGAAGCATCACCCATATCAAATGTCTCTCCGTCAGGACAACTGTCGACTGTGAAAGGATGTCCCTTTTCTGCACAGAACTTCTTCATGGCATCCATTCCTGTTACGTCGAAGCATATCTGTATGAAGCCAGGGTCTCCCCAGTAACGGCCCCCATATATTTTTCGTGGCGTATGTTCCAAGGCCTGCACGAGTTCTATTTCGGAATATCCGAACAACTCAGCAAAGGCACCTTTTCGCTTAGGTGCAGTCAATATTACTCTTCTGCAACGCTTTTGAGCTTCCGGCATAATGTCATGGTTGCTATAAGGTCCTGTGAAATCACATTTCACAGTATCATAACCTAGCACCTCTTTATAAAAACGGAGCGAACGTTCCATGTCTGTGACACCGATAACAGCTCCTGCCATTCCTCCAGTCAGGCGATGTTGTTCGATAAACACCTCTTTGTTTTCTATTATCTGAAAAGTGTTGCCGTATAAATCTTTTATATAGAAACATGGACTTCCATCCGGAAGCATTTCAGGTTCGGTACAACTGTTCCACTTAGCTGAGATGTGCTTATGGAAAGATAGGACGTCGCGGCATTTGAGTTTGGCCGCGAATATGCCAAGATCTCCAACAGCTATTTCAAAAGGACATGGCTCAGGTTCACGATCCGAGTACTGCCATATCTCGAATCCACCTCCACCCTGAAGGTTTACAGCTATACAGGCATGACGTTTCTGAGGTTTTCCACCAGTATATGGCAGCATTCTTTCTGCTACTGTATCGTCTTCAAGAATTCTAATATCGATTCCAAACATATCGATGTACCAGTTCCATGACTTTCTGAAGTCAACTGTACCGACACCTATCTGTTGGATTCCAGAAATCATAAATGACTCCATATAAATTTGTTTTAATAACCAGTAATAAAGTAAACCAATATATAGTATATGCGTTTACTTTTTCGTTGCAAAAGTAAGGTAATTTTTAGAAAAGTGAGTAACTTTGTGGAAAAATAATTTAATAAATCAGATAAATGAAAGATTTTAAAGGCAAAAAAGTTCTCGTAACAGGCGGAGGTTCAGGTATCGGAGAAGCAATGGCATATCAGTATGCAATGAAAGGTGCAGATGTGATTCTGACCGGACGAAACACAGCTTCTCTAGAAACCGTAAGAAATAAATGCATGAAGTATGGCGTAAAGGCATATTGCCATGCTGTGGATATGGAAAAACAGGAAACGATAGACGCACTTGTCAACTGGATATATACTGAGGGACATGAGATTGATTTCCTTCTGTTAAATGCAGGCATTTCTCAAAGGTCACTGACACTTGAAACAGACATGAGTGTTGACAGAAGACTAATGGAAGTTAATTATTTTGGCGGAATATACCTTGTCAAGTCACTAAAAGATATGTTCCTGAAACGAGGTGTGCACATTGCAGTCGTCTCATCGGTATCAGGCGTATTCGGATTTCCTGTCAGATCTGCATACTGCGCTTCGAAACATGCAATACACGGATTCTATGAGACTATCGCTCTTGAATACCCTCAGATTAAGACTACAATACTCATCCCGGGCCGAATACATACCGACGTATCGAAAAATGCACTTGACGGAAATGGTAAACCTACAGGAATAATGGATCCAGGACAGGCAAATGGGTATGATGTAAACAAATGTGCTAAGATTGCAATAAAAGCGATTGCAAGAGGCAAGCATGAAAAAGTAATAGGTGGATTCGACACCATAATGGTACCGTTTTACAGGTATATCACATGGCTTTTCAGACTGATTGCACGAAATGTGTCAGCCAGATAAAGACAGACATATCAGATTATGGCTAAGTACATTATAATCCCACCATCTGAGACCTTACTCAAGATGGTGGGATTATCTGATATATGGATAGCAGAACTATCTGTTTCTTGCTGCATTCACGGCATCCTTGAAGTCCTTGACAGGACGGATGGTGAAGGAGTAGCTGTAAGCCTTGTCAAGGAGTCTGTGGTGAACCTCAGGCCTTGCCTTGATGCTCCATGTATCTGTTCCTCCGACTCCTGCCTGAGCATGATCGACATTAAGTACGAATGAACCATCAAGGAGCTCTTCCTCACCGATATGCTTTGCCGCCTCAAGTGACTCCTGAGTGGTGTTCCATGCAGAAATGCTCAGAGGTGCATCTCCGATGAACTGGATACCCTTTCCTGTCTTGTCAGTGAGGGTGAACCAGCGTACACCAGTCCTGTTGCCGTTCTCCTGCGGATAGACGTAATCGGTCATCAAGCCATTCACGTCAGTCTTATAGGTTCCGAGGAATACTCCTGCATGTCTGTCGCAGTAGTTCTCCCATGGGCCGAGTCCGAAGTATGTCACATCAGAGTAACGGGAATCGACCTGTCCCTGAAGACCGACCCTGAGAGGCTCAGGCATCTGCTCGTCAATCCTGATATCATAGCCGACATCAAGGGTTCCGTCAGGATGCATAGTGTACTTCATGCTGATTACGGCCTTTCCCTCGGAGGTGACTACTGCCTCGACCATAGCATCTGTTCCATTCACGGATGACATGACCTTAACATTGTCGGCATTGACGTTCATCCACTGGCCCATAAGCTCCTCTGCCTTCCAGCCTCTGCGGTCATTGTCGGTACCTGCACGCCAGAAGTTAGGCTTGAATGAGTCTGCTATGGCCTCTGAACCTGAAACAGCATAACCACAGAGCATTCCGCTGCTCTTGTCTATCCTTGCCACATTCTTGCCTGCAGCAAGCACATAACAACCTTCTGACTCTGTCACGACCGGAGCCTTGCCCTTGGCTGATGCCGGAGCGGCTGCAGGTACTTCAGTCACGAACTGCTCGGATGCACAGATAAAGCCAGCTTCAGCATATGGAAGAGCTGCATTTTCGTGAGCGTGTACCTCAAGCATGTATACTGCGCCTGGCTTGCGTTTGAAGTCCTTTACAGGTACAGCTGCAACCGCGGTCTGACCTGGAGCAATGACAGGAACGTCGAATGTTCCCTTCTGAAGGGTTCCGTTCTCGTCCTTGAGTTCCCACGAATATGAGTATCTTGCAGTGCTGTCGAAGAAGTTCCTGTTAGTCACCTTTACCTTATTTCCTTCCGTAAGCTGGAATGTAACAGGCTGGAACACATATTTGCATACATACAGCGCCGGCTTAGGAGTCCTGTCTGGGAATACTACA
>JBGVPH010000030.1:0-19795 GCA_045126915.1 Candidatus Cryptobacteroides sp.
ACGCTGCCAACTGTTCAAGATATATAAATCTTGCGGAAGATTATATGGAATATGCTGATGAGGAGACTCAACATCATTTCTATATTTCAAAGGCAAAATATCTCAAACGTATCAACAAAACAGAAGAACTGTTGGAACTCCTTGATGAATATCTCAAGACTATGACAGACAGTCCATATATGAATTGGCGAATCCTGGCATACATGTATAATTCTGCCGGGGCGAATAACAAGGCGCTGTTCTGCATTGAGAAGGAAGCTGAGGTAAACGATATAAGCGAAGATCAAAACTACTATGCTGTTCTTGCCGGAATTAAAGAAGGATTAAAAGACTACGAAGGTGCTATCGCAGCTCATAAAATATCCACCCGCATAGATGATTCTTTGGAAGTCATCAATCTGAATCAGCACGTACAGTTGATAGAAGAAAGACATTCCAATGAAATGAGCCGCATTGAGGCTGAAAACACAAAAAGAATAGCATTGCTAATTGCTGTCATTGTAATCCTGATTGCCTTTATATTCATATATTTCATCCGCAAGCAACTCAAAATCCGCACCGCCGAGAAGAAGCAGTTGGAGATCGAGAAGAAGAGGTATGAACAACTCTATGCAGACGCTATTGCTGAACGTGATGCTTTGACAAAAATGATCGAGGACTCAAGCGTGAAGGACGAGACAAAGGCTGTCATCAGAGAAAGGCTTGAGGTGCTGAACAAAGTGATCATCTCACATATCACTGATACTAGTTCTGCGAACAAGAAGGCGTTCCAGGAACTGGAGGCTCTTGTGGCTGATAGAGATTCTTTCATTGAGTCCACAAGGCTGACTATTGAGGGCAATAATCCGGAGTTCATTGCCGCTCTCAAGAAGCAAGGCCTGACTGACGAGGAGATCAACATCTGCTGTCTGTATGTGATCGGTCTGAAAGGAAAGGATATCAAGGCTTACACGAGCCAGCCGAGACACTATAATCAGAGTGCGGACATCAGACATAAGCTCGGTCTTACAGAAAACGACACGAATCTGTCGATTTACCTTAGGGAACTGCTTGAAAAGTAGGTTTGCAAAACTTTTCAGAGAGACTGAAAAAGAATTATTTTTAATCAGCATTGATAATCAACGACTTATGAAGTAAAATTCATAGGTCGTTTTTTGTTGTGCAAAACTTTTGGCGGGTAACTTTGTGGTAGAAATTGATATTAATTACATAACAACTTACAATAAAGTCAAATCTTATGAATCATCACAGAATTATAACAGCTCTTATCGGGTTTGCGGTGATGTTTACCCTCATTTCTTGCAAGTCAGGAAATGATGACAACAAGTTCATCACAGTAAATCTGTCGGAAGTAAACAAGAAACGGGTGGTCAATCTTTCGGATTGGGTGTTGGAGCCTGAATTCATTGCCCTTGACAGCAGTTGCGAGGATGCATATACTGAGGGTAGAAATTGTTGTGTATCCGACAATTACATCGGGCTATACGGCTCCAGTCAGGTATATAAGCTGTATGACAGGAAGACAGGTAAATATCTACGTAACATCGGAAGGATTGGTAAGAATTCCGGAGAATATACCAATGTTTACCGCTCCGAGATTAATGAGGAGAATTCTATGGTGTATATCCTTCCTTGGACTGCAAAGGAGTTATTATGTTATGACCTCAATACAGGAGAGCTGATTGAAGCACGTCAATTGAAATATAATGTACCGAAGGGAGCGTTTGCCATTGACCCTGAGACAGGAGAACTGACAGTAGCGACACTTCCTTTTGAAGGTGAGAATGAGGCTGTGGCATGGAAGCAGGACGGAGAAGACAAGGTTATTTGGGAAGTTCCGGCTGGCGATCTTTCCCTTGTTCGGGATTACAGCCACGAAATAGTTGGCGCTTTCAATACTGAAGACTTTGATTTTTCAATAAGCACCTGGGGAGGCAGAGTGGATTCTCTTTATGTTGTCAAAGATGGATTCCTCAAACCGATCTTCACGATGAATTTCCTTAATGGTAATCATAAGGCTGCCTCAAGTGTCCTGCCGAATCACACATACACATTGCTTCCTGACCATATAATCACTTCGGTCAGTATGCCTGTTCGAAGGGCAAGCGGATATTACAGCTATGGCAAGCCTGTTTTTGTGGTTACAGAACGTGAAACGGAACATTCATACGTGGCTGATTTTACAGATGATATATTAGGCAGGAAGTTGGAATATCTGCCTTTTACGCAAGGATATTATCTGAGAGTGTTTTCTGCTGAGGATTTTATTAAAATCGGTAAGTCAGCCATCTCAAAAGGTAAGCTTTCAGAGACATCAAAAGCCAAGTTATCGTCTATTTTGAAGGGGCTCACTCCTGAAAGCAATGACATAATTGTATTAGCACCTCTGAAATAATAAGAATTTACAAATGAAGCCCTTTAATTTCTTGCTTTTTATAGTCATCATTTCTGCAATCTCATGCAGACAGAATACATCTTCCACTAGAATTTTGAACCCAGAGAATGGAATGTTTACATACTCATCCAATGGTTCAAACAGACTGATGATCATGGACATACCTATCGGTAGGGAAACAAGTTCGATGATCTTCGATACCGGAGGTCTGGGTTTGCTGCTGGACAGCCACACTGCCGATCAGTGCCTTGACATGAAAAGACTCGAGCGTCAGGGTAAGGTAACGGAAAGCAGCGTGTATTTTCCTGCCGTGGCCAGTGATTTCGTGGGCAAGACATATTTCTGTCCTATAGACATACCTTTCTATGGAGGCACGCTTCATTATGACTGGTTTATGGTGTTCGATGGTCTGAAGGAGGAGTTCGGATACGACGGTATCTTTTCCATTCCTCAGGATGACACGCACACATGGAACTTTGACTTCGAGAATTTCCTGATAACAGTCAGCGATGGCAACTCTGTTGCAGAAAGTTATAAGGACAGCTGTGATTTTATATGTGATGTGAAAAGGGATGGTGAAAAGATACACCTACTTGACTTCCCGATCAGTTTTTCCGGAAATCAAGGCAAGGCCCATATTTCAATGAAACAGGATCTGCTTCTGGATACAGGCTGCAGTTCTGCCATTGCCTTATATTTCAATGAGGATGAACTTGTAGAGGAGAGAAAGTTTTTGGAAGACAATGCTGCACTTTTCTATAAGACTTATGTAGGAGACAATATCTCCATTATCTACTCATCCGGAGTTGTCAATGACACCTTGAAGGTCACATTCAGACAGAAGGAACAAAGATCGGGTAACTTCCCTAATTTCATTGGCTTGGAATTATTGTCCAAGTTCAATATTTCTATCGACTTGAATAATGGAAAAGCATATTTCAAAAGAAATGGCATCTGTAACTGGGCAGACTACCTCAATAAGAACTCATCATATGAAAGAATTGCTCTCAGTCTTATCCCGGACAAAGATTTCAATACTGCCATCGTCAGTGCAATCGGCGTAGAATCTCCTGCATATAAGGGAGGATTGAGACAATATGACGTGATCGAGAAATTCGACGAAGGTACTTTCTCTTCATATAACACCAAATACATGAAGATGCGTCAGAGAGGAGAAAGCGAGACATTCTCCTTCAACGTTGACCGTTTCGGAGAAAAAATGAGGATCCTGGTATATTGGGAGGTGTCGGAATAATTATGAAAGAAGGTAGAACTGAATGTAGGACTGGGATTGCAGGTCTTGAACATATCAAGGGCAGTAGAGCTGAGTTTATTGAGAATCTGCTGAAGGCTTTTGAAAAGGATCATCCGGAGTTCATCGAGCAGCTGAAGGAGAGAGGGTTGAATGAGGAGGAGATTAGGTTTTGCTGTTTGGAGGTGCTTGGGGTGAAGGAATAGTAGTATTTAAGAGGATTTACGTCTTAAATGTAGAAACATATAACATCCATAATGATGAAAAAACTTATTGTATTATTTTCAATTCTCACAGTAGCAATCAGTTGCAACAAGCCTGATGCAAACGACACCCGTTTCTTTGAAGAAAACCTCAAGGCAACAATGGACCAGATATATCTGGATATAACTTTGAATGGAGTAACTCATTTCTACATTGCATCTCAACTCAATGATATTCTTTCCGGTGAGGAAAACGTGTATGCTGAGATGTTTACAGAAATTTCTGAGAACAAGTGGTACTCAAATCTTCTGAATATCAGTTTTGAGACCGGAGGGAAACAGATGAATGCCGAAGGCGCCGAATGGGAAGCCGGGCATTACCAGTCGTTCCGGTTTCTTGGCGAGAACACATGGTTTCTCTCTTATGAGAACGGAAATCTGAGTTATGAGGTTAATCTCAAATTGGAGCAGAATGACGCTGACATTTTTGAAGTCACCCTCTCCGGTAACGGTGAGTACGTCAGAAATAATGTTGTAACCGAATTTGAGGTTCAGGATGTCAATGTCAAGAGGCAGTTTGTGGATAACGTCTTGGTGAGAACAACTTCAACTGGAGTCATTAAGGGTGATTTCTATGATCCGGAAGACAATGATATTGCAAGAGCGTTCTGCGAACTCCATCTGGGTTCAGTACCGGAATATATAACCGGGTATAATCTGACAGAATAAAATGACAGGAAGATTCATAATTGTATTGGTGGGGTTACTATCGGTTGCGACGGTATCAGCTGCCCAGGAGAGTCCGGAGAGGATAGATACTCTTACTGCAGCGACTGTGACTTCTGCCATCGACAGGAACATCAACTTCACGCAGACCGGTCTGACGAAGATTGACGGTTCGGCTTTCAGAAGAGGTTTTGCCGTTTTCAGTTCCCCAGATGTGCTGAAGACCTTGCAGACGCTTACCGGAGTATCTTCTGGAACTGAAATGCTTTCCAATCTCTATGTTCACGGTGGTGACGGTAGTGATAATCTGTTCCTTCTGGATGGCGTTCCATTGTATCAGATATGCCACCTCGGAGGTATATTCTCGTCGTTCAATACGGATGTGGTGGAGGGAATTGATTTTTACAAGAGCGGTTTTCCGGCTCGTTATGGAGGAAGGACTTCGTCTGTTGTGGATGTTGCTACAAAGGATGGCGATTTCATGGAATATCACGGTACTGTCGGTGTCGGGCTTCTTGATGGCAGACTTCAGTTTGAGGGCCCGATCATCAAGGACAGGACTTCGTTCAATGTGGCTATGCGAAGATCCTGGATAGATGTGATTTCAGCTCCTGCCTGTGCGATTGTGAATGCTATGAATAAGGATACTGGAGATAAGCAGTACTTCGGTTATAGTTTCACAGACTTGAATGCGAGGGTTACACATATATTGAATCCCGGAAGTCGTCTGACTGCTAATTTCTATTGGGGAAATGACGGTCTGAGGATTACACAGGAGACTGAAGGCCACGATCAGGATGGCAGTCTTAGTGATATTGACATTGAAGATACAAGGTTTTCTTGGGGCAATCTACTTGGATCACTGAACTGGCAGAAGGAGTTTTCAGACAAGTTAGATATGAGACTTCTTGGATTCTATTCAGGAAGTCGGTCAGACATAAGGATGAACACGACTATGGAGTATTACAGGGCTGATTACACGGATGTTTTCAGGCAGGATACGCATAATCGCAACAGGGTAAATGACGGAGGTGTCAGCGCAGATTTCAACTGGTATCCACATCATAGTCATCATATTCGATTTGGTGGAACTTATATCCTGCATTCTTATAGTCCGAGCCATTCATATAGCCAATATGATACTGACAGTGGAGTGGTGCTGACTGATATAAGCAAGAAGGATGATATTCATAGTTTCGGCAACGAGATGGGTATTTATGCAGAGGATGAGATGAGTCTGACGAGGTGGATGAAGGTGAATCTGGGATTGAGGTATAGTCTTTATGAGGCTGAGGGAAAAATATGGAACTATTTCGAGCCACGTGCAGCTTTGAAGTTTCAGGTGTCTCCAAACGTCGGAATCAAGGCTTCATATTCAGAGATGAGTCAGTTCTCTCATCTGGTGGCAGCTACTTATATCGATCTGCCGACAAACAGTTGGCTTCCTTCGACTTCAAAAGTGGCTCCTATGCGTTCAAGACAGGTGGCTGGAGGTATTTACAGCAGACTGCCCCATAATATGCATTTGAATGTGGAAGGATGGTATAAGACGATGAGCAATCTTATCGAGTACAAGGGTATGAATTCATTCTTCCCTCCGTTGACGGATTGGGAGGAGGATTTCAAGACCGGTATCGGCAAGTCGTATGGTTTGGAGGCGGATTTCGGATATGATACGGAGAAGACAAGTGTGAGCGTGTTCTATACATTGTCTTGGAACTGGAGAAAGTTTGATGACATCTGGCCGGACTGGTATCTTGACAGGAACGATAACAGACATAAGATAACTGTCGTTGCAAACCATAGGTTCACTGAGAGGTTTGAGATGTATGCTTCGTGGAACTATCATACCGGCAATAGGATGACTGTGGCTTCGCAGTATCTTCCTGCTGAGGATGGTGCCTGGAACGGGCGGTTCCTGTATGAGAGTCCGAACAATGCAAAGATGCCGGATTATCACAGGCTTGATGTGGGATTCAATTTCTACAGGAAGACCAAGAGGGGCAATATGAATGTATGGAACCTGAGTGTCTATAATGCTTATTGCAGAATCAATCCTTTGTATGCGTCGGTTGTTAAGGACAAGTCAAAGTTGGCATTCGAAGGTCTTGGAATCGGTATAATTCCGATTGTTCCTACATTCAGTTACACTTTCAGATTTTAAAGAGATATGAAGAGATTTGTTTTTGTGCTGATTATGTCGGCTTTTGCTCTGCAGGGCTGCGAGACGAGGTTCGAGCTGAAAGGTATGTCAGAGAGTCCGAAGATATATGTTTATGGCATTGCCGGGATGTCGGATACGACTGCAATTCGTGTATGCAAGACGGTACCGCTTACAGAAGTGACAGATCCGTCGGATTCAAGAGAGGTGTCCTCGATTGAGCTGACTGTGGATGGAAAGGCTGTTACCTTGACGAAGGCTGATGCTGATACTCCGGGTGTTCCGAAGGGTTATTGGTGGACTACGGAGGATATTCCTGGAGGTTCTGAGGTTGTGTTGAAGGCTTCTGCTGATGGGGCGGAAGATGTATCATCGGTTTTCCATATGCCTGAAGAGATGCCTGCATTCGAGGTTATCTATACTTCTGCTCCAGCGTTCAAGTTCACGTTTAAGGATGACGGCAGCACCGAAGATTGTTATGCGATAATGGTGTATGGTGAGTGTACAAGAGTAAAAGATGGTGAGGCTACTGTTTATGTTCGTGCGTGTGATCCGTATGAACCTGACGAGGATTTCGGAATGGAGACAAGGAAGGATTATCTGGATGTCGATATGAATGACGGAACTGCGAGACTATGGTCTGATGCGGAGTTTAATGGTCAGGAGGTAAGTCTCAGTCTTGAGGTGTGGACGTATTTTGATGGCATACATAATTCAAAGTATGATGAGGTCAAGGAGAGATATAAGGCGGTGATATATCGTTTGAGCCCGGAGTTCTTCAAATATGCGGAGGCTCAGAATCATCTTGATAACAATATGTTGGCAGAGATAGGCCTGGCTCCGGCTTCATTTGCCTATACAAATGTCACTAATGGTCTTGGATTGTTTGCTGGAGTGGCGGTTGCTGAGACCGAATGGTTTGAATACAAATAACAACTTAATATAAAAAGAATTATGAAAAGAATTTTTGCATTTATTGTTGCTGCTATGGCTTTGAGCAGCTGCGTTAAGGTCGGAGATACATTCCTTCGATTTGATGGTCCTAGCGAAGTCAGTGCAGAGGAGCAGAAATTGACTTATGTGCCAAAACATCAGGTAGAGATGTCATTACTGGATGCCAGATGGAAAGTGTACGACACTCCTCCTGATCAGGTGCCATCGTCTGGTGTTAATGAGCCTACTGATTCAGATAGGATTAGCGGTGAATGGTTCACTGTATACTTGAAGGATGGAAATGTCGTTGTCGAACTTGACAAAAATGAAGGATATAGAAGGAAATTGATTATTGAAATTTCTGAAACATTTTCCAAGACTGGTATAACGGAGATTTGTATTCAGCAGGAGGGAAAGGTATATGGGGAAGAATAGACTTTAACCGGCACTAGCCGGATACCAAGGTGAGCACACACCTTTCGATGCCGTCGATGATGGTTTCGACTATGGCTCGTCTGCCTTCTTGTGAAAGGAGGTAGGCGAGATCTTTTTTGTTGTCCATGAAGAAGTTTTCGATAAGGACGGCCGGGCAGTGGGTGTGGCGGAGGATGTAGAAGTTTTCTTCCCAGTCCATGTCACTGTCTGAGAGGTCTATCCGGATTTTCTGTCCGGGGAAATTGTTGATTGCGGATTCGTATAGGCAGTCGGCCAGTTTGTCTGATGCTGTCTGTCCTTTGCATGTGTATACGCTCCAGCCTGTGGCGTTCATCCATTGTGTTCCGTCGCCGGCGGCGTTGACGTGGATGCTGATGAGGATGACGTTGGCTTTGCCGAGGGCGGTGCAGTGGGCGTTGACGCGGCGGACGCGTTCTTTGAGGGGGATGTCTTCGGTTTCGGGGACGAGGAGCTGGGCGTCGTGGCCGTTGGCTTGGAGTCGGAATAGTGTGAGTTGGGCGATTTCGCGATTGTAGGCGGCTTCGAGGAGGGTTCCGTCTGGGGAGCGTTTGCCGGGGGTGTTGAGGCCGTGGCCGGGGTCGAGGAGGATTTTCATAGTGCTGTCGGGTGACAGCTCGGCGATTCTATTGCTAAGGTAGGGATTTTTTTGTAGATTTGCAGGTGATGTACAGTCTGAATAAGATTGTGTATTAAATTCGCACTAGATCCAGGTACTTTACGGTATCTGGATTTTTCTTTGCCAATAGTACATTTTTGTGCTTGGTTTCAGTACACCACGAAAAATTTAGTACATTTTCAGTACACTTTTGGGGTATAAAAAAGCAAAAACCCCAATAGAGTGCGTTCTATTGGAGTTTAGTGAGGTGCCTAGCGGAATCGAACCGCTGTAGCAGGTTTTGCAGACCTGTGCCTAACCGCTCGGCCAAAGCACCATTTCCGTATTGGGAATGCAAATATAGGGACTTTTCTCTTATTTGCAAAATTTATTTGACAATTTACTCAACGTAGAGAAGGAGTCCCTTGAGATACTCGCCTTCCGGATGATAAATGTTCACAGAGTGATCGCATGGCTGATTCAGACGGTCAAGGATTCGGACACTACGGCCTGTCTGAGCTGCTGCCGAAAAGACAGCCAATGCAAATGCTTCCTTATCAACTACCTGAGAGCAACTGTATGTAAACACGAGTCCACCTGGAGCGACCTTGGAAATTGCTGCAGCATTAAGACGCTGGTATGCTCTAAGTGCATTCTTAAGAGCACCTCTGTGCTTTGCAAATGCAGGCGGATCAACAATCATGAGATCATATTTTCCTTCTGGAGCATTCTTGAGATAATCAATGGCATCGCAGCAAAGACTGGTGTGACGTGACGGATCGAAACCGTTGATCTCGACATTCCTGTCAACCATCATCATTGCCTTCTTTGAGCTGTCAACTGAATCAACATGCTCTGCTCCATTAGCTAAAGCATAAATTGAAAAGCCACCAGTGTAACAAAAGAGATTCAGCACATTACGACCTTTTGCCATCTGCCCTACAAGTGCTCTGTTATCCCTCTGATCAAGGAAGAATCCGGTCTTCTGTCCTTCTGTCCAATTGACCATAAACTTCTGACCGTTCTCCATTACTACCTGTTCATCATCACTGAAGCCTTCCTTCTGATAGAGGTAGCCATCGATAAGATCCAGACCTGCCTTGAAAGGAGCAGTACCAGAACTCTTGTCATAGACTGCCTTCAACTCAGGTCCGTAAACCTTCTGCAAGGCATCTGAAATCTGCTTCTTCGCACGGAACATACCCACAGAATGTGCCTGAAGAACGCATACTCCATCATAGTAGTCAATTATGAGACCAGGAAGATTATCGCCTTCACCATGGACCAGACGATAACAATTAGTGGTTATTTCCGGACATGGCTCACTTGTCTGTAATGTACAATGAAGGCCTGTCGCAATGCGCACCTGAAGGGCACGAGAGAGCATGACTTCCCAGAAATCAGGTCTCAATGCAGAATCATCAAAGCTGAGAACTCTGACAGCGATGGATCCTACCTGAAAATGACCATATGCAAGGCATTCGCCGTCTGATGCGTGAACTGAAACAAGGTCCCCTTCAGAAGGATTTCCTTGAATATCAGCAATTGCACCTGAAAAAACCCATGGGTGGAATCTACGCAAAGACTCGTCCCTGCCTCTTTTCAATATTATCTTTATCATAGTGTTTCTTGTTTCAATGGATTCTTTTCCTCCCTCATAAGACGGATATACATTTCTCTGCAGACCCACGCATCAGTCGCAGCATATTTGCACTGCGGTTCAGTCAGCATTTCTGCCTCCCAGTTAGACAGCTGCTGGGTCTTGGATATTCTTATCCCCATAATGATGGCAGCCATCTTCTTGACGCTCTTGTCTCTGATTCCCCACTCCCAGACAATTTTCTGAAGGTCGACAAAACCGGCTGGAGTAAAATCATGTTTTCTCTGAAGTCCGCGAATATCATCATGGATCGCAGCACCTATCTTGAGAATCTTAGGATCAGCAAGGAGATTACACAACCTGCGATGCATACCAATCTTATTGATTCTGAACAGGAAAGCCTTCTCTGGACCAGAAAGCTGAAGCAAAGCTACTCCATAACGCTGCTGTCCTGACGAGAATGTCGGACGTGTCTCAGTATCAAAACCTATTATCTTCTGGGAACGAAGATAAGCAATGGCTCTGTTGAAATCAGCACCGACACTATCTATAACATATATTTTACCCGGAAACGATGCATATTCCAGCATCTGAATCTCATCGGGTCCGACACTTTCCTTGAACATAATCCTGTCAATTAAAAGAACAGAAGTTCTCTATACTTAGGCAATGGCCACATCTCGTCATCAACCAGCATCTCAAGATGGTCTGCACTGTCGCGAACCTTCTCCATCATATCCTTGACGTTATGTGAATAAACTTTTGCCCTTTCAGCGATATTCTCAATCTTATTGGCTTTCTTTCTCTCTTCAACCAAAGACTCGACATCAGCTGAAATATTGTTTATATAAGTCGAAATCTTCTTAAGCGCCTCAATTTCCGCAGCACATAATTCAGCATGAAGATCACCGAAAATCTCCTTCATACCCTTCACGTTCTCAATAAGAACATTCTGATAGCGTACAGCAGCAGGAATTACATGATTAAGGCACATATCACCTATTATACGAGCTTCGATCTGCAGCTTCTTTACGTATGTTTCATTGAGAATCTCAAAACGAGCCTCCACTTCATTAGGAGCAAGTATTCCCAGCTTAGAGAACAGATCAAGAGTCTGCGGCTCATGATACACCTCATATGACTCAGGAACATTCTTCACAGCCCTCAATCCCCTCTTCTCAGACTCAATCTCCCACTCCTTGCTGTAGCCGTTACCTTCAAACATGATATCCTTCGCATCTGTAACGAACTTACGCACAGTGTTCATTACTGCCTCCGAGCGCTCTACGCCAGAAGCTTCGAGAGCATCCACCTCATCACGGAACTCATTAAGGCTTTCTGCAACTACTGTATTGATAACATAAACTGCAGAAGCGACATTCTGAGATGAGCCAACAGCACGGAACTCAAATCTGTTACCCGTAAAAGCAAACGGCGAAGTTCTGTTGCGGTCTGTATTGTCCGGGAATATCTCAGGGATCGAATTGACAATGGTGATTGACTCCTGTGACGATGATGATTCCTTCAGGTCCTTCATCTTCATGATCGACTGGAACACTCTGTAAAGAGTTGAGCCAGAGAACACTGACATGACTGCAGGTGGAGCCTCATTGCCACCAAGACGGTATGAATTGCTGAGTGATGCCACTGAAGTCATCATAAGGAAATGATGACGATGCATCGCCCTGAGTACAGCAGCGTAGAATGAAAGGAACGAAAGGTTCTTGGTCGGAGTCTTTCCTGGAGACAGAAGATTAATTCCTGTATCTGTCATTATCGACCAGTTGCAATGTTTTCCGGAACCATTCACTCCATCAAATGGCTTCTCATGGAAAATCACCTTGAGATGATGCTTCTCCGCAACCTTCTGCATAATGATCATGAGCATCATATTCTGATCGATCGCCTTTGTTGCCTCACAGTACAATGGTGCACATTCGAACTGGTTAGGAGCCACCTCATTATGACGTGTCTGAAGCAGGATTCCGAGCTTATATGCTTCGGTTTCAAAGTCCTTCATAAACGAACTTACACGCGAAGGGATCGCACCGAAATAGTGGTCTTCCAACTGCTGATCCTTAGCTGAAGTGTGACCAATCACAGTCCTGCCGGATAGCATCAAATCCGGACGTGCGTTATAGAGCGACTCATCAACAAGGAAATACTCCTGTTCGATTCCAAGGTTAACCCACACAGAACCGACAGCCTCATCAAAAAGGTTGGCAACACGAGTCGCAGCAATGCTCAGCGCATGCATAGACTTGAGGTTCGGAGCTTTAGTATCAAGAGCCTCTCCAGTGTAAGAAACAAAAACAGAAGGAATACACAAAGTGCCATCCATTATGAACACTGGTGATGATGGATCCCAAGCAGAATATCCTCTGGCTTCGAATGTATTACGAAGTCCACCGTTAGGAAAACTTGAAGCATCAGGCTCCTGCTGTACAAGAGCGCTTCCATTGAATTTCTCAACCGCCTTTCCATCTTTCACAGACACAAACGCCTCGTGTTTCTCAGCAGTAGAATCTGTCAGCGGATGGAAGAGATGAGTATAGTGAGTGGCTCCCATTTCGGTAGCCCAAGTCTTCATTCCAGCAGCGATTTCATCAGAAACACTTCTGTCAAGCTTAGCACCGAACTTTACCGATGCAAGAACTGCATTATATGCCTTCTGCGACATGTAGCGGCGCATCTTGTCGAGATCAAGAACATTCTTGCCGAAATATTCCGAAACCGGTCCTTCCTCTTGATAAAAACGACCTGTCTGATGCATTGCGGCCTCATTTAAAGCCCTTTGTCTGAATGTTGCCATCTGATTTTATCTAATATCTCAAAACAAGACGCAAAGATAATAAATTCAAAGACACTTTCATTAAAAAATATACTATCTTTGCACTCCCGAAAGAAACATCTAAAATCCAGGATAATGGCAAACATTTCTAACAAAGCAGTACAGATGCCTGCATCTGCCATCAGAAAGCTCGTTCCACTTGCGGACGCAGCTAAAAAGCAGGGAACAAAGGTCTATCACCTTAATCTCGGTCAGCCTGACATCAAATCTCCCAAATGCGCCATAGACGCAATCAAGAATTTCTCTCTTGAAAACGTATCTTACTCGCACTCAGCAGGTTTAATGGAATTACGTAAAGGTCTCGTTGAGAAATACTACAAGAAGATCGGCATCGATATTACTGTTGACGAACTGATTGTTACCGTAGCCGGTAGCGAGAGCGTCAATCTCGCTCTTGAGATTGCCTGCAACCCTGGAGACGAAGTAATTGTGTTGGAGCCCTTCTACACAAACTACAACACATTCGCCTTCATGAACGGCCTTACCCTCAAGGCAATTCAGACTGACATCAGAAACGGATTCCAGATTCCTGATATTGAAGAGTTCGAGAAAGCCATCACTGATAAGACCAAAGCAATCCTCGTATGTAACCCTGGTAACCCTACAGGAACCCAGTACTCAAAGGAAAGCATGCTCGCTCTTGGAGAAATCGCACGAAAGCATGACCTCTTCCTTCTTTCAGATGAAGTATACCGCGAGTTCTGCTACACAGATGAGCCTCACTTCTCCGCAATGAACATACCTGGCCTGGAACAGAACGTAATCCTCATCGACTCTGTTTCCAAGAGATACAACCTCTGTGGCGCACGTATCGGATGCATCGTTTCACACAATAAGGAAGTGATGGCAGCAGCCATGAAATTCGCTCAGGCAAGACTCTGTCCTCCGGTAATCGGCCAGATGGCAGCAATCGGAGCACTCGATACACCAGATGAATATTTCGCAGCAGTCAAGGAAGAGTATATAAAGAGAAGAGACTTTATGATTGAAGGGCTCAACAAGATTGAAGGTGTTTACACTCCTCTTCCGATGGGAGCTTTCTATACAATTGCGGAACTTCCTGTGGACGACACCGAAAATTTTGCAAGATGGATGCTAGAAACATTCCGCATCAATAATGAGACAACAATGGTAACTCCTGCTGCTTCTTTCTACAAGACTCCAGGCATGGGAAAGAACCACGCACGCATAGCGTATGTACTCGAAGTTGATGAGATGAAGAAGGCTCTTCACATCCTTGAAGAGGGTTTGAAGGCATATCCGGGCAGAACCATCTAATTAATTAGAAACCAATATATAAAACAAGGATGTTAGTAGCGCTAACATCCTTGTTTTATTATTTAACATTCAACACATTAACTATTTTAGGCACTAATCGTTCCAAAACGTGGTTTTCTTCCATAAAATGAGTGCCATCATAGACTTCAAAAGTCTCTCCGAAATACTTTTTCCATGTACGGATACTTACAACACCTGTACGTCTATAGTGGTCCATCGTACCAAAGAAAGCGTAGAAATAGTCATTACTTCCAGCTGATGTGGCATTAGCAAGAGCTTGCCTGCGATGGTTCCTATACTTCCTCAAGACAGGAAAAGTAAAGTGGAGTTTCTGTCTGTCACCATCCTTAGGTTTATAGATTCGATCAAAAAGCCAGGTCACTCCTGGAATCAGAGCAAGCCATGCAAGATAACCTAGATAGAGAGGAGCATTAAGTGAGGGAGACACAAGCAAATGTGGGATTCCTCTGACCCTCAAAGTCTGAATGGCGCCCAATGACTCACCTACTACCAGATCTGGCTTAACCTCTAAAACCCACGAATGAATCTGCTGCGATGCAACTTCAGGATCAAAATCATAAGTCCTTACTGTCACCTCTACATCCGGCATGGCATCTTTCAGGATTGAAGGGATCCTGCTGTCAGCTCCCCCACCCATGCCGTGTATGTACAATACCTTCTTTTTCATTTTACAAAATTACAAATATTTGCTATCTTTGCGTAATACGCGCAGATAAATAACTTAAACATACGGATATGCAATTTAGAAATGTTATCGCAGCAGCATTGATGCTTTGCACAATCGCTGCTTCAGCTCAGAAACCATCAAGAGGACCTGAGTATGAGTTCAAGACTATCAAGGAGCTCCCAGTAACATCTGTAAAGAACCAGTTCCGCTCAGGTACATGCTGGTGTTTCTCAGCTCTCTCATTCGTAGAGTCTGAAATTCTCAGAACAAAAGGAATTGAAACTGACCTTTCAGAAATGTTCGTTGTAGGAAAATCATACCACGACAGAGCCATCAAATATGTTAGAGTAAACGGTCATCTCAACTTCGCAGCAGGAAGCTCATTCGGTGATGTGTTCCATGTAATCAAGAACTATGGTATCGTTCCACAGGAGGCAATGCCTGGCTTCAACTACGGTACTGACAAGCCAGAGCACGGTGAAATCGATGCAGCTCTTAAAGGCTATGTTGAAGCTATCGTGAAGAACCCAAACAAAAAGCTCTCTACAGCATGGGTCAATGGTTTTGATGGAATCGTAGCGGCATATTTTGGTGAGTATCCTGAGGGATTCTCAGTAAACAGCGTTGAGTATACTCCAGAGTCATACAGAGACTATCTCGGAATCGATACAGACGAGTATGTAAGCCTTACTTCATTCACTCATCATCCATTCTACGAGTCGTTCATCTTAGAGATTTGCGACAACTGGAGATGGGACAGTTCATACAACCTCCCTATCGACGAGCTTATGGAAGTAATGTACAATGCTATCAACAATGGATACACTATCGCTTGGGGATCTGACGTAAGCGAGAAGGGCTTTACCCGCAACGGTATCGCAGTAATGCCTATTGAGAAGGATGCTAAGCCAGCAGCTGGTTCAGATCAGGAGAAATGGGTTGGCAAGTCAGCTGAGAAGTCTGAAGAGGTTAAGTCAGAGATTCCAGAGGAGATGACTATCACTCAGGAGATGCGTCAGGACGGTTTCGACAGAAAGACTACTACAGACGATCATGGAATGCACATCTATGGTCTTGCAGAGGATCAGAACGGCACTCCTTATTTTATCGTAAAGAACTCTTGGGGTAAGACAGGTAAGTACGATGGTATCTGGTACGCATCGGATGCATACATCCGTTACAAGACTATCAACATCGTAGTTCACAAGGATGCTCTCCCTAAGGCTATAGCAAAGAAGCTTGGTATCAAATAATTCTCCCAAATGCGAATTACTAGACACATACCTAACACTATCACATCCATGAACCTCCTTTGCGGGGCTCTGGGTGTGATTTTTACATTTCAGGGAGCTCTTGACATTGCATTCTATCTGATGCTGGCAGCTGCTGTATGCGACTTCTTTGATGGATTTGCAGCCAGAATGCTCAATGCATATTCAGCAATGGGTAAAGAGCTGGACTCACTCGCTGACCTGATCAGTTTCGGTCTCCTCCCATCACTTATGCTCTACAGAAGACTTGTGGAAGGTGGCATGACAGGATTTGTGACATTCATCCCTCTTATCATCTGCGTATTCTCAGGCTTGAGACTCGCAAAGTTCAACGTAGATGAAAGACAGAGTGAAAACTTCCTTGGCCTGGCAACACCGGCATGCGCTCTCTGGTGCGGTTCATTGATTTATGCGGCTGACCGTGGAGTAATTACTATATCACACCTGCTCCGCGACACATATCTTATTCCTGTGGCATCTGTCATACTTGCCCTTCTCCTTGTAAGTGAGATTCCTATGTTCTCATTTAAATTCAAGAAAGGCTCTCCATACAACAGACTCAGATTCTGCTTCATCGGAATAATTGCATTCATTGCACTCGCTACCCTCATCTTGAAGATCAACTGGTCATACATCATCCTCTTGACCTTCACAGCGTACATCCTTCTGAATCTTATCATTGCTCTCTTCTCTATCAAGAAGTGCAGTAATAAGTAACTATAAAAATATAAAGCAGCCTGTCTGCTTGGCGATCCCCCGTTTCCGGGACTCTCCCTATCGGGAGCCAATGTCGCCAAGCAGACAGGCTGCTTTATATACTATTACTATTAGTAATTAGTAGGATGAATCATGAAGTAGCTCTTAGCGTGCTTGCAAACAGGGCAAATTTCAGGAGCCTTCTTGCCAACAACGATGTGTCCGCAGTTAGAGCACTCCCACATCATATCCTCATCACGTGAGAACACAAGACCACCTTCAACATTTGCAAGAAGCTTACGATAACGCTCCTCGTGCATCTTCTCGATAGCGGCAACCTTCTCAAAAAGAATAGCGATCTCCACGAAGCCTTCCTCGCGAGCCTCTACAGCGAATCCTGCATACATGTCAGTCCACTCATAGTTCTCACCCTCAGCTGCATCAAGAAGATTTGCTGCTGTGTCAGGCATCTCACCACCATGAAGAAGCTTGAACCAGATCTTAGCATGCTCCTTCTCATTGTTTGCAGTCTCCTCGAAAAGCTTTCCGATCTGAACGTATCCGTCCTTCTTAGCCTTCGAAGCATAATACGTGTATTTGTTGCGAGCCATTGACTCACCCGCAAATGCTGCCTGAAGATTTGCTTCAGTCTTTGTTCCTTTCAACTCTTTCATAATCTTATAGGTTTGTGTTAATTTTCTAAGCTGCGGCAAGTCTTAAAACCATGCCAGCGTGCAAATATAAAAAACTATTTGGATTTTCTTACAATTCTATACCCTATTGCTGCAATAAAAATTGACATTAAAGGCGACAGAAGGTTGAAGAAGCAGTACGGAAGGTACTCTAAAGTAGCCACTTTAAGCACAGTAGCCTGAGTCATACCGCATGAGTTCCAAGGAATTAGCACAGAAACCACAGTCGAAGAATCCTCGACAGAGCGCGAAAGCAGCTTACTTTCGTATCCCCTCTCCTGATAAAGTTTCTTATACAGGCTGCTGGTAAGCAGAATCGACAGATACTGGTCGCCTGTAATCATATTGGCAAAGATACCGGTTGCCACAGTAGATGCGACCATTGTCACACGACGCTTCACGTATACAACCAAGGCATCTGTAAGGCTTTGAAGCATTCCGCTACCGATAAGAGTACCACCAAATGTACTTGCTGCTATTATAAGGAACACTGTATTCAACATACCTGTCATTCCCCTTGTAGATACAAGAGCATTAAGAGCCTCATTTCCTGTATCAATTGCAGTAGAGCCATAATAAGTTATAAGCATACCCTTGAACCCATCCAGAAAAGAAAGTCCTGTATAGGGATCCGGAGCAAGTCCTGTTGCAACAGAGCCAATGATATGCGGCTGAAATATGAGTGCAGCAATCCCGGCCACAATAGAAGCGATAAAAAGAGTAGCTATAGCTGAAACCTTCTTCATTATCAGTAAAGCTGTAATCACAGGAACCAGGAACAGCCAAGGAGAAATATTGAAGGTGTCTTTAAGGCCATTGGAAAATTCAGATGCATTGATCGCAGAGCCTTTAGTATGCAAGAGGCTGACTATCAGAAAAATGACAAGAGTAATGATAAAGGACGGCACCGTAGTTACCATCATAAATCTGATGTGGGTGAACAGCGGAGTACCGGCAGAAGACGAGGCCAGAACAGTCGTGTCTGACAAGGGTGAGACCTTGTCACCGAAATATGCACCCGAAATGATAGCTCCTGCAATCCAGCCCGGTTCATAACCTTGAGCAGTTCCGATACCCACCAACGCTACACCGATTGTAGCTATAGTAGTCCAGGAACTTCCAGTCATCACAGCTATGACAGCACTGATAATACAGGTAGCAAAAAGGAATATCTCTGGTATAATAACCTTCATTCCATAATATATCATTGTAGGCACCACTCCACTGACCATCCAGGAGCCTGCTACAGCACCGATTAGAAGCAGGATTACAATTGAAGTACCGACAGATGTGATATTGTCTAGAATAGCTTCCTCAAAAGTCTTCCACGATGTCTTATAGAAAAGCATCGATATCACCACAGTAAGTCCAGCGGAAAACATCAGCGCCACCTGGCTTGCCCCAGAGAGAGCATCTGTACCGAAAACATAGATCACCACGGACAATATCGCTGCAAGTACCACAAACGGAATAAGTGATACCCACCATGAAGGAGTTTCGTTTCTATTGAATATCTTCATCTCTAAATGTTAATTCATTATGCATCCCTGAACTTTCGGCCCAAAGGTAATAATAATTATATAAAAAAGTCGCCTCCAATAATGGAAGCGACTATATAGTAATATGAATGGTTCAAATTACTTCGCGATAACACGTGCCATCTCGAGAACCTTGTTTGAGTAACCCCACTCGTTGTCATACCAAGAAACAACCTTAGCGAAGTTAGCGTCGAGGCTGATACCAGCCTTAGCGTCGAAGATTGAAGTGTTAGCGCAACCGCGGAAGTCAGTTGAAACAACTGCATCCTCAGTGTAGCCAAGGATACCCTTGAGCTCGCCGTTAGCAGCCTCCTTCATTGCAGCGCAGATCTCAGCCATAGTAGCCTCCTTCTCGAGAACTACAGTGAGGTCAACAACTGAAACGTCTGAAGTAGGAACGCGGAATGCCATACCGGTAAGCTTACCGTTGAGAACTGGAAGAACCTTACCTACTGCCTTA
>JBGVPH010000031.1:0-6691 GCA_045126915.1 Candidatus Cryptobacteroides sp.
ATCAGGCTACGAATGAGTTGAAGTACTTTACCCTTGAGGCCAGCTATGAAGACAAGTGGGCCGTGTGCAGCAGGGATACCTCTATGCATTCGTGCCATGGGTTTTGGGATTCGGCTGATAAGGCTAAGTTCGTAGAGTGGGTAATGGACCGACTTCAGATGTAGCTCATTACCATCTATGAAATCAATTTCTGAAATTTGACTTTAGTTAAAGTAACGTATATGGGAGTAATTTGGAGTAATACGCTGAAGGCTTCTGATCAAAGTGAAGCCGAGAAAGTGTTGACATATGCGAAAGAGCATTACCAGAAACGCGGACTCGAAGACTATGATGAGCAGGCAATGTGTGGATTGGAGTTCGCTGAAGACAGTTTGATCTATACCGAGTTTCGTAAAGATAGACTCAAAGTCTTTTATGACTTTGTTGATGAAATCGGTGCCGCGTTCCCAGAACTTGAATTGCAGTTTCTGCAGGTAGGTGATGGTAAAATTTCCACTGAGTTTATCTACAAAAATGGAGTATGTACTCGATACGACCTGCGTTTATTGAAGCTCTTTGTCGCTGATAAGGAGTACTTTGAAAGACTTATGGAGACCGCAGTCCCAAGTATTGTACAGGATTTAACGTTAATGTGCAGACTTAACAGACGATAGAACCTCAAAAAAATTGCTCGGAAACCTGAATTTTCGGGCATTTTTTGTTATATAGATATGTAGAAATCTGATAACAAAAGCAATGGTTATGGTACAGAAATTCAGAATGCCTAAGTACGTCAATATCTGGCGCAGCAATGAGAAAGGAAACAAGGATGAGCTGCTTATGGAAGCAGAGATGGGAGGACGAAGAAGAGTCGGTGGCAATCTCCTAGCACGCTCTCTGGCGCCACACTGGAAGCAGGTTAATCTTGGCGTCATTCTCGAAGGAGGGTGCGACAAGGACGGCGACCATGACTTCCGCACCGAGCAAGGTTGGTTTCACATAGAGTACAACGAGGAACTATCAATCATGCTCGATAATCATGTTGGATGGATGGAATTGTTTGATTAGATTTGTGTGACAATTCAAAACAGCAGCACGAACAAAGAGGAGATTTATCTATTTATCGTAAAGTGTTATGTCTGAAAGAGGAATATTAAGAATAGTTGTCGAGGGAGATGATGCCCAGTTGTTTCATGACGGGCTGACGGAGTTCATCACTGAATCCAAGGAGAATCCTGGCTATCGCATTGAGGATCCGTCCGGAGAACTATACTGGTGTATTGGAGAATACGACGGAAGCTATAAGTCTGGGGAGACCATCTGTATAGATTGCTACACCATCGAAGACCGCTATAAAGGATCGGCAGTGATCCTATGGGATAGCTATGAGAGGATGGAGGGCCTACTTAGGTTGACTGCTTCATGGCTGAACACCGTAGAGGTCATAAATCTCGGATTCTTGTGGATTGATGATCCTGATAATTACTTTTTTGAATATCAGTCTTTCAATTGGGGTATCGGGACCAATGATGCAGAAGCAAAGCATTTTGAGAAGATTATCGAGGTTATCGAATATGACTTTGATGAGGTTCCGGATGACTGGGATAAGGATTGGGATAACCTCTCCTTTGATGAGCGGGTTGCCCTGTGTGAGAAGTATAACGTAATCTATATGGCTACAAGAGTAATAACAGAAGATGATGAATAAGAAAAGACTTTATTTTGACATGGACGGAGTCATTGTGGACTTCGTGTCAGCATTGAAGCTTCAGAGCGAGGAGACTTTGAAAGAGTACGAGGGGCGTCTGGATGAGATTCCAGGACTCTTCGGACAGATGAAGCCGATGCCGGGCGCGCTAGAAGCGGTCCGCAAGCTCAATGAGAAATACGACTGCTATATCCTCTCGACTGCTCCTTGGAATAACCCGTCGGCGTGGAGCGACAAGGTTGCATGGATCACCGAACATCTGGACGATGTGTTCCACAAGAAGATGATCATCACGCACTGCAAGCACCTGTGTAAGGGAGATTACCTCATAGATGACCGCGAAAAGAATGGTGCAGCAGAGTTCGAGGGAGAACTGATCCGCTACGGATCTGAGAAGTTCCCGAATTGGGATAGTGTAGTGGAATACCTGATGAATAAATAAGCAAACTCCTGTCGACTACAACAGTCGACAGGAGTTCGTCTTTCTAGGGTACCGATGTAAGGATGGCCAGGAGGCGATTCCACTTCTCAGTTTCTCCATGGCGTCGTTGAATTCGGATATGTCAAGAAGATCATCATCGACTTCCGGTATATCCTTGCAGCCGGCCATTTCTGCGTCAAAAGAGCCGTCCATAAGTGACTGCCCCAGTTCGGTGGGTGTCCACCCTTCAATGTTGAAGTTCTTGATAGTTTTGTATATGTGGAGTAAAAAGAGTATTTGGCTCTTGCAATACTTGCTTTCAGGTATTTTGTTTACGCGATATTGGCATGATACTTTTGGAGGACTTGGGCTCTTTGCCCTAGTTATGCCTTATTGTTTCTTGCATTTTCTCATCTGTTTTACAACTGTGAGCAATAGACCGTAAAGATCCTTTGTGCTAAGAGCAGGAATAGGAACCATGACATATACGTGGTCGCTAACTATTCTTGTCTCGCAGTCGGAAAAAAGATCGGCTTCCATAGGTGTCATAAGAATCGGTGCACATAGGCGACCTTTGTCATCAAAGCGTTTTGGAAGATACTGTTTGAGGGTATGTGGGTTCAGCATATCGGTCGTGACGTTATCACGTTCGAAGTTGTATCGAGTCATGCCGATATATCTGTCATATTCGTTTCTCAACTCTTTGCAACTGCGCTCCAAGCTGAAGTGTGTGTCAGTGCTTCCTTTTGTGCCATGGTTCTCTCCGTTGATATGGTAACATTCCAATATTGGATACCGGGAGGCTGCTATTGACTTGTTTGACTTATTCTGATTCTTAAGATAGATGTACTTAAGTAGTCTCCAAGCTGTCGCAGATTCCTTGTAGTTTTTTATCAGCACTGTAAATATATATTCGTTTAGACTGACAGTTTGAGGGTATTTCTTATACTGTCGGATCAGTTCGATATACAGGCTAGTCATATCGAAGTTGCCGCAGACTTCGCAGTCCAAAATCAGATTTCTTTCTTCTTGAGATAGGCCCTTGAAACGACTTTCTCTCTCCCTCAGTATGGTCAGGTCTCTTTTCTTTACCACTCTTAATGAAGACATGGCATTGAGAACCTGCTCTTCTGACATGCCGCTTTCCAAACAGTCGGAGATGAAGATGATGAGTTGATAAAGTACAGAGAAGCGCTTATCTGATAGAGCACCTTTGGAGTATTCACTAAGTACCAGGTCATTGTAGATATCAAATGGACTGGTCTTTTTGTACTCACGTTGAATGATGCTGTCCAAGGAAGGATTACCAGGGGCCTCGTATCTTGGGAGTCGTGATGCGGTCAGTTTGTTCAGGATATTTAGCAGGGCATCTATCTTGCTGTTAGGGTTATTCTTCTTTGGGGTTATGATACTAGTTGCAACGGTACGTGTCTTTGGTTTTTTATTGCTCTTTTTATAGGTCAGGATATACTGCCTCTGAGGTTCGAAGTCCTCAGTAGTAATGGCACTGTCGCCTTTGGCAGCCAGAGGTTTGCATCGTTTCCTGATGAATTCATGGAATGAAGACTCACCGCTTGAGGCGAACTCTTCGACAAGCTTGCTGCCTATCACATTGGCATATTGGATGGCCCTATGCTTGTGCGCAATCTTAGATTTGGCAGTAAGCTGGAGTGAGCCGAGGTTTGTCTCACTTTCTATGTATGCTGGCTCCGAATCTATTGTTGGTTTAGATGAGAAGCTTATGCTTTGCCTTGATGTATGACTCTCAGTTCTGGATATGTATTTTGCCCTTACTTTCTTTATGATGTCTGCATCGGAATTGCCTAAAGCCTTTTGTGATACAATGAACCTTATCACTTCAGTGGCAAAGTCTGTCTCATCTGAGGTGTTGTCCATTAAATCTCTAAAAAAATCCTTAGAGTCAGCAAACTGTGTAATCAGTTCATAGGCCTTGATGGATACCGTCTGAAAGCGTTGGTCCTCATGACCGAGAAGCTTGATATGGTATATTAGATTATTAAATAAAGAAAGTTCAGGAGCCGGGGCATCTTTTACCTTCCCAAAAGTGACTGGCTCTTTTATGTAAGGCTGGGTCTTCGCTGACTTCTCTAAGTCAGATCCAGTCGCATCAATAGATGACGTTGTGGTACATGGTTTGTTTGGAGCAGACGGCAGTTTCAAAGAAGTGTCAAAACAATCTTCGATGGTTTCTGTCGGTTTACTTTTGACAGGCGAGTTGTCTTTTTCTGTATGAGTTGTAGGTGCATTTGTCGCAGAAGTGGCTGTCGTGATTATAGGTTCTAATGTTAAATCATGTCTATCGGTATTAACAGGAACTTGTTTTCTGCCTTCATCAGCAACCTTGACTTTCTTCTTGTGGGTCTTCGTAGCCTTGTTAGCCTTCTTCTCCATTAAATGCTGAACAAGCGACACGATTCCACCGACTACTATAACCAGTAGCCAGCCCAACGCATATAGCAGAATAAGTATTATGGCATAGACAATCTGCATGGTGACCGGTTGATATATCCAGCGGGTTTGACACCTATTTGCAAAGATAACTGAAATTCCGGGCAACAAAAGCTAATATGTGAAGAATGCTAGAGTGGCATTATTGCCACTCTAGCATGAATATAGCCGTTTACTGCTCCTCCGGAGTGTTCTGAACCCTTGCCTCCTCGAAGAGGACCTTCATCGTAGGGTTCATATGAGTGAGCTTTCTGATTGTCAACTCTTCGGCCTTGTCGTTTGCAAGGCGAAGGTTGTTCTCAGAGCTCAGGAGAGCATCCTTTGTCTTCTGCAGTGCTGCGATAGACTTATCGATCTGGTCGATGGCAGTCTGGAACTTCTCGCTTGCAAGACGATAGTTTCTACCGAACTTGTCCTTGAACTCGATGAGCTTGTTCTCGAAGTTGGTGATGTCTACCGACTGGCTCTTCGCGATCGCGAGCTCCTTCTTGTACTCGATAGACTTCTTCGACGCGTTCACCAGGAGAGTGATTATCGGCATGAAGAACTGCGGACGAATCACGTACATCTTAGGATACTTGTACGACACGTCAACGATACCGTTGTTGTAGAGCTCGTTGTCCTGCTCGAGGAGTGACACGAGAACGGCGTACTCGCAGCCCTTGGCCTTGCGGTCTTCGTCAAGCTTCTTGAAGAAGTCCTCATTCTTGTGCTTTGTGGCAGTGGTATCTGCCTCGTTCTTCATCTCGAACATGATCGAGATGTACTCTGTGCCATCCTCGTAGTCACGGAAGATGAAGTCGCCCTTTGAACCGCCAGAAGCGTCATTGTCCTTCTCGAAGTACGCGTTCGGGAACATCGGACGCATCTGACCGTTGAACACGTTGCTGCAGTGAGCCTCGAGTGTCTCGCCGATCATCTTGGTGGACATCTTCATCTTGAGGTCCTTGTAGTAGTCGACCTGCTCCTGAGCGAGCTTGAGCTTTGCCTCATACTCCTCCTTGATTGCGTTCTTCTCGAGCTCGGACTGACTCTTCGAGAGGGTAGTCTGGTTGCGGAGTTCTGCAATCTCCAAGTCCTTCGCGCTGCGAAGCTCTGCGAGTTCGCGCTCCTTCTTGGTGATGTCCTCCTGCATCTTCTCTCTCGCTGCCATCACCGCCTTGTCCTGCTCCGACTTCTGGAGCTCGATTGCGTTCTTGAGACGGACAATCTCAAGATCCTTATCTGAAACCGCCTGAGTGATCTCAAGCTTCTTCTTGTCCTCAATGCCTGCAAGCTTGTCCTTGAGGATGGCAAGCTCCTGCTCCTTCTTCTGGAGTTCGTCCTGCTTCTTCTGCATCTGTGCATTGAAGGCCTCGCGGCTTTCAGCCTCCTTGACCTTTGCCTGTGCAGCCTGCTGAGCCTTGAGCTCGTCGATGCGCTTGCATACCTCTGCCTCGAACTCTGAGTTCTTGACCTGACTAAGGATAGATGCGTAATCTGCTTCGTCTACCTTGAATACATTTCCACACTGTGGGCACTTAAGTTCTTTCATATCTGTTGTCGTTTTATTGTTCCTTTGATGTCTTATACACGGGTATGTTTTCTGCGTTACACCGATGAAATAAAAAAATTACACTTTTGTCAGCTTTTCTGTCTTGAGTGAGCGAAGTCCTGCATCCAGAAATTCTACTTCACAGTATTCTCCTGAATCATATATGTTCCTGACGATGCCACTGCCAAAGTGGTCATGCATCACTTCGTCTCCTTCCACGAGGCCACACCTCTGTGGCATCATCATCAGACCGCATTCCGCATCCATCGAGCGGCTGAAGATGGCGGCCCTGTTCCAGAGGTCCTCATCCATCTGCCCTTCAGTAACCATAAGGTGCTCGCTGATCTCCCTGAGGAAGCGTGACGGTACCTTGTCGAATCCTCCCTGTGCGGAGTAGCCTTCCGACTCTGTCAGGAACAGACGTTTTTCGGCTCTTGTTACCGCTACGTACATCAGTCTTCTCTCTTCCTCCATCGCCTTCTGCTTTCTCTCTCTAACGCTCCTCTTGTTTGGCATGATGCCGTCACTGAGTCCGGAGATGAAGACATAAGGGAACTCAAGACCCTTGCTCTGGTGGATT
>JBGVPH010000032.1:0-26057 GCA_045126915.1 Candidatus Cryptobacteroides sp.
TTCTTGTCTGTTGCCGTCATCGGCCCTCTCGGGTGCTTCACAAATGAAGTTGAACCCGATAACGGATAACATTATGAATAGAATTCATCAGAAGATGTCCTTGGAGCAGAAGATACAGACGCTCAAGGAGGATTTCCTGGACAGAGACCAGACGACGTTCGTCAAGATCAGAAGAACCGGAAGACTGGGATGGGAGAGCTCGATCCCTGAAGGAACACCGTATTCCGACTACATGCTTTCACCTGCCTCGGACGAGGAACTCATCAAGAACTCCTACCGCCTTGCAGAGGACATGATCAAGGTCATGGACACACCGTTCAAGGTACGTGTGAGGATCTCTCCGGACGGCTCCAGGACCGATGGCAAGACAGTATGGGTAGCCACAGAGGTGTTCGATGATACAGACCTTCCGATAGGTAACCGCATAGACACATTCCTAGGACTGACCATCCATGAGGGATGTCACCTGCTCTACACTGACTTCTCTGCATATCAGGGATTGACCAACAGGATAGTCAAGTTCCTTGAGAACCTCCTGGAGGACGAGAGGATAGAGAGAGTTCTTGGCGAGCAGAAGCCAGGCCTTGCGAACTTTCTGAAGGCATCCAAGTACTATTACTTCGACAGGTACGTGCAGAAGATGTCACAGAAGGAAGACCAACAGCAGCTGGACACGTTCCCAAGACTTCTTAACTGTATCATCTCGCTGGTGAGATACCCAAAGACCATCAACGAGACAGACCTTGCGGAGTTTGCGGATACGCTCATGCAGGTGCGTCCTCTCCTCACTCCTTATCCCGAGTCCACCACGCAGTGCATCGAGGTGGCTGAGAAGATTTACGAGATCATCAAGGATTATCTCAAGGACGAGGAAAAGCAGAAGCAGAAGGAGTCTGCATCCGGACATGGTGACCCTCAGGGAGACCAGCAGGATTTATCACACGAGAGTCCTTCAAGCTCTACAGGTTCAGGTTCCGGCAGTGGAAGCGCTGGACAGTCATCAGGAAAGAAGATGACATCAAGGCAGATCGCCAAGAAGGTAGAGCAGGATATGAATGATGTCTTCGACTCGATAAAGGATGCTCTCGAGAGCCTGACAGGAGATCCGGATAAGTCCAACATCTCATCTGACTCCCAGTCGGAGACAGTCAAGGCTGAAAGGAACCTGATAGGCAAGATCTGCGAGGGCAGAGCCGAGCGCGGCACGCAGAAGGGATGTGTCATCATCAAGGAGAAGCCTTACAAGGACAGGTATATGGACTCGCTCTCACGAGTACGCAAGTACATACCAGCAATCTCGAAGTCTCTCAAGTGCTCGTCTATGGAATACAAGCTCATCCATAGAGGCATGCGCAGCGGAATGCTCGACACCGGCAAGATAGCCGAGGCGTTCCAGGGAGTCCCTACAGTGTACATGAGGGAAGGTCAGGTCAAGTCCGACAGGATAGCGGTCTGCATCCTCATCGATGAATCCGGCTCAATGTACGGAGAGGGTGAGACAGCTGCAAGAGATACAGCAGTCCTGCTGAATGAGGCAATCGGAACTCTTCAGAACGTTGACCTTTACATCTATGGCCACAGCACCGACGGCGGTACAGCTCTCTACGTCTACAGAGAGAAGTCTTTCTGTCCGAAGTATGCCCTTGGAAGTACAGATTCCAGATGGGGTAACAATGACGGAACGGCGATCCGCGAAGCTGCCGCGAGAGTGAGGAAACACACTAAGGAGAATGTCCTCTTCTTCATGATTTCCGACGGTGCTCCGAACGAGTCGGTAGAGACAGTAAGACAGGCAGTGCTTGATGTCGAGAAGCAGGGATTTGCGATTGTGGCTGTGAGCATCGAGCCGCAGTACGACCCTTCGCTGATGTATCACAGGAACGTCAACCTGACGGACATGTCAAGACTGGCAGTGGATCTTGGCAAGATGGTGAAGAAAGCCATTGCAGATAATACTAACCGTAAAATCCAATAATCATATGAATACAATTCCACAGACAAACATTCAGCAGACGCTCTTCAGCGGAGACAACGAGCTTATGAAGATTGACGTATATCTGGACACAAGGTTCGGACAGGGATCGATACAGGCCATTACACTCATGGCTGATATAGCGGAACTCAAGAAGATGCTTACTGAGGAAGTAGTCCACTTCGTCTTCGAGAAGACCGACGGAACCCGCAGGGATGCCTACGGAACCAGAGCCATAGATGTCATCAGGAAATACGATACAGGCTCTACATCCCAGAAGCCACAGAGGGCATTCAACGGAACATTCCCTTACTTCGACATAGAGAAAGGGGAGTGGCGCTGCTTCAAGGTGGACAGGTTCGTGATGATAGACAAGGATTACACACTCTAAAAGATTAACGATATGACAAGAAGTGATGAGATGATGCTGTCAGCTATTCGATTACGGGTGGCGATGCAGATGAACGGCAGGGACGTGTCCGTAGAGGGAGACCGCGTTAAGGTTTCTCTCCATGGAGTGCCTGCCATGGTGGTGAGGTTCGACAGCGGTGACGTGAGAGTCAACGGAATGCTGCAGGTGTCCCGAAAGAGCGCCAAGGTGCTCAATGCGGTGCTGAGGACCTATACGGACTGTACGGTAGCCTCGGTCGAGGGCTGCTGGGTGCTTGAGAGCAGGGACGGTCAGAGGATACCGATGACGGGTATCATGGCTACGGTCCCTATGACACGCAAGGCGAAGGCCTGCAAGATGGATAAATATGTAAACTATTAAATATCAATATTATGCCTAATTGGTGCTCAACAAGATATGCTTGTACTGGAGATCAGAATGAACTTCAAAGCTTATATGAAAGAATGAATAGACTGGCTCAGATGAAGGAACCACTTAAACCCAATGGGTTTGGCACGACTTGGCTCGGTAATCTGGTTGAAGATCTCGGCGTGGACTTCAATAAAGTTCAGTGCCGTGGCTCATGGGATGGTCTTGAGCTGGATGGAGGTGTCTTGAGGTTCTGGACAGAGACAGCCTGGTATAGATGTACGGAGGTGGAAGACCTGATAAAGGAGAAGTATCCTTCGATGGAGATTTTCTTCCTCTGTGAAGAACCGGGGATGTGTATCTACGAGAAGAATAGTGATGCATACTTTGACGAAGAGTACATTGTTGACTATTCTGCAGGAGATAGATATTATCTGTCTGAGGCTGATGCCTTGAATGAATTGTCTGAAGTCTTTGGTATAGACTTCGCTGATATAGATGAAGCAATGATTCTTGTTTCAGAACATAATGTTAAGGAAGACAATGATGACGATCAGATATATGTACATAAGTTTGAGTTGGTAGACTGAAATAGTGTAAAAGCAAAGAAATTTGCTTGCGAACGCGGAATAATATTTGAAATTGTTATCTTTGTGAAATCATCGATATAGCTATGAATAAGATATTGACTGACAATTTGGATAAGCTTCGTGAACTTTGCAAGAGATGCAAGGTCAGTAGCCTGTATGTGTTCGGCTCAATCAATTCTGCTTCGTTCAATGATGAGAGCGATATTGACTTTCTTATAGATTTTATTCCTGGAATTTCGATTGAAGAGTATACTGACTTCTACTTTATATTGAGAAAAGAACTTGAATTGCTCTTTAACCGTCGAATAGATCTTGTTACAAAGCGCTCCCTTTCTAACCCATACTTCATAGAAAGTGTTGAAAATACTAAGAGACTGCTGTATGGAGAATCGTAATGTAAAGAAATATCTGTACGACATCAAGCAGGCGATAGATTCCATCAATGAGTATCTTGGGGATAACCGAGATTTCTTCAAGTATCAGGAAAACAAGCAACTTCGTCGTGCTGTTGAAAGAGAACTTGAGATCATCGGTGAAGCTGTGAACAAGGCATTGCTCATCGAGCCTGAGTTGGTTTCCTCAATTCAGGATGCCCGTAGGATTGTTGATTTAAGGAATTACGTGATTCACGGGTATGATAAGATTGATGATGTAATCATCTGGGGTGTTATCAGTAAGAATCTTCCATTGTTGAAGAATCAGATAGAGAAACTTTTAGAATCATAGATAAGGTCAGCCAATAGGCTGACTTTCTTGACTAAACCTATTAATATTAAGATGAAGATTATAAGCGATACATTCAACTGTGGTGTCAGGACCGTAGTTGCCCAACCTGAAGGAGTATGCTCGCAGGCAATCGAACTCAAGCTCTTCGGTGACGAGATCGCAGAAGTTAACTTCTATGGTGGGTGCAGCGGCAACCTTAAAGGTATTGCAGCGCTTGTTAAAGGCCACAAGATTTCTGATGTACAGCAGAGACTTCAGGGTATTACCTGTGGTCCGAAGATCACCTCCTGTCCTGATCAGTTTGCACAACTTTTGAGAGCCATGCAGTAGATTGATTAAAGTTATTGATATAATGACTCAGCCAAATAGAACTGATTTTGTTTCTTTTGGCTGGGTTTTGTTATGGAAAGAGCATGATCCTGACATGTGTTTCTGTAATCTTTCTTATTGCTGAATGGGATTTTTTGCGTAAGTTTGTCTTGATTTAAAATTGAATCCCTTTTTAAGCAACAAAGCATAGACGATTATGAAAGAATTGAAAGGAACAAAGACGGAGGCTAATCTTCAGACCGCTTTTGCCGGTGAGTCTCAGGCTCGCAACAAGTACACTTACTATGCCTCCAAGGCAAAGAAGGATGGATATGTACAGATCGCCAAGCTCTTCGAGGAGACGGCGAACAATGAGAAGGAACACGCAAAGATCTGGTTCAAGCTTCTTCATGGAGGCGAGATGCCTGACACAGCAGCTAACCTCCTTGATGCTGCAGAAGGTGAGAACTACGAGTGGACTGATATGTATGCCGGCTTTGCGGCTGAGGCACGCGAGGAAGGCTTCTTGGAGATTGCAATCCTTTTCGAGAAGGTTGCTGCAATAGAGAAGATGCACGAGGAACGCTATCGTAGGCTTCTGGCAAATGTTGAAGGCGGTCTTGTGTTCTCACGCGACGAGGATATGATGTGGGAGTGTTCCAACTGTGGACATGTGGTGGTCGGCAAGAAGGCTCCGGAACTCTGCCCTGTGTGCAAGCATCCGAAGAGCTATTTCATGATTCACCCTACCAACTATTAGTAAGCAAACCCTCTTATGCGATATAATCCGGCCGGAAAGATCGATGTGCCTTTCAGACCGGATTATTTGTTTCCTGGCGGACTTCAGACGCTTTCGTTATTCCAAATATTCCCAGTTGTATCTGAAAATATGCAATATGAGACTCTGTCAAACTTGTGAAAGATTTTTCTTTTAAACACTATTGTAACTTATTGATAATCAATAGTGGCTGTAAGACTTTTGTAAGACTGTTTTTTTTGATGTCAAACTATGAATGCTTAACTTTGTATCCGGTGGATGCCCTTTTGACGCATCCGGAAAGTAGTAAGTGTTAATATGTTTGAATATGGGTTATTCTTGTAGCATGACGACTGTCTGTGTGATGATGGGTGTCGTTGCACTCCTTCTGTGTGCCATCCTTGTGACGGCAGTGGTGTTTATACGCAGGGCCGGGTCTACAGAGGGATTGTTTCTGTCCAGAATGCAGACAAGGGAGGAGCATATGCTGGCTTTCCAGAAGAAATATGACGACCTTTGCCGCCAGGTCCTGAATGTGGAGCGTAACATCGCAACTCTGAAGAACTCTGTAAAGGACGGCAAGGCGTCGTCGTGTTATTCCGCATATCTTGCACAGGTCGTCGATCTGAGACGTTCCTGGGAGTCTGTCACAATCTATTTGTCCCTGTTCTCCCGAGTCAGACATCTGGCCGAACTGGACAGGGATGACATAATGGCCAGAATGATAATGACGCATCTTTCAGAGACGGAGGAACTTTGCTCACGCATTAAGGGTGACAGAGATATGTATCCTCTTCAGAGGCGTCGTCTTGTCAACTATATGAAGGGGGCTATGGAAGGATATGTCTTCCCGTTGCTTGATGGTCTGCATTATCAGGGTGGTGACGAGTTCTACGTAGCTGTTGAGCGTATCAGAAAGGATCTGTTTTAGCGTATAGTGGTAAAAAGTGCATAATTACGTGTCATTTCTGCTATGTATTATGTCGTTACATATTTAGTGGCTATATTTGTATTGAATTTCATCCTATCATCAGTAGATTATGAATACCAGGCACATATTATATATATTATTGTCGGGATTCCTTCTTGTATCCTGTGCTGACACTACGGAAGTGGAAAGATATCTTGATGCTGCAGATGTACATTTGGAGGATAATCCGGAAATGGCTCTCGAGACTCTGGAGTCCATAAATAGGGAAATGCTGACCACCCGTAAGGTCCGTGCCCGATTCGCATTGCTCTACACGATGGCGTTGGACAAGAATTATATTGATGTGGCAAGCGACAGCATCATCGCTCCAGCTGTCAAATATTATGAGAACCACGGGACTGCCAAGGAGAAATTACTTACTTATTATTATAACGGGGTGGTATCCTTGAATGCGGGTGATATGGAACGAGCAATGGAGAGCTATGTAGAAGCTGAACAATATGTTAAGGATTGTCGTGACTATGGTATAATAGCCCGTTTATATACGGCAAAGATGAGTCTTTATCAATATTCCTATGATTTTGAAAGTGCCTTGAGTCAGGAAGAAGTCGCATCATCATACTTTCTGAAATCAAAAGATACTCTACAATATATAGCCACGCTCAATGATATGGCAAGTTTGCATATGCAGTTGGGACAATACGTTAAAGCTTATGAACATCTTGATATAGTGAAGTCGCATTGGCAGTATTTGAATGAATATAATAAGAGCCGATATTTTTCAAATATGCTGTATTTGTCACAGATTGATACAGTAATCAGTACTGATTCTATACTCAATGAGTATATTTCTGAAATATCTTCGCCCCAATATATTAATTGGATTAATATATCAAATGCTTATCTGGAAATATCTGATTTTGATGCTGCATTAGATTCTATCTTAAAATATCGTGATAGTGGTGGTTGTCTTAATGCTGCTTACTATTGGACTCTTGCCTTGGTATATGAGGGGTTGAATGATTATGAAAACTCAATAACTGCATTCAAGGAATATTTTAGTATTACTGGCAAAGAGAATGTCAATATTTTGGAAAGTGATACTAAGTACGTGGAAGATAAATATTTGGCAGAACTCAAGTCTGTCAAACAAACCTTGTATATAGTAGTAGTCACCCTATCCTTGATTGTATTTATTCTCCTTTTTATAATTCTTTTCCAGAGAATGAGAAAGATTAAAGAAGAGAAGCGCATTCAAAAAATCAAATTCGATGAAGAACGAAGGACTATTGTTGGAGAAAAAGAACAGGTTGAAGCAAAGTGTGTTCTTCTTAGAGAAGAGAAGGAAGAGACTGAGCGGATGCATGCTTCACTCAAAGCCGAGATAGAGCAGCTCAAGAAAATCAGGAAAGATAAATCAATAGATAAGGATATTCTTGCTTCTGTCGAACAGAGGTTGAATGTTCTTAATATGTTCATTCTGGCAGAACTCTCAGATTCCTTTGAAAAGATAGCGTATACTGAACTCGGAAAATTGATGGAGAACAGAGAGGGTTTTCTGGAATCCACAAAGAAGACCTTTATGATCTCTCATCCGAAGTTTATGGCATACCTTCGTAAGAGAAATCTTACAGAATGGGAGATCGGCTGCTGCTGCTTGTATTGTATTGGTTTCAACGGAGCCGAGATTTCAGAGTATCTTAATCGCAAGGCAATCTATAATGTTAACAGTACTATTAGACAGAAATTGGATATTCCAAAGGGTGGAACGCAGATAGATGTATTTCTTAAGCAAAAATTGCAAGAATTTCATACATAGTAGTCTCACTTTGAGATAGCATAGTCTCACCTTTGTAACTCCCCGATAATCAAGTGGTTATCGGGGAGTTTTTCTATATGTATCTAAATGCTTAGAAAATAACGGGGGGGGGTAAGTCGTTATAAATCAATATCTTACCGATTTTTAAAAGTGAGACTAAAAATTTGCAGGTGAGAATGAGGCCGCGATACTTTTGCAGCACAAACCAAAAACAATTCGAAAAATGAAACGCTACATTATTCTTATTCTCGCTGCACTATGCAGTATGACAGTAATGGCTGATGATGAAAAGCCAGAAAGAAACCAGCAGACAATAATATTGATTGGCTCGTCTATGCCTGATGGAGGACGAATAAGATCATTAATTAACCCTGTTGAAGCTACCCTCTACTATTCGACCTCTTCTATCATTATTAATATGGGTGAAATCGGTGCAGGAGAAGTAGGTGTTGTTGACAGTTACGGTAATCTTATTGAAAGTGCAATTGTGTATGATGGGATGGTATCAATTACATTGCCTGCTCCGGAGATTGATGGACATTACACTTTATATATTTCGTGTGAGTATTATTATGGTGAGGGATATTTTACAATAGAATAGGATAATTTCATTATAACATGGGAGGAAACCGAAAATCCCGAGACAGAGTAGGTAACCAATTAACATTTTCAATTCACTAATGTCCGGTAAAAAATCGATATAACACGATGTAATATCCTGAATTTAAGTTAATTACAAGAGTTTTACGATTCAACCGATTTGAATTGGATAACAAATTAACTATCAACCCTATACCACTCTAGAGTGGCTTGAATTGTACTTTTTATACTTATTAACGATGTCCGTGAATTTTAACCGGACACTACTGTTTTCAATTATGAAAACTAAAACTCAGCTTTCAAAGAAGCAGATGAGCGCCGTTAAGGGCGGAAACAACGATCTCACAACATTCGAATGTGTCGCATTCCTTGCAGATGGAACAAAGGAGATTCATCACGTTGATGCTACTGGCCATGTTGCAGCAGCTGACATCGTCCATGGCATCACTGGTGCTGGACAGGTAAATTGTACAGAAGACTAGTTGCATCATTGTATTCCTACTGGTACTCATTGATATTTGAGTTCCAGTAGGAGTGCAATTATAAAGTTCTTATGTATGAAATTTCAGCTATTATTACTCACTCTCGTCTTTTCTGCCACATTTAGTGGAAGTGCTCAATATCGAGAAAGGACGCTGAAAGATTTTGTTACAAGACCAGGTTATGTCATTTATCAAGATGTCTATCGATACTCACCACCAATGTTTTCACATTGCGATTTAAGCAATCCTTTGAAGATCGGAGACAGTAAAATTCATATAGAGTATGAACTGATGGCTTTGTGTGATACCTTGTTCACGACTAAATATCAGGATAGGGTCATATGTCTTATTGGCGATGAATATAGTTGGACATACGGGGAAAGCACTTGGAGAACCAATATGCTTTATACACTTCCCAACGGGCATCCGGATGAAAAGAAATATAAGCGTAGCAAAGGGTGTGAGGAAGTAATGGCATCGTCTGTATATCGCAACCTTAAGACAGGCAATCTGATCAATTATGGTCTTGTTCCAGAGGTTAAAAATACAATGTTCAGGTATGATGAGAAGTTGCCGAGAATGAATTGGGAATTGACCGGAGAAACAGAGGAAGTAGCAGGATATATTTGTCAGAAAGCCGTTACAAAGTATGCAGGGAGAGTGTGGGCGGTATGGTTCACTCCTGAAATTCCGGTCGATTGCGGACTATGGAAGTTCAACGGTTTGCCTGGCTTGATAATGAAAGCAGTGGATTCAAATGATGAATATGTATTCAGTCTTATCAGTATCGAACAAAAGCGAGAAGAGATAACAAGATATCCTAAGAGAGAGAAGGTTGTTTCAAGGGAACAATACAGAAAGATGGAAAAGAACGCCCACGATGATCCGATACTTACAAGTGATGGTGTTGATGGATATAGACTGATATATGATGAAACACGAGGTTTAACTTCGAAAGAAGTATTTTCTTCTGGGCATTTCTTATACCCATATAATCCGATAGAAAAACAATAATTTGAAGTATGCATAATTCCGACACAACAACTAGACTCATTCATCATTGTATTGCAGAGCACGGCATATGCCGCGATTGCAGTACAATATCCCAGATTTATCATAGACACCCTATGCCTAACAGCATCAGGTCGATCAGTGATACTTTGGATGAATTGGGTGTCGTGAATTATGTGTATTACTTGAATCCTGATCAACTCACATCAATCGTCTATCCTGCAATTGTCCCCACCACTGGAACCCGAGCATCTTTTGTGTTGATCAAAGCCGTTTCGAACGAAAGTGTAACTATAGTCGGAGAGGATGATAAGGAAATTATCGTTCCATTGGAGGATTTTACAAAAATATGGAATGGTTATATCCTAACAGTGGATCCATCTAACAAGCAAAGTTCAAATAAATCAGCATCATATTATTTAGGCCAACTGATGTGGCACCTGAAGGAGAAGGCTGTATTCTATTTATGTGCGTCTTTGCTAATATTAATCTGCTCAATATTGAGTTTTGACGGCTTTCAGAATGTCCTGTTTCTAGCCAGCGGACTTGCTGGAATAATCATATCAGCAGCAGTATATCTTAAAGAGAACAAGATCAATAACCCTTTGGCTGGGTTATGCAATATTAAAGGACACGACCGTTGTCAGGAAGTCATAGGCTCAAAAGGATCAAAAATACTGGGGCATATTTCAATAGGTGACTTATCCTTGACATATTTCATCACTATAACATTTGTTTCCTTTTTACCTGATTATTCCATTGGCGCCGTCTCATTATACCCATTGACAGCAATAGCCTTTGTCATCTATTCTGCAATATGGATGTTCGTTAACAAGAAAGCTTGTCCATTGTGTATAACAATTGACTTGTTACTGGTCGGTCAATCCACATTGGTTGTCTCCTCATTAGCAGAGATAGAGTTTACCAGACTTACATTGACTTATGCTGTCGCATTCTTCATTGTCTTTCTGGCATTGATCAAGTTGAAGGATTTATTGAATAGCGAGAGAGATCTGAAATCTTTGAAATCTGTTAAAGAAGCATTAGTCTCAGACACGAACATATTCTGGGGACTTATGAGACAACAGCAATGTGCAATTTCAAAGATACCGGAGCATACAATCTCGAATATAACAGACAATTCCAAACCCACAATTCTTTTAGTCATCAATCCTCATTGTCCGTTCTGTCATAGGATTCACAAGAAGTTATGGCGGTTATCTGATTATAACATAGAACTCATATTTCTTACCAAGAAGAATGACCGAAGAGCCGAACTGGTAGCAGCTTATATCCTTGAGCAGTTTCATAATGGGAATTTATCGTGGGAGGCTGTAAATGCTCTTATTGAAGATTATTACAAAAAGTCAAATATACCTTTATCTTGGAAAAGAGATGACAGATATTACGATATACTTACTCAGCATCGGGCATTCTGCATTGAAAACAACATTTCAGGTACTCCTACAGTGTTGATAAACGGACGGAGAATACCGGAACAATATATCTTGCCAGACCTTGAATATATCCTGTAGCCGACATCAAATGAAGAATCATCTATACATATTCCTGTTGTTTATGACTATGACTCTTTATGGTCAGAACCCCGTCGTGGAGAGATCTATTTCCGGTGCGGTTGCGGAGAGGAACGGCGAGGCGGTTGCCGGGGCTAATGTGCTTGTGCAGAGTACAGACGGGAAGAGACTTTATAGTTATGGCAGCAGCGATGGTGCGGGTCGGTATGAGGTGAGATTCAGGTGTGAGGCTGATTCCGTGAGGGTTACTGTCACAGGGTTCAATCTCGGGAAGGTCAGCAAGGATGTTCCGGCTGGCGTTGGAAGATTGGATTTCGTTGTGGAGTATTCTGCTTTGAAGATCAAGGAGGTGAAGGTCGAGGCAAGTGCGATCGAGAGGAAGAAGGATACCGTGTCTTACTATGTGGCCAACTTCAAGGATTCTACTGACAGGAGCATCGGCGACGTGCTGCAGAAGTTGCCGGGAATCGAGGTTGCTCCGAGCGGACAGATCAAGTATCAGGGAAAGGCTATCAATAAGTTCTATGTAGAGGGGATGGATATGTTGGGCGGTCAGTATGGCATTGCTACGAATAACATTCAGGCTAGCGACATTGCAAAGGTGGAGGTGTATGAGGACCATCAGCCTATCAAGGTACTGCAGGACTGGGTGGCTTCTGACAGGGCTGCTATCAATCTGATTCTGAAGTCCGGAGCGAGAGGTGCCTGGAACGGAGTGGTTCAGGGTGGAGCCGGTTATCAGCCTGTGTTGTGGAACGGTGAAGTGACTCCTATGTTTTTCGGCAAGAAGTTCCAGACCATTATGACTTATAAGACGAACAATACCGGAGAGGATGTTGCGAGGGAACTGGAGTCTTCTATGGGTATGGGCTGGGAGGCAGAGAGGCTGACCGGGGTGCAGGAGCCTGGCAATCCTCCTGTGAACGAGAGACTTTATCTGAGGAACAACATCCATTCGGTTTCGATAAATACCATCAACAAGATCGGTGAGGACTCTGATCTGACTGTGAACGCTTATTATATCCACGACAGGAGGAACGAGTCTGGAGAGAACAGTACTTCGTATTTCATTCCGGGGCAGGATCCGCTGGACATCTATGAGAATATTGATGCGGAGAATATATCTGACAGGCTTCAGGTGGCTTTGAAGTATATGAATAATTCCAATAAGAACTATCTGAACAACAGGTTTTCGTTCAACGGCGGATGGAACAGGAGCAGCGGTACTGTGATTGGTGATGAGGAGGTTTCGCAGAGTCATAAGCAGCCGAGGATCACTTTGAACAATGAGTTAAGATTGATACGCAGGTTCGGCAAATGGCAGGTGGATTTTTCGTCGAATACTGACTATAACAGGCTGACTTCAGAGCTTCAAGTAAGACCCGCTGTGTTCTCTGAGTATTTCGATGAAGGTGCAGGACAGGAAGGTACGCAGCAATATATCCGGGCAGAGAAGTTCAGGACTAGGAATTATGTTTCCACTTCATATAGGGCGGGATTCTGGAACTTCTATCTCAAGGGAGGATTCAATGCTAATGTGGAGAATCTGAATTCTGTTCTTTCTCCTTTGGAGTGGTCCGGAAGCGTTGCCGACAGTCTTATGAATGATTGCAGATGGAGAAGGTACGATGTGTTTGTGGAGCCGCAGATCGCTTATTCGAAGCATAGTTTCAATATGAGTTTGGCGAGTCCTCTGGAGCTGGCTATCATCAATGGCAAGGATCATTTTCTTGCACGGCCATCGTTGTTTATGAACTGGAAGATTTCGTACAATCTGAAGATGAGCGCTTATGGAGCATATAATGTGGATCTGGGGGATGTATATGATGTTTACCGCGGATATATAATGAGGAATTACAAGTCTGTGAGCAGAAAGGATGGAGAGCGTGCTAGGACGAATACGCAGAATTACGGTTGGGATATATCTTATTCGAATCCGATGAATTCTTTGTTTGCTTCGGCTGATGTGTCTTATTTCAGGTCGAGCAGGAGTCAGACTGTGAACAATCTGTATGAGGGTGATTCATTCATTGCGGAGGCTATTGACAGGAATAATGTGTCGTCGGGATTGTCGGCGAATGGTAGGGCAAGCAAGCGGTTCAGTGCAATTTCTACTTCTGTCAGCCTTAATGGAGGATGGTCGAGGAACTGGAGCGAGACAATGGTGCAGGGTGAGGTTACGCCCGTGACGATGGACAGTTATCGCGTCGGGGCAAATGTGAATTCAAATATCGGGAAGTACGTGATCCTGGATTATTCGGGCAGTTATTCGGTGCATTCGGTTGATGGATATAATGATGTGGAGCCGGTTGGTACGCTGAGGCAGAGCGGAGCGTTGAACTTTGTGATTGCAAAGCGGGTGCTGCTGAATGTGGGTGCGGAGCATTATTTCTGTGGAGAGATCGAGGGTGATGACAGGAATATGGTGTTCATGAATGCTTCGGCTTCATATAAGTACAGGAGGTTCGAGTTCATCCTTGAGGGAAGGAATCTTTTGGATAAGAGGTCTTTCAGTGCTATTGAGTATTCGAATACGTTCAGTTATGCTTATGCGTATGAATTGAGGCCGTTGTCAGTTATGTTTAAGGTTCGGTTTAGTTTGAGATAAGAGAATGATATGTCACGCAATAAAATGGAGAAAGCCGAAAATCCTTTAAAGAGTAGGCATTGTATTAATCTTTAATTCATGAAACGTAAAAATTTTGAAATCGTTAGTCCTGGAATATCTTCTCAGGAACTTTCAAACCTTGACATGCAGGGTGTTAAGGGTGGGGTAATTTGTCCAGAGTACAATATTATTTGTCTTGAGGACACATGCTCAACAAAGTTTATTACAACTAAGCCATGTCTTACAAAAGACATCGTTATTAATTAATTCGTTTTTGAGAGTGCCATCGAGACACTTTGCCACTCTCATTAAAAACACGTTGAATATGAATTGGAGTAAATACACCAAGTTGTTCTATTCAGAAAAGGCTTCTGCTTTTTTGCTGTATAGCACATTATCGAATGCGTTAATTAAGGTTGATCCAGAATTATATGATGAACTTGTATCAATAATGGAGTCTCCATCATCAATTAAATCCGATGACGAAAGGTATAAATTTTTGTTTGATGGAAGATTCATTGTTGAGTCGGATGATGCAGAAATTAATAAGATAATACTTCAGAATTTAAGAAGACGTTTTTCCACAGACTCATTAAGTCTAACGATTGCTCCCACACGTTATTGCAATTTTGCGTGTCCTTATTGTTATGAAAAAGGCCGTATCATGCGCAAGGAAATGAGCATGGAAGTAATGGATGGCATCATATCTTATGTTAAGAAAAACTATATGGATAAGCCGGTTTTTGTTACTTGGTATGGTGGCGAGCCTACGGAAGCAATTGATTCAATAGTATATTTAACTACGCATTTGAAACCAATATGTAAATACTCTGCTAGTATCATCACGAATGGTTATAATTTAGATAAATTGCTACCTATTATTGATGATCTGAAAATCACAAGTGCGCAAATTACTATTGACGGAGCTCGACAGAGTCATAATAGAACCCGTATTCTACGCTCTGGGCAAAACTCGTATGATAAGATTATGGACAATATTAATGCTGCAATCCAGATAAAGGATGATATGAACATATATGTCCGTATGAACATTACAAAACAAAACTCTACTGAATATGTGGATCTACATAAAGAGATTCGGAGTCGTTTTGGAAGTCGTGTAATACTATATCCGGCTTTTGTCCATGACTATACTAATACATGTAGTAATAATACTTGCTTTGAGTGTGCTGAAGAAAAGTCGTCATTCTTGGCAGAACTGTATGAAACTCATGGAATATATACAAATGAGTTGTTAATATCTCGTAGAAATAAAGGATGCGGGGTTCAGAGCCAAAGCAGTTTTGTCATTGGACCCGAAGGTGAATTGTATAAGTGTTGGCATCATATCGGAATGTCTGATAAAGTAATAGGCAATATCTTGGCCCCCAATATTATAACCGATATGGATCGCTATGCAACATATACATTGGGAAATGATAATCTATTAGATAAAGACTGTCATGAATGCGTTTTATTCCCCTCATGTACTGGAGGATGCGTAGATATGAGAAATTTGAAGCAAGACTACTGTATGGTAGCAAAATCTAATTTGGAAAAGTTCATTGAACTGCAGTTTATGCATAATTCTCAAAATTAAAGATTATGAAAAGAATTCTATTACTGTTCGTCTATTGCTTATCAATATATACATCTTTCGCTCAAGAGTTTCCATCAGTATCGTATCCTTTGATAGAAACTTCAAGTCTATATCTTGATGGGAATAAGTATCAGAAAGACCTTCTGCTATATAGCAAAACCTTCGAACTATCACATCCATATTATGCCGACAGGAAGCATGTGAAGGAATTAAGGAAGGATACCAGAAGACTGTATAAGGAACTGGCTGGTGAGGACGACTTGAAGGCATTCCGCTGCGGATTGCAGGAACTGACTTCACATTTGAACGACGGACATTCGCAGGTCGCTTCCGGATTATCCAAGGAACTCATTTATCCGATATACATTATGTTCGACACAAAGGATTCAGGATATCTGTTGGCTGTCGAAGATGATTACAAGGAGGCTCTTGGCAAGAGGATCGCTATAGTGAATGGCTATCCGCTAAGCGACTTGATGGCGAGAGGTCAGAAACTCATCAGTGGAGACAATGAGATCTTCAAAAACAGTCAGTTGAGCCAGATGCTTCAGATGAAGGACTTTTGGGAGATGTGCGGATATGATGATGACGAGATTGTTCTGATATTCGAGGACAATACTTCTGTGACGATTCCACCCTGCACAGGGCATGGTCTGGTCATTAAGCAATTGGATATGGAATTCGATTCACCTACCGCACTGAAAGAAGTTCCTTTCTATTATGGTGTGATAGATTCATTGAGTATCTGCTATCTCCAGTTCAATATGTGTTATGACAGCCTGAACTATCCTCAGTTAGGACAGCGGTTTGATGATTTTGTCGAGGGAATGATGGCTGAGATTGAGAACAAATCCATTCAAACATTGGTCGTGGATGTCAGAAACAATGGCGGTGGAAACAGCGGACTTTGCGATCTGCTTCTGTCATATCTTACTGATTATGACAAGATGAAGAATCTGGGCTGCAAGGTGCGAATGTCTGAGCTGTTGCTCAAGCATCAGCCAAACCTTTCCGGCGTGGAACTGAATGACGGTACAAAGCCTGACTATGGAGATGTGTTTGATTACTGGGAAATCAAGAGAGAGAATCCTGTAGAAGCCGCTTCGGTTCATAGGATAAATCACGACCCGGATAAGATTTTCAAGGGGAATGTCATTTTCATCAGTGGCAGGGGTACATTCAGTTCTGCTGGACTTCTCCTGACTCTCGCTCGCGATAATAATATCGGAACCATCATCGGTGAAACATCCGGCCACAGGCCTTCTCATTATGGGGATGTACTGCGCTTCAATCTGCCGAATACTGGTACCAATGCAACTGTCAGCTGCAGGCATATCACTCGTCCGAATGAGAATCTGAATAATGAGATAGAACTGGTCCCAGATGTGGTCTTGAATCTCTCGGATTATACAATGGAAAAGGATCCAGCGTGGGAATATATCGTCGAACATTATCAGGAAAATCAATAAACATACAATCTAAATACAGCATATAATGACTTACCCATCCTATAGGCAGCTAGATACCATGGACTGCGGTCCTACGTGCCTGCGCATGATCGCGCGGCATTACGGCAGGAGCTACAGCCTCCAGAACCTTCGCGAGCGGTGCCACATCACCCGCGAGGGGGTGTCGATGCTGGGGATAAGCGATGCGGCGGAGAGCATCGGCTTCCGTGCGACAGGCGTGAAGATCACCTGGGAGCAGCTCCGCGAGGAGATGCCTCTGCCGTGCATCGTCCATTGGAACCAGAGACACTTCGTAGTGGTCTATGAGATAAGGAAGAAGCGTGGCGGATATGTCATCAAGGTAGCTGATCCGGCATCTGGACTACTGACCTATACCGAGGATGCGTTCTGCAAGGCCTGGCTCCAGGTTGGGAAAGATAACGTGAGCGAAGACGATGCATCTGTAAACACTCACGGCATAGCCCTGATGCTGGAGCCGACTCCGAAGTTCTACGAGGAGAAGGGTGATGAGGAGAAGAAGTTCGGTTTCGGCTACATCCTCGGATATCTCCGCCCTTACAAGTCGTTCATCGTCCAGATACTCCTGGCGATGCTAGTTACCAGCGTCATCAGCCTGATACTGCCGTTCATCACTCAGTCCGTGGTGGATACCGGTATCGGCACAGGCAACCTATCCTTCGTGGTTATGCTTCTGATAGCACAGCTGGTGCTGACAATCGGTCAGATGGCCAACAACCTTATCCGCAGCTGGCTGATGCTCCACACTACATCCAGGGTGAGCATATCGCTCATCTCGGACTTCCTGTGCAAGCTGATGAAGCTTCCGATAGCGTTCTTCGACTCGAAGATGGTCGGTGATATAATGCAACGCATCGGTGACTACAACAGGATCCAGACCTTCCTTACCGGTTCTCTCCTGAGTATCGTCATCGCTGTCGTGACCTTCCTCATCTACGGAGGCATAATGGCCGGTTATAACATCGGTGTCTTTCTGGTGTTCTTCGCAGGAGCTGCACTCTACATCGGATGGGTGCTCCTGTTCCTCAGGAGAAGGCGCAAGCTCGACTATATGAGGTTCCAGGAGGCATCGGCCAACCAGAGCAACATCGTGCAGCTGATCGGAGGAATGCAGGACATCAAGCTGAACAACTGCGAGAAGCAGAAGCGCTGGGATTGGGAGAGGATACAGGCCCGCCTGTTCAAGGTGAGCGTCAAGAGCCTCTCGCTGGGCCAGGCTCAGGAAGTAGGAGGCACGTTCATTGACCAGACGAAGAACATCCTCATATCGTTCCTTGCTGCGAAGTCCGTCATCAGCGGCGATATGACCCTCGGTATGATGATGTCCCTGCAGTACATAATGGGACAGCTAAACGCTCCTATCTCACAGTTCATCTCTTTCGTGCAGGCAACGCAGGATGCTTCCATCTCCCTTGAGAGACTCGGAGAGATCCACGACATGAAGGACGAGGAGCCGGAGGGCGAGCAGAAGATCAGAGACATCCCTCAGGACGCGGACATAGTGTTCGACGATGTGACCTTCCAGTACGACGGTCCCCACTCGGCCAAGGTGCTCGACGGAGTGTCTCTGCGCATACCGGCCAACAAGGTGACCGCGATCGTCGGAGCCTCCGGCAGCGGAAAGACCACGATGCTGAAGATGATGCTTGGCTTCTACAGGCCGGTCAGCGGAGAGGTGCGCCTCGGTGGAGCATCGATCTCTGCCTACAGCGAGAGGGTCTGGAGGTCGCAGTGCGGAAGCGTGATGCAGGAGGGCTACATCTTCTCCGACAGCATATCGGGCAACATAGGCGTCTCTGACGAGACTCCGGATATGGCGCGTGTGCGCAGGGCAGCAGAAGTGTCGAACATACGCGAGTGGATCGAGAGGCTCCCGTTGGGGTACAACACCAAGATCGGAGCGGATGGCCACGGCCTCAGCACCGGACAGAAGCAGAGGATCCTCATCGCGAGAGCCGCGTACAAGGATGCTAAGTTCCTCTTCTTCGACGAGGCGACGAACTCTCTTGACGCGAACAACGAGAAGGCCATAATGGAGAACCTCGACAGACTGTTCGAGAATAAGACGGTAGTGATCGTGGCCCACAGGCTCAGTACCGTGCGTAACGCCGACAACATCATCGTGCTGGACAACGGCAGGATAGCGGAAGAAGGAACGCACGAGCAGCTCACGGCAAGAAGAGGAAAGTACTATAAACTGGTCAGGAACCAGCTCGAACTTGGAAACTAAAGAAACTATATAAAAATATACCTTGGCCAAGGAGGAGTAACCGAAAATCCGATAAAGAGTAGGAATGATTTATTAAATTAAATTTAATTGTATGTCAAAGATTTTAAAACTTATTATGTCCTTTTTAGCTTCAGCCTTAGTATTAAGCTGCTCAAATGAACCAGTATCTGAAGCAAGTAATAATAGTTCAATGCCTAAGGTGTCTATGGGAACTATGCATAACGAACTCTTGAATGAATTTTTCAAGACTGCCACAAGAACAAATTCTGCAAAAGAAATCAATTTTAAAGAAATCTTGTCTCTTAGTTACGAAATCCTATCACGTCATGGAGTCGATGAGGTTCTTACATTAGAGATGCGGAACGAGTGTGAAGAGCTTGTTGAAGATTTTGTACACAACTGGAATACACAAGGCTATTCATCTCTTTCTTCTTACTTTGAGTATCTTGATCTGTCTCCTTCTATTGTGGATGAACTACGCACTGCATATGTATTAGACTGTTCAAATAATAGTGGCTTGTTTATACAAACATTACAAAATATTTATTCTGATCAGATATATAATAAGAGTTTCAGTGACTTTTATTCAGTTTGCATCTCTTCATACGATTTTTGGGGAACGCTTCAAACGAGAAGTGAGGGAAAAGTCAATGTTGCTGCATATGTTGCAGATGCATTAGGAAGTCTAGCTGGTGGAGCAATTGGAGGCGTTGTCGGTGGATTGGCAGTTTCGGCTATTTTCTCACTTCAAGTAGATACATATGATCCATCAACACCTCCAGGCGAAGTAGATTAATCATGAAAGAGCTTGTAAAATACTACATCATTGTTCTTTGTTCAGGCATAGCAGGATTCATAATATTATGTGCGTTTAACAAAGAGCTATTTAATAAAGAATCAATTATTATTGCTGTATTGACTATATTTTTAATTGATTCACTAGTTTGTGGAATTATAGCTTTACTTCGATACATAGTATCTCACAGAGCGAAGCGGTGATGTACCTTTAGTTTCGCAAGTATTTGAAGTTTGGATGTAGATACTTGCGAAACTATTTCTCAAGCGTTCTTTTGAAGTGCGAGCATTTTTTATGGCACTCGCTATAATTGTCACCGGTATTTCGCAAACTACTTATCCGAAGTAATTCAAATAGCGATGATTATATCATTGGGACTATTGAAGGAAATAAGATTAGTATGAAAAGAAAATACTACCACAGCGAACCCGTCCAGGAGATAATGGGTACTATCCCTTCGTGGATCACCCGTTGGGGCGTGACCGTAATCTTCGCGGTCTTCACGCTCATCGTCATCGGATGCTGCATCATCAGATATCCCCAGACGGTGGATGCGGGCATCTCGATAACCTCCTCCTGCCCTCCGTCGGAGCTGACGGCCAGATATGACGGACTCATTGACAGGGTATGCGTCATCGACGGACAGAAGGTGCAGGCGGGAGAACTCATAGCCCTGCTCTCCACACCGGCTAGGTACGAGGATGTCATCTCGATGAGCGCCTATCTCTCGATGTCGGACACGCTGAACCTTGACAGGATGGCACAGATGTCTGTCCTCTCTGCGGATCTTCAAGTCGGCGGACTTCAGGGTCAATGGAGCACGCTCCAGAAGGCGTTCCGCGACTACTCCCATTATCTTGAGACGGACCAGATAGCCGTCAGGAAGGGACTGCTCCGTCAGCAGATAGAAGGCCAGAGGTCTCATCACACTACGCTTATGAGGCAGAAGGCCCTGCTCGACAGCGAGGTGGAGATGGAACGCGCGACCCTTGAACGGGACTCCCTCCTGTATGCGAGGAAGGCAATCTCCCAGGCAGAGTACGAGACCTCACGCAAGGGCTTCCTTTCCAAGATGAATACGGTGGCGGGGTTCGAGGCGAGCCTTGAGGCTACAGCCCTCGGCATACTCCAGCTGGAGCAGCAGCTTGTGGAGCTCGACCTTCAGAGAGTGACAGAGACAGAATCTCACGAGTCGCAGATCAGCCAGCAGATATACCATCTTAAGGCCCAGGTCGCCACGTGGCTGGATACATACGCGATCATAGCACCATCCGAGGGCGTAGTGTCCCTGCAGGACTACTGGAGTCCGGGGCAGCACGTCAACGTCGGGGACGTGATAGCCAACATCACCCCGGAAGACCCGTCCGAGGTCACGGGCAGGATGAAGGTGCCGTCGGCAGGCTTCGGCAAGGTAGCCCTCGGCCAGACGGTCAATGTCCGCCTGAACGGGTTCCCGTATATGGAGTACGGCATCCTGAAGGGCGTGGTGGCGAACGTGGCATCCGTGCCAGAGAGGCTTCAGGACGGCAGCGTGGCGTACACCGTGGCGGTGGACTTCCCGGACGGGCTTGAAAGCACATACCACAAGGAGTTCCCGCTGATCCAGCAGATGGACGGCGAGGCTCAGATCATCACCAGGGACAGAAGGCTCATCGAGCAGTTCGTAGACCCTATAGTGTCACTCTTCAGGAACAGATAGCATATGCGTACGATGACGGTCATACTGGCAATGCTTGCCGCAGGAACGCTCTGCGCCCAGACCCCTTCCAAGGTCTGGATCCTTGAGGAGTGCATAGGCTACGCCCTTGAGCATAACATAGAGATCAAGAGGCAGGAGCTGGGCGTTGACGACTCTGAGATCGGTCTCTCGGAGAGCCGCTGGGACTACGCGCCTTCGTTGTCAGCGGGAGCGTCATACAGCATCTCCTCCGGAAGAGTGCTCGACCAGACCACATATGAGTTCATAGAGAACAACGTGGTGGGAAGCAGTAGCGCGTCCGTGTCAGGAAGCGTGCAGATCTTCTCGGGAATGAGACGGCACTATGCGCTCAGGAAGGCCAAGGCATCGTTGAAGGCCTCGCTGGCGGATCTTGAGAGCGTCAGGACTGATGTAGAACTGAACGTCACGGCAGCCTATCTTCAGATACTCTGCGATCAGGAGAACCTCGCATCTGCAAGGGAGATGGCCTTGATGCTGGAGTCGCAGATGGAGAGGATACAGACAATGGTGGATCTGGGCCGGGTGACGGAGGCGGACCTATTGCAGATAAGGTCACAGCACTATGCTGCGCTCAATGACGTCGCAGCAGCAGAGGGTCAGTGCCGGCTGTCGAGGATGGAGCTGTGCCAGCTGTTGGAGATACAGGACTGGGAGGACTTCGCGGTAGAACCGATTGAAGCAGATGAGTATGAAGGAATGCAGTTGTTCCCGTCCACGGACTCGATAGCTGTAGAGAACAGACCTGAGTACCGCTCGGCGGAAGCCGGTGTGGAAGTGGCCAGGAGGAACCTCCAGATCGCAAGGTCGTCATACTATCCGACTCTGTCGCTGTCGGCGGGATATGGCACGAGCTACTCGGGCGCGAGGCAGAAGGCCGTGCAGAACCCTGACGGCACCTACCGCTATGAGGCGTACCCGTTCTTCAGGCAGTACCTCGACAACGGCAGTTCCTACCTCTCGCTGAGCCTGAACATCCCGATTTTCTCAGGGATGTCCGCAAGGAACAGCGTCAGGAGGGCGAGAAACGCCAGTATGGATGCCCAGTACGCGCTTCAGACAGTCCGCAAGCAGCTGTCAAGGGAGTACGAGCAGGCGCTGATCAAGTACCAGACCTCGTGCAGACAGTACGAGACCGCAAGGGAGCAGCTCGCATACGCTGAGGAGGCAGCGAGGATGATGACCGAGAAGTACAACCTCGGCAAGACGGACTTCACCTCCTGGAATACGGCGATAACGGAACTGGCGAAGGCAAAGTACGCCTTGAGCAACGCCACATACAGGAATGAGTTGGCAAGAAGGACAATCAATATAATACGGTGCTTATGAAGAAGAAATGGATCATACTTACAATCACCTCGCTCGCGCTGCTGCTTTCCGGCATAGTGTGGATCAGACATTCACAGCTTGAGAGGAGGAACTCGGAGGCGAGAGAGTCCCTGAAGGAGGTATATGAGCTAGAGACGGCTTACAGGGCGATGTTCGGGCATTATACGGACAACATGCATGCGATAGTCTATATCCAGGACGCGCTGGTGACCGAAGGGGGAAAGGCGAATTACCTTGTCTCGTTGCTGGAAGTGACCGACTCGACCTTCACGGCGGCGGCTGTCTCCGTGGTGGACTTCGACGGTGACGGACAGTTCAGTCAGTGGATGGTAGACGAGACGGGAACCATAAAGGAAATAGTCGAAGACTAGAAGATATAATGAGTTGCGCAGCTCAAAGAGGAGGTGTCCTGAAAAATCCTATAGAAAAGAGTAGGGAACAAAATCTTAGATAAACATGAAAAAAAGTTTTATTGCAATTTTTGTTGCGTTATCAGCCCTAATGGCTTGCAATAAAGATAACGCATCACCGATTTCGGTTCAAGAAGAACAAACCGTAAATGAAGTAATTCCTTTGGAAGAAGCTATGGCTAATTTGGAGGAATTCCTGTCTTCTTACACAAATGTGACCAAGGCAGCTAAGACACGAAGTATTGCTGATGCTGAAGTCTTTACCTTTGGTTCCCGTACATTAAAAACAAAGGCAGGGGGCATAGAAATTCCAGATACACTTGCTTATCTGGTAAATCTTGGAAATGAAGAGGGATTTGCTGTTCTTGCTGCAAATCGAAAACTTAACAATTCAATTTATTGTCTTACGGAGGAGGGACGAGTAGATCAAGAGAATTTTGCTCAGGCGTATGCCTATCTCTCGGGACAGCTTGAAACTAGAAGTGGTTCTGAAATTATGGATATGGAGGAGATGTTTGTTCCTACTCTATTGACTAGGGCTTTAGTTTTGGATTATTATGATCAAAATAATCAGGTGTCAACTAAGGCAACTACACCTTCGGGAAGTCCTACAGGACCAATATTGCAGACGAAATGGCATCAGAACACGCCTTTCAACGATCTATTAAATGATTGTCCCGCAGGTTGTGTTGCGATTGCTTGTGCCCAGATAATGGCATACAATGAATATCCTGAGAACCCTACGTTCAATTCAACCGCTTGCTCTTGGGCAGAGATGAAAACTGTAGCACCGGTGGGGAATCGCTATTCGTCTGGAACTGCTGACGGAAAAATACAGGTCGCGGCATTTTTGAAGGAATTGGGTAAAGATGATAATCTCAAGATTAGATATGACGATGATGGGTCTTGGGGACTTGCTGATGGTGTGGTAAGGACTTTGAAGAACTATGGCTATAAAAATGTAGATAAACGCATAGGGTTTGTAAAGAAGGATCGCTCAAAAGTGAGTGAATGTCTGGCAAAGGATTATCCTGTGTTTATGAACGGTGGTAACAGTTCAGATTTAACAGGTCATGCTTGGGTAGTTGACGGTGAATGGGGAAATTACTTCCATTGCAATTGGGGCTGGCGAGGCTTGTGGGATGGCTACTATGTTAAGGATAATTTCTTTGACCTGAGTTCAGATCCGAATGATATCATTTTCGATGACACCGATCCTGGAACTGTAGGTAGTACTGCCGACAAGTTTAATTGGTGTTTCAGGGAAGTTCTATATTCTATGTAAAAGATTAAGCCTATCAGTGTCCATTTCGGATACTGATAGGTTAAACATAGTATTATTTTCTGTATTTTGCGTCATAATATCATTGCTGTCCGGTAAAAGTTCCGGACGATTATTATAAAGTTTAACAATTAAAACAAACTTGGTTCGGTAGAACCATCAAGTTCATTGACAATATTGTAGTTGGGTTTTGCAAAGAGGTCTTTGATGTTGGTAGTATCTGTTAATGAGATACTTACAATCTGTAGCATCTCGTAGATGGAGCGTTCAATGTTCATCTTTTTCTGCACTATAGCCATCATACAGTAGGCTATGATCGCAGAGTAGATCTGAATGCGGACTGCGTTTTCGGACGTACCCCAGAACTTTTTTATCTTAAGATGTTGCTTGATCCACTTGAAGAATAGCTCGATCTGCCACCTGTTGTGATAGAGTTCAGCAACCATTACTGGGCTGACAGTCAGAGCATTGGTGAAGAATATGAACTTCTTCTTGCTCTCTTTGTCCAAGTAGATGACTCTACGGATCTTGTCAGGGTACTTCTCCATCGTCAGTTGACCGGCCATGTAGCCGATTGCGTCTGACAGGATACCTGATTCAGGAGGAAAACGGCGCTTCCACTTCATTGGTTTGAAGTCATTGTTGGTCTTTCCTCTGATAACAAAGTAGGCTCCAATGCTTTCGATGTTGTAAAGACGTTTGAAGTCGTTGTAACCTCTGTCGAAGATGTAGAATGAGTTCTCTTCATACGGAATGACATCCATTGCTTTTGTATCGTGGACCTTTGCTGGCGTTATGTGAAAGAATGTTGGAATCTGTGTTTCCAGATCATACAATGTATGCATCTTGATACCACCTTTCCTCTTTCTGAATAGAGCCCATTCAAAGGTGCTCAGACATAAGTCAACTGTCATAGAATCAAAGGCATAGACGTTTCCATTCAGCTTGAAGATGTCAACAATTCTGCATCGTTGAGCTTCAGCGATGACCTTATAAGCAAACTCCTCGAAGATGCGATAATCGCGCTTGGTGTTGGCATCCGCAAGAGTACTCTTGGCAGCGTGCTTACCAAATCCAAGGTGATAGGCTTTGGATGCATGAGCCTG
>JBGVPH010000033.1:0-3512 GCA_045126915.1 Candidatus Cryptobacteroides sp.
TAAATCATATCACAATGTTAGCTACCGACATTAGTGCAAATAGATGTTTAAGTGGTTGGGTAGATGGAGTAGCTTCAACAGGAACATTTATCAAGGCTGAAGGTTTAGACCAGGGAACGGAAAGTGGACAAATACCTACTAGCAAAAGTGGTATCCCGTCAGGATGGACAGTAAAGAACTACGGAGAATAAGGTAAAAGATGTGTTTTTGGAGCATGCGGGTTAGACCGCTCTCCTAATAGAGCAATATTAGCCTCCACTAAAGGGTTCTACCCAATAGTGGAGGCTAATGTTTTAGTAACTGGTGGTTGCTTGCTATGGACTACTGCCTGCAATCTATAATCTACACACCTTATGGATGTCTGTTTAATTATTTTATGATATTCTTAACTTGTTAACTGCTATTTTGTTTTGATTCTTTTACTTGAAAATATAGGGTGATTGTGTGATTTTATATACTGATGTTGGCTTATTCTCTTCCTGCTCGGTGGACAAAACCACCATTCGGTGGATTGTTGGCAGCCCTCTCTTTGATTTATGCTACACTTAAGTTTGTAATCAACAACACGATATAGTCATGAGCATGAAATCAACCAAGAGAAAGACATCTAAGGGTAGTTTCTGCCCTGAACATGTATTTATCCTGCAAGGAAAAGGCGTATACATACGCATGGCCGTTGATGATATCACATTTCTCAGAGCAGCTCGGGATTATTGTGAGATTCACATCAAAGGTCAAGACCCCCTCCTCGTATCTGTACCGATGATTGATGTATATCATTGCATTCCGCCAAATAAGTTCATTAGGATTAGTCGTTCAATCGTATTGAATCTCAACTTCATCACGAAAATTGTCGGCAACCAGATAGAACTGGCAGATGGTACGAGATTATTGATAGGAAAGACCTATCGAGAGGACATACTTTCCGGATTTACTCTGATTGGGTCAAGAAAAAGGTTTGGGAGATGATTGTAATTGTTGTCTTTGCTATTGTAAGAATTGCCTTGCTGCTATTCGTATTTATACGCAGAACCATGAAATGGAAGAATGAAGAATAAAAGACGACAGATAGGAATTTCAAGGAAGACTGCGAACAATCTGATATACGCAGTTGCCATATTATATACCCTGATGAATGTTGTAGTGATAGCATTGACCGCACTTGACGGCATCGCAGACAGGGAGGAAGTAGCGCATCTGGTGGCACACGCTATCGGTACGGCCGGAGGTCTGTGGCTGTGCTTCTTCATTCCAAAGGAAAGCCGAAGAGCAGAAGCAGAATGGAAGACGTGGGAGGAGGAACTGGAGGCTATGCCTGAAGAAGACTAACCGATAGGCTCATATCTGTACACCGAGCATACGACATCCTCGCGGAAGACCTTCATGCCTTCCAGCACCCAGTGAGTTGGTGACAACTCCGTGCTGAACAGCCTGCATCCCCCTCCGGAAAGATACGGCACTGTATAAACAATCAGACGCTCCACCTTGCCATCAGCAAGAAGTCCACACACATATTCGGCATTCTCAACATCAGCCTCCACAAGAGAATCTTCGCCTATGGCATCATAGAACTCATCGATGCCGTACACATCAGAGCGCAGCATCCAACTCCTTTCTGTCCTGTTGTCAGAGAGGCATCCGTCAATTGAAAGTGTTGCCAGGACTGTTTTCTTCGCCATAATGAAAATCTCAACTACCGGAGCATAAAAATAGCGTGCTGATCACACTATCTCTAATGGAGGCCCTGGAATGCCTTGAAAGAAAATAGGTGACTGCACGCTATGCGTAAGCATAACACAAGCAGTCACGTAGTGTCTTCTTTCAATGTAAATTTTCCAGATTTCCATTAGAAACACCTCGCGGTCTTATGTATGTATATTGTATATCTTGCTGATTCTGATACAAAAGTAGTGAATTTCAAGCAAACACAGCCCTTCCTTCTCAAAAAATCTCCCTTTGGTGGACAAAACTGCATTTCGCAGATTCCATTTCACGATCCCATTCCCTCCCTCTATCTTCGCAATCGTAGGTTTACACGGCGGATCCGAAAAGCCGAATAGGAAATAGAGTAGGGCAAATAATTTAAATATATGAATTTTGTAGATTTTGCGAGGAAGATAACTATAGAAGTCGAAAAGAGTATATACCGAGAATATGTAAAGTCGACATTCGATATAAATGCTATAAGAGTTCATTTTATCCCTGCGAATTCTGAGTTGCTTAACACAAACAAAGAATTTGCAAGCTGTTTAAGGTATTATATAGATTCGCAAACCCGAGGGCTCACATTAAAAGATGATATTATACTCAAGTATATTAAAGATGATGGACTTGAAGATAAATATTTAGAAGGTGATATCATTATTTTCGAAGTACAATATCCTGAAGGTACTGCGGAAGAAGATAGGACTAATCAATATCTTTCTGTTCTAACTCACGAACTAATGCACGCAATGTTCAAAGGCATCCCTAATGATTCAGAATGTGGTGCAGGTTACGATGAAGCCTGCACTGACTTCTTGGCAGAGAACTTCTTTGGGGAGAAGTACTTTACTACATATAAGCAACTAGTGGAGTTGAAAAGAGGAACCAATTGTTTGAATGAGAATCTCATCCTTATGTGTTATAGTAAGTTTGATGAGATGTCTGAAATTGAAAAGTCGGTAGTTCTTAACCATTATTTTAATGGTGAACCGGTAGAGTAGATTTGACATCTATATTGCGATTGTTCCCACATTGAGAACGGTGTGGGAACTTTTGCATTTCCATGAATTTTGCCATATTTGCAGAATAATGTTGAAGATTCGAATATGGACTTTGTGACCAGTGACGGACTATTCTCATTCAGACGATACAGGACAATGTTGGACCAGCGATTTTGCGGGTACATCAGTTCGCCTTACTGTAGAATATCCTGATGAAATTCTGTCAGGGGGGGGTAGATATGCTGATAGAACGGAGGTTAGGTATGAAAAAGTTTGAGCGGATTCCTTTCGTGTTAGGTCAGTGGATAGAAGCCAAGGGATACTGTGTGCCTGGCGTTACCATCAAGATTCTCGCAGAGCAGGTCGGAGTCAATAGCAATTGTCTCTCGAAATACTTCAATCACACCCTTGGAGTTACATTCCAGGAGTGGCTTCACGCCCTCCGTATTGAAGAAGCCAAGCGGATCATCGCTGCGGATCCTTCAATAAGGATGTCGGCAGTTGCTACCGCAGTCGGCATACCTCTTCCTTATAATTTCTCCCGTTGGTTCAAGGCTGTCACAGGTATGACCGCCAACTCATGGCGTTTTCTCTGCCGTGCTTCAAAAGCAGAAAAATTATAGAACTTTTTTGTAAGATAATTGTCAGATGTGGGGAAAATGTGGGGAAAATCTTATATAAAAATGGCCTACAGGTGTCTGTAGGCCATTTGCGTGTACCCGGAGCCGGGATCGAACCGGCACGGATTGCTCCACTGGTGTTTGAGACCAGCGCGTCTACCGATTCCGCCATCCGGGCTGGTGTGCT
>JBGVPH010000034.1:0-9758 GCA_045126915.1 Candidatus Cryptobacteroides sp.
GGACTGTGGTTGCGGTGACTGACGGTATTGTGATCTAACGCCGTGAGGTGTGGTTACGTTTCATTCATTAAAGTTAGTTGTTACGGTCTCCGCTGCGAGGGTGGCGGAGACCATTTGAAAAAAGGAGGAAAGTATGAAAAGACATATGATATTGTTTGCGGCATTGTCGGGGATGCTGGCGGTGGCTTGTAACAAGGAGGTCGGACCGATGGGAAGCGGTTTGGATAATGAAAACTCAAATGCAGATGAGGATGTAATTGCAACTATTTATATTGATGCTGTAAATCCAGTGTCCACCCGGGCCGTTGATACCGATCAGGGTGAGGATAACAGTATTTCGAGCATAGATCTCTATATTTTTGACGAAGACGGTAATAATCTAGAGCATTATGCTTTATCTGAAAAGGAATTGTCCGACAGGAAAATGCATATCCAGAGAAAAAGCGGAGTGACAGAATATTACCTATTCCTTGCAAATATTGACTGCGCTACAGCTGAATGGCTTGCCGGATTAAAGGCAGGTGATTTTTCGGATAGTAAGAAAGGTCACATTCCATTGTCAGCAGGGAACTTTAGAGGTGTCGTTCTTCCAATGGGAGGAAGCGCGAAAGTCGAGTACAACAAAGACACTACACTGACTATCAATATGTACCGATATCAATCAAAAATAGACATCGGTTCTATTACAGCCTATTTTGATGATAAAGAACTGATGAATAAAGATGTATTCGTCAAGAGGATTGTTGTGACAAATTCTTTTGATGTTATGCAGTTCATAACATGGAATAAGAATGCCGGGGGCATGCCACAATTTTTATTCGGTCCTCATTTCGGATTCTCTTATCCTGCATTTGGAGGACTGATGACAGGTTATATGCCTGGTGTAAGCGGATACTTCAGTAAATATTCATCTGTTACTCTTGAAGGAGCAGAAGGACTGTTGTCCCAAAAGAAGAAATATATGCTTAACTGCAATTATCAGGTGCCCGAAAACACATTGGTTGTAGATGCGGAAGATTTTATGTATGAGACAACAGTACACGACATTCCTGATGGAGAAGGCCAACTTTGTTCTTCAAGTGATTCTGATCATATGCATACAACTTATGTAAATTGTAGTTTCTATGTAATGAGCGGTGATTTCAGAATGGTTACAAATGATATTATCTGTACATATGAAGAACAAGACTATACTATCAAATTGGTTATTGAAGTTCTGATTGACGGAGAAACCTTCTATTATCCGATACAGATGGATAGATTGCAACCAAATACAAATTACAAAATAAGTGATATTATGCTCAAGAGCAAAGGGTCGAAGTATTCTAATTTTTATGAGAAGACTTTTGAGGCTTCTTTCCCGTTTGCTGTGGTGGAATGGGATGAAATAAATATTGGAAACATCGAGGTAGGATATAAGGATGGTAATAAGGAGGTTTACTAAAAAATAGCGAAATTATGAGAAGGTTATTTTTACTTATGGGGGTAGTTGGCGGACTTGCTTCCTGTGTAAAGGATGAGGTTGATGCTTCATTCAGATCGGATAGTGAAATGAAGACTGTAAAATTTAATTTTAATGTAAAACCACAGGCGAATATAAATACCAGGTCTATAGATATTGGAACATATCAGGATGATGAGATCGAACGTCTGGATATATTTATTTATGGTTCTGATTACATTCTTATTGAACATGTGATTCTAGAAGATGATGATTTACAGAATATGTGTTACGAAGAATTGCATCCTCAAGGGGATGTCAGGTATTATTTATTCGTTGCTAATTTGAATGCTGCTTGCGCAGAATATCTAGAGCAGACTAAAAGCAACTATCTCGAGGACTGGTATAGCTATATTCCATATTCTCTTAACTATAAACCAGGAAAGCCTGTAATGGGTGGTTCTGCCTACGTGTACTTCAATAGTGATCAAGAAGTAAATGTAGATCTGTACCGTTATATATTCCGTATTGAAGTAGGTTCTATTAGAGCTGATTTTGATGATGAATCATTAATGAATAAAGATATCGTTGTGAAACGTATCGTTATGACTAACACTTACAATATTTTCCCACTGGAAAAAGGGACATTTCCAAATAAATGTGGTACTATTGAGTCTATATTCGGAACAATTAAGAAGTTTGATTTTGAACTATTTGGCGGAGGTTATGAGGGATATAAACCAGGATATGATGCATTTGCTATCAGTGGATCCTATTCTCTTAGTTTAGAATATAAGCCGGAAGAGTTAAAAGGTAAATTTCCATACTTATTGAATGACAATCAGTGTGTATTGGATTCAGGTATACTTAAAGTAGATGTATCTGGATATCTATATGACGCTACTGTCATTGACTTTGACAATGAGGCTGGAGAAGGTAGGATTTGCTCATCTGTAGATGCATCATGCTCAAATGTGCTGCCAGTCAATAAGGTGTTTTATGGTATGTGTGGCTCAATATATACGACGAGAAGTATCATTGCAGGTCGAGATAATCAGGATGCATCTGTTAAACTCGTTATAGAAGTTTCAATTGATGGGAAAACATACTTCTATCCAATACAGGTAAATTATCCGCAGCCCAACACAACTTACCAAGTACAGAATATAACATTAAAGGGTATGGGGTCCGAATACTGTAATTTCTATCAGCCGCATAATGAAGCAACTTTATCAGCAAAGCCTATAGATTGGGTAAATAACGTCATTGAGGATATTCCTGTGGGATATAAGGGCGATTCATTCAGTGAAATCTATTAAATGGAGTGTTATGAGGTCATATATTAGTTTGTTTGTGATGTGGATGGTGGGGATGCTGTTCTTGTCTTCCTGTTCGATCAAGGAGGACAGGGACTGGTGTCCTTGCTGGATGATGGTGGAGATGCCCGATCAAGCCAGGGATGACGGGTGTGTTGTTCTGCGGTTGCGTGGGAATTCAGATGAGGATGCGGTGGATTATGAATATCAGGTGACGGAGGCTGTAAGGGTTGATGTCGGGGCTTTGGAGTATGAGGTGCCTAGAGGGGCTATCGGAGTGTCGGCTGTGGCTTTTGGTAGAGAGATACCCAGTCAAGCCGGGTATAACGGATTAAAGGCCGGGTATGACGGAGATGAGATTAGAATTCCGGTTGGTGAGCAGATGGATAGTCTTTATGGGTTCTTTAAGATTTATCATACAAGGTGCGAGAGTGTCTTATGTGACGTGGATCTTCATAAGGAGTTCTGTACCGTGTCATTTACTCTTGGAGAGGATGTGTACACTTCTCCATACGATATTGAGGTCTGGGGCAATGTCGCTGGTGTGTCAGCGTGGGATTTGATGCCGGTTCAGGGAGACTTCAGATATGCTCCTATGCAGAAGAATGGGGTGTATCAGGTAAGGGTGCCGAGACAGGTTGATAATTCGTTGGAACTGGTGATGCTGGAGATACCCGATCAGGTAGGGTATGACGGGAGATCCCCGGTCGGAGCCGGGGATGACGGTGAGAGGGTTGTTGTGGATCGGTTGCCGCTTGGAGAGTATATTGCTCGGAGCGGGTATGACTGGACTGCGGAAGATCTTGCGGATGTCAATGTCGTTCTTGACTTGGAGATGCAGCAGGTGATGATTACCGTGAGCGGTTGGGATGGTGTTGTCGTGATGGATATTGTGATATAGCTATTCCCATCTGCAATGAAGGTTGTGTCGTTTTTTATGACGAAGGGCGGTACGGGCAAGACGTCGTTCAATATAATGTTTGCTTCGTATCTGACTTACGTTCTGGGACGTAAGGTTCTGGTACTGGATGTGGATTATCCTGAGTATAATCTGTATTTCTATCGTGAAAGGGAGATTGAGGAATACCTGTCGAAAGGCAGGGCGCTGCCTGAGAATATCTACCCTATTGAGCAGGTGGAGAATTCTTCGGAAGAGCATATGAGTAAGATTGTAAATAATCTGAAGTTGCTGGACGGAACGGTTGATTATGTGATTGTGGATTTTCCCGGATCGTTTACCAGTGGCGATGCCATCTGCCGGTTCGTTGAAGAGGAGGCTTTGGACCTTGTGGTACTGCCGACTGAGGCGGATAATATGGTGATGTGTTCTGCAAAGGCTTTGGTCAAGGTCTTTATGGAGACAGGAGTAAGATGTATGGGGTTTCTTAACCGCGTGGACAACAGGCAGCGGGAGAAGAAATATGACAATGCTGTGGAATGGTTTGATCTGGAAGGTATTCCTTTTTCCCGGAACAGAGTTAAAGGTGCTGCAGCATTGACAAAGGATGCAAAGGAGAGCGGATATGTACGCTCGTCATTGTCTTTTTCTGTCAATAAGATGATGCGTATGAATCCGGGATTAGTTGGACTATTTGAGGAGGTTGTGAGATATGTGGAGATGGGTGAACAGACTTCATTCGAGCCTGACAGATAGGCTTTTCAAGAGACAGAAGATACCTGAGGCTGAGGTGTCCGGATTGCCGGACATCTCAGCCATTGTGCCTATGGTGGAGGTTGAGCCGATAGTGGTGCCTCCGCTGGTTAGCATTGAGGCTGATTTCGATGATGAGAAGGAAAGCCGCCGGAAGGCGGTAAGGGATATCTTCGACAGATATAGTGTGTCGGTGGACGATGCCAAGACTGCTGAAGAGTATATAAACAAATAAGAAGCATAAGTGATGAGGATTAGAGGAGAGAGATATGCTTTGGTGGGGCTGCTGTGCATTGCGGTCTGCACCGATGTGATGGCTCAGGATGCCATTACTTTTTTGAGTGAGGCTAATACGCAGATACGTTCTGCCGGGTCTCTTATTTATCAGGTTGTGATTGCCGTGTTGAGTGTGATAGCGATTGTGTCGCTTGTGACGGTCGGTATCAGACTCTACAGCGGTGATCAGGAGTCGGCGAACAAGGCTCTGGGCTGGTGCGGAGGAATGGTGTTCTGCATAATTGCAGCCCTTGTGCTCAAGAATTTCATCGGGCTATGAGAGTCAGGGTTTACCGCAATCTGGACAGACCGTTCTGTCTGTTCGGAATCAAGGGCATTTTCATTGCCGTATCCGGTGCGCTGGCACTGTGTATTATAATCGTTTCGTTGGTAGTCGGATCAGTTGCAGGCTCGATTGTCGGGCTTGCTGTGGCTGCTGTGCTTCTCGCTGTGGGATATCTTGCGATAACTGAGATTCAGCATCGCTTGGGCAATAAGGCTTTGAGACGCAAGATGACCGGCCTGGGACTGCCGAAGTTTGTAATCATAAGGAATAAGGTATGGAGAAGATTGATGTGAGGGGATGTTTCCCTGTGATGAACGGCGGCGATGGAGTCATTCTGTCAAAGCGTGGAGATGTGTGTTACGGATGGGAGGTGGTTCTGCCTCCGGCATTCAGATGTAACGAACAGAGGTATGATGCTATTGTGCAGGCTTTGTTTTCAGCTGTTACGCTTCTGCCGGATTACACTATCGTGCATAAGCAGGATGTGTATATGAAGAAAAAGTATGTGGCAGAGAAATATGACGGACTTCTTCAGGAAGCATATGAAAGACATTTTGACGGCAGAGAATATCTGGACCACAGATGCAGATTATTCCTGACATTCTCGTCGAAGAAGAATGTGAGAGGGGCTTCAAGTGGTTTACTCGGTATATCTGCTGGTGGATCGATGCCTAAAGCGGAAGTTCTTGCCCGTTATGCTGCGATGGCGGAACAGTTTACGACTGTCGTGCAAGGATGCGGCTTGCTGGAGATGAGGCGTCTGACGGAGGATGATATATTCGGTGTCGGAGATTTCCCCGGACTTATCCAGGACTATCTGAATTTTACAGATGAAGGAGAGGATGTACTGTCGGATATTCAGATGCGCCGTGACAGGGTTCGTACAGGTGACAGATATATCGGTTGTCATCTGATTGCTGATCTTGATCAGTTGCCTGCGGAAGTGGCTTCTTGCAGGAAGGTAACTTCGCTGAGTACGGACTCTTCTGCAGTGAATCTTTCGTTTCTGAATGAGATAGGCCAAGAGCTGGATTGTGAGCATATAGTGAATCATTTCATATTGAAGGAGCCACAGAAGGATATACACGGAGAACTTGATACCAGACGCAGACAGATGTTGTCGATGGCTGGAAGGTCGGCAGAGAACAGGATGTATTCCGAGGAACTGAATGAGTTTCTGGAGGCGGCAGCTTCGGAGCAAATGCATACGGTGAGGTTTCATATCAATGTACTGGCCGGAGGACCTGCCGAAGAGTATGAGGCAGTGAAGGATAAGGTCGTTTCTGCTGTGTCAAGAATGGGTGTGACTCCTGTCTATGACATATATGATACGCCTTGCCAGTTCTGGGCTTCTATTCCGGGCAATGAGGCGGGGCTTACATATCAGGAGTATATGACCGCTGACCTAAAGGTGGCTCTATGTATGGGTATATATGATGGATTTGAGCCTGGAGTGCCGGATGGTGTGATGAAGATGAGCGACAGGCTCAGGCTTGTGCCGCAGAGGTTTGATATTCAGGAGAAGGCGCTGGAGATGGGATTGATCGAGAATTACAATGTATTTCTTTTGGGACCATCAGGCAGTGGCAAGTCTTTCTTTATGAATAAATATCTGAAGTGTTGCTATGATGCAGGACAGCACGTGTTCCTGATTGATGTCGGTGATTCTTATCGCGCGTTGTGCAATATCATCAAGGAGGAAAGTAAAGGCTTGAACGGAACCTATTACACCTTTGAGAAGGGAAAACCGATTTCTTTCAATCCTTTCAGGAATGTGGAACGCTTCAGGACGGCAGATAATCAGGCTCTGAACTTTCTTTTTACTCTGATGATGACATTGTGGAAGAACGGCAATGAGACAATGAATTCTGCTTCAATGAAGATTGTAAGGGATAGTATTATAGGGTTCATTGACAACTGGGCTGACAAGTGTGATCCCGTCTTCAATGACTATTATAGGTATGTGCGAGATGAGTTCTGCTTGAGTCTTGGACAGAAAGAGATTGGCAAGGAGTACTTTGACTTGAAGGATTACCTGATTTCGTTGGAACAGTTCTATGAGGGCGGAGTGTATGATTATCTGTTAAACTCATACGAAAATGCAGATATCTTGAACGACAGGTTTGTGGTGTTTGAGATTGACAGGATTAAAGGTGATCCGGTGATATATCCGGTGACTACACTTGTGATTATGGATGCCTTTATGGAGAAGATGGCTTCCAATGGAGATTATAAGGTGATGTGCATCGAGGAGGCGTGGAAGGCCATTATGGGAACACAGATGGCGACCTATATGATGGAACTGTGGAAGACTGCCCGCAAACACAGGACTTCCGCTATGGTGGTGACGCAGGAACTGAAGGATATTGTGTCTTCTCCGGTAATCAAGGATACTATTATTGAGAACTCAGCCGTGAAGATATTGCTTGATCAGACCAGGTACATAAACAGGTTTGATGCTTTGGCGGATCATCTGTCATTGGATGAGGATGATAAGGCGATGGTACTGTCTCTTAACAGATATCGTAAAGGTGTCGTAGCCGGTAGAGAGGTGTATTTCAATCTTGGTAACAGAAAGTCTTTCGTGATGAGACTGGAAGTGTCTCCTGAGGAAAGGATTGCGTTTTCTTCGCAGAAGCGTGACAAAGTGAGACTTGCGAAGGAGGTTGCGAAGACTGGGAGCTATGTGAAGGCTATAATGAATCTTGTCAAGAAAGGAGGTGCAATATGAGACGGTGGATGGTGGCGGTTGTTGTAGCGGTAATTGGATTGGCGACGCCACATAGAGCTTCAGCTCAGTTTGCAACCTTTGATGCCAGTAATCTTGCGCAGTCGATACTTTCGTTTCTGCAGGACGGTGACAATATGGCGAACAATACATATCAGTTTCTGGAGAATATCGGCGTGATGAAGGAACAGTTGGAGTTTCTGAAGGAGATGAACGAAAGGTACAGTGAAGTGCGGGAGAATGTGTATAAGGCTCAGTCAGTGATACGTCTTGCAAGGTATTACGAGACCACGGCTATGATGTTTTCCAGATATGTGGAACGGTTGGAGGAACTGGATTCGGAAGAACTGAGGTATTATCAGGTGAGGCCGCTTGTAAACGAGGGCTTTCAGTATCTGCTTATGGCTTCGCGTGAGGTGAAGAGGGCCAGAGAGTACCTGAGTTCGAAATCCAATGTCAGCGAGGAAGAACGTCGTGCTGCATTGAAGGAGTGTGAGAAACAGGTGTGCAAGACCAATGCAGCGATGTACGAGCATATTGTGGAAACCTATGCTGTGATTGATAATGGCCGTGTGTTGGCTGCGAATATGAAGAGTATGGATGAGGCGTTCAAGATGAAGTATTAGTTATGGAACTGAATTATGTAGAAGTGATGGAGGAGATCAAGAGGTCGGTGTTTACAGGCGATCATTCTTCCATTTATATGCTTGCTTGCGGCGTAGGGTGTATAACTGCTTTGATCTCACTGATCTGGTGGTACAATAAAATGCTCAACGACCCGTTTGGCAGGCTTGATGTGAGTACAGTGATAAAGTCTTGTGCTGTGCTTCTGCTGACTTGTAACTTTTATTCATTCGTACTCCTGCCTACGGACTACCTTGTCGGCTTGCTTACAAAGGGTATCACTTCTATAGTGGATAAAGATCAGAGCGGATTGACGGGAAAGGTCGCGAATCTTTTCCAGTCCGTGGAGGATGCGACTCAAGAGAATACGCTTCAAGGGCAGTTTGAAGCGGAAATGGCAGGGATGGTTGCTGATACTGATGATGGTGAGGGGCGAACTTATGGATCAAGTGCTGTGATGGAATCACAGGTCGAGACGCAGGTGGAGCGAACGGAAAGCCGTTCATTTTGGATTCGGATCTGGGACAGCTTGAAGGAGGCTGCCAGCCAGTATATGGAGGTTAGAGTCAGGTCCAGTGCGACTCTTCTATCGTGGGTGACGACGATGATTGTTCACATCGTCCGGTATGTGCTGATGCTGGTGAGCAGCGTTTATCTGATCATTCTCGGATTGCTAGGACCGTTTGTGTTTGCGCTTGCGTTACTTCCGGGATTTATGGGAAATATCGGAACTTGGTTTGCGAGATATATCCAGATATCGTTCTGGGTGCCGATGGCGGCATTGGTGGATTTCGTCAATTTCAAGACCAAGGATATTGTTGTCAATATGTATTGCAATGCCGATCTGTCGCAACAGTTATGGTTCCCGGTCATTCAGTTGACGTTGTTGGATATCGTGACATTGATCTGTCTGCTGGCTGTGCCTAGTATGTGTGCTTGGGTGGTGTCAAGCTCGGGTGCAAGCGAGGCGAACGGAGCAATTATGCGTGCTGCTACGAAGGCATTTATGATGAAGAAATAATTGTTAAAAGGATTTTGATATGGGAAAGATTGAATTGATGACGAGGGATATTGAGAAGTCCTTCAAAGGTTTGAGCAGGCTTGCTGTAGTGAGCGTCGTGATGTCGCTGGTATTTGCGACTGTAGTCGGCGTGGCGGCTCTGGTTTATGCGGAGAAGCAGAGGGAGAAGATCTATGTGTTGGATCAGGGAAAGTCTTTGCTGCTGGCTTTGCAGACGGATGCTGTGATGAGTAAGGAGATAGAGGTGAAGGATCACGTGACGAGATTTCACGAGCTGATGTTCACGCTGTCTCCTCAGAAGCAGACGATTCAGGAGAATCTTGATCGTGCATTCAACTTGGCTGACAGGTCAGCATACGAATATTCTCAGGATTTGGCTGAGAAAGGATATTATTCGAGGATTGTGTCTGCGAAC
>JBGVPH010000035.1:0-5921 GCA_045126915.1 Candidatus Cryptobacteroides sp.
GCCTCCGTAATCTAATGCAGATACTTGCGGCATTGAATTCTATTGTCCGCTTTGGGAAGTTTGTTTACCGAGGATAAATTTGAGTCTCAATTGAGTCAATCTGAACAAGATTGACAGGATTTCTGTTGCTGTAACAGAAAAATAACAGAATTTTATTTGCCTGATATATAACAACTTATAGATTTGGTTGAAAATATTATGTAGGTTGTGCTTGGATTTCAACTGGGAATTCCGATTTACATGCTATAAGAGTCGATACCTTATAATGTATCTCATACAAAGATAGCACTATAATGCATACAATAGTACATAGATGATTTAAATTCTGGAGTTAATAATCTGTTGCTCTTTTGTTGTATAAAGCAACAGACTGACGAATACTTCAGGCAGAAATCAAAATATTTTAGAAATTAAATCTTAGGCCACCTCTAACTGTTATAACGAACGGTTCCTTGGAACGGAATGTCTCTATAGAACCCTTGTTGAGAGCATACGACACCTCCGGTTCAAAGTACAATCCGACCATAGGCACGATATTGACCTGAAGGCCCATAGCTCCATTCACACCGAACAGGAACTGCTTTTCATGAAGCCTTTCATCACCTACTTTGGCGTAGACACATTTATCCATCTGAAAGCCCGCTCCAAAGTACATATTGAAATGTTTCTTGTTTACTGCTATGAAGTCAAGTCTGACTGGTATGCCAAGGTAATGTACATACTGCCAGTCTTTTTGAGGATCATTGGCAGCAAGGAATGTTCTTGCCCTGAGCGACTTGTATCTAGTATAGTTAAGACCGGTATTTATTGAGAGCCGATCAGTAAGATGAACCCTTGCAGAGACACCAAACGATACAGGTATTTCATGATTATAGGAATCTGCATACCCGCTCTTGCCCTTCATCATAGCCATTGTCGTCTGCGGCTGGCCTGTCCCAAGGGAGTCTTCAGGGGTAGTTACGTCGCCTATGTATGGAGGTTGATTCTCATCTGCCATTGGAGGTTCAAACTCATCATATGATTTAAATATAGGACTATCAGATGTTGACGCAGAGACACTGATCGACATATGACGTCTCTTGCGTCTTGGCTCGTCCTCCGGGAAGTCATCAAAGCCGAATGTACCGGCTGGCTGGGTGTATACGTCTTCACTGGAATCCTTCTTGCTGGCAGTTGAAGCATCAGCGAGAAGCTTATCCTTCAAAGATGTCGTATCTCGGATTACATCAAATACCTCCTCTGTGTTTTCAGACGGAATTTCTTCAGTATGATTTTCAGCAACGAGCACATCATCAACAGTCTTCTTTACGACATCAACTGGTACAGACACCTTCTTGTGCACAGGAGTAGTCACAAGACTTGAATCAACAGGAACAACCTCCTCTATTGGTGGCAGAGTTTCAGCAACAAGATCATTCAGATTCCCGGTTGAGCCAGGAATGACTGAAGATGAGTCAGGACGGACAAGCAGAAGCACGAGAGCAACGGCAGCTGCAACCGACGTGATGCCACCGGCCCACGCAAACGCAGCAGCCTTCTTTCTCTTCTGAGCGGCTGCATATTTCTGCTGAAGGACGCTCCAGTCATCAGCAGGAAGGGGCTCCTCGATGTTCTCGATTTCCTTACCTATGATATCTGTCCAGTCTTCCATCATAATCCGTTTCTTCTTATATAATCCCTGACATTTTTCGCCAGCTGCTCTCGTGCCTTGAACAGCAGCGAGGATGATGTCTTCTCCTTTATGTTCAGCATTTCTGCTATCTCCTTATGTGAATATCCTTCCACACAGAAGAGATTGAATATCACTCTCTTGGTTTCCGGAAGCTCCCCGACCATCCGCATCAGTTCCTGCTTCGGAACCTTTGAGATCTCTTCATTCGCCGATTCGGGTATCTTTTCCTGAGTCGGATCCAATGGTTGCAGATCCATACGCATTGATTTTCGCAGGTAGTCTATCACTATGTTCACCGTGACTCTTCCACACCAGGATTTCAAAGATCCCGTCGGCTTATATTTTCCAACTGTGTCAAAGATTTTGATCATAGCGTCGTGCATCAGGTCCCGGGCCATTTCCCTGTCGCCGACATACCTTATACAGAGCGCAAAGAGGTAGGCTGCATACCTTGTATACAGCTCATGCCTGGCCTTTTCGTCCCCTCGGGCGCATAGCTTTGCCAGTTCGATGTCCTCTATGTTGATAATCTTTGCCAATTGTTTTTCTGACTAAATAACGACAGCCTTTTGAAAATACTTCCGCGAATATACAGAAAAGCCTGAGATTCTCGGTGTCAGGCCAAGCTGTCAGAGGGTATGGCAGACCGCATTATCGGTCTGTAGGCCCTTGAAACAAGCACCAGGGACATCAGCAACTGGCTTGAAGAGGGGTATGATCTCACAGCAGCTTGCGAGAAAGTTCGACGATAGATACAATTTGCTGTATTTTTATTATATTTACAACGACATTCTCCCAATCAAACACCACTAATTATTATTCACATGAGATTAAAGATCATCGCTACAATGTTGTTGACAATGTCTTGTTGCACACACTCGCATGCTCAAAGTTTCCTTGAAAATCTTGGAAAGAACATCAAAAAAGAGATCAAGACAGAAGTTGGGAAGCAAATTAATAAAGGGATAAACGATCTCAAAGAAAATCTAAAAGACAAAGCACAGGAGCAGCAGAAGCAGGAGCAGCAGAAGCAGTCTACGCCTAAGCCAGTTGTAAACTCGACAGATATTCCTATCACCAAGATGGGAACCTGGTGTCTTGTTGTCAAAGACGGCAAGCCATATTATGAGGCAAATGATGGTAAATCTCTATCAAAAGAAAACTACATTCTTTTCGATGTCAAATACGAGCATCCTGATGGTGTAAAACCATTTATGTTTACAACTGCAGTTGCAACATTTGTCGCTAAAGACGGTTATTACTTTGACAAGCAGCTCAAACTCAACGACCAGGTGCCGCAGGCAGAAAACACGACAGGATTCAAGCGGGTTGATGCAAAGACCGTAAAAGTATATCTTACTGCGTTTACAGGTGCTATGGAACATGATGTAAGAATCACCCCAGCTATGAAGGCGTATAAGGAGAAAATCAGCAATTTGAACCTCACGCCTGTTGCAACCGCTAAAATGAATACACCTCTATTTGATTATTGGAGCCCAAAGGATAGATGGGGTGAAGACATTGTAGATAAATTCGTCGCAAAAAACATGCGTGCCTACTACGCATATCCGACTACTGAAGAGTATTTTGATATCAATGGTAACTATGTGAAAGATGCTAAGAAATCTTCATATCCAAGCAATTATACAATTCTCTCCGTAGATATACTTGATGAAGATCTCTCAGATGATATCCCAGGCCTGGTAGGTGAATGGTGTCTTGTCGATGGTAAGAAATTTATACCAAAGGCTTGTCTTAAAGACATTAAATCCGGATCCAAATACAGCGACGGAGCTCCAGCACAAATTATTGACAGTCCATTTGAGTTTGCCGGTGGTAGCGGTACATTGGAAGATCCATACCTGATTCAGACAGCCCAGCAGTTGAACGCTATGCGTAAGGGTCCGCAAAACCACTACAAACTTATTGCTGACATTGACCTTTCAGATTGGGGCAACTGGGTACCTATCGGCGGTACTGCAGCTTATGGTTTTATGGCAGGAGGCTGGAACAAAGCTGACAAAGGAGCATTTTCATTCCAAGGTTCGTTTGACGGAAATGGTCATGTCATCTCCGGCATGCAGATAATCATAAATGAGGAAACTCCAGTTCTTACAGAAACCGGCAACTGGCGTGCCTACGGCCTTTTTGGTTATCTTGCCACCAATCCGGTGGAATATAAAATAAAGAATCTCGGCGTCGTGAATTTCAACATCGATGTGAATTACACAAACGTAAAGAAGAACCTTGACCTATATGCATCTGCAATTGTCGGCGGCTTGAATGCCGGTACGGACATAGTCAACTGTTATTCCAAAGGTGGCAAGATCAGCATCACTGTCAAGGGTAACGAAGCATACAAAGGATTTGATTCCTTTGGGAGCAGGCCGGATGGTGCACCTCGCATCAATATCCATGTTGGAGGCATCTGCTCGGATGGTGGAGGCGAATTTGGAGGTCATAACTCTCCGAGAACAGCATGGTTGCATATTGAAAAATGTTTCAATGATTCACACATATCAGTGGATGTTCAGAACTGCGAGCACAGCATATATGCGGGAGGTATAATCGGTTCTATGGACACATCGCATATCCACGAGTGCTATAACAGCGGAAACATAACTCTACCAATGGGACTGGATAACATTATGGGATCGTGGCATGAATCTGTTGCAGCCGGCATTTGTGCTACTGCTGCAATAGCTGAAATTCCCGGAATATATCACAAGCCGGCCGAAAGAGCATCCTTTATACAGAATTGTTATAATGTCGGACATATTACTGCCAGAGGAGCATCCGGTATCTTTTACTACTCAGCTTCCGATATTCACATTGAAAACTGCTATAACTCCGGAACTATCATCGGAAATGAATTTGACCACAGCAACGGGGCTTCAACCATAAACAACATCTATTCCGATGCATGCGGCATAACTCCATATGGAAAGGAATTCGTGAGAAACTGTTCTGCCAATGGCAACTCTGTCACAGGCACTGCATGGACAACATCTTCCACTCTCGGAAGAAAGGTACTTGCTGCAATACCGGAAGATACACACCCTAGCAACATCTATAATGTCGAACCAGATAATATAGGAGCTTTTACAGATGTAACTGCAGACACGTGGTATGCAGATGCTGTCAAATGGGCCCTTGATAAAAATATTATCTCGGGTACAACATTCTCACCGGAGAAGACATGCACAAGAGTACAACTTTTAACACTTCTTTGGAATGCGGCAGGTTCTCCAAAAATGTCTGGCGCTAATCCGTTCTCTGACGTAAAATCAACTGATTCACATTACGATGCTGCGCTTTGGGCAAGTGAGATGGGTATTTTAAGCGGAAGCACTTTTGCATCCCAGACATCCGTTAACAGAGGAGAACTCGTCATAAGTCTGTGGAAGTTTTTGGGCTGTCCTGAAGGATTGCAGGCCAACCAGTACCTTGATATTGAAAGCCACCAAAGTGATTTCGGAAGGGCAGTTGCCTGGTCTAACATAAGCGGAGTCATGGGAGGTACAGGAAAATTTAAATTTTCACCTAAAAAGTCCTGCACAAGAGCCGAGACTATCAACTATATTTATAGAGCATTAAAATAATTCCTATGAAACGACACTTCCTGCTTATAGCATGTTTACTGTCTATTCTATTCTCAGGTGGCGTATCTGCAGCCAATGTCACCAAGGTCGTAATCACCGCAGTGGAACCTGTAGTCGGTGAAGTACGCTCCTTCAAGGCAAGTGTTCCGGAAACTGCGAGTACAGAGGTTTATGAAGTGCATTGGTTAGGGGAATTCGAGAACGGCAGATTCGTTCAAGGAAACAACTATACAATGACTATCAGGCTGAGAATCAAGGCAAGTTCAAGCAACGTATTTGCCCCAGCGTCCAACATCAATGCTACAATCAACGGACACAAGGGAAAGGTATCTGTTGTTCGTGAATATAAAGCGATCTCCGTCAAATATACATGGAAGGAACTTGGCGGTCCGAACCCCAACAACCCTAAAACCAAACTCAGGACAAGACTCGCAGAAATTGCTGCTGCCTACACTGCTCGTAATACCGACAATGACAAGGTGCTGATGAATCACCTAAGGGAACAGCTTCCCGGAGCACAGATATGGTCAACCGGAGGAAGTTACAGTTACACACGAAAAGTTCCGTCTGAAACTGTAGACGGCAACATTACTGTGTCCATAGGAATTACATACGAGGGGGTGACTCTTGACAATTATAATTTCTCT
>JBGVPH010000036.1:0-17908 GCA_045126915.1 Candidatus Cryptobacteroides sp.
ACTAATGATGGCTAATAATAGCTGATGCGTAGTTAAGTGCAAGAAACTACCTCGATCTGTCCACGAAAAGGGGCATTTTGGTGGATACAAGCATCAAAATGTACTGCGCCCCAAAAGTTGGACACAACTTGAATGTAAATGAAAAGGAATGAGAATTACCCGAAGTATGTCCAGGCGATGCACTTGATGGATGCAGGAAAATCTGCCAATTACGTAGTGAAACATTTGAAATTGGGCTGGCACACCCTCAGACTGGTACGTGCACGTTACCTGTCGGGAGGAGAGCTAGCCCTTCTTCAACCCTTTCACTGTTCCCATTATGATGTAGACACCAAGCATCAGATAATGGAGGATATTGAGAAAAATGGTATATCTTTGTCTGAGGCATCCTTCAAGTACGACATCCCCAAGTGGACAATAAACCGTTGGCTGATAAGCTACAGATCATTCGGGAAAGAGGGACTTTCAAGAAAAGGATCCAAGTGTATCATGAAGAAACCGAGGCAAAGAACAGAAGCAGAGCTTGATGAGCTTGAGATGCTGCGCAGACGCAACGAATATCTCGAAGCTGAGAATGCCCTGTTAAAAAAAGTGAAAGCCTTAGTCGAAGAAAGAGAAGCCCGTCTACGCGCGACTGGGCGGAAGCCATCCAAGAACTAAGGCCCAATCACCGCCTTGAACTCCTTCTGGAGATCAAGGGGATGGCCAGATCTACGTTCTATTACAGCAATAAACACAAGCAGGACAAATGGGCCGTCGAGAGACAGCGCATAGTTGAACTGTATCATGAGAACAGGGGACGGTATGGTTATCGACGCCTGACCATGGCGATGAAAAACGAGGGATACTCAATAAATGGGAAAACAGTGCGTCGCCTTATGTCAGAAGCGGGAATCAAGTGCGAGGTGCGCATAAAGAAGTACAGATCATACAAAGGAGAAGTCGGTAAGATTGCCCCCAATCTGTTGGAAAGGGATTTCCTGGCAGTCTCACCTTATACGAAGATGGTAACTGACGTTACCGAGTTCCATCTGTTCGGTGTGAAGATATATTTGTCTCCAGTTCTTGACCTGTATAATAGCGAACTCATATATTACACCATCTATCGACATCCTGTATTAGATATGGTCAAGGATATGGTTAATGGCACTATTGCTATAATCGGAGATAAAACCAATGCAATACTTCATTCCGACCAAGGATGGCATTATCAGCACAAGGACTATCAGAAACTTTTGAAAGACAACGGTATAAGGCAAAGCATGTCAAGAAAAGGTAACTGTCTGGATAACGCTATCATGGAAAACTTCTTTGGACTGTTGAAATCGGAATTGCTATATTTGCAAAAGTTCGATTCTCTCGAACACTTCCTAAATGAACTCGAGGAATATCTCGAATACTATAACCAGAGAAGAATCAAGGAAAAACTAAATGGAATGAGCCCGGTACAATACCGAGCTCATCAATATAAATCTAATTGTTAAACTGTCCAATAAAAGGGGCGCACTACAAAAACCGCCTTCTATCCACAGAATAGGGCATTCTGGTGGATACAAGCCATAAAAATCACTATCTGTCCACGAAAAGGGGCATTTCTGTGGATACGAGTATATCCAAAAGGTTTTCACCCACCATAAACAAAAAAAGCCACCCAATTTCTTGAGTGGCTTTGCTCCTGAACTAGGACTTGAACCTAGGACCCTCTGATTAACAGTCAGATGCTCTAACCAACTGAGCTATTCGGGAATTTAGGTGCCTCAAATGGCGTTTTTGTCATTTGGGATTGCAAAGGTATGCAAATTTTCTTTACATCCAAACTTTTTCGTGAACTTTTTTGAAAAAATAGTATCTTTGCGAGGTCTTATAGGAGTAAACGGCGTCTTGCCTCAAAATCAGGTTTTATGGATATCGATCTTTTCTCAAAAATGATTAAGGAACTCATTCTTGATAACGATAGAGTAGTCCTCCCAGGACTTGGATGTTTCGTTGCAGAGATGGTTCCTGCAACATTCTCGGATAAGGGATATACCATCAATCCACCTTATCGAAGACTATATTTTCGAGCTAAACCTGACACAGATGATGTGCTGATGAATTTCTATGCAGAGTCAAATGGACTGGACAGGGACGTTGCCTGCAGGATTCTCGGTGATTTCATTGCAGAACTCAGAAATATCATCTTTACTAAGAAACTTATTGTCCTTCCTGGACTTGGACGCCTCAGGGCTACAAAGGAAAACAATATATTCTTTATTGCAGACGAATATCTTGATATATATCCTGCAGGATTCGGTTTGGAGCCGATTTCCCTCAAGACTCATCAGGAGAGTCAGCAGGAAGTAAGTGCTGCTGTTGTCGGACTCCGTTCGCTTTTGGATGAAGCGCCGGTACCTGAGACAAAACTTGAGCCCGAGCTGGTGTCTGCACCTGAGGAGTCAGTGGAGGTCGTAGAGACAGAGGTGGAGACAGAGGTGGAGACAGAGGTGGAGGCACAGGAAGAGACGCCAGTGGTGACAAGTGAGCCGATGATTGAACTTGCATCAGAATCCGAGCCGGTAAAGAAATCGACTTTCTGGAAAAAGATACTAATCGCTCTTGGTGTTATTGCGGCAGTTGCAGTGTTGCTTTTCATTGCATATGTCGTCGCTGCTCATGTGGCTCCTGAATGGATTGATTCAATACTTTACACTCCTGAAGAACTCGAAATAATCAATCGTGCTATATGAACAAACTGATTCAGAAACATACAATCCCTTGCTATCAGACAGACTCCAACTGGATTCTTAAGCCTGCATCCTTTATGGATCTTGCTCAGGAAGCAGCTAACACACACGCGGCAATTCTGGGCTTCGGATACGATGATCTGATCCAGTCCAGAACAGCTTGGATACTTTCCCGATTGAATATTCATTTTCTAAAGAGTCCACACTGGAGAGATGAGGTTACACTTACTACATGGCATAAGGGCCTTGAGCGTCTGTTCTTCCTGAGAGATTTCATCCTTACTGACAAGGAGGGTAATGAATGCATAAAGGCTACGACTTCGTGGCTTGTGCTGAATCTTGATACGAGAAGGCTCGTGCGTGACCCTAAACTTATGGATGAAGGGACTACATGTAGTGACAATGCTCTGGAAACTCCTGCTGCAAAGGTGCAGATGCCTAAAGACAAGGAGGCTGAGTTTGTGATGGATCATGTTGTCTCGTATTCCGATGTTGACCTTCTGGGTCATACAAATAATGCGATGTATGTGCATTGGGCAATGGATGCCTTGGATTATTCTCTGACATCCGGTACTCCGCTCAAGGAACTTACCATCAACTTCAATCATGAAACCAAGGCGGGAGAGACAGTGAAGCTCTACAGAACTGAGGTTGAGATGGAGGATGGTCTTCACGTTTTTGTGGAAGGAAAGGTTGAAAATGTTTCATCCTTCTGTGTTGAATTCATATTCTGATGATAGAACTGGTATATCCATACGATATCGCGCCTGTGGTGCCGACTCCTACTGCCGAAACCTCGATGCAGCAGAATCTTGTTGCTGAATGGTTTCCGATAGTTGAGCCTACCGGTATTGTCACAGGACGTTCTACCAGGCAATATTGCCATGGTGGCTCCAAACCACTTCATCCTGTGATACATATCCACATAATTGACCGCTATGGTCGCATCTATCTTCAGAAAAGGTCGATGAAGAAGGATATCCAGCCAGGCAAATGGGATACTGCGGTTGGAGGTCATGTGTCCTATGGTGAGACTCTTCTTGAGGCAACATTCAGAGAGGCATCCGAAGAACTGGGACTCACTGCTTTCAATCCTCTATTTGTGACTTCGTATGTGTTTGAGTCGGAGATTGAACGCGAATTGGTCAATGTGTTTGCTGCAGTGGGCAGCTTTGACCTCAGGCCAGATCTCGATGAGGTGGATGAAGGACGTTGGTGGCCGGTAGAGGAAATTAATTCAAACCTCGGCAAGGGAATATTTACTCCGAATTTTGAAAGCGAATTCACTTCAATCGAGAAGAAACTTCTGGCTCTTCTCTAAATTCTCCCTCTTTGAATAATCCTGCAGATTGATTATATTTGTCTTTGATATGCCAAAGCAAATGTAATTATGTCAAGCATCGAATGTTTCGTGCCGTCAATGTCAGGAGAGGACATTTCGGTAACAGTTGAATCCTTCAGCAGAAGTGACTCGTTTTCAGGCGTTACTATACTTTCAGGTGTTTCCTTGAAGTCTACGGAAACCCTCAGATCAATCGCAGAAGCTCTATCGCAGAAATACCTGCTCATATACACTAAGGAGCATCCTCTAGAAATGGGTATGTTTGCGTTGGACCGTATTCTTTCCATTGCGGAGGATACTAAGGCAGATATGCTGTATGCTGATCATTATCAGCGTGTTGCAGGTGAAAATGGATCCGTTGGAAAGAAACATCCTCTTATTGAATGTCAGGTGGGTGCTCTCAGGGATGATTTTGATTTTGGAAGTGTGCTTGTGTTCCGTGCTTCATCTTTCAGGAGGGCAGTCAAGGCTATGACTGAGGATTACCGTTGGGGTGCGTTGTATGACCTTCGCCTGAGGATGAAGAAGATTGTGCATATCAATGAGTATCTCTACACTGAGATAGAAACCGACAACAGGAAGTCAGGTGAGAAGCAGTTTGACTACGTGGATCCAAAGAATAGGGAGGTGCAGATAGAGATGGAGAAGGTATGTACTGAGCACCTGAAGAGGATCGGAGCCTGGTTGCCACCGGTATTTAAAGAAGTTACCTTTCAGACATACTCTGATAGTCAATCAGTTAGTGAGCCTAAGTTCCCTGTGACAGCATCAGTGGTAATACCCGTGTTCAACAGAGCAAGAACAGTAAAGGATGCGGTTGAGAGTGCTCTGGCTCAGAAATGTGATTTTCCTTTCAATATCATAGTCGTAGATAACCATTCGACTGACGGAACGACAGAACTTCTTGCAGAGATTGCAGCAAAGGATAGTAGGGTAGTGCATATAATTCCTGCAAAATACGATCTTGGAATCGGGGGATGCTGGAATCTGGCAGTCCATAGTGAGCATTGTGGAGAATTTGCCGTTCAGCTCGATAGCGATGATGTGTATAGCGGACCGGATACATTAGCAAAGATAGTTGCTGCATTCCATGAGCAGAAATGTGCAATGGTTGTGGGAACATATCAGATGACTGATTTCAATATGAATCCAATCCCTCCGGGTGTAATTGATCATAGGGAGTGGACTGAGGCGAATGGACGCAATAATGCATTGAGAATCAATGGCCTTGGGGCTCCGCGCGCTTTCTGGACGCCACTTCTTCGTAAGCTCAATCTGCCGAATACAAGCTATGGAGAGGATTATGCCCTCGGTCTGCGTATCAGCCGCGAATACAGGATAGGAAGGATTTACGATGTGCTTTACTGCTGCCGCAGATGGGACGGTAATTCAGATGCTGCCCTTGATATTGACAAGATCAATGCAAACAATCTTTACAAAGACAGAATCCGCACTTGGGAACTGACAGCGCGCATGAAATGAAACAGGACAAGATACATAAATTCGTAGGAGACCAGCTTTCGCAATGGTCTTTGGCATGCAGTAACTTTCGCGCTCTCAAAGACGTTAAAGTCAGAGAGATTGAAGTGGGAGGACTTACTGTCAAGCTTCAGTTCAATCCGGCCAGAATGATATCTTCTGCCGCCAAGCTGAACAAGGAGGATATTGCAAAACGCCGGTGTTTCCTTTGTCGGGAAAACCGTCCTGTTGAGCAGATAATGCTAAAGTTTGAAGGTCGTAAGAATAAGAAATATGACATTCTTGTCAATCCGTATCCTATATTTCCTGATCACCTTGTGATTGCTAAGTCCAATCATACTGACCAGTCGATCTGGCACAGATATGTGGATATGCTTGATCTTGCCAGAAAATACACAGGATATACATTTTTCTACAATGGTCCTAAAAGCGGAGCTTCTGCTCCTGATCATCATCACTTTCAAGGAGCTCCGAAAGGATTTATGCCATTGGAAAATGATATTAATGCATGTATCAGCAAGGGCGATGCTACTCTTGAATACCTTACATCAGTTCAGGATGCAAGCCTGTATCATTACAAAAGATTCACTACGGGAGTCTTTGTGTTGAGGGCAGAGACGGCGAAGTCAGCAGCAAAGCTTTTCTACAGACTTTTGGACTGTGCAGAACTTCCTGAAGGAGAGCCGGAGCCGCTCTTCAATCTTTTCAGCTGGTGGGCAGATGGGGAATTCCGCTCCATCGTCGTATTCAGACGTTCACATCGTTCTCATCATTATTTTTCTGACGGACCGGATCATCTGACAATGAGTCCGGGATGTGCGGATATGGCAGGAGTATTCATTGTTCCTGTGCCGGATGAATATGAGAAGATTTCTTCTGAACTGCTTACAGAGATGGTGGAGGAAGTGTCTGTGTCTAAGGAAGTTGAGTCAAAGATGCTTGAAAGACTGACTCGTGGACAGAGATTGCTGAATGTCGGTATAATGGCGGCAGATGAATTGACTTTTGAGATTCTCTCTGATGGAGACGGTGTGCGCAAGGCCGTGATGCGAGAGGGAAAGATCGAGTATGATGGTGCTCTTTATGATGAACTTTATTTCGAAGCACGTACACTTTCCACTATGTTTGCGGAGCCATCCTTTGTCATGCACAATGTCACAATAGGTGTGAATTTTCATTGGGAAAGGCAGGAGATTCAGAAGTTTGCGGGAGCTCTAAAGATAATTGTTTCTAAGGGTAAGCTTGTGGCAATCAATGTTATAGGTGTTGAGGATTATCTTTTGAGCGTAATCTCATCTGAAATGAGTGCAGCTGCTGATGAGGAATTCCTCAAGGCCCATGCAGTAATATCACGCTCCTGGGTTATGGCTCAGCTGGCCTCTACAAAGAATAGTCATAAGGCAGAGATCCCGGATGAAATATGCAGTACCCCGGCATTAGTCTCTCATCTTGATGCAACCTTGTATAAAACTGAAAGTCATAGTAATGATGGGCACATTGAATATGTGAAATGGTATGACAGGGACGATCATGATCTTTTTGATATCTGTGCTGACGATCATTGCCAGAGATATCAGGGACTCACGAGAGCTGTAGGACAGAAAGTCAGGAAGATTATAGACGCTACGTGGGGAGAGGTTCTGAAATATGATGGAAAATTGTGCGATGCACGATTCTCAAAATGCTGTGGAGGAAGGATGGAACGCTTCTCTGTCTGCTGGGACGATAAGGATTATGATTATCTTCAGTCTCTTCCGGATACACCGGCACAGCAGGATGGCGTCAGAGCATTCTGTGACACATCTGACAAGGAAATCCTTGCAAAAGTCCTGAATAACTATGACCAGGAAACAGTTGATTTCTACAGATGGACTGAGGTTTATGACAGGGAAGACCTGTCTGCTTTGATTGAAGAGCGAAGTGGAATATCATTGGGTAAGGTAATCTGTCTCGAACCTCTTGAGCGCGGTCAGTCTGGTAGAATATTCAAACTGAAGATAGTAGGTGCAGAACGAAACATTATAGTTGGTAAAGAATTGGAAATAAGGAGAATACTATCAAAGTCCCATCTCAAGAGTTCTGCTTTTGATGTGGAGTATCACACTGAAGATGGAACGAAGGTGGACGCTTCTGAAGATTGGGCTAAACTTGTTCTTAAAGGCGCTGGCTGGGGGCATGGAGTGGGCCTGTGTCAGATTGGAGCTGCTGTTATGGCAACTGAGGGTTATGACTACAGGCAGATTCTGAATCACTATTACCCTGGAGCAGTACTCGAAAAGTAATTAAAATGAAAAAGACAGCAAGCATAAATCCTTGGGGATGGGTTCCTACCTTGTATTTTGCAGAAGGAATTCCATATTTCATTGTGAATACCATATCTGTGATAATGTTCACGAATATGGGAATGTCAAAGGGCGATATGGCTATGTACACATCCCTGCTCTATCTACCATGGGTAATCAAGCCCTTGTGGAGTCCTTTTGTGGATATAATCAGGACAAAGCGTTGGTGGGTAATTGCAATGCAGATCGTAATGTCTGCAGCATTTGCCATTACAGCATTCTCTCTGCCGCATCCGTCTCCGGACGTGATTGCTTCAGGAAACACTCCGGTGTCGCTGTTTACCCTTACCTTAGTGATCTTCTGGATTACGGCCTTTGCTTCAGCAACGCACGATATTGCAGCTGACGGTTTCTATATGCTTGCCCTCGATTCCGGCACTCAGTCGCTTTTTGTCGGCATCAGAAGCACATTCTACAGACTTTCATCAATCTTCGGACAGGGTGTGCTGGTTGTGATTGCAGGAATCCTCGAACAAAAGATGGGTGATGTACCGAAAGCCTGGTCAGTAACCTTGCTGGCAGGTTCAGCTCTATTTGCTGCTCTGACTTTGTGGCATATATTCCGTCTTCCTGCTCCATCTTCCGATTCAATGAGAAATCCATCAGGTGCGAAAGATATAATCAAGGACTTTGGACGCACTTTTCTGACCTTCTTCAGCAAGAAGGGCATATGGATAGCCATGCTGTTTATGTTGCTTTACAGACTTCCTGAGGCATTCCTTGTGAAGATGATGAATCCGTTCCTTCTGGATTCGGTTGCTAAAGGAGGACTTGGTCTCACGACTCAGTCAGTGGGGCTTGTGTATGGTACGATTGGAATTGCTGCCCTTACTGTCGGGGGTATTCTCGGAGGAATAGCAGCATCAAAATGGGGCTTGAAGAAATCGATGTGGCCTATGGCTATGGCTTTGACTCTGCCTTGCCTTTCATTCGTCTTCCTAAGCCTATGGCAGCCTGACAGCCTTTGGATCATCGGTTCATGCGTGGCACTGGATCAGTTCGGCTATGGATTTGGCTTCACTGCATATATGCTTTATCTCATATATTTCTCGGAAGGAGAATTCAAAACGGCACATTATTCGCTGTGTACTGCCTTCATGGCCCTAAGCATGATGCTTCCTGGCATGGTGGCAGGATATATTCAGGAGTGGCTCGGATACACCTGGTTCTTTGGTTTCGTGATGGTTTGCTGCCTTGTTACTGTGGCTGTCACAATGCTAGTCAAGGTGGATCCTGATTATGGTAAAAAACAATAGTATTATGAAGAGAATCTTTATGGCGCTTGCAGGAGCTGCCGCTATTTTTTCATGTGGACCTAAGTATGTGGCACCTGTTGCTGAGCCTGGATCTGAAATAGATTATTCTATGTCATTCATCAAGAGCGTTGTAGCTGTTGAGGATAAGGATATGAATCTTGCGGTCTCTCCATATAGTGCAGGAGTGGCCCTTTCAATGCTTGCGGAAGGTGCAGAAGGACAGACAAAGGCAGAGTTCAACAAGGCACTTAACGCCTGTCTTTTCAAGTCAGAGGATCTTGGGGGTAGTGATACCGTGACTGTCAATTCCGTAAATTCATTGTGGATTGACGATGACTTCAGTGTAAGAAACAGGTACGTAGACCTTATGCAGAAGGATTTTGATGCTCTTGCCACTACTCTTTCGTTCAGTGATCCTTCAACTGTCAAGGCTATCAATAACTGGTGTTCTGAGCATACAAACGGTAAGATCAAGGAAATAATTGATAAACTCAGCCCGAATGATGTGATGGTTCTTGTGAATGCATTGTATTTCAAAGCACCATGGCTGAATCCGTTCGAAGAACTCCTTACTGTGGATGCGAAGTTCAATGGTTCCAAGAAAGTGTCTGATGTGAAGATGATGTCCCGCAAGGCATATATGAATTATGCGGAATATAACGGCTGCCAGCTTGTGGAACTTCCGTATGAAGGTGGACGCTATTCTATGTATGTCCTCCTTCCTCCTCCTGAAATGAATGTAAATGAGCTGATAGGCTATCTTTCTCAGGAGAGCTATGATGCAGCCTTGAAATCCATGAGGTCTACTGAAGTTCTTTTCAAGATGCCTAAAATGAAAGTAGAGACATCTCTTCTGCTGAATCCTGCTCTTCAGCATATGGGCATCAGAACAGCTTTCACTTCTGCTGCCGATTTCAAGGGTATATCTGAAATGGGTCCCCTTTCGTTGGGTATTGTGAAACAGAAATGCTATGTCGAGATATCTGAGAAAGGTACTGAAGCTGCTGCAGTGACCAGTGCGCAGATACGGATGACTGCTGCAAGACCTGCTCAGTACGAGAGGATGACTGTAGATAGACCTTATCTGTTCTTCATAACTGACACTCAGGAGTCCAATATCCTTTTTGCAGGTAGAATAATGAATATTTAATACTCTGACCGTGCTTATGAAAAAACGTATATTGCTGTTCCTTACCGCTCTTTCAGCTTTTGTGTTTGCTACATCTGCTCAGACGCCTGCTTCATCTCGGGTTGTTGTCAAACCTGGTATAGAGGTTCTTCGAGAAAGAGGGTTTGCCGGTCTTGAGGGCCGTCGTGTGGGGCTTGTGACAAATCCTAGTGGAGTGGACCGTCATCTCCAATCGACCATAGATATCCTGTTTGAGGCTCCAGAGGTCAATCTAGTAGCTCTTTATGGCCCCGAGCATGGCGTGCGTGGTGATGTCTACGCCGGTGGAAAGGTGGAGGATACTAAAGATGAAACTACAGGACTGCCGGTCTTTTCTCTTTATGGAGCAACAAGGAAGCCTACTCCGGAAATGCTGGAAGGGGTAGATGTGATGGTCTATGATATTCAGGATGTAGGTGTCCGTTCCTATACATTCATCAGCACTTTGGGACTTGTGATGGAAGCATGTGCCGCCAAAGGTATCGAGGTAATGGTACTTGACCGCCCTAATCCGCTTGGTGGAAACAAAATCGAGGGCTGTTACGTTGAGCAACCGTTCAACTCTTTTGTAAGCCAATACCGAATTCCTTACGTATATGGTCTCACAGTAGGTGAACTTGCTGTCATGATCAATGAAGAAGGCCTTAACAGGGGGCAGAAAGGTGATCAGAATCCTGTGAAATGCAAACTGACAGTCATTCCTATGGAGGGTTGGACAAGGGACATGCTCTATGAAGACACAGGACTTCCATGGGTACTCCCTTCTCCAAACATTCCTTTCAAGGAGTCTCCGATTTATTATGCTTCGTCAGGAATTTGCGGCGAGTTGTATGGCTTTATGAATATAGGCATCGGATACACTCTTCCATTCCAACTTTTCGGTGCTCTCTGGCTCGATCCTGAAAAACTCAAGGAAAAGTTGGAAAGCTATGAACTTCCCGGAATATCATTCCGAACCATCTGGTATAAACCTTATTTCGGAAGCCTTTCAGGCAAGCTTGTGAAGGGTCTCCAATTCTTTTTTACAGACTATGAGAAGGCCCGTCTTACAGATACGCAATTCTATGTCATGCAGGCAGTTGCGGAGCTCTACCCTGATAAGAAAGCCTTCGAGGTGGCCAATGGCATAGGACTCTTTGATAAGGTTTGTGGCACGGATTATGTTAGGAAGGAGTTTATAAAGCGATACAAAGTCGCAGATATCATCGAGTATTGGCGGAAAGATGAGGATAAATTCCGTGAGCTATCGCGACAGTATCATCTCTATTAACCACGACACTGCTTATAGCAGTCTCCTAAAACAAAGTCACTATGGGATCAATGAGAAACATTTTAGCCTCTTTGCTGATAGGATCAGCATTGTTAGGCTTCCAGTCTGATGCCTTTGCTCAGACAAGAAACGGATCATCCCGCACATCATCGGGTTCATCTCGATCATCTTCTTCTGTACAAAAACCTTCCTCAAATACTTCGTCGCAAAAGTCACCTGCTGTCTCTTCCAGTTCGTCATCCAGACCTTCCGGTCAGACTGCAAGACCTTCGGGACAGACTTCACGACCTTCCGGTCAGACTGCAAGACCATCCGGTCAGACTTCACGACCATCGGGTCAGACTGCAAGACCTTCGGGACAGACTTCACGACCATCGGGTCAGGTAGTAAGTCCATCAGGACAATCAAGCAGACCATCAAATGGATCGACAGTACGTCCTTCTGGTCAGCCGTCAGCTAAGCCTTCTGACAAGCCTGCAAGCAAGCCTGACAATGGCTTCAAACCAGGCAATCAGAATCAGCCAATAGGGGTTACCCGTCCTGGAACAAGACCAAATTCGCAGCCGAATGTACGTCCATCTGACCGTCCTCAGAACGGACCTGCTCACAGTAGACCTGTTACTCCTCCGCAGAAGCCGGCTTATAGACCAAACAGACCATCCCGTCCTGTGGGAGTCAAGCCCCCTGCTAGACCGCCGATATATGTTTATCCGCCAGCTGTACACAAGCCATATTATGGAGTAAGACCTCCAAGACCACGTCCGGGAGCTATCTTCAGACCATATTACGGAACAATAATAGCTCACGAAATTGCAGCAGAAATGCTTTGGGCTGCAGTAAGACTGTCATACTACTCATCGGTTGCCAGGACTTATAGCCAGATTTCTGAAAACAATGCATACATAGCAGAGCAGAATGCAATCATAGCTCAGAACAATGCAATCATTGCAGCTCAGAATCAAGCAATCGCTAATTCAGATGCCCTTGCTCAGGCGGCTTACAATAAGGCTCAGAGATTGGGACTCGTTCAGAGTTATGCAGCAGCAGATATGGAGTACTACTATCAGAATGGTGTCTTCTATGTACTCGATGCAGACGGTCAGTATAGAGTAATCCTTCCTCCTGCAGGAGCAATAGTAGAAGAGTTACCTGATGATAAGGAGAAGATAAGACTTGATGGTGAGGTTTACTATAAAGTCGATGATACAGTCTATCAGCAGGTGAAGATAGATGGATGTAAATACTATGAAGTCCTTGGTCAGCTTTATAGATGATAATAGCTTAGGCATTAAAATAGTTGACATATAATTATTTAAAGCGATAAGGGTGGGGTTTCAAACCCCACCCTTATTTGCTTTATCTATGAATGTCAGTGAACTAAGTCAGCACTGACTTATAGCTGTCTGAAGATTGTGTCAAGGATGTCATTATCTCCGGATGTATTGAGCTCGATGCTGAATGATTTTCCTTCTTCCGGACCGTGGTGTATTCCTTCTTCATCCATTACTTCCACAAGATGCTTGGCTATGGCTGGAGCGGGATCGATGAGCTGGATTTCCTCTGAAGACATCTTTGATGCAAGGAGTTTGATGACTTCTGCCAGGAAAGGGTAGTGGGTGCAACCGAGAACGATTGTATCCGCGCCGGCATCAAGAAGAGGTTTGAGGCTGCGGCTTACTACTGCTTCTACTTCGGGGCCTGATGTGATGCCGTTTTCTACAAGCTCTACGAATCCATCTCCGACATGTTCTACAATCTGTATATGAGATGCGTATTTTTCCTTGTGCCTGAGGTATTTTTCCGATCTTAGGGTTCCGGCTGTGGCAAGGACTCCAACTGTTCCTGACTGCGTGATCTGAGCTGCAGGTTTGATCGCTGGTTCCATTCCGATGAACCTGACCGGGTATTCTTCTCTGAGTGTCTTGATTGCTGCTGCTGTAGCAGTGTTGCATGCAACTACGATTATTTCTGCTCCTTTGCTTAGAAGAAATTCCGTGATCTGACGGCACCTGTCAATTATAAATTCTACGGTCTTTTCTCCGTACGGACAGTTGGCGCTGTCGGAGTAGTAGATGTATTGCTCTGCAGGGAGAACCTTGCGTATCTCTCTGAAAACGGATAATCCGCCTGCGCCTGAGTCAAATATTCCGATCTTTGCCATATAGTTTACAAATATAGACAAAAATCTTTACTATCTTTGTGAATTGTCAAATTCAAACAGGATGTCGTTACATATACCGGATAATTACAAGAATCTTTTAGGGAACGTAGAAAATACGGAGAAGGCCATAAAGGCGGTGAAGGATATGTTTCAGGATAATCTTTCCGCGCAGCTGGCCTTGCTTCGAGTTACTGCTCCTATGGTGGTGCTCAGTGGAACAGGTCTGAATGATGACTTGAACGGAGTTGAACGTCCTGTGTCCTTTCCTGTCAAGGATATGGATGAGCAGAAGGCCGAGGTGGTGCATTCACTTGCGAAGTGGAAGAGGTTGAAGCTTGCTCAGATGAATGTTCAGCCAGGCAGAGGTATATATACCGATATGAATGCCCTTCGTCCTGATGAAGAGCTTGATAATATCCATTCTATATACGTGGATCAGTGGGATTGGGAGAAGGTGATTACCAAAGAACAGCGTAATCTTGTGTTTCTTAAAAAGACAGTGCGCAGGATATATGAAGCTATAAAAGTCACTGAAAATAAACTCTATGTCGAGTTCCCTCAGATTGAACCGATGCTTCCTGAGGATATTTTCTTCATTCATTCGGAGCAGCTCTTGCTTCAGTATCCGAATATGACTCCAAAGGAGAGGGAAAATGCCATTGTCAAGAAACATAAGGCAGTGTTCATGATCGGTATAGGCGGTGAACTTTCTGACGGAACCATCCATGATGGAAGAGCTGCGGATTACGATGACTGGACAACCCGCAATGAGGATGGCTTTGATGGATTGAACGGAGACCTTATGTTGTGGAATCCGGTTTTGGAAAGTGCTTTCGAGATATCCAGCATGGGTATAAGAGTTGATGAGGAGGCGTTACGTAAACAGTTGGCGATGCGTGCTGAGGAGTGGAAGTCAGACCTTATGTATCATAGTATGCTTTTGAGTGGTGAACTTCCGTATACCATCGGTGGTGGTATCGGTCAGTCCCGTCTGTGTATGTTCTTGTTGAGAAAGGCCCATATCGGTGAAATCCAGTCAAGCATTTGGCCGGATGATATGCGTCAGGCTTGTCATGAGGCAGGAATTGAACTGGTGTAAAATCAATTGATATGATTAATGTAGAACAGATAAAGGAAGTACAGCAGCGTGTGGAGACGCTGGGCAGGTGCATTGATGTAGAGGGTAAGCGTGCAGAGGTGGAGCAGAAGACCCAACGCACCCTTGCGGCTGATTTCTGGGATGATCCGAAGGAGGCAGAGAAGTTCCTTAAGGAGCTTTCCGGTGTGAAGTTCTGGGTTACAGGCTTCGATAGACTGGCTTCTGGCGTCGAGGATCTGAATGTGCTTCTTGAGTTTGAAGACGAGGAGATAGATCAGGCTTATGCAAGCGTGCTTCAGGAACTTGAGGCACTTGAGCTTAGGAATATGCTTGGTGAGGAGGGTGATAATCTTGGTGCAGTGCTTACCATCAATTCTGGTGCAGGTGGAACAGAGGCAAATGACTGGTCTGCCATGCTTATGCGTATGTACATAAGGTGGGCAGAACGTAATGGCTATAAGGTGACAATTACTGATGAGCTTGAGGGTGAAGATGCCGGAATCAAGTCAGTGACAATGCAGGTTGAGGGCGATTATGCTTTTGGATATCTTAAGGCAGAGAGTGGCGTGCATCGTCTTGTGCGTATCTCTCCATTCAATGCTCAGGGTAAGCGTCAGACCACATTCTCATCAGTTTTCGTATATCCTTTGGTTGATGATTCGATCGAGATTGAAATCAATCCTGGAGACCTTGAGTGGGACACTTATCGTTCGAGTGGCGCGGGTGGACAGAATGTCAACAAAGTGGAGACAGGAGTACGTGTGAAGCATATTCCATCAGGAATCGTTGTTGAAAACACAGAGACCCGTTCTCAGTTGGATAATCGCCAGAATGCATTGAGAATCCTCAAATCTCGTCTTTACGACATAGAGCTCAAGAAACGTCAGGAGAAACAGGCGGAGCTCGAAGGTCAGAAGAAGAAGATTGAGTGGGGATCGCAGATCCGAAGCTATGTCCTTCATCCGTACAAGATGGTCAAGGACCTTCGCACCGGTCACGAAACTTCAGACACCCAAGGTGTTCTCGATGGCGATCTGAACGACTTCATGAAGGTCTTCCTCATGGAGAATAATAAATAATAATTAGTGTATTTGTACGATATCATGAGATGTATAGATGACTCTCGATATGACAGCAACGAAAAATACAATCTAACACAATAAAAAATGGCAGAATTTAAAGATGGAATACCCATTTTGATACACCTCCGCCACGCATAAGGGGCAAAAGTTAAGCATCTCAAACGAGATGCTTTTTTCGTACTGATTATCTTCTGAGAAATGTTTCGTATATTTACACAGTTAAATCGGGATTTATGAAAATGCTATGCATTACAGTCCTGTTGCTTTTATCTGTCATCTCTATCTCAGGGATAAATAAAGCACAGGCACAGAACGTACAATTATTCTATGATGCCGGAAGAGGTTGCGCTACGTCGACGGTTGAAATGTTCCGTCCTGATGCCGGTGGAAGCACATTCTTCTTTATTGATTTCGACTACTCTCCAAAAGCCAGTGGAGCATATTGGGAAATTGCCCGTGAACTGAATTTCTGGCAGGATTCCAAGGTCAGCTGGCTTTCAGTGCATCTTGAGTATAATGGTGGACTCAGTGTCGGAACATCGTTCAACAACTCGTTCCTGGGAGGACTGACATATTCAGGTCATTCGAAGGACTTTACTAAGACATGGTCGGTCTCTGCAATGTACAAGGCGATTCCTGGAACAACAGATGCTCTTGGCAAGTGTCAGATGCATAATTTCCAGATTACAGGAGTGTGGGGAATCGAGTTTGCGAAAGGCTGGTGCACATTCAACGGATTTGCCGATTTCTGGAGGGAGCATCGTCCTTGGCAGGGAACGGAATTTATCTTCATGACCGAACCTCAGTTCTGGGTGAACCTGAATAAAATCAAAGGATGGGAAAAGATTAATCTCAGCGTCGGTGGAGAGTTGGAACTTTCTGCAAACTTTGTTGCAAAAGGATTCCACGCAATGCCGGCTGTCGGTGCAAAATGGACTTTCTAAATTGAAACGATATGCTCGAGAAACTATTCGGATTTGATTCCACAAAGACAACGATCCGCACAGAGATTGTTGCTGGTATCACCACATTCCTCACCATGTCATATATCCTCGCCGTCAATCCTACGATGTTCGGAGAACTTGACGGCATGCCTGTAGGTTCTGTATTTACATCTACCGCTCTGGCTGCTATAGTAGGATGTCTTGCAATGGCTTTTGTCGGTAAACTTCCTTTCGGTTTGGCACCTGGAATGGGGTTGAACGCATTCTTCGTTTACAGTGTGTGCATGGGTATGGGATATTCATGGCAGTTTGCTCTTACAGCAGTACTTATTGAGGGCCTTATATTTATAGTATTGACACTTACGAATTTACGAGAAGCTATAGTGAATGCGATTCCGATGAGTCTGAGGAATGCCATTGGTGCCGGTATCGGACTCTTCATCGCTTTTATAGGTCTTAAGAGTGCCGGTGTAGTAGTTGCGGATGGAGCTACCCTCGTCGCCCTTGGTGACGTCACCTCAGGATCTGCATTGCTTGCTTTTATCGGTCTGGTCATTACAGGCTTCATGTATTCACGCAATGTACCTGGAGCGATTCTCTTGGGAATCATCATCACTATGGTCATCGGTATTCCTCTTGGCGTGACTGAGTTCAAAGGAATCGTGTCAGCTCCTGAATCCATAGCTCCGATCTTCTGTCAGTTCGAGTTTGATAAGATCTTCTCGGTCGACATGCTGGTTGTTGTCTTCACATTCTTCTTTATTGACATGTTCGATACAGTGGGAACTCTTGTTGGAGTTTGTACAAAAGCAAAGATGATGGATGAAAACGGTAATATCTACAGAGTGAAGCAGGCATTCATGGCAGACTCCATAGCTACGACTGCTGGAGCTTTATTGGGAACTTCTACGACTACAACATATGTAGAAAGTGCAGCTGGAGTAGCCCAGGGAGGACGTTCGGGCTTGACAGCTCTGGTTGTAGGAGGCTGCTTCGTAATAGCAATGTTCTTCTCACCGCTGTTCCTTTCAATACCATCTGC
>JBGVPH010000037.1:0-15325 GCA_045126915.1 Candidatus Cryptobacteroides sp.
TAATTTTGAATTTTTAAACTAATGAATTATGACACACAAAAGACATTGTAGAGTCTGCGGCAGGGAGTTTCATACCGTGAGGTACAAGAACAGATACTGCAGCAGCAATTGCCTAAAGAAGGCAAAGGAATTCAAGTATGATGTGCCATCGGAACTGCAGGAAGATGGTACGCCGTATCTCTCGGCTCTTATGTACAACAAGGTCTGTCCGACATGTGGCAAGGAATTTACAGCAAAGAAGAAGAACACTAAATTCTGTTCTCATCAATGCTCGAAATTATACAGACTGCATGCGATTGATCATGGACATGATATTGCGCTGAAGGGTAGGGCCGAAACATTCTTCAGCAAGGATACGGGCAAAGTGATTTACAGAAAACAGTGTTTGAACTGCGGACTTGAATTCAAAGCACAGCAGATCAATACAAAATTTTGCAGCCAATCCTGTGCCAGGAAATATTCTCAGAATCAGCAAAAGCTTAAAAAACAGGAGCACTCGCTGGATCAACTCATCCATGTCAACGCATCCAAGCGGTTGGACTATTATAAGGCAAAGGAATATCTACGCTTATCTGAAGCCAGCGAACTGCTTGGGCTTTCCAGCAAGACTATCAGGAGGTATGTGAATGACGGGTCATTGCCATCGATAAGGACAAAAGGGGTGATTCTTGTACCGTCCTCGGCTTTGACCCGGATGTATATTGAGACCGTAAAATCGACCGGCAAGTCGGATAAGTCATCTGCTGACTATAGTCCACGTCTGCATCAATATTTTTCAATCACAGAGGCCGCTTCGGCATTTGACATCAAGCGCAGTACAATCGAACACTATTTCAGAAAGAGAAGACTTAAACACATCAAGGTAGGTCATACCAGATACTTTCTCTACTCAGACATCCAAAAACTTCTTGAAGATTATCGTCCTAATCAATATGCATCCATAAAGGAATGGTATACCGTAGAAGATATCATGAGAATATATAATATGGAGAGGGAACAGGTCTATTGGTTTACAGAAAACTACAAGATACCACACAAGAAATGTGGAAAGAAGGCCTGTTATTCCAAGGTACATGTTGATGAAATAAAGGGTCCATCGCATTTTGACAGATCTCAGTATTATCAGCCGGATGAGATCTGCCTGAAGTATAATCTATCTAAGGATAGAATGTATCATATTGTGAATGTGATGCAGATACCTAATATCAGGTTCGGTAGGGAAGTGTGGATATTGAAATCCGCATTTGATAGTATAATCGCTTAATGGAGTGGCCTCATGAAAAGTGTTAAAGTGGAAATCAAGAAAAGGGAATCGAAGAAAGGCAGGGCCTATCTGTATTTGGAATACTATCCGCCATTGTTCAACCCTGTAAGACAAAAGGAGGTTGCCAAGGAATCACTTAAAAGATATGTTATCCTCAAGCCTCGTAATGATGAGGATCGGGAATTTAATGCTGATGCGCTGCGTTATGCCCGCAGGATAAGAAACAGGAGGGTTAAGCAGATAAACAGCAAAGAACTTGGCATCTTTGATGATTTTGCCAATGATATGGATTTCCTTGAATATTACCGCGAAAGAATCAACAAGAGAAATAGCGCCTGGCAGCATTCATACAAGCATTTCTTCCGGTTTGTTAAAGGGAAATGCTGTTTTCGCGATATAACATATCGCATGGGCGAAGAATATCGCATATATCTTACAGACGTGGCTACGGTCAAAGGAATTACTAAACGCAAGGATAAAGCGCATCTTCATCAAAACACCGCAAGCAAATACTTCCAGTGCTTTAAATCAATCGCTCATGATGCATTTATTGAGGGTTATCTAAAAGATGATCTATCGTTATATTGGAAGAGAGTGACTTTGAAGAAGTCTCAGCGAGAGTTTCTGACACCGGATGAGGTGAGGAGACTGTTTTCCACTCCTTGCGAATATGATGTGCTTGTAAATGCTGCTGCTACCTCCATTTTCAGCGGCCTGCGACTGAGTGACATAATTACTCTTGAGTGGGAGCATATTATGATGGACGAAGAAGGGAATCCGTTTATAAGGAAGGTTATACAGAAGACAGGTAATCTAGAGACGATATTTATAAACCGAGAGGCGTTGAAATATCTTGGACCCAAACGAGCAAGTGGACTCGTATTCAAGGAATTCAGACGTTCGATGCTGATCAAACCTCTAAGAGACTGGGTTAAAGCTGCAGGGATAGAAAAGAACATTACCTTCTATTCGTTCAGGCATACGTGCGCAACTATGCTCATAACTTCCGGTGCAGACATAAATACGGTATCGAGACATATGACACACTCTAGTATCCTTACAACTCAACAGTACTTTCATCTCGTCAACAGCAAAGCGCGCGAAGCTGCTGATCTGATCAGTTTGGAGTAAGTCCGCTCAAATACTAAAATCCACACTTCTCTGAGCTATCTCAAGAGGGAAGTGTGGATGTAGTATTGAGATAATGTTAACTAAATTGGAATTTATCTGTGTGGATATAGATAAAAATGTTCGCTTTTAATTACCTTTGCAACGATTATGGTGATTGCAGGCCTTTCCGGGTTGTGCAATTGAAAAGGGAATCCGGTGGAAGACCGGAACTGTGCCCGCAGCTGTAAGTCCGCACAAGTTTCCTGAAATCAACGCCACTGTCATATTGACGGGAAGGCTCAGGAATGGATAAGTCAGAAGACCTGCCATAATAGGATGAACTGATGGCGCCCGGGGTCAGGCGCTCTATGAGTTTGCAGGATGTTTCTGAAATTATTGGTATCGCTATGCTGTGTCATTCCTTCGGGTGACACTCTTGATGTTGCGACAGTATCCGCCCACAGGAATGCTGCCGTGGCTTCATTGTCCCCAGTCCAGACCATAACGGAAACAAAAATCGAACGGCTCGGGACGATCGGTCTTCATGAGGTCGTAAACCAGTTTTCGGGCGTCAGCATAAAGGACTACGGAGGAATTGGTGGCCTCAAGACAGTCTCCGTCAGAAACATGGGAGCGTCTCACACAGCAGTCGTATATGATGGAATTGCCATTTCAGATGCTCAGAACGGACAGGTGGATATATCACGTTTCGACCTTGACGACATTGCATCCGTTTCAATTTCAATAGGTCAGGAGGATGAGATCTTCTGCAGTGCGAGACATCTTACATCTGCCGGAACTCTGCGGATAGAAAGTGCAAAGCCTTCGTTTTCCGAGGGCGCGACTCAGGTTAACTCCCGCATGACATTTGGCTCGTTCGGAACATATATCCCGTATGTCGGGATCAAGCAGAGAATCGGTCAAAAATATGCTCTGAAAGCAGCTCTGAACGGCACATTCTCGAAAGGAAACTATCCTTTTGAATTGCAGAACGGTCAGATTACAACTCGGGAAAATCGAATAAACAGCGATGTACAGTCATACGGGGCTGAGGCGGATTTCTATGCCGATTGGAATAACCACGGACAGCTGAAAGCCAAGGTAAACTTTTATAGCAGCGAACGAGGCCTGCCCGGTTCGGTAATCCTATATACACAGAACGCATACGAACGTCTATGGGACAGAAGCCTGATTTCCAACTTGATGTATGACTACGACTTCGGCGACCGTTGGAAGTTTCATGCAGATGCGGGATTCACAAGCAGTTTCAACAGACACTTAGATACTAATCCAGTATATCCAAGTCCGCAGGACAGCAGATATAACCAGAATGAATACTCTTTGGTCGTAAGGACACTTTACGAACCTACTAACACCTGGCAGATAGTTCTCGCGGAAGACATCTTCTGCAATACCTTGAACTCCAATATCCCCGAATGCCCGTTCCCTATGCGTCTGAGCAGTATCAGCGCGCTATCTGCAAAATATGAGGCAGACAGAATCAAACTGTCGGCCAGCCTTGTGGGAACATACATGACTGAATGGCTGAAATCCGGCAGTACTCCTCCCGACCGTTTCAGACTCTCTCCGGTGTTCGGTCTATCATGGCTTTTCCACGGCAACTTTCGTCTTCGCGCAAGCTATAAGGACGGTTTCAGGGTGCCGACATTCAATGACCTGTATTATGCTCGCGTCGGCAATGTCAATCTAAGGCCTGAAATCGCCAGACAGTTCAATCTTGGCCTGACATTCACAGGCTCATACGATTGGGGCACAGCAGATATAACTGCTGATACATATTGCAACTTCATCAAGGACAAGATTGTGGCAGTCCCTACGATGTTCATATGGAAGATGCGAAATGTAGGCGAAGTCGCCATGTATGGCACGGATATCACTGCATCCATTTTATGGAGGACTTGCGAATGGCTCAAGATCCACACTTCTGCAAATTATTCCCTCCAATATGCTTTGGATGTTACCGATCCGACTGCGAAGAATTACCGCCATCAGATTCCATACACTCCGCGACATTGCGGAAATGGCAATCTTATCTTTGAAACCAAGTGGCTTAACCTGTCATACCGTATGACAGCCAGCGGCAAGAGATACTCAAAGAATCAGAACATTCCTGCCAATGAGATTTCATCCTATGCCGACCACAGCATATCTCTGAACAGAGAATTTGAGTTTGGAAAAATAAGACTCTTCAAGATTCACCTGAGTCTTGAAGCCCTTAATCTTGCTGACCTGAACTATGAGATAATCCACTACTACCCGATGCCGGGTCGTTCATATAGACTGACTTTTAAATTTAAATATTAACATCATGAAAATCAACAGACTTTTTCTGGCCCTCGGCCTCACACTCGCACTTTATTCTTGCGACAACTCATCAAAAGAAGACATTACTCCAGTAAACCATGGCACATACATTCTCAATAACGGCAACTGGGGCAGCAATGATTCGAATATCGGCATCTACGACCCAGTTACCAAAAACTTAACAGCAGATGCTTTCAAGACTGCGAACGGTCAGAACCTCGGCGACCTTGGACAGGATATCACAGGTCTTGGAGAGGATATCTATGTTGCGGTAAATGGCTCACAGACGATTTTTGTGACAGACACAGACCTTAAGATCAAGCAGCAGATCAACGCTGATATAGACGGCACAAGACTTTCACCGAGATATTTCGCAACAGCGGGAAGCAAAGTCTATGTAACTTACTATGAAGGCTATATTGGCGAAATCTCTAGCGACTATTCAGTAAGACTCTGCCCCGTGGGACCTAATCCAGAAGGAGTGGCATTTGCCGCAGGCAGTCTCTATGTCGCTAACTCTGGCGGTATGGCATATCCGGCATACAACAATACTGTATCAGTCGTTTCGATTTCCTCATTTACAGAAACATCTACCATAGAAATAAACCTCAATCCAGCTAAAGTAGATGCATCGTATGACGGTACATATGTATATGTGTCAAGTTTCGGAAACTATGCAGATGTTCCTGCAAAGCTCCAGGTAATCACCACATCTGATGCCAAAGTCGCTGACCTTGACTATGCGTCGGTAAGTGCGATTGCAAAGGGCAAGGATGACATTCTCTATATTCTTTGCGGAGGTTATGACGAGAACTGGAATCCTCTTCCTGGAACTGTTTACAAGCACGATATGAAGACCAATAAGTCGCTGGGAGCGTTCGTCACTGACGACACAACACTTCCTGATGCTTATTCAATTTCCGCAGGTCAGGACGGCTATATATATGTGGGATGTTCGGACTACACAAACACCGGAGATGTCTATGTCTTCAATTCGGAAGGTAAACTCCACGACAAGTTCGATTCTCAGGGACTGAATCCATTGAAAGCATATTAATCTTGCCGCCGAGACAAACGCAAAAGTCTCGGCGGCAATTGTAAAATGCGATTGCCGTTATAGAAACTAACACGAGCCGATGTTTTCTTGTGATTTTGGAGCGGTCTAATTTTGCAGCCGTTTTCAAAATACAATAAAAATGAAGGCTTTGATTATAATTTTAGCGTGCCTAACTTTGGCACTGGTATTTACGGTAGTGGAGAAATTACGCTGCTTGAAACATGAATCGACGGTAATCCCATTGGATGATCCGGATGAATTGAAAAAGGCTCTGCGGAAATATCACGACCTTGAGGATTAGGTAGGGACTTAAATTTATAAAAATGGAACTGAGACAGTTAAAGTATTTCGTTAAGACTGCTGAGACTCTTAATTTTTCAGAGGCAGCTAGACTTCTGTTCATTACTCAAAGCACCTTGTCGCAACAGATCAGGTCGCTTGAGCAGGAACTTGGCACGATGCTGTTTGTAAGAGACAGTCACGGAGTGGTACTTACTGAAAGCGGAGAGAAATTGCTCCCACAAGCAAAGAAGACTCTATTTGATGCAGAGGTTTGCAGTGAGACAATCAATGATCTCAAACTTATGCTGTCCGGTACATTAAATATCGGTATTACATATAGTTTTTACCCGGTCCTCACAGAAACATTGCTCGCCTTTATGAGGGAGCATCCTGCGATAAAACTGAACATCTTCTATAAGACTATGGAGGAATTGATGGTGATGCTTTCCAAGAAGGAACTTGATTTTGTACTTTCCTTCAGACCATCGTCACCTCAATCCGACATCGAATCGCATGTGCTGTTTGACAACAGCCTTTCAGTAATAGTCAATAAGAATCACCCATTGGCGGATAAGGAAAAATGTTGCCTTTCTGACGTACTTCCATATAGAATTGCCCTTCCTGCAAAGGGACTTCAGGCTAGAAATATGTTCGAGAAGATATTTCCCGATGGCTATAGTCAGTTGAATGTGAGTATCGAACTTAATGAGGTAGGTGTCCTTCTTGATATCGTGCATTGCAGTTCTTTTGTTACGATTTTGTCGGAGGCTGTTGTTCATGGTATTTCGAATCTTAAGGCTATACCTTTTGATGCTGCCGGCAATTCTATGGAAGGATGTGTTCATACTCTTCGCAACTCATACCGCAAGCGTGCTACAGAAGAGTTCATCAGGATGTTCCGCGAGTCGAACGCTGTTAGAGACCGGGCCAATCAATGGCTTGAATAATGAATTTTCTAAATACTCTTTTTGAGGGTGTGGAAGGTGCCTGGAGTGGTGGCATCGCACATATCCTCATCATCGTATCTCTTGTAATAGCATTAGGAAAGATTCTCGGCAATACCAAGATCTTCGGAATCTCATTCGGAGTGACTTGGGTGTTGTTTGTAGGTATAGTCTTCGGTCATTACGGACTTACCATAGACCACAATCTGCTTCATTTCCTCAAGGAGTTCGGATTGGTTCTTTTCGTGTATTCCATCGGTCTGCAGGTAGGCCCGGGCTTCTTTTCGAGTTTCCGTTCGGGAGGACTGGGACTGAATGCTCTGGCTGCCGGTGTCATCCTGACCGGAGTCGGTGTTACGGTAGCCTTGCATTATCTGACAGGGACATCGATAACAACAATGACGGGCGTGATGTCCGGTGCCGTTACCAATACTCCTGGACTTGGTGCAGCACAACAGGCGTATTTTGACATTACAGGAAATTCCGCACCTGAGATAGCCTTGGGTTATGCGGTTGCCTATCCTTTAGGTGTCATCGGATGTATAGTCACATTCATTATCATAAGAAAGTTCTTATACAGGACTAACCCGGTCAGCAAAGTTGTTACGGTTGAGAATCTTGAAGATGAGACCGCTAACATCGAGACATCTGTCAAGGAGAGAGGATACATCTCCCGCAAGATCCTTATTTCCAAACCAAAACTTAACGGTATGCCGTTGTCGAAGTTGAATTTCCCTGAGAATCTGGGAGCGACTATCGTAAGAATCAGCAGGTCTGGTATTGAACTGGCGGCTACACCCCAGACAAGACTGCAATATGGCGATATGGTCAAGGTGGTCGGCAGTGCGGAGTCAGTGGCTGCTGTTGAAAAGGTCTTGGGAAATTCGATGAAAAGACTTGATCATCCTAATCTTATTCCAATTTTTATCGGTATTGCATTGGGTTGTATTCTCGGCAGTATTCCTGTGATGTTTCCTGGTATTCCACAGCCAGTAAAACTTGGACTTGCAGGTGGACCGTTGATTGTGTCTATTCTTATCAGTCATTTCGGTCCGAGATTCAAGGTGATTACATATACTACGACGAGTGCAAACCTTATGATAAGGGAGATAGGTATTGCTTTGTTCCTTGCCTGTGTGGGCCTTGAAGCCGGAGAGCGTTTTATCGAAACCATAGTCTATGGTGGTGGCCTTAAATGGATTCTTTACGGAGCATTGATTACAATGATACCGGTGTTTGTCGGTGGTCTGATTGGACGATTCATTCTGAAGATAGACTACAACACTCTGATAGGCGTACTTTCAGGTTCCTGCACCAATCCTCCGGCTCTTGCATATGCTGGAGAGCAGGACAAAGATTCAGACCGGGCTGCCGTCGGATATGCGACCGTATATCCTCTTGCCATGTTCCTCAGGGTTTTGTGTGCTCAGCTGCTTATCTTGATGATGATATAACATCTGTAATATGCAGACGACATTTTCCAACTATAGTTTCCTGAGTACACTTAAGAAGTACGCAGATTCCAGTTTCGGTCTGATATTCTTTACGGTTCTTGCGCTCTTTTGTGCTAATGTTCCGATCGTAAAAGACTGGTATTTTTCTCTGTGGCAGAACCCTGTGCACCTGTCTGTAGGTGGTTTCAACTTCTTCAGCCATAGCGGTCACGCCCTGAGCTTAGGTCAAGTCATCAATGACTTTATAATGGCCATATTCTTCCTTTCCGTAGGTATAGAAATCAAGAGGGAGATTCTTGTCGGTGAATTATCTTCACGAGAGAAGGCTATGCTGCCTGTGATAGGTGCATTGGGAGGTATGATTGTTCCGACACTGATATTCTGGTGTATTTGTCCAGACGATCCTGTGATGCGGAGAGGACTTGCTATTCCAATGGCGACGGATATCGCTTTTTCTTTAGGTGTATTGGCTCTGTTCAAGTCTAGAGTTCCAATAGGACTGAAAGTGTTCCTTGCTACTTTGGCTGTAGCAGACGATCTTGGAGGGATTTTGGTGATAGCAGTCTTCTACACTTCTGAGATAAACCTTGGCTTTCTTTTGATGTCAGTCCTTTGTGTCGGTATCATGGTCGCTGCCAATAGTTATAAATGTCACAGTAAGAATTTCTATGTTCTTGCAGGAGTCATCCTGTGGTATTTCATGCTCAATTCAGGACTACATGCTACTATCGCCGGAGTAATCACAGCTTTCTGCATTCCTGCTACTCTAAGAAATGGAACTGGCTATTATCTGGAGCGAATCCGCAGTAATATAGAGCAGTTCCCTGTGGCCGAAGTGAATGACAAAAATGCCGCGATAGTTCTTGAGAAGGATGATATACATAGGCTGAAAAGTATCGAGTCGGCGGCGGATAAGATGATCAGTCCGCTTCAGGCGTTGGAGGATAACCTTCATGGAATTGTCAGTTTCCTTGTCATTCCATTGTTCGTTTTCGCCAATGCAGGGATAGATATGTCGCAGATGAGCTTCTGCAGTTTGTTTTCAGGAGTCGGACTTGTTGTTATGATAAGCCTTGTTGCAGGAAAGTTTCTTGGAGTTTTGTCGTTCTCGTGGTTGGCGGTCAAGATGAATGTCGTCCGATTGCCGGAAAACACAACATGGCCAGCCTTTGCAGGTGTTTGCATGATCTGTGGAATTGGTTTTACGGTATCAATGTTCATTGCAGATCTTTCATATTCCGGCGGAGCGGGAATGAGTAGCGGACTTCTTGCTGAGGCGAAACTTGGCGTGCTTGCAGGATCCATAATCTCTGCATTGCTTGGTGTTGTGCTCCTTGGAAGATGCTTGCCTCAAAAGAGTGACAAAAATGCACGCAAATCTAAAAATATGATATAGTGCAGAATTTAGTCTGTACATAACCGGAAAATTTTAAACATAACGTATGTGCCTCCTGATGTGAATCACGAGGCACATTTTTATTTTCTGTCTAATCGACATTATTCAGAATCAGGCTGCTGGCCGTCATGGGCCTTCCACATGCATTCAGTGATTTTCATGTCAGTGAAGACTGCTGTGAATGATGAGTCTTCCGGTGAGCAAGCATATATGCCGAAAGTAATTGTGTCAGCACCCTCGTACATGTGGCAGATACGCATCTGACTGAAGTTTATTCCGTCTGTAGAGCATTCGATGCAGTAGTCATCGGCTCTGCGGGAGAAACGGTACCACATTGTCTTGACGTCTGCTGGGATTGCTGTGGTAGCCCAATCTGAATAGCCGTTGTTGGTGACAACGCTTCCGAGGTGCTGAAACTCTTCGTTTTCATACTCTACAGAACCCTTGAGCCAGTTTTCACTGTCAAGGTACATCACAATACCACATTGATCAAAGCGATGGTGGCTCTGCGTAAAGTCTGTCTTGACAACAAAACTGAAATATTTCTCGTTGGTCTTCATCTGGAAGACTGGAGCGTTGTCATTGCGGAAATGATAGTAAGTGCGCTGCCAGAGGTCTGTATGAGGGGCTGTGGTTATAGTGATGGTGTCCCCGGAAACTGTGAATGCCGCTGGTTCTCTTATCCATTCAAGAACCTCAAAGTTGAGTTTGCCTTCATTTGCTAAAGCATCTGTAACAGCATCTGTTTTCAGTGTGTTAACTGGTCCTTGAGATGGATTGCCACATGCTGCTGCACATAGGCAGAAGCTCATGCATAGGAATTTGGTGATGTTATTATATAAATTGTGATTTTACAGTTCCATATAAAGCAGTGGATATGGTCTTCCTTGTTCGTCGGTTTCAGTCCTTTTGTAGACTTTGAAACCAAGATGTTCGTAGAATCCAATGGCTTGAGGGTTCTGTTCGTTTACGGTGACACGATTGGTTGCAAATGTCTCAATGCCATAGCTGATTAACTCTTTACCGATACCTTTACCTCTTGAGTCGGGGGAGATGAACAGCATCTCAATGGACCTGTCCTGGACTCCCATGAAACCGATAGGCTCCTCAAGGTCATTCACGGACACGACCAGATGTGCAACTTCACGCAACGCCTCGGGAACGAACTGCTTGATTTCTGCTATAGCATCTTCGGTGAGGAATAGATGAGTCGCCCTGACAGAATCTTCCCACACTCGAGTGAGTTCTTCTATCAGTGTATCTGTCCTGTCTGGTTTATCGACTAGTTTGATTCTATTCATGCTTCAATCTGCTTAGAAAGGTTGTAACGATATAACCTTTTGGGCAACATTTATTGTTCCAGATACCTCACACCAATTCCCTGAGACTTGGCATAAGCAATTTCATTACGAGTACTTTCGCCGATGTAGCCGTCGACGTTGATGACGAAGATTTCGTCGGCCATGTCGATCTTGCGTTTGTGCATGTCGTCGAGCATGGCTTTGGTGCCTTCGGTCCAGACTTCATCGTCTCCACTGTGGCCGAACAGACCGACGGATATGACGATGTTGCCTTCAAGGGTCAGGCGCTTCTGTGCTTCCAGATACTGCTCCTTGAACTTTGTGCTGCCGCAGAGGGTTATTACTTTGTATTTGCCGACCATTGGATAGTAGATTAATCGTTTAACAAAAATCTTCCAGTACATCCCCTCCTGTCCATTCTTTGCCGAGGGAGAGGGTGTAGTATTTTTCGGCACCTTCTTCTGAGAAGAATGTGCGGATGCTTTCGTGGATGTAGTAGCCGCTGTCGTATTTGACTTCAGTCAGTGCATAGTTTGTGACTCCACTTGTGGTGGTTATCACTGCAATGTGATTCTGGTCTAGAGAAATCTCTGCTTTTAAAACTTCGGAATGATAGTATTGATTCTTACAGAATGTTTCTCCTTCAATGAGAGTTCTAAGGTAGTCTTGTAGGGGAGTGTCTGTATGGCTCTGTGGGCATAGTGGAAACTCGGTTGGAGTTTTCCAATGTAGTTGTTTTGCTCCAGGAGTTAAAGAGTCTTTAAGGGCTAGTTGTTCTTCATAACGGATTGTTTCTGCTTCCATTTCTGCTCTTTGTTGGACATATGATTTACGTGGCTCTCTCGATTCCCAGTCAGAATCCCAAGATTGTCCGAATCCGTCGTTAGGTTTGTCAGTGTATATCCAATCACCAATCCCTTTCTTTGGGGTAGATAAAGGTTTGGGTGTAGGGCTATCTTCATCGTTCCATTTGTCAAGCCACCTAAGGCATTTTGCTGCTTCTTCTTTTGATACTGTACGCATCCATGACGTGTTTGGTTCTGATGCTGTCTGTCTCAGGATGGAAGGATCTTTCAGGAATGCTTCTATCGAACCACAAAGAAAAGCGATTCTACTACGAGTATATGGGTTGTTAAGAACGTTTTCTAGTCTGGTCAGCCACCTAAGATTCTCTGGACGATTGTTACATCTATTAGTATCTATATGATCAACAACCATAGTCGGATATTCAGGTACACCATGGAAAGCGGTTGCAACAATTTGATGTACACGAACCCCGGCTATCATCATATAACCTGTTTTCTCATCTTTCTTTCCAAAGGTCCATTTATTATCAAGAGGAGCCGGGCGTGAGCCTTCTTTCTGATGGCGATATACTGATCCATTGTCGCGCACTGAGTATGTGCGATCTTTGAAATTGCATACCAATTCTTGGGAGAATTTATTTATATCTACCATATTTAATGTCTTTTGTCAAAGTTAGTAAATAATGTACAGAATACAATTTCATATCCTTTCTATAGTTTAAGCTTGCCAAAATAATAAACCTGTGAGTTGATTTTATGAAAAAGATTGCTACCTTTGCAAAAATTAACCTATAGGTTGATAATGGAATTTGATCTTATATATCCAGAGAGAAGGGAAGACGCGTTTGATGCTGAATGCATTGTTGCTGCTGTATTCTTCGATGACGAAGAGCTGCAGGCTTTCGGCGTGGATAGTGATTCATGGGAGCTTAATGATGCTTTTTATGACTTCAATCAATTTGAAAAAGCATTTGAATTGTGGTCTTCTCCACAATATTTGAGTGATTTCTATGATCAGTTCAAGCCATTTTTAGAGGCGGATTATTGGCGCAATATATCAGAAGATACTTTTCTGAAGGAAGTAAGTCAGTCACTAAATACTATAAGAAAAGCAATTCTAGATTCCTTTGAGAATAACACATTTCACGAGCTATTAGAACCACTGGATTTCTCTGATGAACAAAATAGATTAAGTGAAAGTATACGAGTTAAACTTAAACAAGGAACAATTATTGGTCACCATCCATTCAGATTTTATGCAATTGAAATTGAAGAGAAGAAATGTTACCTTATAACAGGCGCAACAATCAAGGTGCATAAGGATATGGGGAAAGCAGATAATACGAGAATTGAATTAAAGAAGTTAGACTATACTTTACAGCATATAAAGGAAAATACGCTTGATACTAAGGATGTTTTTGTAACTCAAGTACAATAGAATACTATAATCAAATACATATATCAATCAAATTTTTAATTTATCTAAGAATATGCGTGCACGTGTAAAGCCCACAAAAACTTGGGTCTCAAAATCAAACGTTGAAATTGAGAACGGGGAAGAGTTCCTTGCATGCAGGAGAATCATCCTCAAGATTGTCCGCTACATGAAGGACAACAAGATGAGCCAGAAAGATCTTGCCGATAAATTGAATGTATCACCTCAGTACATCAATAAACTGCTTCACGGACAAGATCTTGATCTCAAGGTTACGACCGTTATGAGGTATGGCCGTATCCTTGGCCTGAAGTTGATTGTGCTTCCAGAAGATGAGCCAGCTCCAACTCAGGTAGCCATCTATTATACTACATCAGCTCCATATACAGAAGCTGACAATAATCAATTTAAATACAATTACTCTAAGGCTCTTACAGGAATTAGAGTTTATAATTAATTATGGAAGCAATCAAATATGCACTCAGGGGCGTTTCAATCGAACAGTTTGCAACTGTCTTTGAACCAACCAGTGATAATATTCAGTTAAATCTGAATATTCCTATCAGAACCAACTATGATGAACGTACTATAGCAGTTGGAGCAAACATTCAGTTTCTTGATCAGGATAGACCATTCTTGATAGCTGAAATCCTGTGCCACTTCATTATTGATGAAGATAGCTGGAATCAGATTACAAGCAACAAGACAAAGGATGCTGTTCTTCCAAAAGGTATGGTGAATAACCTTGCTAGAATTGCAATCAGTACCTCGAGAGGAGCGCTTTGCGCAAGAACCGAGAATACTCCATACTCTAAGTTCTTCCTTCCGATAATAGATATGCCAGAGGATCAAGGTGAAGACCTCATCATATCTGTCATATAACAATTACAGCAGCAATCAGTAAAATGTTTAAGATTGCTATATCACTGAGAGAGCTATCAATTTTAGGTAGCTCTCTTTATTTATATTTGAGTTGCCGGAATATATTGGTTAACTTATCTCCCGCGTGACGTGCCTCCAAAAAGAATACCCCGTTAATGCAATAGTATATTATCAATAACTTCAGATTAGTTCACAAGCCGATGGCATAGATAATGTTATGCAGCGTTTGAAACTATTTGTACTTTTCTATATGCAAATCCCAGAGATATTTATCATTGTGAAGGACAAGGAGTCTTCACTTGAGCAATTTAATCGGTTGAAAGAACGATATGGTAACCTTCATGGAGGATATAATCCTCATCAGGAGGTGTACTTGTGTAAAGCATATTGCCGCGATCTACAATGTGCGATTAAAGAGTGTTTTGAATCAGAAATGTACGGTCCTCAAAACTGCTTGAAGAAGTTGTCTTTATGTCAAAAGAATGATGATCCGAGCAAAGTATCTGCAATCTCTCTATATGCTGGTGATATCGCATCGGGATTATATACAATTATCCTAAATTCTGTACCTATTAGGGACTTTCCATCATGTAAAAAGTTATCAGAGCTTTCCCTTGACGATGCAGTGTCAGCAATTAATGACTTGGGAAAGAATAATATTGTCAAGGTAACAGTTTGTTCACTATTATTAGGGAAGAAGGTCTATGATCGAATACAGATATCTGACATTGAATCTTTTTACGAAGAGCGCATTAAAGAACTAGAAACTGAACTGCAGGAAGTCAATAGACCTCCAATTGAAATGGAAAAGTATCTTTTGAATAAGTTTAAGGCTGAATTAGGATACTGTCAGAAAGCTAGGATCAAAACAGGCTTAGGGGTTGTTAAAGAGATTATTGGCATAATTGGTAATATAGATGCCGCCATAGAGAAATATGAAGAGTCAGAAAGAAAGTCATTTGGGGTAAATAGATAAATACGTTTAATATTATATGAATTAGATATCTGTCAATTCTTCATATAAAGCATTGATTTTCAATATATTTTTGCTACCTTTGTAATTGATGAT
>JBGVPH010000038.1:0-7639 GCA_045126915.1 Candidatus Cryptobacteroides sp.
ATATAAATCCAAGCTCTTACGGAATGTCCATCGTCAGCAATTTCCCAGATTCCTAGAAGTAACCAGGATATGGCAAGTATTAGATGTAGCATTCCATGCTTCGGGTTACGAAGTTGATTGTTCATAGCAGAATCATTAAAAGTTAATCTCTTATTTTCTGGGCATATTATTCAACCATACCTTGCGGGTCAGATAACCGCTCACAAAGCAAAGAAGACAAGCTGCGGTAATTATTATGACCTTTGTTGATGGATCACACACATCTGACAGGGCAGTACATCCTGCTGCAACACCTATAGCTAAAAGCAGATTGCAGCCTATGTTTTTCCATACAGTCCTGGTGTCCATCCAATCCGGATAGCCGAACCACAGTACAGGGTGTGTCGGATTTTTGAAGAAGACAGCCAAAGAATAGCAGAGGACAGCACATGCAATCAGCAAGCAGAACTGCCATCCATAAAGAAATCCGAATGGAATACCTATGAGAAGAGTAAGTCCAATTATCGATAGAATGTGTTTGGTTGTATAAGCTTTCATGGCTATTTGTGATTTAATTTTTCTCCTCATAGGCTTTTCTTGCATTATAGAATATGAACGAGTTGAACATATTGAATAATGCTACAAAGGCAAATGCAAGAGCCATCCACATCATCTCGCTCTTGACAACGATGGCTGTGATACAAAGGCCAATCATGATGCTGCCAGAAATGATATTGAGGATGTGATATCCTTTTGTATATATTGTCAGTGTTTCCGGGTGATCTTCCCTTTTAATTCTGCTTATCAGACTAGTCGGCAGAATAACCAAGACTAAGGCAATTACGGCAATCATCATCCAGTCATAACCATTCTCACCTTTAACATCTGGCAGACATGATATCATGAAGCAGGTGAGTCCCCCTGCCATAGACAGTGCGCGAAATAGTTTAAGTGTTTTCATAGTCCTTCTTTATTTTACGATACTGCTTAACCATAAGCAGCCAGAATACACCCATAGCAAGACAGTTGAATATAGGAATGAGTCTTCTCGGTTCAAAACCGTCTTTGATCATATCGCACGTTAAGAATATTAACGCTGCCGGCCATACGATACCTAGAACTATGGATATAGCAAGGTATAGGTTTTTGCCATTGTTTTTCATAGCCGTGTCTATTTGTTATTAAGTTCCTCGAAATATAGCAATAAAAGTTATGATCTACTGCAGTATACATAGAAAAAGCGTGGTCTCAACCGCATCCGCTGTTAGAGGTTTTGGCGAACCCTGCTCACGAAATAAGTTAAGCCCACGCAAAGCGTGAGCATCCAACCTATTTCTTCGAGCTTCAAAATCGCCAAATTCCTAACAGAAGAATAAGTCCAATGCGTATATGTCAATCTATGTAGCCGGAAGTTCCTGCTCTTGCCAACAAATATAAGAATTTTTAGAGACAATCGTTTTAATGGAGACTAAAATCATCATATTGTCTCAATCTAAATGAGAACAGGAACAACGCCATTACGGGCGCTGCTCCTGCTAACAGACAGTGTTACCTCTTCAATCCTTGTTCCTTGGATTGACCCTTCACATCCACATCTTTCATCAGAATCTCGGCTTTCCATATACCTTCCACAAGCCTTTCTCGGCACTTGCCGAGGGTTGGGATATTAGACGCCATTGAACTATAGACATTTCCTGTGGCATGGTGGTAATAGTTTCTTCCGTTATCTCCACGAAAAAGGTACTCGACACCATCAGGTGTATTTTCCTTTTCGAAGCTAGTGAATCTCATATGAGTACTCCATTGCAGGTTGATGTATCGTTGAATCTGCAACTGCAACATCAGATCAGCAACATTACCATGAGATGTCCATATCTCCTGCTGACCAAGGGAGTTTGCTGAGGAGACATCGCGCACTTCACCGCTGGTTGTACTGTAGACATTTCCACCCGGAGTAATATGCAAGGCTCTATAGCCGCCACCATAGTCATAATATCCAGTCACCAATTGATTATATCCCCCATAAGTTGGAGCCACCTCAAAGTATCCTGGTTTAAAGTCTGGTCCGAATACAGCCAAAGCAACTTCTTTGATTTTCTCTCTAGACTGTTCCTCTCGAATTTCACTGGCCTTACGGTCAAGAGCATCCGGATCATTGGATAACCGTTCCCATTCTGCAACTTTGGGACGCATATCCCCTATCATCTTCCACATTTCCTTTCTGACAGATGAGTCATCCAATGGAATCTGCTTCATCGCATTGACTCTATGCTTGGATTCAGTGGCCTTTATATATTCGTCGACTTCTTTGGTATTGTAACCCAATAACCCTTTAGTTGGAGGCACAATAAAATCCGGCATTTTATCGACCTGCTCGTAAAGCTGATTAAGAACAGCTTGTCGCTCCATTATCTGTAGATAGAGATATCTGTTCTGTTCTTTTATCTGACCTACGTCACTCTTCAGGTCTGCAACTTGTTCTTCCTGCTGACTTATTTCTTTCTCCAATCTTCTATTAGCGAGGGTCTTGGCCTCCAAGTTGGCATCCTGTCTTGAAATTTCCTCATTCTTCTGACGGATAAGTTCCTGTTTCTGCTCTATGACAGCATCCATTGTCGCAACCTCGGTATACATACCCTTTGGCACCTTGCCTTCAGCTTTGGATACACCATACTGCTCGATATATTCAGCATAGTCAGGCCATAGCTGCTTGATGGTCGACGGCGAAAAGATATTCTTTGCATCCAGGACGCCTTTCATGATCGGTTCTCCAAATTCATCTTTGCGGACTTCTCCTCGATATCTGCTCTCCTTCATTGTAACAGGAACGACGAAGACATGCATATGTGGAGTATACTCATCCAGATGAATATATGCTCCCACCACATTATCTGCTCCGAACCTCTCACAAACAAAGCGATAGGTATCCATAAATAAAGAGTACATCTTGCCGTCTTTCGGAAGGTGGCGATCCTTTCGAATCTGTCCGTTCTCATCTAGCATACCATCCTCGGCTAGGATTTCCATTGAGCGTTCGTGAGAAACCTGAAAGATGATTCCCTCACAGATAACGCTTTCTTTGGAGTTATGCCCTCGTTCTACCGAGATCTCCTGGCGGTCACGCCTGACCTTTGCGCCAACTTCTTCTATCCTCTTGTAGATTCTTTCTTCAAGGGATGTTTCCGGCTTGTCGTGATTGACCACCGGATTGCCGAACACATCCAATCCATGAATGGTAAGATTCATGAACGATCGTTCGTGATCAATGTTCTGCGATTCTTTCGCGATTCTGTCTTCCGCTTCTTTCTGAAGTCCTGAAATACTGCTGGAAGGATGGATTTTCATGCACTCAACACAAGCAACGTTGTATTGAGGTGCCTTATGATTTCTAGACATAATTTAAGTGTCGGTTTTTGTATGTAAATTGGTGAATGTCTGGTAGGCGGAGGAACTCCGGGACCCTGCCGGGCAGTCGGCGATTTACCTTTGAGTCCAGAACTTTTCCAAAGTTTTGGCCCGATACTGAATCGTTCGAGAGCCGCGGGAAGCGGTCGAGAAAAGATTCAGTATATCGGGATTATACTAATTTCCAAGAGCCGGAGAGACAGGCAGATTTATCTGTCTGTCTCAGTGTCTGCGAACGTCCAGTGGACGCTCGCAACGGTCCGGTGAATGCGAAATTAGTATGCCGCTGCATCGCTGTCAGGATTGATGTTTTTGTCGGGCATTACCTTCGCCATTGAAGGATGAAGTGGTGAAACTTTGAGACTTTAAGACTTTCAAAAGTGTCAAAGTCTCATAATCTCAGACCTTTTTACGATAGAGACCATGCTTGATCTTCTCCGTGAACGGGTCGTTCTTATCTCCTGTGATGTACCTATAGACAGTACTTCTGGAAATACCTATATTCGCCCCGACAACCTCTGCTTGCTGCTTCGAAAAGACTTCTGGAAGGAATTCAAGTAACCTGATTATCTTAGCATCCTCACTATTGCTACCGAAATATATTTCTTCATACACTTCCACAGCCGTGTTGAAGAAATAAGTAGCAACACTGATAGCTTTGGCAACAGTCAGTGGATCGATCATGACCGACACCGATATTTCTCCTGCGGTTTCCCTCATCGCATGGATAATCAGACAGAATCTTAAAGCATAGTCCTGAATCTTTCTGAAGATTGCCACCTTGTACTGATTGCCCTCCATGGCGAAGTCCATTTCCATCCCATTCTGCCAAGCCTTCACCACCTCCCAGGCATCCGGTCGGAAGTTGTACTCAACGGGAAGAAGTGTTGACTCATATTGCATGGATGCCTCCATCAGCCTCACTGCAAACTCCCTCCATCTGTCACCAGCTCCGGTAGGAAGATCATCATCTTGCCAAAGCAAAGGCTTACCTTCAGAAGAATCCTTCGCAAAGAGCATCCTGTACAGAAAGCCATTATCGGTCTTCTGTCCCCTGAAGCATTTTGCAAGAACTCCTGGTTGAATGGACCCTAATACATTTACATATGGACAAGGTATTGAGATAACATCATCAATTCCCTTGCGATTCACAACTATGGATCCTCCATTGTGTAGACTTAGCCACATCTCTTGTTCACCACCTCCGTTGTTATACCTGTTGAAGGAGGCAAACCAGCCGTTCAGCTCATCGCTGTGGATACAGATCCCGTGAGGATTTCCATCCAGTACTTTTGCGACAGCCTCCTGAGTAAAGTCCTTCATAAGGAATTGCTTCGCTTTGGGCTTTTCACCTCGCTGCTCTACCGGCATGGAGCGATACTCTGCAAGATCTTTTTTGTACCTTGAGAGCGTATGCTCATCAGACTTACGAAAAGGCGCCAAAGCAAAGTTGATCGGATGAGTCTTCACAGCACCAGGTTCTCCGACCAGAGCCATGTAAATCACGCTCTTTACAATCCAGTCTTCCCTAAGTTTAAGGACTCTGGAGTTCCCAACAGCCAAAGCTGAAGCTACTAAGATAGATGATGCGATGTAGTTCACAGGAAAGTTCAAGTCCTGATGTGTATCCTCGATTATCCTCTGGATCTTTTCGGGATAGATTCCCACTGGGAATATAAGTTTCTCGTCCATGGCCCCTCCTACTTTTCTTCTTCCAAAGTCTCCAACACTGGCTTTGACTTACCATAGACACACTTATGAGAATGCTTGCACGCAAGATCCCACGCAAGATCAGCATCCACGAGTATAGTTCTTCCATGCTGAACGAGAGCTGGACGGAACCACTCTTCGTTCTTCATTCTCCACACCGTAGTAATGGAACTCTTGAAGTAGTCCGCCAATTCTGCAAGACCCCTAAGGACATGTCTCTTCTTTACCTGCTGCTCCTTCTGGCCAAGAAATTCCTGCTCGATCTGAAGGAGTCTTTCATAATCCTCATATGCCAACTGGACACTCTGAGGCTTGATTGTTTTCTTTGCTACCATAACTTTATTTTGTTAAAAATTCTGATGGCAAAGGTACTGGGGCCACGTGGAAACAGTCGGGTGGTGAAAGGGGTGTTTTCAACAAGAAAGTGGTTGTTAATATGTTATATAACAACATATTAACAACCACCCCAAAGGAGGCAAAAGGGTATCTTACGCCTTTCCCTGAAATTTCAGCCAATCATTGACAATTTCATATAAGATTACAGCATCCGATTTTTCACTTAAGTGAGATTTTTCCCACTCATTATATTGAGAAATCACATAGTGAGAATGTTTAGAAAAATCCGCATATGATTTATCAAAATGAGCCAATACTTGATTGATCCAATCATTACATCCTTTTACATCATATAGGAAATCCTTCAAGATGCGCAGAACATAGTAGAAGCCCTTGGCATGAGTTAATATCATATTGTCATCCGCTTGAGCTAGATTCATCAAATTATAGAACTGCACCTCGGTACAATTTCCCAGCACAATCTTGACAGCTCCCGAACGATAGAAAGTACTGCAGATGTCTTGACTAATGTAGAACTTTCCTGCAGCCTGGCCCGATGTCAGCCTGTTCGACTTAGGTTCAAGATGGACATGGGTCGAAGAGAAATGATTGTGCTGTTCATTATGCACATGGAAGGTATTGAAGTTGGTTTGCTGGATTGCAGGCTGCTCACTCTCTTCCAAGTCCTTCATGAAGATCGAAGATATCCTCTTTGCGGTGCTGTATATAGCTATCATCCTGTTATCTTGAACAGAAGTAAGCAAATATCCCCTATCGTCTTCAAGCACCTGACCGTGTTTTTCCAAGTCTGCGATCCTCTCCCTTAGTTCCTCCATCCACTTAACTGGATCACCTTCGGGAAAGTCCAGATTATACTCAGCTCTTATGGCATTTATCCTGAATATGAGCTCCTCCCTTGGCATTTCATTGGCTTTCGCCAATACTGCTCCTAACATCTGAGCAATCTTATACTCTTCATGCGCCGCTAAGATTTCCTTATACCACTTCATTTTAGCAGCTTCAGCATGAGCGCACATATCCGCATAAAGAGCATCTTTATCTGAATACAGCTGATCAAAGAAATCCTTATTCTGCTCATAGAGCGTGATAATCTTTTTCAGTTCAGAGATCAGACCTCGGGCACAAGATGCGTAATTTGGCACCTCGACTCTCAATCTTGTAATCGTAATCTCCAAATGCTCGCCCTGGTTGTAATCATTTATGTTTCCATAATGACTACCATTATCCATAAGCCATTTATACCAATGTATGAAGATGTCACGGTACTCTTCGCGAGTAGCCTTGCCATTCTTCAACATATTCTCCATAATGGTCAAGATGACCCTTATATGTTTGCGTGATTCTACAAAGTAATTTTCCATAAAAAAGTCACCCATCTCTTATGATGAGTGACTGCTAAAGTACGAACTTTTCAAATATTTTCATAGAGAAATTTTTCAATCAACTGATAACCAATTCGTTAAGTCAACACAATTTTCTCTAATTTCACAAAGGGTATGTACCCTATTGTCTGTAATTTCATAAATGATTTTAGTCTACCTGATCTTCTTCTGCAAGTCGAAGCAACGACTCTACCTCTGTCTTCAACTGATCCTGTGTAGGAAGATACAACTGATACTGACTTGCAAGTATTGATGCATTATCTTCTGGCAGACTCATCTTAACTACTGTATCATTCTTTGCAGTACAAAGGAGGATACCGATGGTAGGATTTTCATCCGGCAATTTCTCCACACGGTCATAGTAGTTCACATACATCTGCAACTGGCCAAGATCCTGATGGGTCAATTTCTCCGTCTTAAGTTCAATCACCACAAAACAGCGTAAGAGACGATTATAGAACACCAGATCTGCAAAGAATTCATCATCCTCTATGAGTATTCGTTTCTGACGAGCAACAAATGTAAAACCATTACCCAGCTCTAACAGGAATTTCTGCAGATGTGTTATCAGAGCCTGTTCCAAGTCCTTTTCATAATATGAAGACTTGCGCTCTAGTCCAAGAAACTCCAACACCATTGGGTCCTTTATAATTTCCTGTGGCTGCTGAGGTATTCTCTCCTTACGTGCTACCGCCAATACCGACTCTTTATCATTACTCAATAACAGACGCTCATATAGCTGACTGTTAATCTGGCGCTCCATCTCTCGCGCTGTCCAACCATTATTTACAGCCTCAAGTTCGTAA
>JBGVPH010000039.1:0-94431 GCA_045126915.1 Candidatus Cryptobacteroides sp.
ATAACAACTAATTAAAAGAGAACAAGATGGCAAAAGAATCAATGAAAGCCCGCGAGGTAAAACGCGCGAAATTGGTTGCAAAGTACGCCGCTAAGAGACAGGCTCTCAAGGAAGCAGGTGACTGGGCTGCTCTCGACAAGCTCCCTAAGAACTCAGCTGCATGCCGTATGCACAACCGCTGTTCTCTCACTGGACGTCCAAAGGGATATATGCGTATGTTCGGCATCAGCCGTATCCAGTTCCGTGAGATGGCAAGCAACGGTCTCATCCCAGGCGTAAAGAAGGCAAGCTGGTAACATATGACCAAATCCGTCGAATGACGGTAAAACAATAATTTATTAATCAACTTTTGGATATCGGACGCTTCCGGGCGTCGGTTTTCAACAAAAACAAAACAAAAAAATGACTGATCCAATAGCAGACTTCCTCACCAGGGTACGCAACGCTTACCTTGCAGGAAAGAAGATCGTAGAGATCCCTGCATCAAAGATGAAGGTGTCTCTCACAAAGATCCTTTGCGAGAAGGGTTATATCCTCAGCTACAAGGTAGTTGAAGGCTCTCCTTGCAACACAATCAAAATCGCTCTCAAGTATCATCCACAGACCAAGACTGCGGCTATCAAGAAGATCGTTCGCGTGTCTAAGCCAGGTCTCCGTAGATATACTGACGTCGAGAATATGCCACGCGTCCTCAATGGACTCGGTATCGCTATCCTTTCGACTTCAAAGGGTGTCATCACAGACAAGGAAGCTCGTGAGCTCAATGTAGGTGGTGAGGTTATATGTTATGTATATTAATCTAAAACAAAACAGTAATGTCAAGAATAGGTAAATTGCCTGTAAACCTTCCTGCCGGAGTCACTGTTGAGGTGCTTCCTGGCAACGTTGTTAAGGTTAAAGGACCTCTCGGCGAGCTCAGCCAGAAGGTTGACGTTGACATCAACGTCGCTGTAGAGGGTACAGAAGTTAAGTTGACCCGTCCGACTGACCAGCCACGTCACCGTTCACTTCACGGTCTCTATCGTGCGCTCATCAACAATATGGTTGTCGGAGTTTCACAGGGTTACACAATCCGTCAGGAGCTTGTTGGTGTGGGTTACCGTGTAGATGTACAGGGTCAGATCCTCATCCTCTCTCTCGGATTCTCACACGAGGTTCAGATCCTGCTTCCTGCAGAGATCAAGGCTGAGGCTGAGCCGGTTAAGAAGGGACAGAACCCAGTACTTTGCCTCAAGAGCGCTGACAAGCAGCTCATCGGCCAGGTAGCAGCTAAGGTTCGTTCACTCCGTAAGCCAGAGCCTTATAAGGGTAAGGGTATCAAGTTTGTCGGCGAGACACTTCGTCGTAAGGCTGGTAAGTCAGCAGGTGCTAAATAATAGGAGGACTAGATTATGGCATTGAATAAGATTGAAAGAAGAAAAAGAATTCACTACCGTATCCGCAAAGTCGTTAATGGTACTGCTGAAAGACCAAGAATGGTTGTTTTCAGAAGCAACAAACAGATTTACGTACAGGTTGTTGATGATTTGAAGGGTATGACACTTTGCGCTGCCGCTTCAAATGACAAGGCACTTGCAGCAGAGTGCAAGGGCAAGACTGGTATCGAGGCAGCAGCTATCGTTGGAAAGGCGATCGCAGAGCGTGCACTCGCAGCAGGTATCACTACTATCTCATTCGACCGTGGTGGTTACCTTTATCATGGTAGAGTTAAAAGTTTGGCAGACGCTGCCCGTGAAGGTGGCTTAATTTTCTAAGAAACTATGGCAAATACAAATGTTAAAAGAGTAAAGACATCTGACCTTGAGCTTAAGGACAGATTGGTAGCCATCCAGAGAGTGACTAAGGTTACTAAGGGTGGTCGTCACTTCAGCTTTGCTGCCATTGTTGTGGTAGGTGACGAGAACGGCGTTGTAGGCTATGGTCTTGGAAAAGCCAATGAGGTTACAACTGCTATTTCAAAGGGTATTGAGGATGCAAAGAAGAATCTCGTTAAGATTCCTATCCTCAACGCTACTATCCCTCACGAGCAGGAGGCTAAGTTCGGTGGTGCAAGAGTATTCATGAAGCCAGCTGCTCCTGGTACAGGAGTTAAGGCGGGTGGTGCGATGCGTGCCGTATTTGAGTCAGTGGGAGTACACAACGTGCTCGCTAAGTCAAAGGGTTCATCTAATCCTCACAACCTTGTAAAGGCAACTGTTGCTGCACTTGTTGAGATGAGAGATGCTTACACTGTGGCAGGACTCCGTGGTATTCCAATGAGCAGAGTATTTAAAGGTTAAGGAGGACTGACAATGGCAAAAGTTAAGATAACTCAGATCAAGAGTAAGAGCGGTGCAACCAAGAGACAGATCGCAAACCTTGAGTCTCTCGGTATCCGCAGAATGCACCAGACTGTAGAGGTGGAACTCACTCCAGTTACCAAGGGTATGGTTGAGAAGGTTCTTCACCTTGTTAAAGTAGTGGAAATTTAAATTTGGAGGACACAAAGATGAAATTAAATAATCTTACACCTGCTGCAGGCTCAAAAGGCAGAGAGAAGAGAATCGGACGTGGTGAGGGCTCAGGTCACGGCGGAACTTCAACCCGTGGTCACAAGGGTGCTCAGGCTCGTTCAGGCTATTCTCGTAAGCTCGGCTTCGAGGGAGGTCAGATGCCTATCCAGAGAAGACTTCCTAAGTTCGGTTTCACTAATCCTACAAGAGTGGAGTACAAGGCTATCAATGTAGCAGTTCTCCAGACTCTCGCAGAGGCTAACAACCTTACAGTTATCAACATCGATACACTTCGCGAGGCAGGATTCATCAATAAGAACCAGCTTGTAAAGGTTCTCGGTAACGGCGAGCTCACAGCTAAATTGGAAGTATCCGCTAATGCATTCTCAAAGTCAGCAATCGCTAAGATTGAGGCTGTAGGAGGCACAGCGACAACAATCTAATAGAGATGAAGAAACTTATTCAGACAATCAAGAACATCTTTAAGATTGAAGAGCTCCGCACGAGGATTCTTTATACCCTCGGACTGCTCGTAATCTATCGTCTCGGAAGCTTTATCGTGCTTCCGGGCATAGATTCTGCGCAGCTTGCCAATCTGCAGAGCAGCGCTTCAGAGGGCCTTGTAGGTCTTTTGAACATGTTCTCAGGTGGTGCATTCGGAAATGCTTCCATCTTTGCGCTGGGTGTGATGCCATACATTTCGGCATCTATCGTTATCCAGCTTCTTGGTATTTTCGTCCCTTACTTCAGGAAGCTCCAGATGGAGGGCGAAAGCGGACGCCGCAAGATGAATCAGTACACAAGGTATCTCACCATTGCTATCATCTGCATCCAGGGTCCGGCCTATATGGCTAATCTTCACAGCCAGATCCCAGCTACTGCATTTACAGCTGTAAATCAGCTTGGTTGGAGCAACTTCTGGTTTAACCTCGTTTCGACCATTATCCTTCTCGGAGGTACAATGTTCGTAATGTGGCTCGGTGAGCGTATCACTGACCGTGGTATCGGTAATGGTGTGTCACTCATCATTATGGTAGGTATCATTGCACGCCTTCCTTATGCTCTCACAGCTGAGATCGGAGAGAAGCTCACAGCAAACGCTGGTGGTGGACTCCTTCTCCTTATCGTGGAACTCGTTGTTCTCTTCTTCGTGTTCGTAGCGGCTATCGCCCTCGTTCAGGCAGTGAGAAAGGTTCCTGTACAGTACGCTAAGAGAGTGATCGGTAACAAGCAGTACGGTGGAGTACGTCAGTACATTCCTATGAAGATCAATGCTGCTGGTGTTATGCCTATCATCTTCGCACAGGCTCTTATGCTGTTCCCGATGATCTTCTCGCAGTTCGATGCGACAAGAGGATTCGCTGCGGTAATGAGCAATTATACCGGTTTCTGGTATAACTTTGTATTCGCAATCCTTGTAGTGCTCTTCACATATTTCTACACTGCAGTCACTGTAAATCCTACAATGATGGCAGATGATATGAGAAAGAATGGTGGATTCATCCCTGGAGTCAAGCCAGGAAAGAAGACTGTAGAGTATCTTGACGACATCATGTCAAGAGTTACCCTCCCAGGTTCTATCTTCCTCGCGCTTATCGCTATCCTCCCTGCATTTGCTATGATGCTTGGTGTGAACAACCAGTTTGCAAGCTTCTATGGTGGTACATCCCTCCTTATCCTTGTAGGTGTTGTTCTTGATACACTCCAGCAGATCGAAAGCCATCTGCTTATGCGTCACTACGACGGACTGATGAAGACCGGTCGCCTTAAGGGTCGTTCCGGAATGTAAACTTGATGAAGTTCTTTGAATTTAAGATGGTCAGGCCAAAGACAGAGGAAGAAATTGCGCTGATGCGTGAAAACGGGATTCTCGTTTCAAAGACATTGGCTGAGGTCGGTAAGATTGTTGCCCCTGGTGTGACAACTCTCGAGTTGAATAGGGTAGCAGAGACCTTTATCCGTGACCACGGAGCAGTACCAAGCTTTCTCGGTTATGATGGCTTTCCCGCAGCACTCTGCATCTCTGTGAATGATGTTGTAGTACACGGTTTTCCGTCAGACTACGTCCTCAAGGAGGGTGACATCGTTTCAGTGGACTGCGGTACGTTCTACAAAGGATATAACGGTGATTCAGCATACACCTTTCCAGTAGGGGAGGTGGACGCTGAGACCCGAATGCTCCTCGACGTTACCAAGGAATCACTCTACAGAGGAATAGCGGCAGCGGTTGCTGGGAATAGGACTGGCGATATAGGACACGCGGTGCAAACGTATGCAGAGTCATTCGGGTTCTCTGTTGTCCGTGAACTTGAAGGACACGGAATCGGAAAGAAACTGCACGAAAGCCCAGGCGTTCCAAATTACGGACGCAGGGGACAGGGTGCAAGACTGACCGATGGAATGACAATCTGTATCGAACCGATGATCAATGCCGGTAACAGAAATGTGTATTTAGCTAAAAATGGTTGGGCAGTACATACTTCTGACGGCAAGAAATCAGCGCATTTCGAGCTTACGGTTGTTGTCAGAAAAGGCCAGGCTGAATTATTGTCCACCTTTGACTTCATAGAACAGAATGTTAAATTTTAAAGTGATTATCGATGCCAAAACAATCAGCAATTGAGCAGGAAGGCGTAATCGTCGAGACCCTGCCTAACGCAATGTTCAAGGTTGAACTCGAGAACGGACACGTCATCATTGCTCACATCTCCGGCAAGATGAGAATGAATTACATCAAAATCCTTCCTGGAGACAGAGTTAAAGTGGAGATGTCACCATATGATTTAACTAAAGGAAGAATTTCTTTCAGATACAAATAAAATTATAAAGAAATGAAAGTAAAAGCATCCATCAAGAAGCGCAGCGAAGATTGCAAGATCGTAAGACGTAAAGGTCGTCTCTATGTAATCTGCAAGAAGAACCCTAAGTTCAAAATGCGCCAGGGATAATTTTTTAGTTGTATAACAAATTAAGTTAAGATAATTATGGCAAGAATAGCCGGTGTTGATTTACCTAACAACAAGAGAGGAGAGATAGGTCTTACCTATATCTTCGGTATCGGCCGCAGCACATCGAGAAAGATCCTTTCTCAGCTCGGTATTGATTTCGATACAAAGGTTGGAGAGTGGAACGACGAGCAGATCGCTGGTATCCGTAGCGTAATCGCTGAGGAGTACAAGATCGAAGGTGAGCTCCGTTCTTCAATCCAGATGAACATCAAACGTCTTATGGATATCGGTTGCTACAGAGGAATCCGTCATCGTATCGGTCTCCCTGTACGCGGACAGAGCACCAAGAACAATGCCCGTACAAGAAAGGGTAAGAAGAAGACTGTTGCAAACAAGAAGAAGGCAACTAAATAATTAGATGAATTATGGCAAAGAAAACTACATCAACTAAGAAGAGAGTTGTCAAGGTTGAAGCTTATGGCGAGGCTCATATTTCATCAACCTTCAACAACGTTATCGTAACCCTTACTAACAATATTGGTCAGGTAATCAGCTGGTCATCTGCAGGTAAGAGCGGTTTCAGAGGTTCAAAGAAGAACACTCCATACGCAGCTCAGGTAGCAGCAGAGGATGCAGCAAAGACAGCATACGATCTTGGCCTTCGCAAGGTTAAGGCATATGTAAAGGGTCCTGGTGCAGGACGTGAGTCAGCAATCAGAACTATCCACGGTGCAGGTATCGAGGTTACAGAGATCATCGACGTTACTCCAATGCCACACAATGGCTGCCGTCCAAAGGGTCGTCGTAAAGTTTAATTTTTGTAACATTAATAAGGAGAATTTACTATGGCAAGATATACTGGACCAAGTACAAAGATCGCTCGTAAGTTCGGAGAGCCAATCTTCGGAACAGATAAGGACTTCGAGAAGAGAAATTATCCTCCGGGACAGCACGGACTCGCTAGCAAGCGTAAGAAGAAGTCTGAGTATGGTATTCAGCTTAAGGAGAAGCAGAAGGTTAAATATGCTTATGGTCTTCTCGAGAGACAGTTCCGTAACCTTTATGAGAGAGCTTCTCGCATGAAGGGACAGAAGGGTGAGAACCTTATCATCCTCCTCGAGTCTCGTCTCGACAACATCGTATACCGTTTGGGTATCGCTCCAACAAGAGCAGCTGCACGTCAGCTCGTTTCTCACGCTCACATCACTCTCAACGGAGTAGTTTGCAACATCCCTTCAGCACACGTTAAGCCAGGTGACGTTGTAGCAGTTCGCGAGAGATCAAAGAGCCTTGAGGTTATTACTAACAGCGTAGCATCAGCAGCTAAGTACTCTTGGCTTGATTTCGATGCTAAGGCGCTTTCTGGTAAGTATCTCAATGTTCCTGTAAGAGCAGAGATCCCTGAGACAATCAACGAGCAGCTTATCGTCGAGTTGTACTCTAAGTAATAATTAACACCTTAACAAGAATTTTTATGGCAATCTTAGCATTTCAGAAACCTGACAAGGTGATAATGCTCGAAGGAACTGACACCGTTGGACGTTTCGAGTTCAGACCATTGGAGCCTGGATACGGACAGACAATCGGTAACGCACTCCGTCGAATTCTGTTGTCATCTCTCGAAGGTTTTGCTATCACATCGATCAAGGTATCAGGCGTAGACCAGGAGTTTGCGACTATCCCAGGCGTGATCGAGGGTATGCAGGACATCATCCTCAACCTCAAGCAGGTTCGTTTCAAGAGAATGGTGGAGACTGCAGACTCAGAGGTAGCTAACATCGTGATCAGCGGCAAGCAGGAGTTTACCGCAGAGGATATCTCAAAAGGATTGTCTTCTTTCAAGGTGCTTAACCCTGAACTGCACATCTGCTCTCTCGAGCCAAACGTAAAGATCGAGATGACTCTCACAGTCGGAAAGGGACGTGGTTTCGTTCCTGCTGACGAGAACAGAGATATGGATGCACCTATCGGAACAATTCCGGTAGATGCTATCTACACTCCGATCAAGAACGTTAACTGGACTGTAGAGAACTGGCGTGTAGAGCAGAAGACCGACTACGAAAAGCTCAATCTCGAGATCGTAACAGACGGTTCTATCACTCCGAACATCGCGCTTCAGGAGGCAGCTAACATCCTCATCTATCACTTCAAGTTATTCACTGACGATAAGAAGCTTTCACTCGAGAGCTCTATCGAGGCTGAGTCAAAGGAGCTTGACGAGGAATCACTCCACATGAGGCATCTTCTTCTCACCAAGCTCTCAGACATGGGACTCTCAGTTAGAGCGTACAACTGTCTGAAGGCTGCGGACATCGACACATTCGCTGACCTCGTTTCTTACTCAAGAGCTGAGCTTATGAAGTTCAGAAACTTCGGTAGAAAGTCGCTTAACGAGATCGATATCCTCGTGGAGAGAATGAAGCTTTCATTCGGAATGGATGTTACCAAGTATAATATTGAACCTAAGAAAAAGAATATCTAAGTATGAGGCACAATAAAGCAATCAACCACCTTGGTCGCAAGAGCGGACATCGCAAGGCTCTTCTCGCCAATATGGCTACTTCACTCATTCTCAACAAGAGAATCCAGACTACAGTAGCTAAGGCAAAGGCTCTCAAGATGTATGTTGAGCCGCTTATCACCAAGTCAAAAGAGGATTCGACTCACTCTCGTCGTGTCGTATTCAGCTACCTCAAGAACAAGGAGGCTGTGACTGAGCTTTTCCGCACAGTTGCTCCTAAGATCGCTGACCGTCCAGGCGGATACACTCGCGTGTTGAAGACTGGTTTCCGTCAGGGTGACGGTGCTGATATGGCCCTCATCGAGCTAGTAGACTTCAACGAGGCAGCTCTCGCAGCAGCTCCTAAGGCAGCTAAGAAGGCAACTCGTCGTAGCTCTAAGAAGGCAGTTGAGGCTGCTCCTGCAGCAGAGGCTCCAGCAGCTGAGTAATTCAGAGCAGAGTTCGCAGCACAAAAGGCTGCACACAATAAATCCGGAATCTCAAAAGGATTCCGGATTTTTTATATTAATTTTGTAACGTTTCAAGGGAGTTGCATTTAATAACGAACTGAATTGATATGGCAAAATTTGCAAATCTTTGTCTTGCTGCTGTGATGCTTTTGGCGTCTTGTGCTCAGCAGCCCCGGTATGCTAATAGAGCAGAAAAGATCCTGGCTGAAATCAATAATCCAAATTCAGAATACGTTGTAGTCATTTCTCATAGGGGAGACTGGAGAAATTGGCCCGAAAACTCCATTCCTGCAATCGAGTCTGTCATCAAGATGGGAGTGGATATGATGGAGCTTGATGTCAAGATGACCAAGGATAGTGTTCTGGTGCTCATGCATGACAAGAATATCGACAGAATGACCAACGGAAAAGGTTATATCAAGGATATGACATATGACTCCCTGATGACATTCAATCTCAAGAGAGCTCATAATGTGAAGACAGACAGTTTGAAGATTCCTACGCTTCGCGAAGCTCTTCTCTGTTGCAAGGACCGCATCCTTGTGAACGTCGACCACGCGTATCCTTACTATAGCGAGATTGTTGCTCTCACAGAGGTGCTTGGCGTTACCGGTCAGGTGCTGATGAAGGGTAAGAGCAGCGTTGATAAGGTGACTGCGGATATGGCAAAGCATGAGAATAACCTTCTATATATGCCTATCATCGACATCAATAAGCCAAAGGGACAGGCTCTCTTCGCAGAGTATCAGGAGAAAGGTGTGGTTCCAATGGCATATGAGGTGTGCTGGCAGAAGAGCGGAAAGGAAATCGAGGACTGCGTGGCAAAGATCCATGAGACAGGTTCAAAGCTTTGGGTGAATACATTCTGGCCTTCTGTCTGTGGCGGCTTCGGCAATGACGACGATGCGGCTCTTCTTGCTGCAGATCCGGCAGATGTATATGGTCAGTACATTGAGATGGGCGCAACCATGATTCAGACAGACCGCCCTGAGATGCTTCTGAATTACCTCCGTTCAATCGGAAGACACGATTAATAAATCAAATACATAGCAATGAAATTAAGAAATCTATCAGCCGCAATGCTTCCTGTGGCAGCTCTTACCGGATGTGCCGACAAACTTCCGGAAAAACCGAACATCGTATTCCTTCTTTTTGATGACCTCGGATACGGTGATCTTGGGTGTTATGGTCAGGAACTTATCGAGACACCTCATATCGATGCTCTTGCTCAGCAGGGTATCATCTTTACTGACATGTACACCAATGCTCCCCTTTCTGCACCGTCAAGATGCAGCATCATGACAGGCCAGCATCAGGGACATGCTCAGGTAAGGGCAAACGAAGAGCTGCACGGTATCCAGACTGCAGACCTGATGTCAGAGGCCCTCTTCCGCAGAAGTTGGGAGAATCCTGATTATGAAGGTCAGTACCCTCTCGCAGCAGGTACAGAGACCATCGGTACAATGATGCAGAAGGCAGGCTACAAGACTGCTCTTGTCGGAAAGTGGGGACTTGGTGGTCCGAACACTGCTGCAGAGCCTAACAAGATGGGTTTTGACTATTTCTACGGCTTCAACTGTCAGATGTGGGCGCACTCATATTATCCTGACTTCCTTTGGGAGAATGACAAGAAGGTATTCATCGAGGGAAATGAATATATGCCGGTATGTGCAAGACTTGATCCGGGTGCGGATCCATATGACATCCGTTCTTATGACAAGTTCAACCAGAAGCACTACTCATCTGACCTGATGTATGAGAAGATAGAGAAGTTTGTCGACGAGAATGTAGATAATCCTTTCATGCTCGTGTGGACCACTACTGTCCCTCATAGCACAGTACAGGCTCCGGAAGATGAGGTTATGTACTATGTGAACAAGCTTGGCGAAGAGAAGACTCCTATCACAGACGGAGGCTGGTACTATCCTGTACTTTATCCTAAGTCAGCATATGCTGCAATGATCACCCACCTTGACGCACAGGTCGGAAAGCTCGTGCAGAAACTCAAGGATCTAGGACTTTATGAGAAAACAGTCTTTGTGATCACTTCAGACAATGGCCCTGCATGCAACTCCAACTCACCTCTTGACTATTTCAAGAGCGGTGGTCCGTTCAAGTGTACAAAGGGATGGGGCAAGGCATCGCTTCATGAAGGTGGAATCAGACTTCCGTTCATCATCACCTGCGGCTCCAATCTTACTCCACATACAAGTGACTATGCTGGCCAGTTCGTGGATATCATGCCTACATTTGCAGAGCTTGCAGGTGTGGAGGCACCGGCAAATGACGGTATCTCTCTCGTTCCTACAATGAAGGGACGCAAGCAGCCTCAGCACGACTATCTCTATTGGGAGTTCCCGGGAGGTAAAGGATGGCTTGCTGTGCGTTGGGGAGAGTGGAAAGGACTCGTGATGGACGTTCACAAGGGCAACAACAAGATGCAGCTCTTCAATCTTCAGACAGACTCTCTTGAGACAACTGACGTCGCAGCTGAGCATCCGGAAATCGTCGAGCAGATGTGGGACTTCATCGAAGAATCGCATCAGCCGGTTCCTAACGATGTGGAAAGATATAAGATGAACGTCAATTTCCCTGAATAATGAGAAAAATAATCTTTACAACACTGGCAGTGCTTGTAGGCGCTGCCAATATGTTTGCTCAGGACATCGAGATTCCTGATTACTCAGCATATATCCTGACTCCTAAGGCACCGGACACGCCGAGGATAAATGGTCCTAAAGTTACAGGAGCCACTCCTGGTGCAGACTTCCTCTACAGGATTCCTGCCACAGGTGTGCGCCCGATGACATTTGCAGCAACAGGACTTCCAAAGGGTCTCAAACTGGATGAAGCCACAGGTATCATCACCGGAAAGGTAAAGAAGGCGGGCACATATAAGGTGACCCTCAAGGCTGCAAACAGTCTTGGGACAAACGAGAAGGAACTTCGTATCGTAATCGGTGACAGGCCGACCATGACTCCACCACTTGGATGGAACTCGTGGAATTGTTGGGGAAATTCAGTGTCACAGGAACTGATGGAAAGCTCTGCAAAGGCTATGGTTGAAAGCGGACTTGCTGACTACGGATGGTCGTATATCAATATTGACGACGGCTGGCAGGGAGTACGCGGCGGTAAGTATAAGGCGATTATGCCAAACTCAAAGTTTCCGGATATGAAGGCTTTGGGAGACTACATTCATTCCCTTGGTCTCAAGTTCGGAATCTATTCTACACCGTGGGTGTCAACTTACGCTTCACACATCGGTTCTTCTTGCGACAATCCTGAAGGAACCTACTGGTGGGTAGAGCAGGGGCTTGTCGACAAATATTATAAGCTGGACAGAAAAAAACTCGACAAGGAGAAGATACGTTACTACGGAGAATACTCATTTGCAAGGAATGACGTTCAGCAATGGGTAGATTGGGGCGTTGATTACCTTAAATATGACTGGAATCTCAATGACGTGTGGTGGCTTAAAGACATGCGTGAAGCCATCGATGCCTCAGGAAGAGACATTGTCTACAGTATATCGAACAAGGCTCGTGTGACCATCGGACCTTGGCTCAAACAGTATGCGGACTGCTGGAGAACTTCTACAGACATCCGTGACAATTGGAAGAGCATTTCAGACATCGGATTTGACACTCAGGACCGCTGGGCTGGCTTCAAGGAGCCAGGCAGATGGCCGGATGCGGACATGCTTGTACTTGGAAAGGTTGGCTGGGGAAGAAAGATGCGTTGGACTCAGCTCACACCGGATGAACAATATACCCATATCTCACTTTGGGCAATCCTTGCTTCACCTATGCTTTTGGGTTGCGACATGAGTATGCTGGATGAGTTTACTTTGAGTCTTCTCTGCAACCATGAAGTGCTTGACATCAATCAGGATCCTCTTGGAATCCAGGGTGTGAAGCAGACAATAAAGGAAGATTACTACGTATACATCAAACCTCTTGAGGACGGAAGTCTTGCTGTCGGCCTCTTCAATATCTCTGACAAGCCACAAAAGATAGGCTTTATCCCTCACAAGCTCGGTCTCTTTGGTGAGCAGACTGTACGTGACGTGTGGAGACAGAAAGATATCGCTAAGGTGGCGCAGAAGGAGTATTGGGAAACAGAGGTTGCTCCACACGGAGCGGTTCTTCTTCGTCTGTCTCCAGGTACTACAGGAGAGAAGCTGGTGGGTTCATTCAGAGATCATAATTTCCAGAAACCAAAGAAGTAATGATGAACAAGAAGATATCAAGACTGTCTGCTGCAGTCCTTCCGGTAGCATTTCTTTCCGGATGTGCTGATAAGTTGCCTGAGAAGCCGAATATCATATTTCTCCTTTTTGATGATATGGGCTATGGCGATCTGGGCTGCTATGGCCAGGAGCTTATAGAAACCCCTAATATCGATGCGCTGGCACAGCAGGGAATCATATTTACAGATATGTATTCTTCTGCACCGATCTCCGCTCCATCAAGATGCAGCATCATTACAGGACAGCACGCTGGTCACAGTCAGATACGTGCCAATGAGGAGGCTGTTCCAAGAGGATTCGATAAGGGGATGCCGGACTGGTATTTTGACAGAATCAGGAACGACGCTGCATTTGAAGGTCAGTATCCTTTGGCAGAAGGCACGGAGACCATCGGAACCATGATGCAGAAGGCAGGTTATAAGACAGCCATGATCGGAAAGTGGGGACTTGGTGGCCCGACATCGGAGGCTAATCCGAACAAGATGGGCTTTGATTATTTTTACGGTTTCAACTGCCAGATGCTGGCTCACTCCTATTATCCTGACTATCTTTGGGAGAACGGCGAGAGGATTCTCACAGGCAACGAATATATGCCTGTAAATCGTAGACTCGATCCCGGTGCGGATCCATATGATATCCGTTCATATGACAAGTTCAACCAGAAATACTACGCTCCAGACCTGATGTATGACAAGTTGGAGAAGTTCGTCGAGGATAATGCCGCGAATCCGTTCATGCTCATATGGACCACGACAGTCCCTCACAGCACCGTACAGGCTCCGGAAGACGAGACAATGTACTATGTTGAAAAGCTTGGAGAAGAGAAGACTCCTATCACAGACGGAGGCTGGTACTATCCTGTGCTGTATCCTAAGGCCTCATATGCGGCAATGATCACGCATATCGACACGCAGGTGGGTAAACTGGTTCAGAAGCTCAAGGATCTCGGAATATACGAAAACACAATGTTCGTCATAACTTCCGACAACGGTCCGGCAAGTAACTCTAACTCTCCGATGGATTATTTCAAGAGTGGCGGACCATTCAAGTGTACAAAGGGATGGGGTAAGTCTACTCTTCAGGAGGGTGGTATCAGAATGCCATTTATCGTCTCGTTCGGCTCGCATCTTACTCCTGGCACAAGCGGATACATCGGTCAGTCAGTCGACCTTATGCCGACATTTGCTGAGCTTGCCGGAACTGATGCGCCGGAAAATGATGGAATCTCCTTCGTTCCTACTCTGCTCGGAAAGAAGCAGCCTCAGCACGAATACCTCTTCTGGGAATTCCCGTCATCAAGGGGCTGGGTTGCTGTCCGTTCGGGAAAATGGAAAGGTCTTGTGAGGCATGTGACCAAAGGTAACAACGAGATGGAACTCTATGACCTCGATACGGATTCATTGGAGACCACCAATCTTGCAGCTCAGAATCCTGAAATCGTGAAGCAGCTCTGGGACTATGTGAAAGAAGCCCATCAGCCTGTTCCTAATGACGTTGAGAAATTCAAACTTGACATAAACTTTCCTGAATGATGAAACGTTTGATCTTTATGACAATGGCCTTGGTTGCCATTGCGTGCACTCCGGAAGATAAGGTGGGAAATGTAATGACCGGATGGCAGGAAGGATGGTTTGAAATCCATTCCATCAACACCGGCCGTGGAGAATGCTTCTTCTATATTCTTCCAGACGGAACAACCCTTCTTGTGGATGCCGCAGGAGCAAATCCTATGGACGATGAGCTTGAAAGCCACGGCTATCCGCTTGCACCTGCAAAACCTTCTGGAGACATTACAAGCAGTCAGGTAATAGTGGACTATATCCGCCATTATCTTCCAGCTGTCTCAGAAGGACGGCTTGATTATGCTGTCCTTACCCATTATCATGGCGATCATATGGGTATCCTGACAGATGACATGGAAGTAAATCAAGAAGGCGGCTTCGTAATCAGCGGACTTACAGACGTGGGAAGTCAGATTCCTATCAAGGTAATATACGACAGAGGAGACCTCTATGACCGTCCGTCAAAGAATTCCTTTACGGGAGCAACTCCAAGGCGCTATGAAAACTATCTCAAGTTCGTTGAGTGGTCATCAAAGGTTTATGGAACAGAACACAGAATAGCGGTTGCCGGTGCTCTTGATGAGATCAGGATGGTTCATGCCCCAGAAACCTATGAGCCATTCTCAATCAGGACAATTGCTGCTAACGGAAACGTATGGGACGGAAAGGATGGTAATATCTCTAGAATGCCGTCGTCTGAGGAACTGATGCCATTGGGTAAGGGAAAGGGTTGTGTGGCTGAGAATACCCTCAGTATAGCTCATCTGTTCAAATATGGAGACTTCGATTGGTTTGCTGCCGGTGACTGTATGTACATCCGCAGGGAACAGTTCGATTATTTTGATATTGAAGCTCCTATGGCAGAGGTGATGAGAAAGGTGGATGGAATGAAGGCCAGCCACCATGCAACAAAGGGAACAAACTCAAAGGAACTTCTCGAAGTTCTCAGACCTGATTTTGTGATTGCCGGCACATGGAAGGATATTCATCCAAATCATGCCACTACAAAGCGTTTCTTCAAAGCCTCACCTGATGTGAAGTTCTATACAACCAACCTTACAGAAGGCGCAAAGGTGCTTCTTGCCGAAAATGGAGTGGACTGGACTACGTTTGCTGGAACACAGGGACATGTGGTCGTGAAGGTTGCACCGGGAGGAAAGGAGTATAAGATTCTCGTCCTTGACGACAGCAACCAGGAATACAGAATCACATCTATCTCTGAAACCTATCAGGCAAAGTAATCAGGCCTTGTCCTTCTGACGGTACTGACTTGGCGTAAGGCCGGTCTGGCTCTTGAAGGCGGTGCTGAAATAACTCTGGGACGTAAAGCCGGTCATTTCGGCGATGTCCGCAATTGAAAGCGAAGGATTCTCCATGAGGTTCTTCGCTTTTTCTATACGTATGCGGGTGATGTATTCCTTCGCTCCTGTACCGATGATTGCCTTCATCTTGTTGTAGAGAAGGGCACGGCTGACACCAAGCTCCCTGCATATGAGCTGCTGGTCGAGATCAGGGTCACCGAGATGTTCGCTGACGATCTTATTGAATCGGATGATGAAAGCCTCCTCTTCCGAACCGAATTCTGCTGTGTTGTCTTCATTGCTGAGATATCTCTTCTTTACCTCGGATTTCTTTCTCAAAAGACCTCTGAGAAGCTCTGTAAGAGTCTCCATTTCGAATGGTTTGGCAATGAATCCGTCTGCGCCAAGCTTGTAGCTGTCGCTCTGACTCTGCTCCTCTCCGCGTGCCGTAAGGAGTACTACAGGGATATGATTGTATTTCTCGTTGTTCTTGAGTGCGCTGCAGAGCTGGTATCCGTCACCATCAGGCATATTCACATCACTGACAATGATGTCAGGCATCTTGCCCGATGCTATGATCTTCAGGGCCTTGTTTCCGCTCTGTGCAGTCAGGATTTCCGCAAATTCGTTGGAGAGAGCCTCTCGCAGGAACTCAAGAAGGTCCCTGTTGTCATCCACAAGCAGCAGTGTCATGTTTTCTGTGCGGAACGAATCACACTCAGGAACCACGATGTCCAGTCCCGGGTTATAGCCCATCAGCTCATTCAGGTAGGCCCTTCCTGCTGTTGCTTCCGCGCTCGAACTTTCTGGTGATACAGGAATCTCCCACCAGAATGTTGCACCCTTGTCCTCATTGTTGTACGTGCCTATTTCACCACCGTGCATCTCTACGAGAATCTTTGAATATGACAGTCCGATACCGCTACCGTATTTCTCGCTGTTGCTCTGGTAGAATCGAGTGAACATCTGCGCCATGTCAGCATCACCAAGTCCAGGACCCTGGTCAGAAATGCTTATGCGGATCATTTCGCCTCTCTTTTCTGCCTTGATGCTGATAGTGTCACCGCTCTTGCTGTGCTTGATGGCATTCATCAGAATGTTCGACAGGACGGTTTCACATTTCTGACGATCGATTCGGAGCTCCTGAGCATCATCCGCAACATCTATGGTAATGTTGATTCCCTCTGAGCGCTCTTCATCGATGAAGTCACCAGCCACTTCTGTTATCCATGCACAGGTGTCAGTCGTTTCAATCTTCAGGTGACTCTTTCCTACCTCCATCTTCCTCAGCTCTAAGACCATATTCAGAATGGTCTTCATTCTCCTGGACTGTCTGTACATCCTGTTCAATGTCGGGATGTCAGTAGTTTCGGATGTCGACTCCTTCAGAAGCCTTTTGAGTGGGGCCATTATCAATGTCAGAGGGGTTCTGAGTTCGTGGCTCATATTTATGAGCAGCTGGACCTTTTCCTCATAAGACTTCTGCTCCTGCTCCTTCTGCTCCATCCTGAGTCTTTCGATCTTCCTTCTTTCTGTGGAGATTGTGAAAGTGATAATTATTCCGGCAGCCAGGATAAATACACTGCATATGAACCACCACGAAAGATACCATGGACGTAAAACCTCGAGATCAAGCAGTTTGACAGGCTCAGTCCATCTTCCGTCTCGTTTTGTACATGAAATCGTTACAGCATATTTACCGCTGCGCGGGCGTTTCAGGCTCAGGTGTGGATTGCTTGTCTGAAACGTTCCTCCGTTGTCAGAGAAACTGAATCGATATATTTTCTTTCGGAAGATATCAGTTTCCTTGGTCGCACTTCTGATTGTGATCTCGTCTCTGTGGCGAGGCATTATATATCTTCCTTTCCTGTCCGGCAGAAGCTTCTCGCCCTCCACTGTTACACCAGAAAGCATCACAGACGGCTCTTCCGCTGTGTCGATTTTGTAGGTTGCATCGATATGCAGCAGGCCGGAAACGCCACCCATGAGGATATCTCCGTTTTTGGCAAGAAGGCATGACTTACTCAGGTACTCGTTCGGTGAGGCTCCATCAGACCTTCCGAACATTGCGAAATTGCCGGATTCGGTGATATAGGCATAGAGGTGCTCTTTGGTTCCGATCCAGACCCTGCCGGTTCTGTCGCACACGATGGCTGAAGCCTCGCTGAAGAGGTTAGTGTCGATGTCCTGAAATGATGAAGTCTTGAGGTCGAACAATTTCACACCTGTCGAAGTTGCGAGCCAGATTCTGTCTTTCCCCTCAAATCTTCCGCATCTGATCAATGAATCATCGCTGATCTGTCCGACAGTTTTCATGGTCACGGAACCAGTCTCCAGCAGGTACACCTTTTGGGTGTCGTGGAACCATATGCCGTCTTCAGTAAGTCCTATGGCCAGTATGTTCTCGAGAGTCTTGGCTCCATGATCCGGGAGGATCGGGGTGCATTTACACGATTGTCTGTCGTATCTGTTGATTGTGTTTCCGACAATCAGTATTTTTCCGTCCGGTTCGTTGAAGACATTGAGAGCCTTTCCTGCAAATTTCATCTGGTAGTTGATGGACTCGTCATCAACTCTCATTTCGCGGATTGTTCCTGATTTTTTGTTGAAGATCCAGAACCTGTCTCCATACACCGAGATTACCAGCTCATCTTTCGAGAAAGATGCTATCGACATGACCTTTGTCTTGAGTGTGCTCTTGAAATGAGTGAATCTGTTTGTCAAAGGGTTGAACCTGTTCAAACCCTCACCGTCCGTACCGATCCAGATGTCGTCGGAATAAATGTCCTGATACAGGCAGAGAGTTGCCGGGCTGCTTAGTCCGGTGTTCATTCCGATGTGAACATCGGAGATGGTCTTCATCTTGCTGCTGCTGATTCCAATGAGTCCATCTCTAATGCTGCCTGCCCAGATGTTTCCATAGGAGTCAGTGTGGATGCTCTTTATTGAATGTGCAGGGAAGGATGACTGGTCTCCCGCAATGTGATTCAGATTTCTGACTCTGTCATCATCGAAGCTGATTATGTTTATTCCACCTCCGTCAGTTCCTGCCCAGATTGTTGAATATCTTTCCGTAAGGCATAGCACGATGTTGTTACTCAGAGAACCGGATTCGCTCCTGTAGGTCTTGAGCAGCACTCCCTCAGGAGAGTAGACTTCAATACCGTTATTGTAGAAAGCCAGCCATATGCGACCCTTGCTGTCGACCAGTCCTGCGGAAACTTCGTTATATGATCCGTATGGAGCATCTGACAACTCTCCGCTGATGGTGTCCACGAGTATCATCCCGTCATGGGAACAGCATAGTATGCTTCCTTCTTTCGGTGTCAGGATACTTTTGATGACAAATGACGGTCTGTCCTTAAGCTCAAGATAAAGACTTAATTCTTCATTCTTGCGGTCGAATCTGTAGATACTTCCTATGCTTCCGAACCAGATCGCATCCTTTGTGGATAGCATCTGATAGAAAGGTTTTCTGTCGTTTTCCGTCCCGATCCTCCTGAATAAATCATCATCGTCCTTTTTTACAAAGATTCCCCTGTCAGTCAGCACCCAGAGACGTCCGTTGTCGTCAGCACTGATCTGATGTATTGTCCTATCCTTCAGTCCTGGATCATCAATAAATTGCAACGACTGTCCATTTGATCTGAACAGCCCGTTCTGAGTGGCAATCCAGATCTTTCCGTTCATCTCCTTGTAAATGCTGTTTACAGTAGATGTAAGTCCCTCATTGTGAGAAATCTGAGTATAGATATACTGCTCTTTTGCCGAAAGGGCTGAAAACGTCAGGATCAATGTCGCTATTAGAAGGAAAACATTTTTCATAGGCAATCTATTGTATCAAGACAAATATAATGTTTTATTTTGTACTTTTACGGATTATGAAGAAAGCTATATCTGTGTTTTGCCTTTTACTCTGTGCATTGTTACTTCATGCGCAGGGTCCGGAGAATGTCATACCTGTTCCAAGAGAGTGTGAACTGAGGGACGGCGTCTACAAATACGATACCTTACCGAAGGTCAGGACGAAGATAAATACGTCGTCATTTGCATCAAGCGAGGAATATCGTCTGGAGATTTCTGAAAAGGGAGTCTTCATTACGGCTGCGTCTGAAGCCGGTCTTTTCTACGCAGGACAGACTCTTGCCCAGATTACGGCAGACGGAAACATAAAGGAGATCAGGTGCTGCCGTATTGCAGACGGGCCGAGATTCCCATATCGCGGTCTGCATGTAGATGTTTCACGCCATTTCCGCAGTGTGGACTTTCTCAAGAAGCAGATGGATGCAATGGCTCTGTTCAAGATGAACAGGATGCATCTTCATTTGACAGATGCTGCCGGATGGCGCCTCGAGATAGATGCCTACCCGCGTCTTACCGACTTTGCCGCATGGCGACCTCAGCCAACGTGGAAGGAATGGTGGAAAGGAGACAGGAGATATGTCGAGAAGGGCTCGAAAGGAGCCTATGGCGGCTATTACACCAAGGAAGATATAGCAGAACTTGTTTCCTATGCTGCTGCCAGACACATTGAACTGATACCTGAAATAGAAATGCCGAGCCATAGCGAAGAGGTACTTGCAGCCTATCCGCAGCTCGGTTGCAGCGGGGAACCATATAAAGATAGTGATTTCTGCATCGGTAACGATGAAGTCTTCGCATTTTTGGAAACAGTGTTGTCGGAAGTGATGGATATGTTCCCATCGGAATACATCCATATCGGAGGTGACGAAGCTGGCAAGGCACATTGGAAGACGTGCCCGAAGTGTCAGCAGAGGATGGCGGACGAAAATATTTCTGATGTTGACGGATTGCAGAGTTATATGATTCATAGAATAGGGAAGTTCATCGCATCCAAGGGTAGGAAAATGATAGGCTGGGATGAGATTCTCCAGGGAGGATTGGCTCCGGGTGCAGTAGTGATGTCCTGGAGAGGTACAGAGGGAGGAATAGAGGCGATGGCGGCAGGTCACGATGTTATAATGACTCCCGGCAGATATTGTTATCTTGACCATGCTCAGGATGCACCTTTCAAAGAACCTGAGTCAATAGGAGGGTATCTACCGTTGGATTCGGTGTATGTATATGAGCCGTTTGAGCCAAAGATGCCGAAAGATAAACTAAACCATATTCTCGGACTTCAGGCAAATCTATGGTCGGAATACATTCCTACAGACGAACACGCTGAATACATGTACTGGCCTCGCGCATTTGCCATTGCCGAGACTGCGTGGAGTGAACCTCATCGTAAGAATCAATCGGATTTCCGCAGGCGCGCATTGATTGCCATCGATCTTCTCAGACAAAGAGGCTACACGACATTCAATCTTGTTGATGAGTATGGAGAACGAAAACTTGCTCAGACCGGACTCGAGCACAAGGCTAAAGGAAAAACAGTAAAATATGCAAAGCCTGCTCAGGAATGGTATCCTGCTGCAGGAGACGCAACATTCACTGATGGAATAATCGGCGGATGGACTTACAGTGACAAGAGATGGCAGGGATTCCTTTCCGAAATTGACGTTACGATAGATCTTGAGACTGTTCAGGATATACATTACATAGGCGGAACATTCATGCAGCTGAAAGGTCCCGGAGTCTTTATGCCGGAGAAAGTGGAAATTTCTGTTTCATCCGATGGAGTTGAATTCCAGCAGGTGGCTCAGGTGTGGAATGACATTCCTGTCAGCTCGGAAGAACTTCTGTTCAAGAGTTTCGACACCATTTGTGATGTGCAGGCACGTTATGTCAGGTACAAGGCAGCCAGAAGCACAATGCGAGGCTTCCTTTTCCTTGATGAAATAATAGTGAACTGATGTTAGGAAATCGTTAGAACTTTTTAGAAAATCACTATCCTGTGAGGTCCTGTACAAAACCAAAAAATCAATAGCGCTTTTCTGAACAGGGTGGAATGAAACAGGCAGTACTTTCGTGTCAGTTAAATCGAATTGTCATGAAAGTCGCATCCAATCTTAAGGTCATCATCAAGCTTGTCCTCTGGGACATTCTCGTTGTCGGTCTGGCAATTTTGATGATTATATTGTGATTATTACCCCTGTTTTGGTTGATTTTTAAATCAAAACAGTGCTTTCTAATCAAAAATTGATATATTTGTGGTTACCTGATTTCAAAATTGGAACAATAATAACTACAAATTATACACTTTATGAATAATCTATTCTATCTTGTGCCGGTGGCGGCAGTGGTGGCACTGGCGTTTGCCTACATGTTTTTCCGACAGATGATGAAGGAAAGCGAAGGAACTGCGACAATGAAAGAGATTGCGCAGTTTGTAAGAGAGGGAGCTATGGCTTATCTGAAGCAGCAGTACAAAGTCGTTATTATCGTCTTTATTGTACTCGCTGCTCTTTTTGCATTCTTGGCATACCTCGGAGTGCAGAACAGCTGGGTGCCATTTGCATTCCTTACAGGTGGATTCTTCTCTGGTCTTGCAGGCTTCGTTGGAATGAAAACCGCAACATATGCTTCTGCACGTACAGCAAATGCTGCTCAGAGATCACTCAACTCAGGACTTAAGGTCGCTTTCCGAAGCGGTGCCGTTATGGGTCTTACTGTTGTAGGTCTTGGTCTTCTCGATATCGCAATCTGGTGGGTTATCCTCAATCATTTCGTTGACATCGAAGGAACTCAGAAGCTTGTGTTCATCACAACAACAATGCTTACCTTCGGAATGGGTGCGTCTACACAGGCCCTCTTTGCTCGCGTAGGTGGTGGTATCTACACAAAGGCTGCTGACGTTGGAGCTGACCTCGTAGGTAAGGTTGAGGCAGGTATCCCTGAGGACGACCCTCGTAACCCTGCAACAATCGCGGATAACGTAGGTGACAATGTGGGTGACGTGGCAGGTATGGGTGCTGACCTTTATGAGTCATATTGCGGTTCTATCCTTGCTACAATGGCACTTGGTGCGGCTGCTTACTCTGCAGTAGGTGTTGAGGCTCAGATGAAGGCTATCCTTGCTCCTATGACAATCGCAGCAGTTGGAGTTGTACTTTCAATCCTCGGTATATATGTAGTACGCACTAAGGAAGGTGCAGGTATGGACCAGCTCCTCAAGTCACTCGGACGCGGAACCAACCTCAGCTCTATCCTCATCGCAGGTGTTACATTCGGTATCATGTATCTCCTTGGAATGGAGAACTGGTGGGGCTTCTCACTCTCAGTGGTAGTAGGTCTCTTTGCCGGTGTCATCATCGGTCAGGCTACTGAGTACTACACTTCACACTCATATCGTCCAACTCAGAAGCTCGCAGAAAGCGCTGAGACAGGTCCTGCAACAGTAATCATCTCAGGTGTGGGTCTCGGTATGCTCTCGACAGCCATTCCTGTCATCACAATCGCAGTTGCAATTCTTCTTGCATATCTTTGCGCTAACGGTTTTGACCTTTCATTCTCAGCAGACAGCCTCAGTACAGGTCTTTATGGTATCGGTATCGCAGCTGTCGGAATGCTCTCGACTCTCGGTATCACCCTTGCAACTGACGCATATGGTCCAATCGCTGACAATGCAGGTGGTAACGCCCAGATGAGTGAGCTCGACCCTGAGGTCCGCAAGCGTACAGACGTTCTCGATGCACTCGGAAACACTACAGCAGCTACTGGTAAGGGCTTTGCAATCGGTTCAGCAGCCCTCACAGGACTTGCACTCCTCGCATCATACATTGAGGAGATCAAGATCGGTCTTACTCACATCGGAAAGCAGATCGTCAATGTTGCAGGTGAGACTATCGACGCAGCTCAGGCTACAATTCCGGATATCATGGCATATTACCATGTAGACCTCATGAACCCAGTGGTTCTTGTGGGTGTATTCATCGGTGCAATGATGTCATTCCTCTTCTGCGGTCTCACAATGAACGCAGTAGGTCGTGCAGCTCAGAGCATGGTAACTGAGGTTCGCCGTCAGTTCCGTGAGATCAAGGGTATTCTTACTAAGGAGGCTACGCCAGATTACGCACGTTGCGTTGAGATCTCGACCAAGGGTGCACAGAAGGAGATGCTTCTTCCTTCACTCATCGCCATCATCGTTCCAATCCTTGTAGGTCTCATTCTTGGTCCTGCAGGCGTTATGGGTCTTCTTATCGGAGGTCTTGGTTCGGGCTTCGTACTCGCAGTCTTCATGTCTAACTCTGGTGGAGCGTGGGACAACGCCAAGAAGTATGTAGAGGAAGGCCACCTCGGTGGAAAGAACTCTGAGGCTCACAAGGCAACAGTAACAGGTGACACAGTCGGTGACCCATTCAAGGATACATCAGGACCGTCACTCAACATCCTCATCAAGCTTATGAGTATGGTGTCGATCGTGATGGCAATGCTTACAGTCGCAATCCACTAATATCAATAATATCTATAAGTCACCTGTTGCTTTTGTAACAGGTGACTTTTTATTATATTTGTGACCTATGGCAAATCTATTACAGAAACGAGACCCGTCGATAGATCTTCTCAGATTTATCGGTCTCACTATGATTATCCTGGCGCATATAGGCCTATCACGTTCCACATCCCTGCTGTTTCAGCTCAGGTCCTTCGATGTGCCTCTTATGGTATTTACCTCCGGACTTGCATTTTCCGGCAGGAGCACGGGGGCTTATCTTCCTTTTATCGGTAAAAGGACATTGAGACTGATTGTTCCTGTCTATCTTTTTGTCGCAGCCTATATCCTCCTGAATCCGATTCTATCAGGATGGGGTCTTGTAAACGAATATTCCCCAAAGGTCATCGCAGGAACCTTTATGCTCCGACTTAACCCGAGCATAGGATATGTGTGGATCATCAGGGTCTTTCTCATAGTTATGCTTGTGACGCCTCTGCTGTTGAAGCTTGACAAGGCGATCAAAAGGGATTGGATGTGCTTTGCACTCATCGCCCTTGTCCTTCTGACTCAGCAGCTTTTGGTCAACTGGCTGAAGCCAATGAAGGGAAACTGGTTTATTCAGGATTGGGTTCTCTATATCTTGGGCTATTCTGCAGTCTTTCTCTGGGGTCTGAGAGCACGAAAGGCGTCCGGAGCGGCAGCATATGCAGCCTTGGCGATTCTGGCAGCGGGAATGGTGGTTTATGCCTTCCATATGCATTCAGAATATGGCACAGTAATGCGTCTTCAGGCCACAAAGTACCCTCCGGGACTTTATTTCCTCATGTGGGGAATGCTTATCAGTGGTGTACTCTGGTTCAGCCGCAAATGGTGGACTCCGCTGATGGACAACAGACTTTTTATCTTCATCGGACGCAATACCATATGGATTTACCTATGGCACATCCCGTTTGTCAACATGGTCGTAGGAGGTCCATTTGACGGATGGCATCCGTTGTGGAAATATATCTTCGTATATGTCGCAGCCCTTTGCATATACGCAGTTCAGTACAAACTGGTCGCAGCAGCACAGAAGCGCTGGCCGGACAACAGAATAACCAGATATTTTATAGGATAACATGAAAAACCATTTAATCATTGCAGCAGCCCTTTTGCTATGCATCGGTTGCTCTCAGAAAGTGCCTACACCTCAGCAGGATAGGGAAATGTGGGTTGAATACATGCTCAAGGTTGCAGATCCGGTCCTTAAGAATACTGCAGAAGGCACACTCAAGGTGAATATGCCGTACGAGGCTCATCCGGGCAAGGACACACGTCCGTTTTCTTATCTCGAAGCATTCGGCAGAACCATCTGTGGTGTTGCGCCATGGATCGAATCAGATGTCGATGATATGGGACTGAAGGAAGAATACAGAGAGATTGCAAGGAAGGCACTTGCGAATGCAGTGGATCCACAGTCACCGGACTATATGGAGTTTTCATACAAGCGACAGCCACTTGTTGATGCGGCTTACCTTGCTCAGGGAATGCTCCGCGCTCCTGTTCAGCTGTGGGAGAAATCGCCTCAGGAAGTCAAGGATAATCTTATAACCGCTCTCAAACTCACAAGAACCATCAAGCCAGGCGAAAACAACTGGCTCCTCTTTGCGTCTATGGTTGAAGCGGCCATCCTTGAATTTACAGGGGAGTGCGATGTTGACAGAATGCTTTATGGTATAAACCGTTTCAAGAACGACTGGTACAAGGGCGACTCTTTCTATGGCGATGGAAAGGACTTCCATATGGACTATTACAATAGCTATGTGATCCATCCGATGATGATGGATGTGCTTAACGTGATGAAAAAGCACAATGTCGAGGGATGGGAGTTCATCGAAGTCGAGACAAAGCGTCATGCACGTTATGCTGAAATTCTAGAGCGATTTGTGGCTCCGGACGGAAGCTATCCGGTTCTTGGCCGCTCGATTTCAGCCTGCCGCTGCGGAACCTTCCAGGTTCTTTCACAGGCAGCTCTTCTGGGTAATCTTCCTGAAACAGTCAGCCCAGGTCAGGCTCGTTCCGCTCTTACTGCAGTAATCAAGCGTCAGCTGGAGAACCCTGCAAACTTTGACGAGAACGGTTGGCTTAAGATAGGTTTTGCCGGAGCTCAGCCGGAGATGGGAGAAACATATGTCAACACAGGTAGCCTCTACCATTGCACTACTGCATTTGTCGCTTTGGGTCTTCCTGCAGACGATCCGTTCTGGACAGAGCCTTTCGCTCCATGGACAGGCATGAAAGCCTGGTCAGGCGAAAAGATCCTTGGTGACCACGCAATAAAGAATTAAAAGATTCTTAACAAGTTATGCAGATTTTAAAGAATGAAATGCTGACTGTTGAGGTCAGTGAACACGGTGCCGAACTTCAGAGCATCAGAAAAGGAGAATATGAATATCTGTGGCAGGGTGATCCTGCATTCTGGGGACGCCGCTCACCAGTGCTTTTCCCAATTGTGGGAAGCGTGTGGGAGAAGCGTTTCAGGGTGGACGGACAGGTCTATGAGATGGGACAGCATGGTTTTGCCCGCGATATGGATTTTGAACTCACAAGTGCTTCAGAAACCGAACTCTGGTATAAATTGGAGTCTGATGAGAACACCCTCAAGGCTTATCCGTGGCCGTTCGTACTTGAAATAGGTTATAAGCTTGCGGGTGATTCTGTCGAGGTTCTTTGGAAAGTTACCAATCCTGGAGACAAGGATATGTATTTCCAGATCGGAGCGCATCCTGCGTTCAACTATCCCGGATACGTTCCTGAAACCGTTGACAGGGGATATGTCGCTTTCGACAAGACAGAAGGTCTGCAGCGTGTCGGCTTCAAGGGAAAGGGCTGCGTGGATCCTGCATCAGTCTGCCCTCTGACTCTCGGGGAAGACGGATTACTTCCGATCATGAGCGATACCTTCGACCCGATCGACACTATCATGCTTCAGGGCGATCAGGTGCACAAGGTGGCATTCCTGAAGCCTGACAAGAGTCCATATCTTACAGTGACCTTTGACGCTCCAGTGGTGGCAATCTGGTCGCCTCCTAAGCGCAATGCTCCGTTCTTCTGTATAGAGCCATGGTATGGCCGTTGCGACCGTGCCGACTTTACCGGCGAATACAAAGACCGTGACTGGGTCAATGCCCTTGCTCCAGGTGCCACTTTCTCCGCTTCTTACGCCATCCACATGCAGTGATGCCCGGAGCTGATCTTTTAAAACGTTTTAATATAAAGGAGTCTGATATTAACAGATTCCTTTATATTTATTTCCAGAGTTGACTTTTTGTGAAACGTTTTATATTTTTGCCGGCAGAGAATAAAACCATGTTATGGCAAAGAAGATAACTATACGTGACGTTGCAAAGGAAGCAGGAGTTTCCACTTCCCTTGTGTCTATGGTGCTGAATGCCAAGAGAGACAAAGATGGCAATCTGGACTGTAATGTCAACAAGGATACGGCTAAGAAAGTCATTGAGGTCATAAAGCGTCTGGGCTATCGTCCTAATAAGGCAGCTGCATCGCTTCGCAGCGGGCGAGCATATACGATAGGTGTGGCTGTTCCTGACATCTCAAACCGCTTTTTTTCACATCTGTGCCGATATATAGAAACAGTCGCTTCTAAGGAAGGTTATATGGTGCAGTTCTCTAGCTTTGACGAGAACTCGGACAATTTCTCTGAGGCGATAGAAACCTATGTGGGTAGTGGTGTCGAGGGATTGATCGTGGCTCCATGCTTTGGAGGTGATCCTTCCATCAGGCGTGCTTTGGATGCCGGAATCCCCGTGGTTCTGGTAGATCGTGAGGCTGACGTGGAGGGAGTTGGATGTGTCCTTCTTGACAATGAGCAGGCAGGCAGAATGATTGTGGGTCATCTTTTCCGCAACGGCTACAGGAAGATAGAGACCATATCCAATAAATCAGGACTCTCAAGCATGAGCAAGAGGGTCAGCGGATATATGGAGGCAATGAATAAATTCGGTCTTCAGGAATATATATCTGTTCATTATGTAGAGGCTGAGTCGATTTATGATGATGTGCTGAGGATATTGGAGGATGCTCGTGAAAGAGGGATAGATGCTATGATTCTTCCAGCCTCGTCATTAAGTGTAAGTGGATTAAAGGCAGCCAAAGCGCTTAAATTGAGTATACCCGAAGATCTTGCCATTGTGGGTTTTGAGGAGAATGACCTGTTCCTTGTGCATGAGCCTACGGTGACTCATGTCTATCAGTCCATCAGCGAGATGGGAAACCGGGCTTTCCATATGCTCAAGGCAATTATAGAACAAGGAGAAGCTCCTGCCAGAATAATACTGCAGCCAGGCCTTACAGAAGGAGGATCTTCTCGTTCAAGGCTTGATGTGAAACAGGAGGAAGAAGAATTTCCTCTGTTCAAGGTGGGAAAAGGTAATTCTATTCTGGTTTCTGGCTCGATGTTCAAAGATAAGGGAGGCTGGACAACGGATTCGCAGTATATTGACCAGATGGGGTCGACATATCTGCTGGCGCACGGACTTGGAAAGCCTGTTGCAGATGCCGTGACAGACATTGAAGTACCGGTCAGTGGTGAATATAATCTACATGTCAGGACAAGGAACTGGACGGCACCTTTCACGGATGCTCCTACACCTGGTCTGTTCAAGGTTTTAGTCGACGGAAAGGAAATTGACACTGTTTTTGGAAATGAATCACCGGAATGGCATTGGCAGCGAGGAGGCTCAGTGTTCCTTACTAAGGGAAGTCATCAGCTGGCAATCATGGACCTTACCGGATTTGACGGCAGAGTTGATTCCATACTTCTGACCCTTCTGAAAGGTAGTCTGGACAGAAGCCACGAGACCCTTCATTGCCTTAGAAGCAACCTTCAGACGATGGGTTTAATACCGGAAAACAAAGGCGAATTCGATTTTGTTGTTGCAGGAGGAGGCGTTGCAGGAATGTGTGCCGCCATAGCTGCAGCCAGAAAGGGTCTGAAAGTGGCTTTGATTCAGGATAGAAAGGTTCTTGGCGGCAACAACTCATCTGAGGTCAGAGTAGGACTTGGCGGCCGTCTCAATATAGGTCTCTACCCTTCATTGGGATATCTTCTGAATGAGTTCGGCCCTGCAACCAAAGGAAATGCCCGTCCGGCAGAAGTGTATGAGGATGACAAGAAAATGGATGCTGTGCTTAAGGAAAAGAATATCACCCTTTTCCTCGGCTACAGGATAACGAACGTGCATAAGGATACATCCAGAACCATCAGTTCAGTTGTTGCGGTGCAGGTGGATGACTACAGCAGGATAGAAATAAAGGGAAAACTCTTTGCTGACTGCACGGGAGATGCCTGTCTTGGAGCTCTCGCAGGAGCGAGATGGCATATGGGACGTGATCCGAAATCACGTTATGGAGAACCATCGGCACCGGAAGTTGAAGACGGAATAACTCTCGGAGCATCTGTGCAATGGTACTCCGTTGAAGATGAATGTCCTGTGATCTTCCCTGAAATCGGATGGGGTATTCCTGTGGATGAAAGGAATGTTCAGGTTGTGCGCAGGGGACAGTGGTATTGGGAAGTCGGCATGAATGATGATCAGATAGAGGAGGCTGAACGTATACGAGACTATGGAATGTATGTCGCATATTCCAATTGGTCTTACCTCAAGAACAGCGAAAGATATCGTGAAGAATATGCCAATGCAAGGCTTGAATGGGTTTCCTTCATCGCAGGAAAGCGCGAAAGCCGTCGTCTTGTGGGTGATTACGTTCTCAGGGAGCAGGACCTCAAGAATTTCATTATATATGAAGACGGTACGGTGAGCACATCATGGTACATCGACAACCATGAACCGGATCCGGAAAACAGCAAACTCTTTCCTGGAAAGGAATATCTCTCGAGAGGGCAGCTTACCCCACTCGGCTTCTATCCTATACCGTTCCGCTGTTTCTGCAGCAAGGATATCGACAATATGATGATGGCTGGCCGCAACATAAGTGTAAGCCATATCGCTCTCGGAACGGTCAGAGTAATGAGAACGACTGCAATGATGGGAGAAGTCGTGGGATTGGCTGCATCATTATGCTGCAAGGAGAATATGCTGCCACGTGAAATATATCAGACTGGATTTGACAAGTTGAAACACCTTATGGCAAAGGGTGTGGGAAATACAAACATGCCGTATCTTCAGGTATATACGCTCATAGACACAACTGCCGCGCGCAGTGAAGATTGCTGATAAATCAAAAAACTAAAGATAAATGAAAAGAATGTTCAAGACAATGGTTGCTGTCCTTGCGACAGTGTTAGCATTCGGGTGTGCACAATGCCCGGATGATTTGAATGGCAAGAGAGTAGGAGAGCCTCAGTTTGAGGAATATGCTGGTGTCTTCAGACTTTATCCGGCTGCCGATCTCAGATGTGGAGATGCTCCGGATGGTTACGAACCGATCTATGTCAGCCACTACGGCCGTCATGGCTCTCGTTATGTGATTGATGAAAAACAATATGAGGATGTTTTGAGTGTTTTGACTGCAGCTGCAGAGGCTGGCAAGCTTACAGAACTCGGTCAGAGCATTTATCAGAGATTTAGTGAGATCTATCCTCTTTTGAAGTGGCGCGAAGGAGAATTGTCGAAGATCGGTGTGGAGCAGCACAAGCTCATCGCAAAGAGAATGTACTGGTCATATCCAGAAATCTTCAAGAGCAAGGACGCACGCGTAGAAGCCGTTACCACAATGCTTTCCAGAACAATGATGAGCATGACATCGTTCTGTGAGTCGCTTATGGAGGAGGACATCAATCTTGATATCACTCAGGAGGCAACCATCAAGAATATCAGACCTCTGAATCCGTTTGCCGTTCAGTCTGAACTGGTGCCGGCAGATGAGAAAAGATACATTAAGGGCACGAACACCCTCTGGTGGGAAAGCTTCAGCGAATTTATGAACAACACAATCAAGACAGAGGCCTTCATTGCCAGAATTTTTGCGGATTCTTCCTATGCGGAGACAATTTGCACACCTCTCAAGTTTATGAGAGACCTCTACTATGTCGCGGTACACCTTCACGGCACCGATCAGTGCAATGTGTCGCTTGCAGATGCTTTTACGGAAGATGAGCTCAAACTTCTTTGGGAGTGTGACAACGCAAAATATTATATGGAAAGAGGCCCGGGCATCAACCCCGTCTACCCATCGGAGCAGTTCGGTGTGTATGTCCTGGAAGATTTTATAGACCGAGCAGAGGAAGATCTTGCTCAAGATCGCCCGATGGTACGTCTCAGATTCGGCCATGACGGCTGTATGATGGTACTTTACGCGGTAATGGGACTTCCTGGATGGAGCGACCCTGCAAAGGATTATTCAGATGTCAAGAACGTATGGCATAACTATGACGTCCCGATGGCCGCAAATGTCCAGATGGTGTTCTATAAGGGTAGGAAGGCTGATGATATTCTCGTGAGACTTTATATCAATGAGAAGATTCAGGCAATGCCGTTTGAACCTGTCGGTGACGGCTTATACAAATGGGACGATGTAAGAGACGGATATAAGGAAGTCATCAGGATTGGTAAGGAACGTCTGAGCTCTTGGAATTAAACTTTTCCGTTGATTTTCAATACAGCGTGCACAGGTGTTGCGCATTTTATTAAAACGTTTTAATAAAAATGCCTGCAGCACCTGTGTTTTTATATCTACCAATGTGTTCAAATAGAAACGATTTTTACTACCTTGCCGAATAATGACTAAATTATTAACCCTAAAATATGAAACCGATTTTTAACAACAATCTGAAAGGCCTCATCCTTGCACTTGTTTTAGTGCTGATGGGGGGGGCGGCTTCAGCTAAACCTTTTACATTAAAAGGTACGGTCAGTGACCAGGATAACTATCCTCTCGCTGGCGCAGCAGTGCAGATCGAAGGAACCTCCATCGGAACAATGGCCGATGAGAAAGGTGAATTTACTATTTCTGCAGAAAAAGGACAGGTCCTTCTGATCTCGTTCATGGGATTCCAGACCAAGTCTGTAACGGTAACGGATCAGGCCGTTTATTTCATCAATCTTGATCCAGATACAAATTTCCTCGAGGAGACCGTCGTAGTCGGTTACGACACTCAGAAGAAGGTGAATCTCACCGGTTCGGTATCCTCAGTTTCCACAGAGCAGCTCAATAATCGTCCTATCGTGCAGGCATCTACTGCCCTGCAGGGTATGGCTCCGGGTGTGACAGTAACCACATACGGAGGTGAGCCTGGTGCCGACTCTGCGAACATCCGTGTCCGCGGTCTCGGAACATTCGGTCAGTCAAGCGCTGCTCCACTCATTCTCATCGACGGTATCGAAGGTGACATGAACGCCCTTGACCCTACAACAATCGACAAGATTTCTGTGCTCAAGGATGCTGCGTCATCTGCAATCTACGGTTCACGTGCTGCGAATGGTGTCATCCTCATCACAACAAAGCGTGGTAAGGAAGGTCACTCTTCAGTCACTTACCGTGGTTATGTCGGCTGGCAGACTCCTACTACAATGCCGGAGAATGTCTCTGTAGAGGAATACATGATGCTCTATAACGAGTCTAACGTAAATGACGGTGGTGCTCCAATCTACGAACAGAAGTACATCGACAACTATCGTATGAACCACTGGCTCGATCCTGACAACTATCCTATGATCGATTGGCAGAAGAGACTCATCACTGGTGACGGCTTCACTCATAACCACTCTCTCACAATGACCACAAGCTCGGACAAGGTGAAGGTTATGACATCTTTCAGCTACTTTGACCAGAACGCCATCATCAAGTATACAGACTTCCAACGTTTCAATTTCAGAAACAATATGGACGTGAAGCTTCACGAGAAGCTCACTTTCCGACTTGATATTTCTGCTTCATACGGATTGAAGAACTCTCTCAGCAGCCAGGGAGGCGTGTTCAACTTTGCAAATGCACGTGACCCGCTCATGCTTGCTGAGTGGTCAGACGGAAGCTATGCTCCATTCTCAGGCGGTACAGTGAATATCCTTCCTGTTATCGAGAAGGGTGTCGGTGGTAGCGTCAAGAAGCGCAACCTCAAGCTCAATGCAGCGGCATCCCTCACCTATAAGCCAACAAAATGGCTCACTCTCGAGGGTAAGTTCGCTCCACGTTTCGAGTATAACACAAACCACACATTCGTAGACCTCATCGAGTACCACTCAGATGCTTACGGAACAATCTCGAACGCAACCAATGCAGAGCGCAACAGCCTCCATCATGGAATTTCTCAGAGCTACTATGGAAACTATCAGTTTACAGCTGCGTTCCATCATAGCTTCAACAAGGTTCATGACTTCAAGCTCCTTCTCGGTGCTTCACGCGAGACTTTGGATCATCAGACCTTGAGCGCAGAGCGTTCAAACTACGCATATCCAGAGTATCAGACAATTGATGCCGGTGCGGATGATGAATTCAAGCAGACAGGCGGTTCACGCAGCCAGTGGGCTCTCCAGTCATTCTTCGGACGTTTCAACTACAACTACAAAGAGCGTTATCTTTTCGAGGCAAACGTTCGTTTTGACGGTTCATCGCGTTTTGCACCAGGTAACAGATGGGGTGTCTTCCCATCATTCTCAGCAGCATGGCGTGTGACAGAGGAGCCTTTCATGCTTAATGTCAAGAACACCCTTACAGAACTTAAGGTACGTGCTTCATATGGTACTCTCGGTAACCAGAACATCGGCTCTGACTACTATCCTACCATCCAGTCACTCACCATCTCATCTATGGCAGCCAACGGAATCATCTACCCTATCGTAGGTCTTAACGGAATGGCTAATAAGGATATCACATGGGAGACTTCAGAAATGTACGACGTAGGTATCGATGCTGTTCTCTGGAACAAGTTCAATGTGACTGCAGACTGGTACTACAAGACCACCTACGGCATCCTTATGAAGCTTGACATTCCTTCGACAATCGGTCTTTCTGCACCATTCCAGAATGCGGGTGTAGTAAGAAATGTCGGTTGGGAACTCGGTGTTGGATACCATGATAACTGGGGAGACTTCAGCTTCGGAGTTGATGCCAACATCTCTGACGTAATCAACAAGATCATTGACATGAAGGGTACTACCGGAGGAAGCGGCGTGATCCGTAACCAGGAGGGTACTTCAGTAAACTCATTCTATGGTCTCAAGTGTATCGGAATGATCCGCACACAGGAGCACGCAGATCAGCTCAATGATGCTGGCTTCACACAGTACGGTCTTCCTGTACAGCCTGGTGACCTCCTTTATGAGGATCTTCCAAATGCAGAAGGCGTGTGCGACAACAAGATTGACGACAACGACAAGCAGATCATCGGTAGTGCGATTCCTCGTTACACATATGGTCTTACCCTCAACTTCGGCTGGAAGGGTCTCAACCTCAGCGCGCAGTTCCAGGGCGTAGGAATGGCTGACGCATACATCAGCAGCTACTACACTCAGCCTAACGTACAGGGTGGTACCTACAGAAAGGAACATCTTGACCGTTGGACTCCTGAGACTCCTAACGGCAAGTTCCCAAGAATGTCGATGACTTCGACAAACAACACCGTAACATCTTCATACTGGATGGGAAATGCGGCATATCTCCGTCTCAAGAACCTCCAGCTCAGCTACGCACTTCCAAAGAACGTAGTCAAGAAGATGAAGGTCAAAGGACTTATGTTCTTTGCTAATGCAACCAACCTCCTCACATTCAGTGATTATTATGCAGGTTATGACCCTGAGAACACATTCCGCTCAAGCGGTGACGGTGTCGTTACAGGATCAGTTGCAAACAACTACCCTCTCGTAAGTACATATACATTCGGTGTTGAGCTTAAATTCTAAACAGGAACTCATTATGAAAAAGAAATTTATATATATGGCAATCTGTCTGTCTGCCGTCCTCACCGGATGTTCGCTTGACAGATTCCCGCTTAACGGTCCTTCTACAGGAACCTTCCCAGCAAGTGAGGAAGAGGCTTTGGCAGGAGTGCTGGTCTCTTACAAGAACCTCGCTAACAGCACGCAGCAGTACTCTCCGTTCCCTGTGCGTGTGATGGATATGATGACTGATATCGGAACGGTGCGTTCAGGTGATACAAAGTACACCAAGCTGCTGAATTCTACAGCAACTTCCGAGCATGCTATCGTAGGATATCTTTACGAAAGGATCTACAAGACCGCAGGCCGTATTCACCTCGTGCTTGATAACCTTGACAACCTTAAGGGAAAGATTGCAGATGAAGAGACTTACTGGCAGTTCAAGGCTGAGCTCATCTGTCTCCGCGCTTACATCTATGACCTCGGATGTCAGCACTATGGTGCGATTCCTTTCATCGATCATTGTCTTACACTCGATGACTATGCATATCCTAGAATGCCGCGTGAGCAGGTGACTGCAAGACTTCTCAGCGAAATGTCGGATGAACTCCTCAATCATCTCCCTGTAGCATGGGACTATGCAACTTGGGGACATGCCCGTCTCGGTAGAGCTGCTGCTTACACTCTCAAGGCTCGTATTGCCCTCAACTGGGGACTTTTCGAGGAAGCTGCAAGATGCTCGAAGATTGCTATGGAACTTTCAAAGGGAATCTACAGCCTTACTCCACTTGATTGTACTTATTATGCAGATCACACAGTAGGTGAGCCTACTGCAACTCCTCTCTTCGGTTTCGATGGTGAGAAGAACTCAAAAGAGTGGATGTGGGGAATTCAGTTTGATGTATTTGCTGCATCTAACACTCATGCGGCTGCGTATACCTTCTCTCCACGTACTCACAACGGTGCGTCATATTTCAGCCCTTCACAGTCTCTTATGGACACATTCCAGTGCACTGACGGAAAGGCTATCACAGTGTCGCCTCTCTTCGATCCGTCAAATCCTTGGAAGAACCGTGACCCACGTCTCGACCTTTATTGTGCGCGTCCTAACACCCGTCTGATGGGAATCCAGTTCTCTACTTATTCTAAAGACAATAAGCTTAAGGACTATAACACAGGTGCGGTGGTGACTAACAATGACGTTCCTTCAGCAAACAAGTACCAGTATGGTCCTAACCAGGAAATGGGTCCTGGAGGATATGTATGGCGTAAGTATGCTGATCCACGTTACTATGGTTCGGTGACAAGCACAAGCTATGAGGACGAACTTGATGTTCCTCTCATGCGTTATGCAGAGCTTCTTCTTATCGATGCTGAGGCTAACATCGAGTGGGCAGGAGGAGACCTCAAGCGCGCAGCTGACAACATCAATCAGGTAAGAGCACGTGTTAATATGCCAAAAGTTACCGGCACAACACGCGAGGAGCTTCGCTCAGCTCTCCGTTATGAGCGTAAGGTTGAGCTCTGCTGCGAGGGTTTCCGTTGGTTCGATATCCGTCGCTGGGGTATTGCTGCAGAAGTTATCGATGGACCAGTCTATGCTCCAAGCTTCACTCAGGGTGGCAGTAACGTAGGTTATGTCCTTCCTAATGCCAAGCCTATCATTGATGAGAACTGGACAGTGAAATATGATGAGTCATCGACATGGAATGAAGGCGACGAGTTCAATATGAGAAAACTCAAATATTCAATGAAGTTCCAGACAGGCAAGGATGAGCTTTGGCCGATGCCTTACACTGAGATGAACACCAACCCAGCTATCGGCTTCGAGAATAATAACCCTGGATATTAATAGAAAGGAAGATATGAAAAAGATAATATTTGCATTGGCTGCTGCCCTTCTTGCAGTTGCCTGCACAAATAAGGAAGAGGAATTTGCTCCTGACACGACTCTCTATCGCTCAGGAACAGTTAACCTCTGTGCCTCAATCGAGGATCTGACTACCAGAATGGTAATCGACCTTGCGGGACACGGACTTTGGAGCGAAGGTGACAAGATTGCAGTTGCCTGCTCAGACGGCTCATTCGTTGAGTTTGTTCTCAATGGTACTGGAGACACAAAGAGAGCAATCTTTACAGGTAATATCCCTGAGGGCAAGACTCTCGGTACAGTTGCAGTGTGGCCGGCATCAGCTGTAGTAGCGCTTGAGGGAGAGACTCTCACGCTCAAGACCCCTGTGGAGTATTCTACAGATGATATCGCTTACAACGGAGTGATGGTTGCAAACGTTGCAGACTCTTGGGAAATCAAGTTCAACCATGTGATGGCGCGTCCTACCTTCAAGCTTTCAAACTATCCTTCATCAGCAGCTTATCTTACTCTTTCTGCTGACGGAAAGTCACTTGGCGGCCGTCTCTCGATGGACATTACAAGCACTGAAGGTCTTGTTGCAGCTAACGGATCACAGGAACTCAAGGTGGCTACACCTTCTCCTGCAACCACACTTTCCTTTACAGTCAACATGCCGGTTTATGAATATGAGGCAATCACTGTCAAACTCTTTGACGAGCAGGACAATCAGCTCCTTGAGCAGGTGATCAATCCTTCAAAGGTAAACCTTCCACGTGCAATCAACACATCTTTGACAGCAGCTCTTGAGGATCTTCCTGTCAAGTATGAGCCGGTGGATGTGAAATTCATCGAAGTTGCTGGCATCAAGTGGGCTCTCGGAAACCTCCAGGCTAAGGAAGGAAGCGAGCAGAAAGGTATGCAGGAGGGATGGAGAATTGCTCCATCCCAGTGGCATGGCTTCTGCTATGACATCGAGACAAGCACAGTTTCCAACAAGACATACACCTACGATCCTGCTAAGGCTACCGAGATGCGTTATACAAACACTGCATCACAGTTCGAGCATTTCAACCTTGGTGCCCTTGCCCGTAATGCCCGCTATTACTCTGAGGGCAACTGGATGAAGCCTAAGAATAGCTCTGACTTTGACATCTCTGCAAAGATTTATAAGGATATCGAAGGAACTGCTGTTGCTGAAGGAAATGATCGTTGGGCAAACTCAGGAACCTTTACATCAAACAATTCAGAGGTCTGGGGCGACCTTGCATACTGGGCATCACGCGGTGCTTACCGCACTCCTACATATGAGGAGATGCTTAAGCTCACTACAGATGCATACATTCAGGCAGGTTGGATAGAGACCAAGGACTTTGACGATTCGAAGGACTTCAAGGTATGGGGATTCCTTTTCACAAACCCTATTGACGGTCAGGTTGCTGGAACAATTGTCACTACAGAAAGGAAATTTACTCCTGAGGAAATTGCCAAAGGCCTTTTCCTTCCTAAGTCAGGACGTCGTAACAATTCATCATCCAACATAGTAATCCAGGGACGTGTTCAGGGTACATACCGTACAACTACATTTATCGGTGACGGAGAATGTACTTCCGGAGCAAAGGGAGAACACCGTTGGTATGCACAGGCAATGCATATTGCAGGTACGTCTATCACATGGCAATCAACCATCGGTTCAGCATATGACACTGCTGCCGGCTTCCTTATCAGACCAGTTGTAAATGATGCCTATGATCCGGAAAACATCTAGAATCACAATAAACTTTAATTGGCTTTTTGTATTGCTGCTGGGGCTTTTTAGCTCCTGCAGCAATCAGCCTTTTGAGGCAGAGGTAGGAAAGCCGCTTCCAAAATGGGAGGACGGCTACCTTGACATTCACCACATCAACTCAGGACGTGGTGAATGTGTGTTCTATATCCTGCCTGACGGAACCACCATGCTAGTGGATGCCGGAGAGTTCCACACTGGTGGAGCGAAGTACCCTATGGTGGATCAGAAACCGGACACTCTTACCCGTCCATATAAGGTTTACACTGCCTATATGAAGGAGGCGATGGGTGGCGATTTCAAGATTGATTATGCTGTCCTTTCGCACTACCATATGGACCATATGGGTCGAATGGAGAAGGACTATGCAGTGTCTGATCTGGGTTATGTCCTTTCCGGAATGACAGCGATCTATGATGAGATTCCTTATGCAAAGATCATCGACAGAACTTATCCGGAGTATGGCTTTGATGGACTTAAAGGTACTGCCAACTGGGGAAAATTCGTTCATGCAGTGTCTGAGCGCGATGGCGTTCCTGTAGAGAAGTTCGAGCTTGGAACCGACAGTCAGATAACTCTGGTAAAGAAACCGTCTAAATATCCTGAATTCAAGATATTCAACTGGCACACAAGCGGTTATGTCTGGGATAACGGTGAGGCTAAGTACTGCTGGGGCGACAAGGAGGCTCGTGAAAACGGTGCATCTATAGGCTTCATGGTATCTTATGGAAAGTTCGACTGGTTCACAGCTGGCGATGCCGGCAATAACGGAAGAGTCGAGAAGCCTGTTGCACGTGCCATCGGCCGTGAAATCGAGGCAATGAAGGGACATCACCACATGAGCTGGCACACAATGACTCCGGAGATGCTCGAAATCTTCCGACCTCAGGTGGTAATCAATCAGAGCTTCTATGGTCACCAGCCTTGGCCGGAGACAATGAAGAATGTACTCTCTGTCGGTACTGAAGACGGTAAGGACAGGGATGTGTTCCTTACAAACTATCACGACAGCACATATGCTGACGATCCGGAAACCCTCGCAAGAGTCAAGGCTGCACGCGGACACGTGGTGCTAAGAGTTCTCCCGGGAGGAGATAGCTTCTATGTTTATATGCTCGACGACACAAATATGGAATATAAGGTCAAGGGCATCTACGGACCATATTACTGCAAATAACAACAATACAACTTATATGAAAACACTGAAACACAAAATCAACTACGAGTCACCAAGGGTAGACTCGATCAACATCCTGGCAGAAGGAATCCTTTGTGCCAGTGGAGACAAACAAGGAATTTGGGTAGACCCAATGGATGTAGTTAGTGGTCAGGACAATCCATGGGGATGGGAAGAGTAGCAATTAAAAGGAGAGACATTATGAAAAGAAATATCTTTATGATGGCCGCCGTTGCTCTTCTGGCAATGGCATGTGCAAAGGAGCAGCAGCCTGCTTCTGAGAATCCTTTTGACTTCAATGAAGGAGTTACTGAAATCCGTGTTACAGTTCCCACAACCAAGGCGGCTATTGCAGAGCAGACAGGTGTCTGCACATGGCAGAATGGCGACAAGATAGCGATCTTCTTCGCATCAGCAGTAGATGAAGAGAATGAGCCTACAGCTGGTGAGAAAATCGAGTTTACTTATAACGGATTGTACGGGGACGGTTCTGCAAAGTTCATTACTGCAAGTGAATTGCCTGCAGAATATGTAAGTGCAGAAGCTGTTTATCCAGCATCTTCTATGTCTGAGGCAGGCAAGAACTCATTGGTTAGAGAATATGTATATGATGCTGATTCAGTTCCCGTATATCTCGTAGGTGATGTTGTGACTAATCCGGATGGAACTCTTGCTTCCAATCTTGAGTACAATGCTTCAGTAATGAAGTTCACTCTTCATGACATTCCTGCATATGCTGCAGGTTTCTGCCTCTATTCAAAGAGACCGGACACTGTAGATGAGGGTGGTAATGTCATCAAGACAGGAACAGCGGTCACAATCAAGACATCTTTCCCATACAAGACCGGATATACAGCTGATCCTAAGGATAACTCAAACGATATAGTTCTTTATTCTGCAATCGCTCATTCGTCAGTTCCTAAGTATGTGTATCTTGTAGATGGTGACGGCACGGAGATCGAAGGCTCAAGAAAGAACTTTACAGGCGATGCAACAGTAGGTCTTGACCAGTTCATTATCATGCCTCGCATAGACTTCAACAAGGAAGAGCTCCGCAAGGACTATATAAATATTATGGGCGTCAAGTGGGCGAAAGGAAATCTTCGTTATGATTCATCTGTTTCTGTAGAAGGAAATCAGCCAGGATGGCATCTTGCTCCAGAGCAGTGGGAGTACTATGGCTATGATGTAATGTCAAGTACCGTTTCAGGAAAAGATTATGTTTACGATCCGGATACCGTATCTGAAATGAGAATTTCAAGAACATCTGCGCAGTTCGATCATTTCAATTTCGGAGGTATCGGAAAATGGTCATATGATATCAATAATTATGTCAAGTCTGTGCCTGCAACGGAAGCTAAAGAGATTTCCGGCAAGATCTTCTCTGATCAGGGTGCTACCGTTGAGGTAACAGGTGATGCAAGATTCGCTTCAGAGGGAACAGATGCTCCTGCATTGTATGGAGACCTTGCATTCTGGGCAACCAAAGGTAAATACAAGGTGCCTTCTTTTGATGAGATGACATCCATCCATAATCAGGCATCCAAGATACCAGGCTGGTGCGTGGTTGATGGTGTGAAAGTATGGGGCTGTCTGTTCAGATGTCCTGATCTTGGCTACACAAGACAGGAAGATGCTACAGCAAATCAGAACCGCGAGTTTACTGCGGCAGACCTTGAGACAGGTATGTTCTTGCCATATGCAGGCCGTACAGCTGAAACAGAGGACGCTATAGTAATTAACCAGAGAAAGCAGATGGCATATCGTTCGGCCAAGTATATAAAGACAAACAGTTCGGGAGTTAAGTACTATTGTGCATACTATTCAAACACTCCATCTCTCAAGAGATATGATGCTTGGGATGCCAATGGTTCAAATAAGAATTCTGCTTGGTCTGGTGCTGCTGGCTTTTCAATCCGTCCAGTGATTGCAGAGTAAAAATGAGGATAAATAAATGACAAGATTCAGATATTTATTAATGGGAGTGGTAGCGTCTGCGCTGCTGCTCTCTTGCGGTGAAGAAAACAAGATCCAGGGAGGTGGAACCGGCACCGGAGGAAACGGTGGCAATGCTGGCACCGGAGGTGGTACTGATACCCCACCTGTGGAAGATGTTCGCGGACCTTTCGACAACGAGATCGGCAAGCCGCTTTCTCCATGGGCGGAAGGCTGTCTTGACATCCATGCCATCAATTCAGGTCGTGGAGAATGCACATTCTTCATAATGCCTGACGGAACAACCCTCTGTTGTGATGCGGGAGAACTCGCTGTCAATAGTGGAGAACATTCGAGGGTGGAGCAGAGGCCAAATGCCAACACACGTCCATACAGAGTCTATGGTGACTATATCAAGTACTTCCTTCCTGGAAGTGTGTCATACATGGACTATATGCTCATGACCCATTTCCATAATGATCATTTCGGTACGCCGACGGAGACTGCATACAATGAGATTACCAGGACAGGTCTGACTTGGCGTCAGACCGGTATCATGGCCCTGTATGATATGGTTCCGTTTGACAAGATGATCGACAGAGCTTATTCATCAAATGATAAGGATTATGCTTTTGTGAGAGAAACTGGTAAGAGTTATTCGAGTGGTTTTGATTCATATGCAAACTTTATCTATTGGGCTCGCAGCGCAAAGGGGCTCAGAGTGGAACGTGCGAAGAACGGATCTACTACTCAGGTCAAGCTAGTAAATGATGCTGCAAAGTATCCTACTTTCAAGGTCCAGATCAATGCTGTCAACGGTGAATATTGGAACGGAAGCGAATCAATCGACCCGTATGGGGAATCGATTCCTGCAGAGAATGGAAACTCTATATCATTCCTTATGTCATACGGTGAGTTCGACTATCTCACAAGCGGTGATGCAGGCGCTAACACCAAGATAGAGAACAACCTTGCCAAGTCTATCAACAAGAAGATCGAGGCAATGAAGTCTCATCACCATTTCTCTTGGGACACAATGTCTGCTACCAGCATGAAGATCTACCAGCCTAAGGTTGTTGTAAGCCAGAGCTTCTACGACCATCAGCCAGACATGGGTCACAGCTGGACTTGCGGAGGCTTGTCATATGCTTCAAGCTCTAATCAGGCATTCCAGAATGCATGGAAATCGTATGGAACTGACGAGGACAAGAACTGGTACTTTACCAACATTCACCCTAAGACTGCAGAGGTCTATCCAGGTGAAGTTGCAAAGATGCGCTCTCGCAATGGTCACGTTGTTATTCGTGTAAAAGATGGTGGTTCCGAGTTCTATGTCTATGTGCTTGACGACACAGACAGTAAGTACAAAGTAAAGCAGATTGACGGACCTTTCAGTTGTCATAAGTAATGAGGAACTTTTACAGACTTACAGTCTTATTTATTTTAATTCTTGCAGGTTGTGCTCCAAAAACAGAGCACAACCGCAAGTTTATAGCCCATATGGGCTACAGCTGCAGGAGGACAATCGCAGGGGAGAATTCCCTTGAAGCAATCCGATATGCGGCTCGTGCCGGATTCCAGACTATCGAGCTTGATGTGTGCCTGTCCAAGGACAGCATCCCTATGGCCATTCACGGCTATGGTCTGAGACCTTGGCTGCTCGACAAGGATGGCAATAAAGTTGAGCATGCCTTGAGGGTAAGAGATTTTACCGCAAGGCAACTCAAGGAGGATTTTATAATAAGGACTGATAATCTTCAAGCAAGGACGCAGATTGCAACCTTGGAGGAGCATCTGAAACTATGCAAGGAACTGGGCCTCCTTCCTTTCATTGAGCCAAAGGAGTACGATGCCACGGGTCGTCACTATCTCGACCTTATGGAATGTGCAGACTCGATAATGGGACGCGGCAACTATATCATCACATCGAACAATTTTGCCAACAGAGTGATCCGTGACACTCTCGGTGTAGACGATGTGAAGCTTATGGGAATCCTCTATCAGACTACCTGGGAGGACATCATGCAGAAGGGAGATATCGTGATGGCCATCTGCAGCAAACGCTATGATAATGAGGCATTTGCTGAAAATGTAGCTAAAGCCAAGGCTGCAGGACTTGAGACAGAATCTCATGCCGACAGCTTTGACCGTTTCGACAAGATCAACAATGCGGACATTGACTATGTCTCTACCGACCTTATTGCACCGGATTGGTATGGTCAGGGCGAGAGTGTGAAGCTCGTAAGGGGCAGGGGAGAAAGAGGCCTCAAGAAGGCCCTCTGCGTATGCTCGGAAATGCCTCCAGTACAGTTCGGAGCAATCTATCTTGAAATGGAGTTCAAGGGAAAAGCAAAGGTTACCCTTTCAGATCAGGAGTTCGAAATCGCTGCTGATGAAATGCGTCAGATGCAGTATCAGCTTATCCTTCCGGAAAAACTTCCGGTATTCAATGTGACCGAATCCTCGGACGATTTTGAAGTAGGACGGATATCGGTGCGCATCGTGGAATTTTAATCATACATAATGAAGCATCTTATTTCAATATTCGCGGCAGTAGCAATGCTTGCTGCCTGTACGAGTGATATCCATATCGTTAAAAACACACTTCGAGCGCCGGCATATCCGTTGGTGACCATCGACCCATTCACTTCGGCCTGGTCGGCAGCAGACAGACTCTTTGATGCTCCTGTGACCCATTGGACCGGAGCGGAGCATAATCTGATAGGCATGTTGACTGTTGACGGCGTTCCATATCGCTTCCTTGGAAAGCAGAGTCCGCGCAACAGATTCATTGCACGAGCTTCCGATCAGACCGGTTGGCCGGCCTCATATATGCTCTCGCGTCCTTCCGGCAGATGGATGGAGAGGGGTTATGACGATTCATCATGGGTCGTTGGTGAAGGAGCTTTCGGTTCGCCTTCAAAGCGTCCTATGATCCACACTGACTGGGAAGGTCCGCAAGTGTGGGTGAGAAGAGAGGTTCAGTTGGACGAGTCTTTTGCTGGAAGAGATATGTATCTGTATCTCACAGCAAATGAATATGCTACCGTTTATGTCAACGGCATTGCCGTGGTCGATGACACTAAGAAATATTCCGGCGAATACATCAGGCTTGCAGATGATGTCACAGCTTCGCTCGTCTCTGGAAAGAACGTGATTGCCGCCGTTGTGACTAATCCTAGAGGAAGTGCTCAGTTCGATGTTGCGCTTGTGGAAAAACTCCCTATGCAGATGCGTCGGGAAATGACTGCCGAGCAGCTCTATGCAGATGTGCAGCCTATGCAGACCCGGTATGGCTTTACCTGTGGTCCCGTGGAACTTTCAGTAAGTTTCCTCGCACCGCTTTTCCTTGATGATCTTGATCTGGTTTCCAGACCTGTGAACTACATTTCTTACGAGGTCAGCTCCTTGGATGGGGTAAAGCACGATGTGAAGATAAGTCTTGAAGCATCTCCTGCATGGACTGTGAACTTCTACGGCAACGAGGAAACTCTTTCTCAGACCTTCAGCAGCAATGGACTTCTATATCTCAAGGCATCAAGCGTGGATCAGAATATTCTCGGCAAGAAGGGTGATGATGACCGCATCAACTGGGGCTCATTCTATCTTGTTGCAGAAGAGTCGGACACTCAGGCACTTGTTTCTGAGGAAGGAGATATGGCCTTTGTCCGTAACCTTGGATCCTCAAGGAAAGCAAAGGGAAAATTCATGATCGGTTATGATGATCTGTATTCAGTTCAATATTTTGGAGAGAATCTTCGTCCGTATTGGAATAGAACCGGTGATGTAACCATCGAGAGCCAGTTTGAAGTTGCCTTGAAGGACTACCGCCGCCTGTCTGAGAGAGCTTCGGAATTCGATCTCAAGCTTATGACTGAGGCAGTGCAGGCCGGAGGTCAGAAATATGCGGATCTTTGTGCCCTTGCCTACCGTCAGGCAATTTCTGCACACAAGCTGGTGGTGGCACCGGAAGGATTTCTTATGTTCCTTTCCAAGGAAAACAACAGCAACGGATCTATCGGAACTGTTGATATAACCTATCCTTCGCTTCCAATATTCCTGAAATACAATACAGAACTCGCCAGAGCTCTTATGAACCATATCTTTCACTACAGTGAGAGTGGCCGTTGGACCAAGCCCTTCCCAGCCCATGATATGGGAACCTATCCTCTTGCCAACGGGCAGACCTATCCTGAGGATATGCCTGTGGAAGAGGCTGGGAACATGCTCATAGGTGCGGCTGCGGTATGCTTCTTTGAAGATTCACCTGCGTATGCCCGCGTACATTGGAATGTGATGACCATCTGGGCAGACTACCTTTCGCAGTTCGGTCTTGATCCTGAAAATCAGCTCTGTACAGATGACTTCGCCGGGCATCTTGCTCATAATGCGAACCTTTCTGTTAAGGCGATTCTAGGCATTGCCTCATATGCCCGTATGGCAGACATGCTTGGGGAAAAGGAAGCGTCTGAGAAATATATGGCTCTTGCACGCAGTCTTGCCTCTGAGTGGGAGAAGATGGCTGATGACGGCGATCACTACCGTCTGACATTCGACCGTCCTGACACATGGAGTCAGAAATACAATCTTGTCTGGGACAGCCTTCTTAGCCTGAATGTGTTCCCGCAGGAGATAATGAAAAAGGATTACGCCTATTACAAGACCAAGGTGAATGAGTGGGGCCTTCCTCTTGACAGCCGTTCGACCTACACAAAGTCAGACTGGATCATCTGGACTGCTTCAATGGCTCAGTCACGCGAGGATTTCAATGCCTTGGTGGAACCTTTGTGGAAATTCTACAACGAGACAGTCGACCGTGTGCCTATGTCCGACTGGTTCTACACCGATAAGCCGGAGTTCTGTATGTTCATAGCCAGGTCGGTAGTCGGTGGTTATTTCATGCCGCTTCTTTAACGTTTTTGCTCATGAGAAAAGTATTCGTAATATTCTTCTTAGGTTGTCTGTTCGGCGGATGTGCCCGGAAGACGGAGGCGGAGATTTTCGTCGATGACCTGATGGACCGTATGACCTTGCGTGAAAAGCTTGGACAGATGAGTCAGTTTGTACCGCAGACAGGGGTCGTGACTGGTCCTGAAGGTGAACCGGTGGACCTTGATGCCCTGATCAGAGCAGGTGAGGTTGGCTCGATCCTGAACGTCAAGACACCTCAGGAGATTGAATCTCTTCAGCGTCTGGCTGTCGACAGTTCGAGGCTTGGAATTCCGATCCTATTCGGACACGATGTGATTCATGGCTGTAATGTCCTTTTCCCGATAAATCTTGCCTCATCCTGTTCATGGGATATGGACGCGATAAGAAAATCCGCGGAACTGGCTGCTGTTGAGGCTGCTGCAATGGGTATTGCGTGGACTTTTTCTCCAATGTGCGATGTCTCTGCAGATCCTCGTTGGGGTCGTGTGTCAGAGGGCGCTGGAGAAGACCCTTATCTTGGGGCGAAAATTGCCGCTGCAATGGTTGAGGGATACCAGGGAAAAGACTTGTCCGACAGCACCTCGATTCTTGCCTGTGTGAAGCATTTTGCCGCATATGGAGCTCCGGAGGCTGGCAGGGACTACAACACTGTCGACATGTCGGAGCGCATGTTCAGAGACAGATATCTTCCTCCTTATAAGGCAGCTATAGAAGCCGGTGCGGCGACAGTGATGACTTCATTCAACGATTTCAACGCGATTCCTGCATCTGCGAATGAGTGGCTGCTCAAGAAACTTCTTAAGGATGAACTTGGGTTTGATGGTTTCGTGGTGTCTGACTACAAGGCTGTAACTGAGCTGATTGCTCACGGAGTGGCTGCGGATGCCAAAGAGGCGGCGTTCAAGGCTCTGAGGGCTCATCTTGACATGGAGATGGTCACAGGCACTTACCTCAATCATGGAGAAGATCTTGTATCTGAAGGCCTGATTTCAGAGGCTTCCATTGATGAGATGTGCCGCAGGATTCTGCTTGTGAAATATAATCTGGGTCTTTTTGATGACCCTTTCAGATATGGCGGTGCGCAGAGGTATGCCAAGGCGATAAACAGCCAGGCGGCCTTTGAACATTCGCGGAAGCTTGCTCGTGAATCGATGGTGCTTCTCAAGAATGAGAATGATGTTCTTCCTCTGGATTCAGGTGAGAAGATTGCCCTTATAGGTCCGTTCGCTTCGACTCCAAGGGCGATGATCGGTTCCTGGACAGCATTCAGGGATTATGACCGTACGGTTACGATAGAGGAAGGTTTCAATGCTAGATTCCCGTCCCGTGTGAGCGTTGTGCAGGGATGCGATGTGTTCACTCCTGTAGATGGAGGTATCTCGGATGCCGTACGTGCGGCGAGGAATGCTGATGTGGCTGTCCTTGTCTTGGGATTCCATGGTCATCTCAGCGGTGAGGCGGCTTCTGTGACTTCCGTGGAACTTCCTCAGTGTCAGAAGGATCTGCTTGCAGCAGTCAAGAAGGCAGGAAAGCCAGTGGTCGTGCTGCTTACTACAGGGCGTCCTATGGCTCTTGAGTCTGTGATTGATGATATCGATGCACTTCTGCTCGTGTGGCATCCGGGAACAGAGGGTGGAAATGCAGTTGCAGACCTTGTGAGCGGCGATCACTCTCCATCCGGACATCTTACGATGTGTTTTCCTCGATGTGATGGTCAGATTCCGATAAGATATAATCATAAGAATACAGGACGCCCTGCAACCGGCATCGGTCTGAAGTCATTGGATAATATATCCAAATCCTTCCAGTCCTGCTATCTTTTTACTCCGAACACTCCGCTTTACTGTTTCGGCTATGGCTTGAGCTACACGGAGTTCCGTTATGATTCGCTTGAAGTCCTTACTCCTGAGGTTCATGCCGGTGAGGAAGTGCATGTAAAGGTAAGGGTCTCAAATGTCGGTGGTGCCGATGGCGCGACTGTGGCCCAGCTGTATCTGCGTGACGATGTCGCCTCTACAACTCGTCCTGTCCGCGAGTTGAAGGGTTTTGAACGTGTATTCCTCAAAAGAGGCGAGACTGCGGAAATAGAGTTTGTGATTACTCCTGAGGATATGGCGTTTTGCCGTGAAGATATGACTTTTGCTTTGGAAAAAGGAGGTTTCACTGTCTGGGTAGGAGATAGCAGCGAAGCTACGTTGGAGGCGGGATTCAAGGTTTTATAAATATTGAAAAATTAACGATAAATGAAAAGATTATTCAAGCTGTTGGTTTGTCTGTCTGCTGTTGCGGGATGTGTAAAGGAGGGGATTGTGGAATCTTCGGGAGTTGCTGGCATTACCGAGATTACAGTCAGTCTGCCTCAGACGAAGGTAGCTGTTGATGAGAATTCAGGCAAATGTACCTGGTCGGACGGTGACAAGATTGCTGTTTGGGATATGTCTGCCAAACATTTTGTTGAGTTTGTTCTTTCTTCGGGAAGCGGAGCTGAAAGTGGAGTCTTTACGTCTGAGATTCCGGTGTCTGCTATCGAGGGAGCAGAAATCATTTTCCCTTCTGCCTATGCATATGTGATTTCAGACAAAGGTGAGGCTGTTATAGACCTTCCGAATGTTAATGCTCTGATTAACGACGGTACTGTGCCAGTGCTAATGAAAGGAAAACTGTCTCTGATAAATGACAAACCATCTGCAAGTTTCAGCCACGTCAATGGTGTACTGAAGTTTACCTTGACTGATGTGCCTGCTTATGCTGCCGGAATGGTCTTGAAGTCAGAGTCGCAGAATCTGGCAGGAGAGTCAGTGGATGGAGTGATCACCTCAAATTATTCTTCAAAAGCACTTAAGGTGTCGTTTCCTTATAAGACCGGGTATGACAGCGCTGTGCCTGTATTCTTCTCTCTTCCAGCAGGAAGCTACTCTGGGCTTCAGGTTTATCTTGTAGATGGAGATGGGGACATCATTGAGGGAACCGAGAGGAATATAAAGTCTGCTGCTTTGAAGGCTGGTCAGTATGTCGTGATGCCGGAGTGGGATCTCGACAGAGAAAACCTGCGTAAGGATTTTGTCAAGGTCTGCGGCGTCAAGTGGGCAAAAGGTAATCTTGTTCGCGATGCTTCCAATGCATGGCATCAGAAAGAGGCCGGAATAGATGACGGCTTTCAGGATGGTTGGGGACTTCACGATGAACAGTGGAAATATATCAATTGGAATCAGGGGACAACTGAATACACTTATGACAATAATACCTGTTTTGATGTCTATGCTTGGGGAGGAATCGGCCGTCAATCAAGTTACCGTTCGGGAAGACTTGTGCCTGTGACTGCCAATTATGATATTTCCTGCAAGGTCTTCTGGGGATATGTAAATGAAAAGAATCCGGACGGAACAGGCAAGTCAAATCCTGCCAACCTGACTGAATTGACAGGTGAAGCAAGATTCTCAAGTGCATTGGACAAGAGCAATAACAGTATTTATAACCTGAATGGCACAAACGGAAACCTTGCCGGCGACGTTGCATTCTGGGCATCGAAAGGAAAGTACTGCATGCCAAAGAAAGCAGTTCTGAGTGCGCTTTCTCACCCTACTGACAGCAAGGCTTCCTTTCAGTATGGAAAATATGTGAAAGATGGTCACACCGTGTATGGCTATCTCTACACGACTCCTCAGGGAGATGTGACTCGCAGCAACAAGGAGGTGACTTTCACTGATGCAGACCTCGAATCTGGACTGTTCCTTCCTTTTGCCGGCAGAAGAAGCAATACCAAAAACAACATCGTGATAAATCAGGGGTCACAAGCTTTCTATCGTTCATCCACATTCGGAAATCCTGCTCATGAAACTTATGGAAAGGCTCATTCTCAATGTGCCACATCTCTTTGGTTTGAGGGATCCAATTTGCCTAAATATGGCTTTACAGCAGGTGGGGAGACCAAGGACGACGGATACAGCTTTACATGTACTCTTTCAAATGCTGCAGGAGGATGTATCCGCCCTGTTCTTGTGGAACAGGAGTCGGTTCCAGGGGATGTTCTGCTGCAGGAACGTGGTCCGTTCGATGCTGTGGTGGGAATGCCTCTTCCTGCATGGGAGGAAGGCTGCCTTGACATCCACGCCATCAATTCAGGTCGTGGAGAATGCACATTCTTCATCATGCCTGATGGCACATCTCTTTGCGTTGATGCCGGTGAGATTGCTCCTGATGGCGGATCTCATCCGAGAGTGGATCCTAAACCTAACCAGAATGTACGTGCATACAAGGTTTATGCGGAATATATCAAGAAGAACCTTCCTCAGAATCAGACCTCGCTGGATTATATGCTTGTGACGCATTTTCACGGTGACCATGTGGGAACATTTACTGGGTATCGAGATACAATGCATGAAGAGAATGAACATATTCTTACAGGCGTGACTGCCTTGTATGAGGAGGTTCCATTTGACAAGATTATAGATAGAATCTATCCTGAATATGATGAAATTACAACAACTGGTTCAAATGTGACATCCGGAACTGGGCATTATAAAAAATTTGTCAATTGGGCTATCAATAACAAGGTGATGTCTGCTGAGAAGTCTGTTGTGGGTTCTACCGATCAGTTGAAAATGGTTAAGAATCCAGGAGCATATTCTGACTTTCAGATTCTGATCAATGCAGCGAACGGTGAATATTGGAATGGAAGCGAATCAATCGACCCGTATGGGGAATCGATTCCTGCGGAGAATGGAAACTCTATATCATTCCTTATGTCATACGGTGAGTTCGACTATCTCACAAGCGGTGATGCAGGTGCTAACACCAAGATTGAGAACAACCTTGCCAAGTCTATAAACAAGAAGATTGAGGCAATGAAGTCTCATCACCATTTCTCTTGGGACACAATGTCTGCTACCAGCATGAAGATCTACCAGCCTAAGGTTGTCGTAAGCCAGAGCTTCTACGACCATCAGCCAGACATGGGTCACAGCTGGACTTGCGAAGGCTTGTCATATGCTTCAAACTCTAATCAGGCATTCCAGAAGGCATGGGCATCTTACGGAACTGACGAGGATAAGAACTGGTACTTTACCAACATTCACCCTAAGACTGCAGAGGTCTATCCATATGAAGTTGCAAAGATGCGCTCTCGCAACGGCCACGTTGTGATCCGCGTGAAGGAGGGTGGTTCGGAGTTCTATGTTTATGTGCTTGATGACACAGATTTCGAGTGTCGTGTCAAGCAGATTGACGGACCTTTCAGCTGTCATCAATAACTTTGATGGCAGTTCCTTATCATTTGAATTCCAGCAGTCCGCTTTTTATAAGGTCCTTGTGGCAGATGCGGAATGACTGATGAGGTTTGCCTCCTGTCTTGATGGAGCGTATCCTCTTCCAGCCCTCTTCGGAATTTCTGCACTTGGACATGATGACAAGTTTATTCTCGCCCTCGCAATATTCGGGGGCGAGTTTTATTTCTATCTTGTCGAAACGTGGGGCCGTGAGCGTGTATTCCGCTTTGCCCGGACAGTCCGGATAGAAGCCCATCATAGAGAATATCGCCCATGCGGACATTGTTCCGGTGTCGTCGTTGCCCGGGATGCCGTTAGGACGGTTTGAGTAGTATTTGTCGAGCAGTTCATGGACTGTCTTCTGAGTCCTCCATTCTTCGCCCTTGAATCTGCTGAACAGATAAGCATATGCTATGTCCGGCTCGTTTGCAGGGTCGTATAATCCCTCGTCAAACACCTTCTTGAGCTTCTGAACAAAGGCCTTCCTGCCTCCCATCAGTTTAGCCAGTCCTTCTATGTCATGAGGCACGTAGAAGGTGTAGTTCCATGCGCTTCCTTCGTGAAATCCCGGCACAGGCTCGAAGTTTTCACCCTGACGAGGATTGAAAGGCTCGAGGAAGGTACCGTCTTTTAGAATTGGTCTGAATGTGCCATAATCGGGGCAGTAGTACTGCTTGTATTTGAGTGACTGTGCGAGGAATCTTTCAGCATCTTCCACGTGTCCGAGTTCTTCAGAAAGAAGGGATAGAGCATAGTCCGCGATATAGTATTCCAATGCGTGTGAGACCGAATTGTCTCCAGAAAAGTCTGCTGCATACATCCCAAGAGGCACATAGCCCTTTTCAAGATAAGGGTCAATATCCGGGCGCATCAGGTTGTCTTTGCCCGGGGTAGTTGCTGATTTTACGAATGCAGCATAAGCCGCGTCGATGTCAAAGTCTCGGATACCCTTCTGCCATGTGTCTGCGATGACCGGAATGGCCGGATCACCCTCCATTGTGAAGGTCTCGCGTCCGAATAGCTCCCACTTAGGCATCCAGCCCCACTCCTTGTATATGTCCACCATCGAGCGGACCATATCGATCTGTTTTTCCGGATAGACAAGGGTCAGGAGCTGATGGAGGTTTCTGTAGGTATCCCATAGCGAGAAGACTGTGTATCTGTTCTGACCTTCAGGCGTCCTGCCCACACCGTCATTTTCCATCAACGGGTATTCTCCGTTCACATCATTCAGGATGCTTGGATGGATAAGTGTGTGATATAGAGCGGTATAGAACACCTCCTTGTCTTTCTCAGTGCCGCCTTCCACCTTGATTCTGCCGAGGTGCTCTTCCCAGACTGCCGCAGCCTCCGAACGAACTTTTTCGAAATCAAATCCATCCTGCTCTGCATTAAGATTCTCCCAGGCATTGGCGCAACTTACAAACGAAACTCCCATCTGAAGTTCAATGCTTTCGCCCTCTGCTGTGTCGAATGACCACCAGTAGCCGATATCGTCTCCAGCAATCTCGCGGCCATATTTCTTGTAGATCTTGTAAGTTCCGTCATCTGCACACCACATAGTCTCCGGGCCCTTCATCAGCGGCTGCTTCTTCCAGAATCCATTGCTTTCGGACTTCTTGTTTATACGTATTGCGAAGTATACGGGGAAGACAGCCTGAGAGTTATAGCAGAAGGTTCCGGCCAGTCTCATACCTTCGATTTCGGTGTCGCTGACCTTTCTGATCCATGCGCCGGTTTCATTGGTGAGTCCCTCTCCGAAGTTTACGAGGATGTTGCCTGTGCCTCCTGGAAAAGTGTATCTCTCGATGCTTGTGCGACAGGTTGCGCTGACCTCAGCTTTTATGTCGTATGCTGTGAGCTTGCAGCTGTAGTAGCCTGGTCCGGCTGTTTCGTCAGTGTATTCCGAGCCGTATCTTGTGTAATCGACTATGAGTTCTCCGCTTGTCGGCATTGTGAGGGCGAGGCCTACCTCAGGGCAGCCGACGCCGCTCAGATTGACATGCGAGAAGCCTGTGAAATACTTGTTGTCGCTGGTGTAAGGTGTCGACCACCAGCGCTTGTCCTTATCGTATCTGTTCAGCTCCGAGCCCATTACGTTGAACGGAGTGGCGGACATCATTCCATTGGGGCACACCGCTCCGGGATTGGTTGTGCCATAATTGCTCGATCCCACAAACGGATTCACCCACTTGCTCACTCCCGCCTGTGCTGCGGATTCCGTTCCAATAGCTGCTCCTGCAACTATCAGCAATATGCTCAGTATATATTTCTTCATTCCTTTCATATGCTACGACACTGCAAGATAGCATATTATTGTCGAATTTTATGTATTTGCAGAAATATTTGATACGGACGCACAGACAAAACAATGTGGCCACTCTGCTGAAACTTTTGCAAAGTGGCCACGTGTTGTAATCTGAATCTACTATTAAAGAAGATCTTTCTTCAGCTGAGCATAAACCTCATCAAAGATTATCTTCATTCCTGCCTTGTTAGGATGTCTGCTTGTCTTGCCTGCATCCAAAGACGAAGGAAGCACGATGTTAGGAATGTTGAAATGCTTGCAGATTTCCTCCATCGAATCAGCTACTCCCTGAGTAAGACCGCCGACATCCATGCCGCCTCTTCCAGAGTTGGTGATGTTGTAGATCTTAGCCTTCGGGTAGTTCTTCTGCAATGAAATCAGCAGCCATGCAAATGCAGGGCGGAAATGCGACAGATCATTCTGTACTATGCCCTCATACTTGTATTCGCCAAGGTCTGCATCAGTGTTATGCCATGAGTCATTGGTTCCTCCAAAAATCAGGATGACATCAGGATTGCCCATGTCAGCTCTTGTTAGTCTTGCGAGGAAGGATCTCTTGTCTCCCTGCTGCAGTACATCGCCCTTGCGGTAGCTTATGACAGAACCTGAATATGTGTTGAGTTTCTCAAGTTCAAACTCATCTGTAGAATGAAGCTGGTGCCACCAAGTGTGAGAAACGTCAGTGACATCAGGGACAGATGTTTTTGGATAATAGACTGCAAAACCGTTGTTGTTGGCATTGTTCCATCCTTCATATGTAGAATATGAGTCACCGATCACTGTGAACTCCAATGGGAGCTCTGGCTCAGTCGGAGTGTTTCCCGTTCCCGGGTTGTCTGTCTTTCCGTTTTCCGGTTTGGTACAGGAAGCGACACACAATGCGAGGGAGGTCGCAAGTACGGTCAGTACAAAACTTTTGATCTTCATTTCTTTATGATCTGAATCTTTGTTTAACTTTACACCAGCGCCTCGCCAGTCATTGCAGCTGGCTGCTCGATACCCATCAGCTTGAGGATGGTAGGAGCTACGTCAGCGAGCTTACCGTTCTTTACAGACTCAACGTCAGCGTTTACTACGATGAAAGGAACATCGTTGAGTGAGTGAGCTGTGTTAGGAGTACCGTCCTCGTTGACAGCATAGTCTGCGTTACCATGGTCTGCAGTGATGAGGATTGCATATCCCATAGCCTTTGCAGCCTCTACTACCTTCTCAACGCATGTGTCAACTGCAGTCACAGCCTTGCGGATTGCTTCGTAGATACCGGTGTGGCCGATCATATCGCCGTTAGCGAAGTTGAGGATGATGAGGTCGTTGCGACCTGTGTTGATAGCCTCAACAAGCTTCTCGGTAACTTCTGGAGCGCTCATCTCCGGCTGAAGGTCGTAAGTTGCAACCTTAGGAGAGTTTACAAGGATTCTGTCCTCGTTCTCGAAAAGCGCCTCTGCACCACCGTTGAAGAAGAAGGTTACGTGAGCATATTTCTCTGTCTCTGCGATACGGAGCTGCTTCTTGCCAGCCTTTGAAACCACCTCTCCGAGAGTCTCCTGAACATTCTCCTTGTCGAAAAGGATGTGAACTCCAGTGAATGAAGCATCGTACGGAGTAAGACAGCAGAAGTAAAGCGGAAGAGTGTGCATTCCAGCCTCAGGCATATCCTGCTGAGTGAGGGCTGCAGTGAGCTCGCGTGCGCGGTCGTTACGGAAGTTGAAGAAGATGACAGCATCGCCCTCCTGGATAGTAGTGAGCGGCTGACCGTCTGCACCAGTGATGGCGATAGGCTTGATGAACTCGTCGGTAACACCCTCGTCGTAAGAAGCCTGGATAGCCTCAGTTGCTGAAGTTGCGTGAACTCCCTTGCCCTCAACGAGAAGGTCATAAGCCTCCTTTACGCGCTCCCATCTCTTGTCACGGTCCATAGCATAGAAACGACCGCAAACAGAAGCAACCTTACCTGTAGAAGCAGCCATAGCAGCCTCAAGATCAGCTACAAAGCCCTTTCCGCTCTTAGGATCAGTGTCGCGACCATCCATGAAGCAGTGTACGAACACATCCTTTAGGCCATATTCCTTAGCCACGTTGAGGAACTCATAGACATGCTCGAGTGAGCTGTGAACGCCACCCATTGAAGCAAGACCCATGAGGTGGAGCTGCTTGTTGTTAGCCTTTACATAGTCGTAAGCAGCCTTGATCTCTGCGTTCTGGAGGAACTTGTGCTCACGAGCTGCAATGTTGATCTTCACAAGGTCCTGGTAAACCACGCGACCAGCACCAAGGTTGAGGTGACCCACCTCAGAGTTACCCATCTGTCCCTCAGGAAGACCCACAGCCTCGCCGCAAGCCTTGAGAGTGCTCATTGGATAGTTCTTGCGGAGGCTCTCGATGTAAGGAGCTCCCTGAGCGTAGATTACGTTAGACTCATCCTGTCTGCCCTCGCCCCATCCGTCGAGGATCATCAAAAGTACTTTCTTGTCCATATATTCAAATTTTCTTAATTAATTCAATTTCATTGCCTGACTTTGTCAAAGCGCCGCAAAGATACGAAATTATATGCATCAAATTTCTTTATTTTCCTTCAAGTTTTTTAATTTTGTAGATTGTAAAAAATGCGGATATGAAAAAGATAATTAATATCGCACTCTTTATGTGCATCTCGGCAGTGGCTTTCGCCGGCAATTTTCCTGAAAAAGTAAAGCCCACAAAGAATGTCATCATAATGGTTCCGGATGGAACCTCAAACGGAGTCCTTTCTGCGGCCAGGTGGTATCAGAGATATGTTACAGACGTCAACTATGATCTGAACCTCAGCGACTACATCTGCGGCCTCGTGGAGACAAGCAGCTCCAACAGCCCGATGTCCTGCTCTGCGGCAGCGATGTCGACTGTAATGACCGGAGTCTCAAGCAAGGCAAGCTACATATCGGTATATCCTCATCTTGATCCCGAGCAGGATATTTACAAACTTGACGGAAGCAGGACCTATCAGCCTATAGTTACTGCAATGGAAGCAGGACGTCTGACAAAAGGCAAGTCTACCGGACTTGTGGTGACTACAAAATATTATCATGCTACCCCTGCTGCGTGTGTCACACATACTGACGACCGCAATGACAGCAGAATCATTACCTATCAGATGGCATCGTCAGGACTGGATCTTGTGTTCGGCAGCGGAAACAAGCGAATCAATGATGAAGCAAAGAAAATCTTTGCAGAAAAGGGTATTGATTACATCAAGAACGATATTGAAGCCTTCAGAAACTATAAGGGCGACAAAGTCTGGGCTCTCTTTGCGGAAAGCGACATGTCTTACGATATCGACAGAGACCCTTCCAAGGAACCGTCTCTCGAGGAAATGACTAGAAAAGCGATTGAACTTCTTTCAAGAGACAAGGATGGATTCGTGCTTATGGTTGAGGGCAGCCAGGTGGACTTTGCGGCACATGCAACAGATCCTGCCGGCATCGTTTCTGAATTCCTTGCATTCGACAGAGCGGTGGGAGCCGCAATGGACTTCGCAAAGAAGGACGGCAACACAACAGTAGTAGTGCTCCCTGACCACGGAACATCAGGCGTGACTCTCGGCAAGTTCGGTTATAGCAAGGGCTACCGCAAGGGTCTGGATAAGGCATATGGCGAAATGAAGAACTTCAGGGCATCCGCTGACAGACTTACAGAACTTCTTCGCGACTGCAAGCCTGAGGAAATCAGACCTATCTTCAAGGAGTGGACAGGACTTGAACTTACAGACAAGGAGTACGACTCTCTCGTGATGAATCAGAAGAAGGAAGAGGGACACTATATGGAAGTGGTTGATTCTGAGAATCTTTTCAAGGCAATCGCCAATATTATGTCTGACCATGCTGCCTTCGGTTATTCATCAGGAAGTCACACAGGAGAAGATGTGTTCCTGGCTGCATATCATCCTAAAGGACAGGTTCCAACAGGAATCGTGACCAATGTTCAGGTGAACCAGTACATCTGTAAGGCTCTCGGCCTCAAGAAGTCTCTCCTCGAACTCAGCGACGAATATTTCGTGGATCATACGAAGGTTTTCGAGGGAATGGACTGTAAGCTTGTGGAAGACAAGGATTGCCCGAAACTTATCGTGAACCATGAGGGCAAGGAAATTGTGATTCCGGGATGGAGGTCATATTTTGAATGTGACGGAAAGAGATATGAACTGCCTGTTCAGACAGTGTATATGAGGGTGGACGGCAAGTTCTATGTGCCAAAGGATATATTGAGCAGAATAAAGTAATATGTCAAGAAAGAAAAGAAACGGCAGATCACGCGGAAAGCAGCCGAAGAAGGTGTTTCCGGTGGTGACCGGAAGAGTGCAGATGACCCGAGAAGGCTTTGCATTCATCATAGTTGAGGATGGTGATGATGTCTTTGTGAAGGCGTCAAAGACCAGGGGTGCGCTGAATGGTGACACCGTACGCGTGACAGTGACTCGCGAAAAGACGGATGACCATAGACGCGAGGGTGAGGTGATAGAGATTCTCGAGCGTTCTCCAAGGCCGTTTATCGGAATTCTTCATGTTGTCGGAAATCAGGCTTGGGTGCTTATGCAGAGCCGTTTTATGCCTTATGATATAGCAATTCCGTTTGCTAAGACCGACAAGGAACGCTATCGTAAGCACGCCGGCAAGAGTCAGTCTCTGGCCCAACCGAAAGATGAGACAGGATGGCTTAAGCCGATAGGGGACAATCAGTATGCAGTTCATAATGTCCATCAGCTGGGAGAAGACGGCTACGGCCGCAGGGAACTTACCGTGGTAAGCGGAATGAAGGTGGCTGCTGTTGTTGATGATTGGCCTCGCGGAGAATCAGTCCCTGTGGGACATATCGTCGACGTGCTCGGCGATCCAGGCGAAAACGACACCGAAATGCATGCAATCCTTGCAGAATATGGACTTCCTTACAGATTCGAATCAGCTGTGGCTAATGCTGCAGACGCGATATCGGAGGATATAACCGAAGAAGATCTCAAGGGACGTGTGGATTTCAGGAACACCCTGACCTTTACCATCGACCCAGCAGATGCAAAGGACTTTGATGACGCGCTTTCGTTCAAAAAACTGGAAAACGGTAATTATGAGGTAGGAGTACACATCGCGGACGTAACCCATTATGTCCGTCCCGGCTCTCTCGTTGATGAGGAGGCAAGAAGCCGCGGAACATCAGTCTATCTTGTGGACAGAACGGTTCCTATGCTTCCGGAGAAGCTCTGTAACAAGGTGTGCTCGCTACGTCCGAACGAAGAAAAACTCACATTCTCGGCAGTTTTTGAACTTACACCCCTCGGCAGGATTGTAGGTCAGTGGTTCGGAAAGACAGCTATATATTCAGACTATAGATTTGCATACGAGGATGCTCAGAAGATTATCGATGCCCCTGAGGCAGAGCACGAGGGTGTGCCTGCGGACATCAAGGATGCGGTCCTTATCCTTCACGGTCTAGCTTCAAAGCTCCGTAAGAAAAGATTCGCGGCAGGAGCCATCAGCTTCGAACGTCCGGAAATGAAGGTGGAGGTCGATGAAAAGGGTCATCCTGTCAATGTGTATCAGAAGGTTACAAAGGAAGCCAACTGGCTCATAGAGGAGTTCATGCTTCTCGCAAACAGGACCGTCGCTGAGTTTGTCGCTACAGGTTGCAAGGGTGCTCCGGGTGCTGCGCAGAAGGGTGCGAGGAAGCAGGCAAAGACCTTCGTCTATCGTGTTCATGATGAACCTAATCAGGAAAAGGTCGAGGCTCTTCGCAATTTCATAGGCAATTTCGGCTACAAGATGGGTTCGACAAGCACAGGAAAGGAGATTTCTAAAGAGCTTAACAGCCTTTTTGCTGCTGCAAAGGATACTCCGGAATATAATGCAATCGAACTTCTCTCGCTGAGAACAATGGCAAAGGCTCGTTATGATACAGAAAATCTTGGTCACTACGGTCTTGCCTTCAAATATTATACACATTTCACATCGCCTATCCGACGTTATCCGGACATGCTCGTGCACAGGCTTCTTGCAAGCTACCTCGAAGGCGGGGAGTCTGCAAGGAAGGACGTCTATGACAAGCTCTGCAAGCACGCGTCCGAGCGTGAGGTTGTAGCTGCCGAGGCAGAAAGAGCCAGCATCAAGTACAAGCTCGTGGAGTTTATGCAGGATAAGGTGGGCTATGTCTTCGGAGGTCATGTCTCGGGTCTTACCGAGTGGGGAATGTATGTGGAGGTGGAGCCTACGATGATTGAAGGTATGGTTCCGCTCAGGGATATCAAGAGTGATTTCTTCGAATTCGATGCGGACCATTACAGACTGGTGGGAAGGCGTTCGAGAGTTGTATATAATCTTGGCGATCCGGTGCGAATTCGTGTAAAGAAGACCAATCTTGAGCAGAAACTCCTTGACTATGAGCTTCTTGAGGATGGTTCAGAGGATCGTCTCTATGACAGAATAGAATATGAGCACGGTCGCGGCACGTCATTCATCAAGGGTGAAGACGGCTCGTTCGACAACGTCACAGTCGGCATCAACAAGGCTGCGCGCAAAGAGAAGGTCCGCAAGGCCATTCAGGAATCCAAGCGTAAGGCACGCAAGGCAGGAAAGACTTCAAAGACTGCAAGATCTTCAAAGAAATAGATTAAATGCTTCCCACGCTCTCTTTTGCAATGAGAGACGGTGACAGTTTGAGCTGAGAAATGTTGTTCGGCACGGATTCTATCCTGTCGAACAATATTTTTGTTGCCAGCTTTCCCATGTCCTCAGTCGGCTGGCTGATTCGTGTGATCGGCGGTTCCATATAGTCCATATAGCTGTAGTTGTCAAATGACAGCAGCGAAATGTCCTGAGGAATCTTCAGAGAAGCCTCCTTTATGGCCTTCAGTGCGCCGAGGGTGATGGTGTTGCTAAGGGTGAATATGGCAGTCGGAGGCGTATCAGACTCCAGGAGCAGCTTGGTTTCGAGATAGCCGTTCTGGATCGAGAACTCGTTTCCTACTATGCATATATTCTCTTTATATCCCTCTTCGATCATGGCTTCCTTGTAGCCTCTCACTCTTTCCTTGCTAGGATTTGAGGATACGGTTCCCTGGATGCAGGCAATTTTCTTGTGTCCCATCCCTATCAGATGGCGGGTGGCAAGAAGTCCGCCTTTGTGATTGTTGGTCGTCACGAAGCAAAGGTGTGAATTGTCGTAATATCTGTCTATCAGGACAACGGGGAGGTAATTATCGTTTATGCTTTCTATCAATGAGCAGTCAGTTCCGCAAGGGACTGCGATTATGCCATCCACCCTTCTTGACAGCAGGAGAGAGGCGCTGTCATTGAAAATCTTCTCATCCTCCATCGTGTCTATCACGACGGTAGTATAGTTGTGACGATGGACTTCGGAGATGATGACACTTGCCACTTCTGCGAAGTACGGGTTGGAAAGAGAAGGAAGAAGAAGTCCGATTGTATTGGTCTTGTTTGTGCGCAAGCTTTGCGCAATAAGTGAAGGAGAGTAGTTGTGTTCTCTCGCATCTTTAAGAACTTTTTCTATTGTGTCCTTGCTGATTCTATGCTTTTCTGCCTTGCCGCTTAACACTCTGGAAATAGTGGTAATCGAGAATCCAGTACGTTGAGAGATGGATGAGAGCGTTTCTTTCATAGTTATTTCGCTTTAGTCGTCACAACAAATATATAAAGATTGGATTAATTCAAAAAAGTTTATGCAAACGTTTTCGCATCAGGTTGCGCAAAAAATTGTCATAGAATTTTGGGTCTTTTGTCAAAAAAAGTCTGAGAAAAGAAGGGGCACAATCCGGCTGATGCATAAATTGCATAACTAAACACCGAAACACGAAAATAATAACCTTCAATATTTATGAAATCATCATCTAAAATTCTCGTAATCGGTAGCAGCAATACCGATATGACAGTAAAGTCTCCTACGATTCCGCGTCCGGGTGAAACCGTGATCGGAGGTGAGTTCAAGATGGGTGCAGGTGGCAAGGGTGCAAACCAGGCCGTGGCAGCAAAACGTCTTGGAGGAGACGTGACTTTCGTATGCAAGGTCGGAAATGACATTTTTGGCGACAATGCAGTAGAGAGCTACAAGAAGGAAGGAATGGATGTCAGCTATGTGCTAAGAAGCGACAAGCCGTCAGGTGTTGCGCTCATCCTTGTTGATGGAAATGCTGAGAATTGCATCTCTGTGGCGACAGGAGCAAACGGCGATCTTACTCCGGCTGACATCGAGGCTAATGCAGAACTCATCCGAGATAGCGCGATTCTCGTGCTTCAGAATGAGATTCCGGTAGAGTCAGTGGTTCTTGCTGCAAAGATTGCTCACGAGGCAGGATCTTATGTAATCCTCAATCCTGCGCCGGCTTGTGCACTTCCTGAAGAAATCTTCCGGTACATCGATTTGATGACACCGAACCAGACAGAGTCTGAATTCTACACCGGTGTTCCTGTCAATGATGAGGAGTCGGCTCAGAAGGCAGCAGATGCGCTCAGGGCAAAGGGAGTTGGTGACATCATCATGACAATGGGTAGCAAGGGCTCGATGGGATTCACCAAAGAGGGAACCTTCTTCACTCCTTCCCACAAGGTCAACGCAGTGGACACAACTGCTGCCGGAGACACCTTCTGCGGAGGACTTGCGGTGGCTCTCAGCGAAGGCAAGACACTCAGGGAAGCTGCAGCGTTTGCAACAGCGGCATCTGCCCTTACAGTTCAGAAAATGGGCGCACAAGAATCAATTCCATACAGAAATAACCTTTAAATCACATAATTATGTTTATCGTTAATAGCTATCTGCTAGCAGTTGTATTCTGCTTTATTACAATGCTTTGCTGGGGATCTTGGGGTAACTCACAGAAACTCGCAGCCAAGAGCTGGAGATATGAATTGTTCTATTGGGACTATGTTATCGGTATGGTCCTCTTCGCTCTTCTCATCGCGTTCACAATGGGAAGCTTCGGAACAGAAGGTCGTCCGTTCCTTCAGGACATTGCTCAGGCAAATGGCAAGGCTATCGGAAGCATCATCCTCGGTGGTGTGATCTTTAACGCTTCAAATATCCTTCTTTCGGCATCGACAAGTATCGCAGGTCTTGCAGTTGCCTTCCCTCTGGGAGTAGGTATCTCTCTCGTACTTGGAACAATCATCAACTACATCGGCGCTCCAGCTGGTAATCCGGTACTCCTCTTCATCGGAGTTGCACTCATCGTAGTGGCAATCATCTGCAACGGTGTTGCATCTGGCAAGATCAGCAGCGAGAAGAAGGCTGGTGCAAACAAGGGAATCATCCTCGCAGCAGTAGCAGGTACCCTCATGGCGTTCTTCTACCGCTTCGTGGCAGCTTCAATGGACCTCGAGAATTTTGCGGCTCCTGCAGTAGGAAAGGTGACACCTTACACAGCCATCGTAATCTTCTCACTCGGAGTGCTCCTCAGCAACTTCGTATTCAATACTCTCGTAATGAAAAAGCCTTTCGTTGGCGAGCCTGTGACTTACAAGCAGTATTTTGCCGGCAGCTGCAAGACTCACCTCGTGGGTATCCTCGGTGGAGCAATCTGGTGCCTCGGTACAGCATTCAGCTACATTGCATCAGGTAAGGCAGGTGCAGCTATCAGCTACGCACTCGGTCAGGGCGCACCGCTTATCGCAGCAATCTGGGGTGTGTTCATCTGGAAGGAGTTCAAGGGTGCCGACAAGCAGGTTTATGCTCTTCTTGGAGTCATGTTCGTTCTCTTCATTGCCGGACTCGGATTCATCATTGCAGCAGGAAACTAATCAACTTGGAAAACAATATTCAGAGAATATGAAAAGAATTGCAATATTTTCAGCATTGGCAATCTTTGCAGCATCATGCTGTACAATAGCGCCAAAGGCATATGATGGCCCTCACAAGGTCATCATTGACACAGACATGGGTAACGATATCGATGACGCTCTTGCACTTGCAGTAGCTCTCAAGGCTGCAAATAACAACGAGATCGAACTCCTTGCAGTGGGTTGTCATAAGATGTCTGAGACTCCGGCAAGATATGTGGACATCGTAAACACATATTATGGCAGACCAGAGGTTGAGGCTGCAATGTCTGTAACTCCTGTTAAGGAATACAGCTCATATGAAGACTATACCGCAAAGCCATGCGAGATGGGTTTTGCTGAGAGCAAGGGTGGAGTGTATCCGGAGCCTGTAGCTCTCTACAGAAAGATTCTTGCAGAGGCTGAGGATGGATCTATCAGTTTTGTGTCCCTCGGTTTCGGTACAACTCTCGCACAGCTCCTCGACAGCCCGGCTGACGAGATCTCTCCACTTACAGGTAAGGAGCTCGTGGCAAAGAAGGCAAGAACACTCTCTATCATGGCAGGTAGCTATGGTGAGAAGAAGCGTGCAGAGTATAATGTCATAAACGACATCCCTGCAATGACCAAGGTCTTCGCAGAGTGGCCGGGTAAGATCGTCCAGAATCCTTTCGAGATCGGAAAGCAGGTGATGTTCCCTGGTGCTGAGATTGAGAAGAACCTTGGTTGGGAAGGTCTCAATCCGGTAGTAGAGGGTTATAAACTCTACAGACCTATGCCTTACGACCGTCCAAGCTGGGACATCCTAAGCGTTATCTATCTCCTTAAACCTGAGCTCTTTACAAAGAGCGTCCCTGGTAAGGTCACTGTTGACGAGCAGGGATACACTTACTTCGAGGCATGTGAGGATGGAAAGCACATCGTTCTTTCTGCAACACTTGATCAGCCTCAGGCACTTGCTGAGTACATGGTTAAAATGTCAGTTAAGTAATGAAACGTAAATTAAGCATATTCTTTACCTGCACCCTCATGATTTTCATCATGGGGGGGGTAGGTTTAATGAACTCTTCCTGCACTCCGGAGCAGCAGCCGGGTGAGCAGATTGAGCCGGGTGAAACCCCGGGAGGTGAAAAAGACGAACCGTCGTTGCCAGGTGCTCCGGCGGCCTTCTCGAAATTCATCAGTACAATCTCAAAAGGTGAGAACCTTCAAATTCCTCTTCAGGGAGAATGGAATCTTTTATATAAGGGATTCAAGGTTGGCGACAAGATCACCATTACAATGGTGCATGACTCAAATGTCACCTTCACACTCACATGTACAAAGGCAGACGACGAAACAGGAGCATTCTTTACAATTCCGACCAAGTTCATCGGTGGTAACTGTAAGGTCGTCGCAGAAGCAGGTGGAAGAACCACTCAGGGAACCTGCTTTGTCAAGATCGTAGACGAAGGAGAAGTTGAAAAGAAGTCTGGCTACACAACCTATGGTCGAGTAGTGGACTATGATGGCAACCCGGTCTCGGGAGTAACCGTTTCAGATGGAGCACTGGTTACCACAACAGATGCACAGGGACGTTACTATCTTCGTTCGGATCGTAAGAATCTATTTGTATTTATTTCTACACCAAAGAATTACTGCGTTGCAGTAGATAGGGCCGTACCTCAGTTCTTCAGTAGATTCAAATCGACAAAGAGCAGTCTTTACGAAATCCACAACTTCGTGCTTGCTCCTGAAGCAAACACAAAGCACAGATTGCTCGTGTGGTCGGATACTCATCTTGCAAACAGAACAGACGATAAGAATCAGTTCAAGAAATATTTTAAGCCGGACATCGAGGCTGAAATCATAAGAGCAAAAAGTGAGGGGGTCAAGCTCTATGCTTTAGGACTCGGTGACTTGGCTTGGGATGAGTACTGGTACAAGAACGATTACTCGCTCAAGAACTATCGTGCAGATATTGCGGACTTCGATCTTGCAATCTTCAGCTCACCAGGAAACCACGACAACGACCCTACAATTGCTGACGACTTCCTCGCGGCAGCCGGTTTCCGTGACAACCTCAATCCTCTTTACTACTCCTTCAATATCGGAGATATCCATTATATCATGATGGACAACACCCTCTTCAAGAATACAGGAGGAAACAATGTACAGGATTACACAGAGGGATTCACAGATGATCAGATGAAATGGCTCAAGGGTGACCTTGCCAACGTGCCTAAGGGTACAACCATCATCTTCGGTCTTCATATTCCTTGGACAAACAGATCTCAGTCAAACGGTAAATTCACTTATGCGATGCCTGCAACCCAGCGCACAGAAGTGGAGACCCTCTTGAGTGACTACATTGTTCATTTCATCTCAGGACATACCCACACCAACTACACCAACATCATGAACTCCAAGATGATGGAGCACAATATTGCCGGTGTATGCGGAACATGGTGGTGGACAGGTTATTATTCTAAGAATAAGTGCCGCCTCAATGGTGATGGAAGCCCATCTGGATATAAGGTCTTCGATATCGACGGCTCAGATGTGAAATGGAGATACAAGGTGATGTCGCGCAATGAGTCATATCAGTTCAGAGCATATGACCTTAGGAATTCGCAGATCACACGTGAACTCTACTGCCCTGTAAGCAGCAGCAAGAACGTGTCTGATGCATTCTTCTCGGAGTATGCAAACGGATGGGATAAGGCAGCCAATACCACCAGCACCAAGAAGATTCTCATCAACGTCTTTGACTATGACGATGAGTGGGATGTTTCTGTGACTGAGAATGGAACCAAACTTTCGGTTTCACGTATCGAGGCCAAGGATCCGCTCCATACAGTGTTCTTCAATATGGGTAGAATGAGCTCAAACTCTACAAGCATGACCTTCCCTACAGGAAATACTGCACACATGTTTGAAGTAAGCACAAGCCAGACAACTTCTACAGTCGTGATCAAAGTGACAGACCGCTTCGGAAGAGTATACGAAGAGACCATGACACGTCCGAGAAAGCTCCTGGACATGACCAAGGAAGATAAATGGTAATTCTTATTACTAAAACATATTATAATCATTAACTAGTCTAACCAATATGAAACGTTTTTTCATCTTAATGATTGCAGGAGCTGCGGCTCTTATGATGCAATCCTGCAAGGACGAGACTGCGGAATGGACTGAACGTATTCCAATCTTCAGAGTCAACGGCCCGGCCGAGGCTACTGAAGACGGTTACATCGAGATCGAAGGTCGCGCACAGACAGTCGATTTTACAGTTCTTTCTACAACCTCATGGTCAGCAGAAGTCACAGGATGTGACGAGTACAGCCTTAACACAACAGTGGGAGGCTCAGGAAAGACAACAGTACAGCTCAATGCACCTGAGAATGAGTCAGGAGCAACCCGTGAGGCTGTTGTATCTTTCTATATGAACGACAAACTTCAGAAGGCATTTGCAGTGACTCAGTACATTCAGGAGCCTTACATCGAGGTCAGGCCGGCAGAAGTATCTGTTTCTCCTTATGGCGAGCAGTTCACTGTTGAGGTTCTTACAAACCAGACAGACTGGACTTACGCTGCAGAAACAGCAGCTGAGTGGTTGACCGAGGTATCCCGTTCTGCAAACTCTATTACATTCTCGGTTCCTGAGAATACGTCAGGTGCAAACAGATCAGCATCTCTTGTATTCACAGTAGCAGACAAGCCTGAGCTCTTTGCAAACCTCTCTATCAGCCAGGTTAAACCGGCTGCTGCTCCTACTGACCTTATCCTCGACGTTGTATTCAACGAGGCAGGTGCAGCTGTCGACAACTCACCTATGAAGATGGAGGTCAAGAACGACCGTCTTGATGCAAACAACAAGACTAAGCTCGTATCTCAGTATGGTCTCTATGCAGCTACATTCAACAACGGCCAGATCGCACGTTCAAATCTTGATGCAGGTTACTACTATGTTCCTTACACAACAAGCTCTGACTTTGCCAAGAAACTTGCTGACGGCTTCTCTTATGAGCTCGTATTCTGTACTTATTATGACCCTATGACCTATACAGACGGTCTGAAGCAGGTTAAGCCATTCGCTTCAACTCAGGCAGGTGGTATCGGAGTCTGCCTCCAGGCTAACACCGGTCTCATCCAGTTCGAGACACACGTAGGTGGTGGCTGGAAGTCTCCTAAGAGTACAATCGTACCAGTTGCTAACCAGTACTATCATGTGGTATGTACATGGGATAAGACCAAGGGTGCTTCGACAATCTATGTTGACGGTAAACTCGAAGGCGTAGTCAATACATCCGGTGACCTCAAGTTCCATGACACATCAGTTGACAAGCGCTGGTTCGGTATCGGAGCTGACCCATCTGGTTCAGATAAGGGTGAAGCATCATTCTATGGTGAAGTAGTGATCGCACGTCTTTACGATGCTCCTATGAGCGAGGCAGAGGCTGCAGCTCTTTACTATGCACTCAAATAATTAATGGCACGATTATGAGAAAAATGAATTTCAATAAGGCAATGGCTGCAGCACTCATCCTTATGGGAGGAGCGCTTGTAAGCCCGGTTTCTTATGCTGCTCCTGCCGATTCACAGATCGAGGCACAGCAGGCAAGAAACGTTTCTGGTCGTGTAGTTGATGATAAGGGCGAGCCTGTTATCGGAGCTACAATCCAGAACATGTCTACAAAAGCAGGTGCGATGACCGACTATGACGGACGCTTCTCTATCGAGGCTGAGCCAGGTCAGACACTTCAGGTATATATGCTCGGTTACACAGACCAGTCTGTAAAGGTAACATCAGCTAACAATATCCAGATTGTCCTCACAGAGGATGCTGAAATGCTTCAGGAGACTGTGGTTGTGGGTTACGCAACTCAGAAGAAGCTCAATGTCACAGGTGCTGTGTCATCACTCTCAGGTGAGACTCTCGAGCGTCGTCCTGTAACTAACGTTATGACAGCCCTTCAGGGAGCTGACCCTTCAATGAACATCACAACAGGTTCCGGTAACCCTGTAGCAGGACATGACATCAACATCCGTGGTGTCCCTTCTGTAAACGGTGGTTCTCCACTCATCCTCATCGATGGTGTTCCTGGTATTTCCCTCACTTACCTTAATGCAGCCGATATCGAGTCTGTATCAGTCCTCAAGGATGCTTCTGCATCTGCAGTCTATGGTGCAAAGGCTTCTGCCGGTGTGATCCTCGTGACTACAAAGTCAGGTGCTGCAGGTAAGACAAAGGTTACTTACGCAAACTCATTCGGTTGGGTGCAGCCTACAACTCCTACAGACTTCATCACCACAGGTTATGACTGGGCTAAGGCTGTTGATGAGGTTTACTATGCTCGTTACGGTTACAGCGCATTCAAGTACACTGAGCAGGACTGGGCAGAGCTCGAGGCACGTCGCTACGACCTCGTAGAGAACCCGGAGCGTCCATGGGTTGTGGCTGATGAGAGCGGTAACTACCACTACTATGGTAACTTTGACTGGTATAGGGCTTTGTTCAACAACAACCGTTTCCAGCAGCAGCATGACCTCTCTATCACAGGTGGTAACAAGGCTGTGAAGTACTATATCAGCGGTAAGTTCCACGATCAGGAAGGTCTCCTTTCAGGTCCGGCTATCGCAAACAAGGAGAGATATCAGAACTATGGTTTCCGTGCAAAGATTGATGCTCAGCTCTTCAAGTGGGCTAAGTTTACAACCAACGCATCACTCTATCAGGTATACCAGAGATATCCTGGAACAACAAACGAGGCAATGACAATCCCTGCTCTCGACCAGGCTCTCGGTCCACAGTTCGTACCTTTCAACCCTGACGGAACATTCGTAATCTTCCCTAACGATATCAGAGGTATCGGAGTAGGTAAGGGACGTGGTCCGATCACTATGGCAGAAGGTAACTTCCATGATATCCACGCTCGTACGATTGCACTCTCTAACTCACTCGAGCTTACTCCGGTGAAGGGACTCAGCATCAAGGCTACCTATAATATATCAAACTTCTTCCGTCTTTATGAGGATAGAAACCATGCTTCTATGTATTCGGATGCAATCGGTTCTATCAAGGAGAACGTCTCTTACTCAAAGGACGAGTATCGTGAGAGACATTATCAGTACACTACTCACAGTGTGGACGGTGTGATTTCATACACCAACTCTTGGAACAAGGCTCACAACTTCACAGCCCTCGCAGGTACTAACTTCGAGGCAAGACGTACTACAGACCTTACTGTAGACCAGTTCGGAGTAGGTAATACAGACCTCTCTACATTCAACTCAGTGAAGGATGACACTTACTATCAGATCTCACATGACATCACAGCCTACAAGACTCTCGGTTTCTTCGCACGTGTCAACTATGACTACAAGGAGAAATACCTCTTCGAGGCTTCAATGAGAGCTGACGGTACATCACGTTTCGCAACAGGTAGCCGTTGGGGTTACTTCCCATCTGCATCAGCAGGTTGGAGATTCTCTAAGGAAGGCTTCATGAGCGGTACTGAGAACTGGCTTTCAGACGGTAAGGTCCGCGTATCTTATGGTGCTCTCGGTAACCAGCAGGTAAGCAACTACCTCTATGTTCAGACAATCACAACAAGTACACTCAGCTACCTCTTCGATAACACAGGAAAGCCTAAGTATTCTAACGTGACTGCTCCTATGTCATCAGGACTTACCTGGGAGACTGTAAAGACATGGAACTTCGGTCTTGACCTCTCGTTCTTCAACAACAGATTGAACTTCACAGGAGACTACTTCATCCGTAAGACCGAGAACATGCTTACTCAGTCACTCACTCTTCCAAGTGTTTACGGTGCTTCGACTCCTACTGAGAACTGCGCAGACCTCCGCACAAACGGATGGGAGCTCCAGCTTTCATGGAAGGACTCGTTCAACCTTGGTAACAAGCCGTTCTACTATGGCGTGACTGCCACCCTCGGAGACTACATCACTGTAATCACCAAGTTCAACAACCCTGACAAGCTCTTCAGCAACTACTATGTAGGCAAGAGACTCGGTGAGATCTGGGGTTACCACGTACCAAGACTCTTCAAGTCAGACGAAGAGGCTGCGGCTTACCAGCTTGCAGTACATAACGCGGCAAACGTTTACCAGCGTGTCTACAATATGGCACCGGGTGGAACAGGCTACCTTATGGCCGGTGACGTAATGTTCGAGGACAGAAACGGTGACGGTTACATCAACAGCGGTTCAGGTACAGTAGATGATCCGGGTGATATGATGATCATCGGTAACTCTCTTCCACGTTACAACTACTCATTCCGTTTCGACTTCAACTGGAACAACTTCGACCTTTCGATCTTCCTCCAGGGCGTCGGCAAGCGTGACTGGTATCCTACAGCTAACAATGAGGACGTTTACGGTGCAACCCGTTTCTGGAACCTCTACAGCTACACTATGACATCGTTCATCTCTAAGGACTACAAGGACAACATCTGGACAGAGGAGAATCCTGACGGATACTTCCCACGTCTTCGTCCTATCCAGACTTACGGTGGCGGTCCTCTTGCACAGAAGAACGACAGATACCTCCAGAAGGTTAACTACCTCCGTCTCAAGAACGTTACCTTCGGTTACACAGTGCCATTCAAGAAGGCGTTCATCTCATCACTCCGCTTCTACTTCTCAGGTGAGAACCTTGCATATGCATCACCTATCAAGAAGTACAGCAAGGCAGTGGATCCTGAGCTTGCAGCAGCAACAGGTACTTACTATTCAGGCTCTGGTGTAGGTTACACTATGCCACTTACCCTCACCCTTGGCTTGAACGTTAATTTCTAAAAGGAAGACAGTATGAAAAAGATATTTAAGTTATTGGCTATATTGTCATTCGCATCCTTCTCATTTGTCTCTTGCGACCTTACACTCATGCCTGAGGATGAGGTTTCGCCTGAGAACTACTTCAAGACAGAGTCAGATTTCATGCTTTGGAGCAACCAGTTCTACAAGGACATTCTCCTCAGCGCAGACTATGGCTCTACAACGGATGTGTATATGAGCAACGGTGTTTCTGCTTATGTGAGCGGAAACCGCACCCCACAGACCCAGAGCTGGTCTTTTACTGACCTTCGTGACATCAACTACATGCTCGAGCACCTCGATCAGTGTGATGACGCATCAGTAGTAAAGAAATATGAGGCAGTCGGAAGATTCTTCCGTGCATATTTCTACTTCAAGCTTGTGCGTGTATACGGTGACGTTCCTTACTATGACAAGGTTCTCGGTTCGACAGACCCTGAAATCTATAAGGCACGCGATGACAGAGGTTATGTAATGGACAGAGTTCTTGAGGACTTCGAGTTCGCAATCGCTAACCTTCCTGGTACATGGGAGGCAATGAATACTCGCGTAACTAAGTGGGCAGCAATGGGATATGCATCTCGAGCAGCTCTCTATGAGGGAACATTCCGCAAGTATCACGGAATGCAGGATGCAGCGAAGTATCTTGCAAAGGCTGTTGAGTACGCTGAGACTTTCATCAATCAGGCTCCGTTCTCACTCTACAGCACAGGTAACACTCCTTACCGCGACCTCTTCGTTTCTCTCAATGCAATCACTCAGGAAGTTGTTCTTGCACGTCACTATGACACTGCATACTCAGTATTCCACTCAATGGGTTACAGCACAGACTTCGGTCGTTCATCTGTAACACGTCGTTTCGTAAACCACTACCTTATGGCAGACGGAACACGTTTCACCGACAAGGGTGACTGGCAGACTAAGGGATATCTTGAGGAGACTGCAGGTCGTGACCCACGTCTTGCTCAGACAGTGATGTGCCCTGGTTACATCCAGAAGGGTGCTGACAAGGTTACTCCTTGTACATTCTCATCACACACAGGTTACTCTCCGATCAAGTTCGTTCCTGAGGCTTCTAAGTGTATCTCATCATCAGATGACGTAGACTGGGCACTTCTCCGTGCAGCTGAGGTTTACCTCAACTTCGCTGAGGCAAAGGCAGAGCTTGCAGCCCTTGGTCAGGCAACTCTTACACAGGCTGACATCGACAAGTCTATCAACAAGATCCGCAGAAGAGCCAAGATGCCGGATCTCAAGCTTGATGGTCTTACAGTCTGCCCATACATGGAGTCTTGCTATCCTAACGTAGAGAAGGGTGACCTCAAGGCAGCTATCCTCGAGATCCGTCGTGAGAGAACTATCGAGCTTGCACTCGAGCAGCCAGACCGCTCATGGGATATGTTCCGTTGGAAAGAGGCTAAGCAGTGTCTTCAGACAGTTGTTCCTTGGCACGGTGTATATATTCCGGGACTTGGTTCTTATGACACATCAGGTGACGGCGTTGCTGACGTACAGTTCGTTCAGGAAGGTGACGTTGTTAAGCTTAAGGTTGGAACAGCAGTTTCAGAGGTAACACTTTCAGAGGGTACATCAGGCTACATCGTTGCTTATGCAGCTACAAACTATGGTACACTTTGGGATGACGCACGCGACTATCTCTGGCCAATTCCGGCATCACAGCGCGAGCTCAACCCTAACCTTACCCAGAATCCAGGTTATGTTGACGGTGTAAACTAATTTAACTGATTAAGAAATGAAAAGAATTTTATCATATCTCTCAATCGTGGTTCTTACTGTTGCAGGTGTTGCCTGCAACAAGAACCTCGAGCCGGCATCCATCGTGCTCAATCACGATGTGCTCAATGTCGAGGCCGGTGGTGAGCGCACAACTATCGGAGTGAAGAGTAACCGTGACTGGGTTGCAACAGTAGACCAGGACTGGCTTACCCTTACTCCAGCTTCAGCAGAGGCTTTTGAGGCTTCTTCATACATGATCCTCGAAGTCGAGCCTAACAATGACTTCGTTCGTGAGGCTGTCATCACAGTGGCTGCAAAGTCAGGTGAGTACACAGCAACAATGAAGGTCATTCAGGGTGAGGACGGACTCGTTATCAAGTCTGCTCAGCAGTTTGTTGACTTCATGACCAAGGCTGCTGCAGGTGAAATCACAGACAACTATAGAATCAGCCGTGACATCGACCTCGCAGGCGTAACACTTCCTGCAGTTCCTGAGCTTACAGTTGCTCTTGACGGACAGGGTTGCACAATCTCAAATTGGGCACCTGCAGGTCCTATGTTCGACAAGGTGACAGCAACAGGTTCGGTTACAAACCTTGTTCTCGACTCAAGCTGTACACTCGCACTTCCAGCTGAGCACGGTCACTTCGGCTTCATCACAGCTTCTAATGCCGGAACAATCTCTGGCATCGAGAACTATGCTGATGTAACCATCCCTGCTCTCGCTACCAAGGTCAACAACGCTTATGTAGGTGTTATCTGTGGTGACTGTACCGCTTTCATCTCAAACTGCTCGAACTATGGTAACATCACTTACACTGGTCCTAAGGGAGCACAGAATGCATACTATGCAGGTGTCGTAGGTCGCGTAACAGGTGCCAATGCTGTTGCAGAGAACCTCTATAACATCGGTAACATGACCATTACCATCAATGAGGCTACATCAACATCACTCTACTTTACAGGAGTTGTCGGAACTCTTAACTCTAACGCTAAGATTCTCAATTCTACAAATGACGGTAACGTAACAGTGAAGGCTCATGGTAACACCAACATGATGGTTGCTTCCGGTATCGTTTCTTACGCAGGTGGTCAGGTTTCCGGTTGTGTGAACAAGGGTGACATCACTTACATCGCTGAGACTTCTGAAGGCGCTGCTGACGGTGGTGTTCAGAGAACAGGTGTCTGCGGTATCGCAGCTTATATGGGCTGGTCTGGTCAGACAGTAACTGACAACCACAACGAGGGTGATATCTACTTCCGTGCAGGTTACAACCTTAAGTATGCACAGTGCGGTTCTGCAACTAAGTACTCTACAAACGTAGCTGGTTTGTTCGGTCATATGTACAAGTGTAATACTGACAACTGCTCTAACTCAGGTAACGTAACTTCTATCCTCGGCAATATCGAGAACGCTGCTACTTACTACGGTACTGACGTTCGTCAGAGCTGTGCAGGTATTGCTGCTTCTTCATGGGGATCGGTTTCTAACTGTACTAACTCCGGTAATATCCTCGCTCAGTGGATCACTAAGGACAGAGCAGTTCTCTCTAAGAACCTCGTGGCTCAGGTAGGTGGTATCACAGGTGGTGACTACAACTCAGATCAGGTGTCTTCTCCTATCTCGAACTGTCTCAACTCTGGTGATGTGACTTTCGATTGCGACTCTAAGGGATCGAATAACAGTGTCGGCGGTATCTCAGGATGGCCACACAAGGAGAACAACAACGCTAAGGCTATCTCAGACTGTGAAAACACAGGTACGGTAACTGCTAAGGGTCAGTCTTTGACTCGTATCGGTGGTATCTCAGGTGGTTGTGTAACAGTCAAGAATTCTGTAAACAGCGGAAAGGTATATCTCCAGAACGGTCAGGCAACATCTACAATCGGTGGTATCTCTGCAGTTGCTTCAGGTGCTCAGCCTATCACAAACTGCGAGAGCTTCGGTGACGTAGTTTCTGATATCAAACTCGCAGGTGCACAGGGTGGATCTAACGCATGTCTCGGTGGAATCATCGGTGCTACATACAACCAGGCTACTATTACAATCACAGGTTGTAAGATGGCTTGTAACATTGTTGCTCCAGCAGGTTCTACAGCATATGCAATCGTAGGTGTAGTCGGTTCTAACAAGAGCGTTACTACAAAGAACGTGATCGGAACAGCTGAGGCTCCAAACGTAGTTTCAGGCGGTTCGATCAAGCTCGGTGACAGCAAGGTAGACCTCACAGCAGACAACTTCCTTACTTATGCCCTTCCATGGGGAACAGGAACGTCTGTCAACGCAAACATCTCTTCAAATACAGTCTGGAACTAACGAAATTCGTTCAGATTGACATGAACCCCGAAAGTTAGACAAAAAACTTTCGGGGTTTTGTTATGAAATTTAGTTTTGAAATTAAGCTATAAGCTGTTAAAAGTTATTTATCAGGTCATACTGAAAAACACGTTACAGAACAGTATGGAGTTAATAGAACAGATCTTTTTACTTGGGTTGAGCGTTACAGGCAACATGGAGAAGATGGCCTAAGGCGTCATCCACCCAATGCTTCTTCCAACTATACTTCAAACTGAGGCTAAATGGAAAAAGCCCGGTGCAATACCGAGCTTTATTCCAATCTAAGAGCGCCTCTTAATAATGTTAAACCGTCCAACTTTTGGGGGTCACATCACTTTTTAGTCAGTCCCTATTTTGATTTTTTTAAAGAAAATATGGGGGGGGGTATTGTTGTATATTAAAGAAATTGTCGTAAATTTGCCATCTGCTAGTATTGTATACTGCAGGTTTTATTGACAATTTAACTAAGTAACTTTATGAAGAAATTACAATTGATGGTTGCAGCAGTGCTTTTCGCTTTATCAGGAAGCGTTGCTTTTGCTCAGCAGAGTAAGACTGACGAGACTCTGGAGTTCAGACCTCATTGGAATATCAGCGTTCAGGGTGGCGCAGCTTATACTATGGGAGAAAGCTCTGACTTCGGCAAGCTCATATCTCCAGCAGTCGCATTGAATTTTCAGTGGCAGTTCCATCACGCATTCGGTCTTCGCCTCGGTCTTGGCGGATGGCAGGCAAAGGGTGCAGTGGTTCTCCCAGAAGAATATATCTATCCTTTCCGCTTCGGACAACTGAGCGCCGATGTTGTTATGGATCTTACTAGTCTTTTTGGTGGATTCAATCACAAGAGAGTTGTGAGTACTTATCTTTTTGCTGGAATAGGTGCAGCGTACGGATTTGATAATTCAGCTGCAGCACCAAAAGCAGACTATTTCTCTTATTATTGGGAGCAGAGATTCTTTTATCCAGGCCGTCTCGGACTTGGTGTTGACTTCCGTCTCAGCGACGTGGTCAGCCTTGGTCTCGAGGGTAACACAATGATTTTCGATGACACATTCAATTCAAAAACAGGTAAGGGTTGCTCTCCTGATTGGCACTTCAATCTCCTTGCTGGTCTGAAGTTCCAGCTTGGCAAGAATACAAGACCGTCAAAGGCTTATGCAGACAAGTTGGCTGCTGAGGAGGCTGCTGAGGCTGCAAGACTTGCTGCTGAGAAGGCAGAGGCTGAAAGACTCGCTGCAGAAAAGGCTGCTGCTGAGAAGGCTGCTGCAGAAAAGGCTGCACGTGAAGAGGCTGAGAGACTCGCTGCAGAGAAGGCAGCTGCAGAAAAGGCTGCTGCTGAGCGTCAGGCAATTGTGGCTGAAAACACGAAGACCCTCCACTTTACAATAGGTTCTGCACAGATCAGCAAGAAAGCAGAGGCTCAGATTGCAGAGATTGCAGAGTTCCTTAAGGCCAATCCACAGTTCAGCGCACTCGTGGTGGGATATGCCGATAAGGAAACAGGTACAGCAAAGATTAACCTTGAGTGTTCTAAGAGACGTGCAAATGCTGTTGTAGCTGTGCTTAAGCGTTTCGGAGTGAACGAGGATAGAATCTCGGTTGATTATAAGGGTGATACCGTTCAGCCATTTATGGTAAATGAGGATAACCGCGCAGTTATCTGTACATTGAAATAAGAAACAATATAAATAATAAACATACAAAAAAATGAAGTCGTTTATCTCAAAACTCAGCGTATTGCTCGTTGCAGCAATGTTCGCTGTTGTCGGATGTCAGGATTATGCCGAGGATATCCGTCAGCTCAACAAGAAGCATGATACAGATATTTCAGGTATCAATGCGCTTATCGAGGAGCTCCAGGGCGAGATTGCAGATCTCGAGAAGATCGCTGCAACTCATGCAACTAAGGAGGAGCTCAACGCTTTGAAGGAGCAGCTCCAGGGTGACCTTGCTGCAGCAAAGAAGGCACTTGAGGATGCTTATAAGGCTGCTGACCAGGCACTCGCTCAGGCACATGCAGCAGACATTCAGGCTCTCCAGGCAGAGCTTCTTGCAGCTAAGACTCAGATCGAGACAGCTATCCAGGGTCTCCAGACTACTATCACTAACCTCAATGCATTGATCACTGAGGTTGATCAGGATCTCGAGGCACTTACTAAGTACGTACAGGAGGACCTCCAGGCAACAATCACTACACTTGAGAATACTCTCAAGGCTGCTGACCTTGCAAACCAGGAGGCAATCGCTAAGGTTGCAGCTGACCTTCTTACAGCTAAGACAGAGCTCGCAGCTAAGGACGCTGCTATCGAGGCTTCTCTCAACGCAGCTATCGACAGAATCTCAGCAAACGAGACTAAGATTGCTGAGGCTCTCGCAAGACTTACTGAGGCTGAGGCTGATATCGAGGCTAACAAAGAGGCTATCGCAGCTAACGGTGAGGCTATCGCTGGCAACTCAGACGCTATCGCTGGTAACTCATCTGCTATCGCAGGTAACACAGCAGCTATCCAGGGTAACGCTGCAGCTATCGCAGCAAATGAGCAGGCAATCGCAGCTCTCAAGGCAGCTTACGAGGTTAAGGTTGCTGAGCTTGTAGCTTCTATCGAGGAGAAGGCTCAGGCAATCGCTGCAGAGCAGCAGGCACGTATCGCAGCTGACGAGGAACTCAAGACTCTCTACACTTCAGCTGACGCAGCTCTCAAGTCAGAGCTTAAGGGCCTTATCTCTGCCAACACAAACAAGATCGCTACTTGCGAGGCTGACATTGCAACACTTGAGGCAACTGTAACAGAGCTCGAGAACAAGGTTAACGAGGTTATCGCTGACGTTGAGGCCAACAAGCAGAGCATCCTTGCATTGGGCGACACTATCGCTGCACTTGCTGATCAGGTTGCTGAGCTCCAGTCACAGGTAGCACAGCTTGCAACAGCTCTCAGAAGCGTAGTTCTCGTTCCTGAGACTATCCACAACGGTACTAAGGCTGTCAAGTTCCATAGAATGGAAGGTGAGAATGTAATGAAGACATTCGCATACGTAAGCTTCCACTTCAACCCATCTAACTTCGACGTAACTTCAGCAGAGTACGAGATCGTAGCTGAGAACGTTGAGTTCAGAACTAAGGCTGTATTCGCTGAGGATCCTGCAATCGAAATCGTTGGTACACCAGTTAAGGACGGCGACAAGGTTACATTCCTTCTCGAGCGTGCTGAGGGTGCTGGCAACATGTTCGCACTCAAGGTTACTTTGGCTGACGGTACTACAATCTACTCAGAGTACGCAGCTATCCTTGACGAGGCTACATTCGTGACTGCAAATGCAGTAGCATCTGTAGACGTATCACGCCTCTCATTCCTCTTCCCTTCAATCAAGTCACTTGACGACCTCATCAGCGTTATCCAGTCACTTGGTACAGTAGCTGAGGACTTCCAGGCTTACATCGATTCAGTTATGGCTGCAGTTGAGGCTGTTCAGAACAACGACTACCTCTCAGCAATGCAGCACCTCGCTAACTTCCCATTCTTCTCAGCATCTACTGACACTATCTATGGATATGGCTCACACACTGTACAGGTTGAGAAGTTCAGCGCAGAGCAGTTCTTCGAGGAGCTCATGAACGCACAGTCAGTAAGCGAGATCACAAGCATCCTCTCATCACTCATCGGTAAGGCTGAGGGTCTTGGCGGAACAGTTGGTGACTCAATCGTTCAGGGTATCCAGAACGCACTTGGTGCAACAGACGGTCTTGCTGGTCTTCTCGGTCAGTACGAGGATCTTACAAGCAAGCTCCCAGACTTGGAGAACACAGTAGGTACAGCAACAGCATACCTCCAGGAGGTTCTTAACAACATTACTCCAGACCTCACTCCACTTAAGGAGACTCTCGCTCAGCAGCAGGCACAGCTCGCAGAGAAGCAGGCAGAGCTCGACGCTATGATCGCTGGACTCGATGCAGAGACTCAGGCTGAGGTATACGCACTCTACGAGGAGCACGCAGTTCTCGAGGCAGAGCTCGCAGCTCTTCAGGCAGAGCTCGCAGAGGCTGAGACTGCATATAAGGCATTGTCTCTTGCTGAGAAGTTCTCATCTAAAGGTCTTGCTCTTGCTGCACAGATCACAGAGTTGGGTCTCAGCGTAACAGCTAAGCAGACAGAAATCACAACTAAGGAGGCTGCAATCACAGCTAAGGTAGGTACAACTGAGTTCTTCACTAAGATGGCTGAAGTAGCAGCAGTTAAGCTTTCAATCAGCGCAACTGAGTCTTCAATCTCAACTCTCGAGGTGACAGCAAAGGCTGCTCAGGAGGCTCTTAACAATGCACAGGGTAACCTCGACGCAGTTAAGGACCAGATCGCTAACCTCGAGCAGAAGATCCTTGACGAGGCTAAGAACAGACTCGAGGGTACACAGCTCGGTGAGTACATCAAGCAGCTCGAGAACGCTCTTGCAGAGGAAGGCTGGAACGGTAAGAAGGCTATCGCTGAGGCTGACGCTAAGATCTGGGCATCTGACGCAGCTCTTGCAGACCTCATCAGAAACTACGAGGCAGCTAACGAGCAGGTTGTTGCTGAGTTCAAGGATTCTATCTTCGGAAGAGTAGCATACCTCATCCAGACAGATGCAGCAGCTAAGGCATTTGAGACACTCGGTCTTACAGAGGTTTACAACGTATTCAAGCTTCTCCCAGACCTCCTCACAGTGGTTCTCAAGTACTACCCAACAAGCATTGCTGACCTCCAGGGTGTTATCCCTCAGATCACTGAGGTAACATGGGAGACAGACTACCTCCTTGTTGATTACGTACCAGCTGAGTAATCAGAAAGATTGAAAATCTATCTATATAGTTATCAAGGGCTGGTAGCGATATCAGCCTTTGATAACTTTTAAAATTAATAAACAAACGTAAGGTCTTAACCGTTATCAGTGATGTCATTAAGGATCAAAATAATATTGATTGTAATCCTTTCACTCGCAACCAAGACATCGTTGAATGCACAGCGAATTGCATTGACGACTAATCTGCTTGAAGATGCCATTGTCACACCGAACCTTGGTGTGGACATCGTCGTAGCAGACAATCAGTCGATCACTTTTGACGCAAGCTGCGCGCCTTACAAACTCACACAGCAGTTCTACAACAAGTGCATGACATTCAAAGCCGGTTATAAGTACTGGTTCAATCAGGCACTCTACGCACACTACATCGGAGTAGACGCTGTGGCAAACTCATCTGACGTAAAGATGGGAAAATACGGTAGCCGTGACGAATACATCGCCCTCGGTGTCGGATATGGCTACTCATTTATTATAGGTAAGAAATTGAATCTGGTTCCACACGTAGGTGTTGGACTCGCATACGGGCAGACATACGATGGTTATGACCATATGATAGAGCCCGGAAAAGGCGTTCAGGCTGTAGCTACCAGGGGAGTCAAGCCAGTCGTTACGAGATTGGGACTCACTCTGCAGTATGTATTGAAATAGTGAAGATGTTGCGAAAGATTAAATTATTAGGGGTATTATTTTCAGTTCTGTTCCTTGTTCTGAATCTTGTTGCTGTTCCTGCCAATGGACAGCACCATATTCGTGTGCAGGGTAAGATCACTGATATCTCTACCGGAGACCCTATTGCCGCAGTCAACGTAATCGTTGGCGGCTATGTCGTGGCATATTCCGATGTCGACGGAAACTATTCATGTACAATCCCGCACGAAGAAGAAATCATCTTCTATTCCCCACAGTACGAAGAAGTCAGAGTAAAGATCAACAACAGACAGGTCATCAACGTGCAGATGCAGGTAATGACCATCCAGATTACTGAAGCAGTCGTAACGGCAAGCTTCGGAAAGACTACAGTCTATGTTGAACCGACTGACCTTCAGATCGTAGGAGACCACTTCATCCTCAAGACCTCAGTCCGCATCCCAAAGAGACAGTTCGACTCGAACAGCCGATTCATTCTCCAGCCTACTCTCTATAATGCTACACTCAAGGACACAAGCTTCTTCCGTCCGGTAGTAATCGATGGAGAGAATTACCACATCAACCATCAGCGTTACTACTCGTTCGAAGACGGTAACGACAAACTGGCTGATTATGTCGTAACGAACGAACTCAATCAGACAGACCACATCTATTTCTACAAAGACTCCTTGTACATCGAGTCAACAGATTTCGAACACGACTACAAGTCTGACTGTTTCATCGGAATCAACGGCCTCTTCCGCAAGGAAACAAGCAAGCTAGGAGGAAAGACCGATTATTCGGATACCCTCACAATCGCAAGAGGAACCAAAAACCCTCTTCGCTTCCTCGAATACAACATCGAGCCACAGGATCTCACTGACACCACGCTCATCCCTAAGCCGGAGATGAAGCTCCTCATGGATGCCGGTGTATCAAAGATCAATTTTGTCCTGGGTAAGGCAAAGGTGGATGAGAAAGACCCTGAGTCAGTTCAGAACATCAACAACATCAAGCAGAAGATCCAGGCTATCATCAATAATGAGTTCGCAACTCTTAAGTCCATAGAGATTGCAGGTTACGCATCGCCAGAGGGATCTTACAAGCAGAACCTTGCCCTCGCGAAGGACCGTACCGAACTCATTCTCAAGGATGTGGCAAGCAGCCTCGACCCATCGATTGCAAAATATGTCGAGCTCACTGCAACATCGGTAGTAGAGCCGTGGAGTAAGGTTGCAGATCTACTCAGAGACTCGGATCCTGAACTTGCAGGTTATATCGACGAACTTGTATATACCTATTCTGACACCCACGACAGAATCATTCCTCACATGAGGAAGCATAAGAAATATCGTACTAAACTCCTTAATGAGACGTTGCCATCGCTCCGTAAGGTAGAGTACACGCTCAACTACAGCGAGTTCCGTAAGCTCAAGGACCACGAGATCTGGGACCGCTACAACAAGAAGACAGAAGAAATATCGCGTTACGAGTACTGGCGACTCATCGACACAGCGCCTGACTCACTCTCACGATATGCCCTTATAAATGAAGGTCTGGAACACTATCCGAACTTCACTTACGTAGCAAACGAACTGGCTGTGCAGCTCATCAAGCGCGATTCGATCAACCTTGATATCCTCAAGCCGTCACTTGGAAAGAAGGCACAGGAAGAAGTAATCTACAACCAGGCCCTGATGGCCCTCGGAGCAAGAGAAGTAGCAATGGCGGACTCACTCGCATGCCTTCTCCCTGAGAAACCATCCACAGCCTACCTCAAGTCAATCACTGCTGCCCTTGCAGGAGACTATGATAGATCATACCCGATGATCGCATCAAGAGGTGGACTCAACGAAGTGCTTCTGCTCCTTTGTATGGACAGAAACGCCACAGCAAAGAAGAAGTGCGAGGAGATGATGACCTTGCCGGAATACAGCAAGAACGCTAAGTTCTGGTATGTGCACGCAATATGTGCAAACCGTGCAGACGACATCTTTACAGCCATGATCAGTCTCGAGACAGCCCTCGGACTTGATCCTGAACTTGAAGAGATTGCACGACTGGACAGCGATATGATGGATGTCATAGAACTTGTCCGCCCTACAGAAGACGGAACACAGACCCTATAAAACGACATAAAGACTAACCTTTGATGAGACATACAATAAAGATATATAGAACTCTTATTGTTGCGATAGCATTCCTTGCTACCGCAGTCTCAGTTTATGCACAGAAGCCGGGATCAAGCAATGTTGATGAGAACATGCTCCGCTACCGTTATGCAGACAGGGTCAACAGAAAGGTAAACTTCTCGACAGAGCGTAGCTTCGGAGAAAGAACCTACCTCTTCGCAGGCACAGGAATCGAAGGCCTCTACCAGCTTGGCAACCATCCTGAGAGCCCGGGCTACGCCATCGGCAGCCGCCTCGGAATGGGCTTCTGGGCCACACCGATCCATGGTGTAGAGCTCTCACTCAGCTACGGAATGATGCCATACGGCTACTGGGGAGAGAACTTCCTCGGCAACCCTATCATCGAGAACACGATTATCCGCAACGCCGGAATCGAAGCTAACTACGTCTTCAATATCACCAACTACACAAGACGCGACGACTCCATCAGACCGTTCGAGTTCCTCTACACAGCAGGACTTAATTTCGGAGCCGGTGACAAGTTCCACTATGGAATCAACACCTCAATCCGAGGAATATATAATATAGGTGCTAACGCAGGCCTCTACATCGAGCCAAAGGTCACCTTACTCAACTTCGAGTTCGTACGACCTTCAATCTCAGCAGGATTTGTGTTCAAGTTCAAGTCGGCTGACCAGGGCTACGAGACCCCTATCGACACAGACAAGAAAGAGCCGCTCTTCGCTCTCAAGAGCAACGCCCTCTACTGGCTCGCGGGAGCTCCGAACTTCGGAATCGAATACTCGATCAACGACCACTGGTCAGTATGCGGAGATTATGTGGCCCCATGGAGCAGCAGCTTCGCAACCGGACTCTACTACCAGCTCATGATGATCAATGCAGAGGGTAGATACTGGTTCGGAAAGAGAGACCATAAACCTATTCTCACAGGCTTCTTCGCAGGAGCCTCAGTCGGAGGAGGTTACTACGACTTCATGCTCGACAACAAGAGAACAGGCATCCAGGGCGAATTCTATATCCTCGCCGGCATAAGCGCAGGCTACGCCCACTCAATCAGCAAAAACGACAGAGTACGCCTCGAGTACGCACTCGGCCTGGGCTACCTCCAGACACGATACAGAAAGTACCACTACGACGACTTCGACTACGTCCTCGAAGCACCGCGCGAGCAGGTATGGAAGACCTCTATCATCGGCCCGACCCAGGCCAAGGTCTCAGTAGTCTGGATGCTCTTCAAAAACAAAAAGGAGGTGAGACATGAATAGACTATCTGCTTTATTTATGGCAGTGGCTCTGTTCATCACTGCCGCCTGCCAGCGCAAGGAACTCCTTGACCCGCACAACCACTACAACCTGATCATCAACGCCAGCTTTGACGAGCACGCCCTCAACCAGCTCATCTCCAACAAGAGCGACGGCTACAGCAAGCCTGGAGAGCCTAAGACTACTAAGTATGTGCTTTATGAAAAGACTACGCAGAGGGTTGCTTATTCCGGATCCTTCAAGGGACTTCGTGGTGGCGTTTATGTGAAAGAAGAAGGTATTTATGACCTGATGGTGTATACCTCAGACTTCAATGCCCTTGATGCAAACTTCTTCAGAGGAATGGATAGCTGGAAGACAGCTGAGACATATACCCGTCAAAGCCCGATAAACGACGTAACACCTCGAAACGATGTGACTGAGATGTATATAGTCGAGCCGGACCCAACGTTCTCTGTTTTGAAGGAAGAGATAGTCGTTCTTAATGGTCAGGAGAATCAAGTATTAGACTTAGAACTAGTTCAGAAGAGCTTCAAGTATTATTTGACAATCCGCGCAAAAGGACTCCAGAATATACACACTGCCACAATGCAGATTTCCGGAATGTACACCACTGCCTTCCTTACCAATGAAGATCACAGAATGAATGAGGCTGGTACGCAGACTTTGGACTTGGATATTATTCGTACAGACCCGAATGATCCACAGGGTAACGGAGAACTTTACGGAGAGTTCTGGTCGTTCGGACCTAACTTGAGAGAAGATATTTCTAACTCGATAACACTTTACTTCATCAATGGAGATGTTATCAAGATGAAACTCAAGGACCTGACCGGACAGATCAAGACCCTCACAAAGGGAGGAGAGATTATAGTGGAAGAGTATCTTGAAATCAAGGGTCCTGCAGGTGGCTTCCAGCCAGAGGTAGGAGATTGGAATGATACCAACGTGGACCTCGAACTTTAGAAAAACAAAACAAACAAATAACAACAATTATCTATTTACTAACATTAAAATCTACAATTATGAAAAAGATTTTATTCGTAGCTCTCGCAGCTACTCTTCTCGCAGCAGGCTGCCAGAAGACTGAAATCATCAATCGTGTTGGAGACCGTATCGGATTCGCATCTGAGATGGGTAAACTTACTAAGGCAGCTGATCCAGTTGGCCTCCTGACTCTCCAGAACAAGGGTTTCAAGGTTTGGGCATACGCGGCTTTTGAAGATCCAATTAACGGAGTAACTGCTGGTAATCTTTATGATGAAATGGCAGGTTTAGATGTAACTTACAATGATCAGTCATCACTTACAAATAAGTGGGAAACTCCTGGTGAATACTATTGGCCAGGAGTAGATAAGAATTTGGCGTTCTTTGCTGTTTCTACAGGTAAGACTTGGGCAACCACTCAGAATCCTGCTGGCGTATCAGTAGATTTTAAGAAGGAAGGAACTCAGGTTGTCGTTTCTGAAGGAAATAGAGAATTAACAGTTAATGGTTATACTGTTGATAAGAATGCTCCTAATGATGATTTGATGGTAGCTGATTTTGTCCTTCAGAATCAGGGACAGAACGATAGAACAGTTAACATGACATTCCGTCACGCCCTCTCTAAGATTGAATTCCTGTTCAAGACAGTAGAGAATCCAACAAAAGATGTATATGTAAAATCTGTTACAGTTAGTGGTATTAAGACTGCTGGTGCTCTTACAGTAAGCGAGAAAGCGAAAATTGAGGAGCGTTTTGTTTGGGCTCCTACTGGCGAAGGCGAGCAGTTTACAACTAAAGCTCCAGCAGCCGCCGCAACAGATGGTGAAGGCGGTACTGATGGTACAACAAGCACAACAGAGAATCTTACTTTCCTCTTGGATAAAGATCCTGAAGTATTTGCTACATGGATGATTATTCCACAGGAGTTTGCCTCAAAAGGTACAGATGACGCATTATCTGGTTTGACAGTTACAGTGGCATATAAGATGGGTGAGAGAAATTTTGAATCAACATTCCCACTTTATACTGCTGATCTTTTGCAGTGGCTTCCTAACCAGTACGTAAGATACACTGTGACTCTTGCTCCTAACTTGATTTCATTCAACCCTACCGTAGAGGGATGGGATCAGTATGATGCAGTTGATGATGTAGAGGGCAACAGTGCCACTACTGGTAACCAGGATATTACTATGCAGAACTAATATACCCCTTCGGGTTTAGATATTATCCCAAAGCGAGTTGAATGTCTCGCTTTGGGAGCCAAATAAAGAAACTTATGAAACTTGAGATAAAAACACTAACCCTCATGCTGTGTGCAGCCCTCATGCTGACCACAGCATGCAAGAAAACCCCAATCCCAACTGAAGACCCACAGCCTTCAGTAGTGGATTTTCGTGCCTCGTCTCAAGCTACGTGGGTGAAAACAGAAACTAGTACAACCCCACAAACTCAGTCATTCCCATACGATAATTTTGGAGTGTGGGGAATCGCTCGTCAAGGATCAAATATTTACAACCTTTGGAATAATGCATCTTTGACAGATGTAAATATAAACGTAGAAACTGGGTTTTACGAACCGACAACTGTTGCATATTGGCTTAGTGGATACATATATAATTTTATCGCAGTAGCTCAATGTCACGATGAAGGATTTAGCTTTATTGGGGTAACAACAAAGGAAGAGCAGGTAAGCTCTACTCCTGCTGTGCAAAATCCAGTCGATTATGTAACATTCACATACGATATGTCAGGTAAGTATAGCGCCTCTAATTATGCGTTTGATTTACTTGGAGCAGCTATGGAAAATCGTTCTGTGACAGGTGGTAGAACTGAACCTCAGAATATGATATTTTGGCATCTTTTCTCGCAGGTTAATATTGGTGTTAGTTTTACTACAGGGTTAAACGGGGAACAGGTTAAAGGAAAATTGACCAAAATTAAATTGAAGGATATTTGTACTGAGGCTACGTCGAAGCTTTATTACGTGAATAATTCACCATCTCTCTATGCTGATTGGATTTGTGCAGATGATGCAAATACTATGGAGTGTGAGTATACAGTATCGCAAAATGTTACACTAACAATCAAAGCTAATCAGGCTGATGCAGTAGTTACTTTGACAGCCGGTGAATCAACGGTGACAGGAGAGAACGGAGAGGCGTCGATTACAGTTCCTAGAGGAACAAATGTGGCCTATACCATCGAAGGAAACGTAGGAGCAGAATCCAAGAAAGTGCAGGAAACATTGTATGTCCATAGGTCGTTCAAGAAAATAGTGTCTCTTGAAACAAATAAATCTCAGATAGAAGCTGTGCCAGATTGGAGTCTAAACGTTATCCCGCAAGATGCGACGAAGATGAAATTATTCCTGGACTTTGAAATTGATGGCCAGGTTTATAATGATTTCGAGGTACGTTTGAATTTTCCTACAAGCGCAAATCCACAGGTCTTTAACCACAAGTATAATTGGAATATTTCCATTGGCACAGGCGCAGCAATAAAGTTTGAGGTAGTTGATGTGGTGGATTGGAAAGATGGCGAAGATGGTGAAATCTCAATGTAAATGACACGAATATGAAGAATAGATACATCATATTAGCTACTCTTCTTGGAGCCATGATTGCACTTACATCATGCCACCGAGAAGATGTTCCGTATAATGAGATTCCGGAGGAATATAGCTTCCCTATTTCGTTTTCAGCTATTCAAGCATCGCTAGATGTGAAGTCTGGCGAAGATGATGGCGCAACAACAAATGATGGAGCAAGTACACCAGAAATAAATGAGTTTAGGGTCTGGTCTTCACGCACATATGGTCCTTCTGGAGACAATGCTACAGACTGCCAAATTTTTGGTTTGAACGGATCTCAGGTGACATTTAGCGATGGTGCTTGGAAATATTCACCTGTGCGCTATTGGCAGACTGGAGAGTATAAATTCGTAGCGGTTTCTTATTTGTCGGAAACAGAATGTGCGTATACTGGAACAATGAGAAATACAGGTCTTGATATCAACTTTACCTCTTCATGGAACTTGAGCACAACTCCTGCTGACTTGATATTGGCTCATGCTACTGTGTCTGGTGATTCGCAGCGTAATAATAATGCAAAGGTTGCGTTTACATTTGACCATCAGCTGGCTAAGGTGAAGTTCTCTGCAAAAAATAATGATTCGAGAAAACCATCGATTACTATCACAGGTATCAAAATCAGCGGAAACTCAAAAATCGCATCTTCTATGACATATAATCTTACGTCAAGATCTGCGACATGGGCATTAAGTAATACTGATGGATGGTCGATTAGTATCACTCCAGTGGATTTGAAAACAGATGAATTTGAAGATATTACCGACTATGTACTTGTTTTTCCAGAGAATCTTCAAGCAGATAACCGATCATTTACAGTTGAAATAACATTTAATGAAATATTAGGTGGAGTAACAACTACTGGTAATGTAAAATCTGCAACTATTAAACCGACTTGGGCCGCAGGATACAAGTATGATTATAACATTACCCTTACTTCAGATCATCTGACATTCAGTGAACCAACTGTTACGGAGTGGGAAACTGTAGACGAAGAGATTTCAGACTCGGAAATTACGATGTAGTTTTAAACAAAGAAGTATATGAACAATAGAACATACATAGCTTTTGCATCTGTGCTTGTAATCCTTGCAGCATGCTCAAAGCACTCGATAGATTCGGGATTTCAAGTGCCGGATTCATCGCGCTCATACATCTTCTTTGAGCCTGAAGTTCTTGATATTACAGAAAGTAAGGCATCTTTAATAGAAGGGGATGAGTTACCGGCCGCCCGTAATACTGCTTTTGGTGTGCTTGGATATTACGGTGCGAATACGACCTCTATATTCACGGGATACTCAGATGGTATAGCTAGAGTATATCGTCCTTCAGAAGGAGATACTTTCATGTATGACAATCTTGCTTCTTGGCAAAAGGGAACTCCTACAGATACTGATAAAAATCATTATTTCTATGCTTTTTATCCATTTGATCTTAGCTCAAGCGTGACACCCAATAATGCGAATCCGTATATATCATATACTCTCCCAGCAGAAGCAGAGATGATGGATATTTTGACAGCCATGGCGACATACGATACGAAAGTCCCTAATGTAGAGTTGGGGTTTCAGCATCGACTCTGGGCTTTAGATTTTGAGATAAAAAACGAACAGACAGATAATCCTTATAATCCAGGGACCGGTGACCCATCACAAAACTTGTCGGTCATTTCTGCGAAGATAACGTTTAATAATTTTCCAACTCAAGGTAAATTATATATTAAAAACTCCGTAGATGTCGTTGATACTCGTGAAGTAAAGGAAATCATTCTTAAAGCACGTTCCCAGAATACACCGACGGGAGATGAGGTGATAGGATCTGGTAAAAGTAAAGAGTTCTCTCCACTTTTATTTTTCCCTACACTTGTTTCAATTCCTGACGGTGATAATAAGGTACAGTATAGAATCGAGCTTGAGCTTAGAAACCCATGGGGAGTTGAGTATTCGTTCTCATATCCTTCTGCTAATACATTTGCAGATTTTAAGAGTACGCTCACATCATTTGAAGCAGGTAAAAGATACTCATTGAAGGTTACGAAGGGTAATGGTGACTCCTTCACAGTTTCAGTAGGTGATGTCCTTCCATGGGAGACAACTGATGATATCGACCATACATTTAATTAGTAGCAAGCATGAAAAATAACATACTATATAGATTCTTATCCGCACTCGCGCCTTCAAAATGGGGCATTTTAGCGATTGTGTTCTGCCTTGCAATTTCAGCTTGCGGGTTGGAGGAACCGTATGGTGGAATGAAGGATAATGACAATGTGATTGAGTTTGTGGCAAGACCTACAAGGTTAGACAAAACACTTGTTTCAACTAAGGCAGAGGGTGAGAATGTGGAGAATGAGATCCATAATGCTTTTATCCTTATTTTTGATGAAAATGGCAATAGGATAATGAAGCAAGATGTAAAGGTATTGAATACATACCCGTCCATTTCTATCCCAGCTGATAAAGGACTTTCAACAGTTACTGCATGCTTTCTAATCAATGTCCCACCATCATTTGCGCAGAATATCACGGGATTAGAGAATCCAAATCCTGGTACAAATGATAATCACTACATTAATACAGCTGTATTGAGTGGTATAACCTATAGCCAGGCAGCGCCTTTAGGAGTTCCGCTTATTGATCATGATGGTGATAGTTCAACCGAGCCGACAGCATGTTTACCTATGTTCGGAATGGATAGTTTTAATATTCATGGTAATACAAGGCAGTGCCAAATATCCGTAAAAAGGTTGTTTACAAAAGCCACCTTCAACTTGTCGATGAGTCTGAGTGATATGGGTACATTGAGTGTCAATAGAAACACCTATTTTGAGCTCATATCATATCAATTGCTTAATATTCCAACAAAAGCAAGACTTATAGAACCGTCTGCCACCGCAACGTCATATGAAACTAATTGGCATGGCCAGAGTAATGCATATGAAGCTCAGCTAGTTATTAATACAAACAATACACCTATTTATAACTCAGGGGCGTTAGGTTATAATGATCAAAAGTCATATACGTTTGACATCTACCTTCCCGAATACTATCTTTTGCCGCTTTCTAGTACAACCGAAAATTTTGGAGATCAAAAGTATAAGCCCGTGATGTATGATTCCGAGAATAAGACGGCAATTTGTGTAAAATTAAAGGGAACATATAAGCCAGTCTCAGGAGGCAATATTGGGCTCGAGTATGATTTATATCTCGGAGAGAATGAGTCTACAAGCTTTACATTAAAGAGAAATAAGCATTATATTAATAATGTTGTAATCACTGGAGTAAACGACAGAGAGCTTGACTGCCGCGTTATTGTAACAGAAGGTGGAGATATGGCTGATGTCTATGGTGAGGTTGCTAATTGTTACGCAATTTCATCTACAGGAAACTTCAGCTTTAAAGCTTATAAAGGCGCGTATAAGTACGCTCAGTTTGCAACTGCACCAAAGTGTTCAGGATCAACTGTTAGTATAATAGCACAGGACGTTAATGGTGTAACACTGCAAAATCCAGAAGATCCGAATAGTCAGAATCCTTTTATAGTAACAGATGATCCGAACGTCGAGGGATTGAAAGTCATTTCGTTCAATGTTACAAATATCAGCGCTGACTGCAATATGATTATTGCCCTTATGAACGGTGAAACAGTTGAATGGACATGGCATCTGTGGTTCATAAGAGGATTAAGCTTAGGAAATCAGGGATTCTTTGAGCTTGGTACTCAGGATATGCCGGATAATAAGGGTAAGATGATGGATTCAAACCTTGGTGTAACGAGAGCCTTAACCGGAGATTGGATTGGAGGTGCAGCAACCGGTTTTTATTATAGGTATGGACATAGGGCGCCGTATTTTGATGATAAACTCAAAGGGAACGGTAAGAAATACCATGGATATAATGCGAATGAATACGCAACATGGAATGTAAATGGTAAAGCTGCCACAGATCCGTGCCCGCCGGGATATAAAGTTCCATCTTCTAGCGTATGGAGCAAAACAGATGGAAGAGATGGAGGTATAGTTGATGCTTTCTTGTATTGGAACTCTGGATCTAATTATATTTATTATCCATATTCTGGTTTCATAGACTCCAATAACGCTTTAATTACAGCAATAAACGAGAGTGCTTTTACCAGTTTCAAAGCTGAAGATTATGAGCCACTAGGTTCTGCATTCTCGAAAAGTTACAATACAGATATAATTAATGGAGAACCAGTACAGGAATCATCCCTAAATCAAAAGAGAACACAAACGTATACAGAAAATCAGTTAACAAAATTTGAATATGATGTAATTATGCGCATGTCAGATATCGGAAGGGTGTGGGGTGCAAATAATTCTTACCTAGATTTTAATAGCCGAAATAATGAGTGGCAGTCGTTTAAAATAACAAAGTGTAAATTATCAACTCGAACTGTTACGCGAACTCAGCGAAGAGTGAGAGCATACATTTTGTTTGTGGGTTATACAGAATATTCAGATTGGGAAAACTTAGGAGGATGGGAGAATGGAAGTTGGTCCACAGCTACGACAGTGACAGAACAAACTCAGTTACCTGTTATTGGCACAATAAATAATGAGGAATATCGTAATGATTTAAAAACACATCAGTACTTAAGAGATTTCTCATCAATGCAATGCGAAACATCAATATTTACGGATATTCCAAATGATGGATACCAAGTTCGCTGCATAAAAGAATAACAATAAAAATATTCCGTATCAAGATTCATGTTTGATACGGAATGCTTTTACTATACATCACCGGTTTTAAATTTCAAAATTTGCAGTATGCTTACTCCTTAACACATCTAATTTGATAACCACAATTTGAGTCAACCTTGGTCCATTCAACTTCAGCGCTCCAATCGAAGAACCCCGTAATATCATCCCAAATTCCTCCCAAGAAGCCTGAGGTCTCGTCCTTTATGCCTTCCATTATGGCATTATATAGATCCTCGTTCTGCTCTTTTATCTCTTTTCCTGTCTTAGTCTGGTTTTTTGCATTAGACGCATATTTGGCCACATAATACTTGCTCCAACTTCCCTTTTGTTCCCACTCGCCTTCTTTATAAGTACATTCTACCAATTCAAGTAAGCATCCGATGAAATGCATATTGTAGTCAGGATCGTTCCTGGCTACTTTTGCATAAAAAAGGAAAGCTTATGATGACACGTGAAGAAATCCTCTCGATCGAGGAGTACTGTGCTGAGCATAAGATCTCGCACAAGAAACGCTTGGAAGAACTTGGGATACCGTTCTGGAACTTCTACAAGGCAAAGCAGAAATACAGGAAGGAAGATGAGCAGGATGCACAGCCTGGACAGTTCGTTCAATTGTCATCTGGGCGATATGTGCCCCAGACAATGCCTCCGGCACGTACTGTTGGTAAATCTGGCAAGCCGGTCAAACCGACCGAGGAGAAGAACGAGAGCTATCTCACAGTCGAGCTCCAGACCCGCACCGGTACCGCTATGCGCATCCAGGGCGTTATGACTCCGGCCCATCTGAGGGAATTAATCGCTGCCGGCAATGTTTAGTCTTGACAATACCATGCGCTACTGGCTGTATAATAAACCGGTGAACATGCGCATGGGCTTCAACGGACTGAGCGGCATAGTGAACAACAGTATGGGAATGAGCATGCGCAGCGGAGACGTGTTCGTGTTCGTCAATGCGGCCAGAAACAGGATGAAGATCCTGCATCGTGAGGAAGGCGGTCTCGTGCTGTATGCATTGCGTATAGAGATGGGTAGAATGCGCATGCCGTTCTCCGGTGAGCCTGATGAAATAGCGAGCAGCGTCGGTCATGCGGACCTCATATCTGCAGCCCGATCCGCATTGGAAAGCCCATATGTAAGACGTATGAAACTGCTCTCAAAAAGCCTCTGAAAACACAATGTCTTGAGTAAAGAAAATCGGCGTTTTACTTGCGTAGAATGCCGATTTTTTCGTATCTTTATACTTGGAAATTGAACAGAAAAATGTCATCTAAGGATCAGGAAATATTGCGTCTTCAGGCGGAACTTGCAAGACTTCAGGCCGAGGTTGCTAGCCTTCAGGAGGAGAACATTGTACTCCAGAAGATGAGCTCGGACCTCAGTCAGAAAGGTCTTGAGAAGGACAAGAAGATCGTTGAGATGGATAAGACGATCGAGAGCATGCGGGCGACGATCGACAGTCTCCAGAACATGATGGCATGGTTCCGCAAGAAGATGTTCGGCTCGATGAGCGAGAAGAACCTTCCTCTTGATCCGTCTGTTCTTGAACCTACTCTCTTCGACATGTCATTGTCAGAGGAAGAGCAGGCAGCTCTTGATGCTGAGGTCAGAAAGATGGAGGAGCAGAACGC
>JBGVPH010000040.1:0-9168 GCA_045126915.1 Candidatus Cryptobacteroides sp.
GATCCAATTCCATATCCACCGCGATGAAGGACATTACGACAGTGCCACAAAGGAATGGAAGCCGAACCTCCACGCACATATCGTCTTTGACTGCACCTGTCGGGATCATCGGTTGGTCGAGCGTCCTGCCAAGTTCAGCAAAGAGATGAAAAGCAAAAACGGCAAGCCGCTAACTAAACTCATAGATAACTACGGCAAGATCGTAAGGCTCTCAAAGGCCGATATGTCCCGGATGCAAGACCTGGCATCTATAGCCACCGGAATGGAACGAGGTGTAGCCAGCGATAAGGTACATCTCAACGCCCAGAGGTACAAGGCACAGGTTATTGCGGAGGAGGTGAAGGTGTTGGTGCAGACTCGTGATGATCTGGGGCATACCGTCCGATCGCTCGAAGGTGACATAGCAGCGAAAGAAAAAGAGATGAAAAGAATAGATGTGTTGTCATCAGTCAAAAAGACCATTACCTCGGTTTTCGACAAGGCGGCCGATGGTATAGGTGTATCAGATAGGGTAAAAGCCCTGGAACAACAAGTAGCAGATGGTCAAGCCAGACTTGATGCAGTTAAAAAGGATTCATATACCAAAGCTGAAGTTTCCAGAATGCTCGAAGAAAAAGACAATGTCCTTCACCGCTATAAAACTACCGCCATCAGACTTTGAATAGTATGCAGAAGGAAATCAACCATCTTAAATCAGAAAATCGTCGGCTTCTGACTTCCCTTTACGATGCTGCCAAGATCCTTTTGACTCGCTTTACCTCTGAAGCTATATCAATCTTAGAGAAAGTCGGACTGCCAGAAGTCCTAGGACAGAGGATATGGAATAAAGTTAAGGAGTATGAGGTTCCTAGGGAAGATATACATCAGAGTAAGGGAACTAAACGTTGAAAAAGGAAATGATTATAAAATGTAATTGTTAAATTTGTGGGAATAAATCCGATGTTATGTATAATAGTGGAAACTATCTCGATATAAATGAGATAGAACGACTTTTTCCAGATTCTTTCCTTCCGTTGAAAAAGATTGATAGAAAGACAGTCTATAAAGCGGGGAAAGATGACCTGTTGGCTATAGTTAATTCAAGAATCTTTAGTGAGCCTACAGGTGACTATTTGTGGAGTGGCGTCTTCTTGGATTATTTAAATTCATTGAAGGTCAATTGGGTTTGCCATACAGTTGGTAAAGTAGGTATTCTTTTGATACCCTCTGAAGTCCTTATCAGGTATGCGGAATATGCTAATTATAGACTCTACGATGGAGAACGACGTTATTTTATAAGAATTAGAATTGAAGGCGACAAGTATCTTCTGTACTCAAAAGGATATGAATTAGATATATCAGAGTATTTCATACCAAGTGACGATGATTCATATATCGATGTCATTAATGAACAAAATCGTGACAAGATAATGTCTGCAGCACGTTCATTTAAAGATTTTGAAGAACAATATGTGATGGCTCATTCTCGTAAAGTCCGTCACGAGAGCAGATGTCAAAAAGAACGAATCGCCACTTTAGAAAATCATACATGTCAGATATGCGGATTTTACCAGTCATATGCAAATGCTGCTGGTAAGCAGCGTTGGATTATAGAGGTTGATCACATTCGACCAAAGTCCGAAGGCGGAGGCGAGACCATAGACAATCTCTTAGTTCTATGTCCTAATTGCCATGCGAAGAAAACAGCTGGAGTCATAGAAGTAAATAGCGATTATTCTTATACTGAAGACGGAGTAAAGAAATCTTTACTGATTGATAATCATCTAACAATGTAAGTAACCAATATCCTTTATTGATCCTTCAGGGCCGTGATAGACGCCCTGAAGGATTTCTTTTATATTCCCCTTTATTTGAAATGACTACAATAATGAGGATTCAATTCTTTGTCGAAATACTGCTTCTTCTTTATCCAAATAAAGCCATCGTCTTTAGATATTATCGCCACATCAACAGGACCTCCTACAGTTTCTTCAGATGATGTAATACGCCTCTTTAATCCCGTCAATAGAATTAGATTTTCAGCCATATTTGCGATGTCGTCCTTTTCAAGATAAGCTACGGTATCCACCAACTTTCTGATGTATGCATTCTGAATAAACTCATCTACCTGTGCTTTGAAAAAGCCGACAAACGTTGAGGCATCCAGAGTTTCCACTGTTTCTTTTGCAGATCGATCTTTTTCATCAACACTTAAAATACTACATATATAATTTTTGTAGTCATTTATACATTTAGATGCAGCGTCGAATGTAAATTGCTTGATGTCTTCGTCAATGCCTGTCATAAAGGTCATCATAACATCCTTTTGGGCAAAAGGACAAATAGCGGCATTATTAAAGTCTGTTATGGTTTGTACCCTAGGTTTGTCTAAAGCTCCCTTTATTCGCTCATCGATAGTAAACGAAATATTAAATGGTATTAAAGATGGGTAAATTTCACTCTTGCCGTATCCGACAAAGACTAACCCTGTCATGTCAAATGCAATATGTACGCTACATAAATATGTAAAGAAGGACTCTTCGTATATCTCAAGATCTTCCCCTTGTAAATTATAGCATTTAGCTAATTCTTTTAGCTCTTCCTGTGCGTCTGTTTGAAATGCTTTCAATGAGTAATCATTAAAATCAAGGCACTTGTCCAATGATTTATAGAAGTCAATATGTTCATTAAAAATATGTATCATTTCTTCGTGTAAAACACGATCAGGGATTTGCTTCTCTCCATTTTTACCAATACATCTGGTATAGGCCATTCTCTTTACGTCATTATAAAAGAAATCCATCTGACGCATTAAATAGCGTTTTTTCATTTCTGCTGAACAAAAGAAATGTTTATCTCTAATGAACGATACAAAATCATCTACATATTCTTGAAGAGAATCATATGCTGAATCTCCGAGATGCTCACGATATAAACTGATGATAAGTTCCCAAGGTGTCTCCATAAAGTTGGCCGAGGAGTAAATCATAATTCCTACAGGCTCCTTTTTAGATAATTGGAATAACTTACGGGCACTATTTAATACTTTGTGTCCACTTTGACAATCAATAGTTACCGCACTATCTGTTGCTACAGCAACTGCGCGTTTGTTAAGAATTCCGACGATTGCAGTCATGTTTGAATATTTTATGCTGTGACTATCAAGAAGTATGCAAAAATGCTGTTAAAAGAGGACTTAGTTCAAGGTGTTATAATCTTTAATTAATTGGGCAATCTCATCCCCATACAATTCCACCTTCTTTTCTCCGATTCCTGAAATGGATAGCAATTCCTCGCGTGTCATGGGCTGGCGTGTAGCTAAATCTACAAGGGTGACATTGTTGAAGATGACGTATGGACGGATTTTCTGATCTTTCGCTTTCTCATATCTCCACTGACGGATTTTCTTAAGTAGTTCCATATCAGTGAGAATGTTGCCTGTTGCATCGCAGATGACGTCAAAACCATCCTTTTCAATGTGGAAAACTTGAGTTGTCGTAGTGTTTACATTCGGCGTTTTACGCTCTTTTCTGATGGCAGGTTTCTTTGGTTCTGTCATCTTTGGAAGATGTCCTTCCTCCAGCGCAATCTTCTCTGAACGCAGATATTCAAACTTACCGACAGATGGGTCTTCGTTTCCGATGCTATCGTCAATCCACTTGAGATAGTAATCACGACTCATCATTCGGTTGCAACCGGTCTTGTCTTTATCGGATTTATAGTTTGTGCATCCAAGAATCGGCTCTTTGCCATTGCTACCTGGTTTTACAATCAGGTAGCCGTCTTTACACCAGTCGCACTTCTTAATCGCCAGGTCTCCTCCTCTGGTGTCGTTGGTCATAAATCCGCAGATTTCCTGATCGTTCATACACATCCAAATCTCAAGACCATAATTCTTGTTCATTCTCCTTTGCATAGGATAACCACAGATCGGACAAACATTCTTTATTTTTCGCTTGCTTTCAAGGTTGAGATTGCCGTTGAGGATGACGTTAGGATAAAGTTTCTTCTCAACAAGCAATTCTTTGATGAATTCAGATGGCCTGTTCTCGGGAGTTATTATAAATACTCTGTTCTTTGTTCGAGTCAGGGCAACATAAAATAGCCTACGTTCCTCTGCATAATTGTAGGAGTCATCGTGACTTACAACAAGACGAAGAACCGGATCATCTTCTATTTGAGACGGGAATCCGAACATTTCATCTTTTGCATTGATGATGATCACATTATCGGCACTGAGCCCTTTTGAACTATGAGCAGTAAGGAAGCTTAGTTTAACCCGCTTGCCGAATTTTGCCGAGTATATGGTTTTACTCCTTTCGTCATAGTTGAAGTCTTCCGAGTTGCAAAGATTACGTGCGTCAAATCCATATCTTCCGATCAAGAGAATAGAAGCAACTCCACGTTTCCCCTCCTTCTCATTTTGCTCCAGTATAGCTTGAATTGAACTGTTAACCGCTTCGCCGAGATAGTAATATATACCTCCTTTGGGAGTGTCCTCCTTTTTCTTGTCTTTTTTGTCGCAATATGTCTGGATTATGACTGGGTTTTCAATGCTTTTGTTGGAAATAAGGCTCTTCTGTATTTGTTCTGAGTTCCTTTGTACAAAACTACCGGCGATATTAATCAGTTCCTGTGCATTTCTGTATGTACGAGTGATCTTGAGTTCCTGACCATAGCCGAATTCTTCACAGAAATGTGTAAACAAAGGCAGGATTGATCCACTGAAAGCATAGATGGACTGCCAGTCATCACCTACAGCAACGATTTTAGCATCGCATAACGAAGATAACTCTTTGATAAGGTTATAACGCTGGCGGGAGATGTCTTGGTACTCGTCAACTATTATGTATTTGTAACCAAGACGTTCTTTGGCAATCTTCTTTTTTCGTATGAGTTCTGCAGACTCATTGATCATATCTTCGAAGTCCGTGCAGTTGTCTTGAATCAGGCATTTCTGATATTCAAGATAGCAAGTGCGGCAAATATCCAGGAAGAGTCTTGTCCTGACATTCTGAATCTTAGACTTAAATATATCGAAGTGTTCCTCTTTATATCCCTGTGTCTTAAAGTTGGAGATGAAGTTACATATCAGGTTTACAAGTCTTACGATATACTTGGTCTCTTCTGAATTGACAATCTTTTGGTAGACCTCTTCTGAAGGCCTTTTGTTTAATTCATATCCTCTGGCGATAAGTTCCTCTTTCAGATGTACAAGATAGTCAGTCCCGTCATTGTATTTAGAGAATGTATATATCAGATCAGTCTTGTGCTTTCTGTGAAGCAATATCTTGTCATTGATACGTTTCTTGTACTTTTCAATATCTTCCGGGCTATAAAGATTGTTTGTACCGTTTTGAGTGATACCGAAGTGTTCGATATATGTGACTTTGTCTCCCTGGCGGATTACGAAATCAGGAGTATATGGTTTGTTTGAGTCCAGAATCTGGTATTGATAGAACGGCTCATATTCGTAGTCGATCTGATTAAGATACAGAAAGTTTGCGATGTTTACCTCTTCCTGAGACCTGAGAATCTCATTGTTCAGCGTCTTTACTTCCTTGGTCTTGTGGTCGATTACCTGCTGAATGTATTCCTGGACATTACTTTTAATAGTGGAAAACTCAGTCCTGGAAATGAACTGAAAATATTCTGCCAGATCTTTCCCTTCGTATGGGGCGGTAAAATATGAACCGAAAAAGAGAATCAGCTTGTCAACAAGTTCTGAATCACGCAACACAGTTTCTTTTAGATATCTGTTGATGATCGTGAACATATAGCCGCCCTCAACAATCCTTTTCTTTCCATCTTCATTGATGTTCATAATGGAATTACCAATCGAGTGGAAAGTAGAAATAGGACAATTGATCTTAAGGTTGTGATTGATTCTTTCCTTTAGTTCATTTACAGCTTTATTCGTAAATGAGATGACAAGAATCTGCTCAGGATTCACTCCCTGCTTTTCAACAAGATACCTTACTTTAGCCGCGACAGTTGTAGTTTTACCTGCTCCTGCACCTGCGATGACAAGAGTATAATCCTCGTTTGAAAGAACGACCTCTCTTTGCTCATCATCCAGCAATATGTTTGGGTCACACTCCTTCAAAATATCATCGAGATATTTCTTCTCACTTTTAAGATGTTTTCGTACAAACTCATCATTATGCTTCTTGATGAAGTCCGGAACATTAGCTGCATCAGCCAGAACTCTGTAGGTTTCGGAAAACCGCTCAATAACGTCCAGATCGAGGCTATTGATTTCGACATATGCTTTTAGCATCTGCGACTTATTGAGGGTGTCAATGAATGGTGGCAGTGCTGAGTATTCTTCAACTAACCATTTGTAGTCGCTTCTGGCAATGAATTGGTCTTTACCTAATATTGAATTCAAACTGCTGCTGAACTTCACTATTCGCTTATACTCGTCAGGATAATTTGCCGATACATCTGAATCAGCAATGTTGTCCGAACGCTTAAAACCGAATATTCTCGACAGTAGTCCCATAATTTATGTGGTAAAGGAGTTAATTCACACAAAGATAGTAAAAACAGATGTGATTTCTTGTCTGAAAATTAATGTTCAAGTAATTATATATTTCAGTAACTTTGAAAAAATATTCGTCAGATGTTAGAGAAGATTGCTATTCAAGGTCCCGCAACCTTTGTGGATGAGGTAGTTCTAGATAATTTACCAGAAGTGAATTTTATATATGGGGCAAATGGTAGTGGTAAAACTACGATATCCAATGTTATAATGAATCCTTCTATGTATGATAGAGTTTCTTTAGAATGGAAGGGTGGAATTACAATCCGTGCTTTAGTGTATAACAAACAATTTAGAGAGCAGAACTTTGCACCTGGTGTTTTGCCAGGAGTCTTTACTTTAGGTAAGGCTACTAAAGAACAATTAAATGAGGTAGAAAACTACAGAGATGAATTATCGCGAATCAAAGATGAAGGAATCAAGAAGAAAACTACGTTAGAAAAGCTTCAAGAGGATCAGGCTACATTAAAAGATGAGTTCAGTAGTGAGATGTGGAAAAAAGCAAAGAAAAAATATGAGGGTGTCTTTAATGAGGCTTTTAAGGGTAATGTTAAAAGCATGGAATCCTTTTGTGATAAAGTGCTAGCAGAGAGTGATACGAATATTTCTGAATTGTCTGATTATGATGTTTTGATAGAGGATTCGAAAGTCCTGTTATCCCAAACACCGTTGCTGCTGATTGCATTACCGGATTTTCCGGATGTGAAAATTTGTGATATTGAATCGTCTTCGTTATGGCAAAAAGTTATTGTGGGCTCAAATGATGTTCCGATATCTAAGATGATTCAGCGTTTAAATATGAGCGATTGGGTTAGTGAGGGTAAAAGCTATTTGAAAGATGGTTCGGATGTGTGCCCATTTTGTCAACAACATACCATAGATGCTGAATTCAAGAGTCAGTTAGATTTATTCTTTGATGAAGAGTATTTAAATTGTTTGCGCGATTTGTCCGAGTTGATAGGCGCGTATCAGTATGCGTCAGAATTACTCCTTAGTTATCTGAAGTCTCTTATAGAAACGGAAGCGACAAATGTAAATACTAAGTTGGATGTATCTATTCTGAAATCTCAATATGAAGCATTATATGTTTTGTTGAAACATAATTTAGATTTGATGGCAAATAAGAAGAAAGAACCGAGTCGTAAAGTTGAACTGCGCTCTACTGAGAGTGCGCTAAATGATATAATAAAACATATTGCTCACGCTAATAAAAAGATAGATGACCATAATGCACTTGTTCGGAATTATGATAAAGAAAAAACTGCGTTGATATCAAGAATATGGAAGTTTATTGTAACGGAAAATGCGGATTCTATTTTAGAATATAAAAAGAAAGATAGAGGCCTTTCCAAAGGGATTACTAATATGACCACTGAGGTAAATAATTTGAGGGCGAATTATTCTTCTGTTAAATTAAAATTAGAGGATGCAAACAAGAATATTACGAGTGTACAAAGTTCTGTTGATGAGATAAATAGATCACTGCATTCGTATGGGTTTTCAAATTTTACAATTGTGCCATATGATGATTATTATTATCAAGTACGACGTCCTTCCGGGGAAGATGCAAATGGAACATTAAGCGAGGGAGAAGTCACTTTCTTGACATTTCTGTATTTTATGCAGTTAGTGAAAGGAGGCTTTACACCGGAAGAGGCCTCTGATGATAGGATATTAGTAATAGATGATCCCATTTCTAGTTTAGATAACACAATCCTGTTCATCGTTAGTTCAATGATTAAAGAGCTTATTAAACAGGTTCGAGAGCATCAAAGTAACGTAAAGCAAGTGATTGTTTTGACTCATAATGTGTATTTTCATAAAGAAATTACCTTTGTTGATCAAAGGTATAATATCGGGAATGATACGTGTTTTTGGATTTTGCGAAAAAATAAAGAGAAGTCATATATACAGCGCTATGGAAAGGATAATCCTATTAGAGGATCATATGAGTTGCTGTGGGATGAATTAAAGGCTCCTGGTAATCATTCTATTATGACAATTCAGAATACGATGCGAAAAATATATGAAACATACTTCCGGATACTTGGACGATATGATGATGCCAAGGTGTTGTCTTCTTTTCCAGATGTTCAGGAAAAAGAGATATGTCGCTCACTACTATGTTGGGTTAATGATGGTTCTCATTGTATACAGGATGATTTTTATGCAATGCCAGATGCCGATATAGTCGAAAAATATAAAGACGTATTTAGACGAATATTTGAAGCAACAAATCATATTGAGCATTATAATATGATGATGGGAGAGACCCTGGAAAACATAAGTTAGAATTGCGTGGGGGAAAGAATAAACAAAAACGGCACCCTAGGTGTCTAGAATGCCGTTTAGTGTGATTTGGTTGCGGTTAGGATTTGCTCCCGGTGGTCGCACATCCCTGACCTCCGCGGGCCATCATTGACCAAAGCAAAAGCGGCCTTCAGCTGTTCTGAGGCCTCGTTTTTTCGCACTGCACCGCCCCTTACGAAAGCAAGCTTTCGACGGGGTAATGTGGACATAAATGGTTGGTGACTCGGACATTTCTGGTTGGTGGCGACCAACGCGAGGCGAGCCATTTAGGCGAGCTCGCCGGAGCGTTGAGTTGCAGCCGGCGAGGCTCGTATATCGAGCCGGCGTCACCTGTC
>JBGVPH010000041.1:0-13098 GCA_045126915.1 Candidatus Cryptobacteroides sp.
TCCCAGTTCGGATTGGAGTCTGCAACCCGACTCCATGAAGTTGGATTCGCTAGTAATCGCGCATCAGCCATGGCGCGGTGAATACGTTCCCGGGCCTTGTACACACCGCCCGTCAAGCCATGGAAGCTGGGGGTGCCTGAAGTACGTGACCGCAAGGAGCGTCCTAGGGCAAAACTGGTAACTGGGGCTAAGTCGTAACAAGGTAGCCGTACCGGAAGGTGTGGCTGGAACACCTCCTTTTTGGAGCGCGTTACGGACACGAGCTTCGCGGTGAGTTGCAAGGTCGTAAGTCTTGCTTTTCTTCAATCTTTTTAATTATACAGTCCCGTAGCTCAGTTGGTTAGAGCACTACACTGATAATGTAGGGGTCAGCAGTTCAAGTCTGCTCGGGACTACCAGTTCTTAAAAATTCTGGGGGTATAGCTCAGTTGGCTAGAGCACCTGCTTTGCAAGCAGGGGGTCGTCGGTTCGACTCCGACTATCTCCACAAATCCTCTCCGAAATGGAGAGGATTTTTTTGTTTATTTCTTCCCCTGTGACTGTCTTATCCTTAAAAATGGTCGATTTCAAGGATGACAGTGCTTTTTACTAGTCTTCATCCTTAAAAAGGGGTGATTTTAAGGATGACGGGCATCCGGATCGGACTGATCACCTTTAGATGATTTCTTACAGCGGTTATGCGCAGAAACCAGGCTTTGTTTCTCGAATTACAAATTACTCCTCGAGAGACTCATAAAGAGTTACATCTCCATACTGTTTACCGTCCTTCTTACCCTTGATGCTCACGTACCATCTACCATCACCGAAGGAATAAAGACCTGTGCTTCCGTGTTTGAAATATGATGCATTGCTTACTGCAAGCTGCTCAACTTCATTTTCCTCATAAGGTACGTTATCAAGCTTGGCAGAGAATGGCTGCTGATTGATGTCAAGCGCGAAGAGTGAGTAGTTGGGGTACTGTGACTTACTTCCCTTATATACAGCAAGATAAAGCTTCTCACTAGCCTTGTCGTAAGTCATGTTCTGTACTCCGTATCTAGTGTTTCCTGTCTTTACAAAGTACTTGTGAACAGGATTCTTCAGATCGTCCATCTTAAAGCAGAGGAGAATGTTGTAATCATTGTCCACGCGGGTTGTGTCCCCATAGATTCCGTATGCAACGTACAGATATTTTTCCTTGCTCTTTGTTCCGAATGCAGGAGAGATAGCGACTCCGTCCATGCCGGAGCAACCATATTTGTGCTCCAGTGCCTGCCCGTTGACAACTACTGTGTCAAGGTAGTCCTTGGCAACCTCATCAATCGCGTGAAGTTTCATTACCTCCTCAAAAGGAACCTCGAGGCGGTCAATCTTGCGGACATCGATTTCTGCTATGTAGAAACGGCTGGCTGCCTTTTTGTGTCTTTCTGCACCCAAGGCGTCTGAAACTCCTCTTCCGATCTCGTCATCCTTGATTTCGAGAGACGCATAGACAGTCTTTGTTTTCTCGTCATATGTCATGGCTCCGAGGTGCCCGTTGATCCCTGTTACGGATCCTATTATATTACCCTCAAGGTCACTCTTGAAGAAAGCGCTTGTGAATGAACTATACAGACAATTCTCCTTCTGGTCGAGTGCTATACCCTGGATGTGGAGTTTGCCACCCTCAAGGTGAATCACGTCCGGATAATTGACGGTCTGACATGCCGTAGCTATGAGAAGGAGCAATACTAATTTCTTCATAATGAACTGTTTATGAGTTATTTAACTTCCCAGACACCGCCTTCGCCGAACATTCTTTCGATGAACTCATCCATAAGTCCGAGACGGTAGATTACGTCGATGTTTGTGAATCTGTTTCTCATGTAAGGAATATATGAAACTGTCTTGCGGAAACGCTCACGTGTCACTCCGATCATCTCTGGCTCATATGGAGCACCGACAAGCTTGAGATTCTCCCTTACCTGAGCAAAAGGAATAATCTGCTCTCTGATCTTTACTCGAAGCTCAGGCCAAGCTGCCTTGAGAGCCTCCAACTGTTTGCGTAGACCGTCTTTGTCAACATATTTTCCCTTAGCCTCAGCGATTCCTCGTGCAATATGACCTGGTTTGCCATCGAGAATTTCTCGGATATCCTTCTCCATTTCCTCCCAGCTCTTCCATGCTTCAACGCATGCATCCACATCAATGTTCTCGAGATCCTTCTCAAGAAGGAATTCAAGCTCAGCGGTTGACATCAAAGTGCCAATACCCACCTTGAAACCATGTGAAACATGTTTCCCTTCAAAGCAGAGGTCCTCCATATCCCAACAGTGAGAGTACTGGTGTTCTGTTCCTGAAGCAGGACGGCTGGACTGAATTGCCTGCATTGCAAATCCACTCATAAGGAGACCGTCTGCAAGAGCCTGAGTCTTTTCTACGTCACCGGCGTGAACTGCAGCAGGATCGGCAAGTGCTTCCTTGAGACCATCCTGAACAAGTCCCCACGCAAATTCGTCAATCTTTTCGCAGCCCATTGCATCTGCCAGCATCCAGTCAGCAGCTGCCGGAATCTTAGCGATGAGGTCGGCGTATCCTGAAGCAGCGAGTTCTTTAGGGGCCTCAGCTGCAATTGCTGAATCCAGAACGAAACCGAATGGGGCAGGGCAGTCGAAAGTCTGCTTGTTGCCGTCCTTCGTGATGGATGAGCCATAGGCTGTGAAGCCGTCCATGGATGCGGCTGTACCTACGCACATATATTTTCTTCCAAGAAGGAACGAAACGTATTTTACTGTGTCATTGATCACTCCGGAACCGACAGCGATCGCTATTGCATCAAGCGGTTCGAGATGTGCCTTGAGAGTCTCGATATGCTTCCACTCTGCATAGAAATCCTCGCTAGGGAACACGAAAGCCGGGTAAGAAACGATGCCTGCCTCATCGAGAGATCTCTGAGCATCGGCTCCTGCCACTCTCCACGTGTTGTCGTCTGCGACTATTATCGCTTTCTGTCCGGGGAACAGTTCGTTGAACATTTCTGCTGTACGGCATACTACGCCGTTTCCTATAATGAGAGCCTTTGTGTCTCTGGCTCTTTCGAGTGCTGCTTTGATCTTGTCCATATTGCTTAGGTTTATTGAAAAATCACTCGTAAAGATATAGCTATTTTTTCAAAAAATAGCTATCTTCACAAGTTGAATATTAAAAGATTATATACTATGTTGGAAGGACTGAAGGATAAGGTGCTTAAGGCCAATCTTGATCTGGTGAAGCACGGACTTGTGATACTTACTTGGGGTAATGTTTCGGCTATTGACCGAGAGAAAGGTCTGGTCGTCATCAAGCCGAGCGGAGTTTCGTACGACAAGATGACAGCTGATGATATGGTTGTTGTGGACATGGACGGAAATGTTGTTGAAGGCAACTTGAGACCATCATCAGATATGCCTACTCATCTTGTGCTGTACAAGAGATTCCCTGAAATCGGAGGCGTTGTGCACACGCATTCCACTTATGCTACCGCATGGGCACAGGCCGGTTTGTCTATTCCAAACGTAGGTACGACTCACGCGGACACATTCCATCACGATGTTCCTTGTACAGATGAAATCCCTACCGAAAAGATTGAGACTGCTTATGAGGCTTTTACAGGCGAGAAGATTGCTGATGCGTTCGAGACAATGAATCCTCTTCATACACCTGCAGCCCTTGCCTGCCATCACGGTCCTTTTACATGGGGAAAGACTGCCGATGAGGCTGTATATAATGCTGTTGTGCTTGAGGAGGTCGCGAAGATGGCATACATATCGAAGATGCTTAATCCGCGTCTTCAAATGAATCCTCATATGATTGAAAAGCACTACAACCGCAAGCATGGTGCGAATGCATATTACGGACAGATTAAGAAGGAAGAGAAATAGGTTTCTCCTAATGATGGGATTCATTGTATTTCGTTTGGTTTTATGTACCTTTGTAGGTTATGATGGATATTATGCTTTTTAATGAGATGTTGGCGATTGATTCCACTTCCGGAAGGGAGGGGGAACTTGCTGATTTTCTTGTTGGCAGACTTAAGACCGAACATAATGAAGTGAAAAGGTTCGAGGGTGTTCAGAATGTCATGGTTTCATGGGGACAGCCTCGGGTTGTGTTCTGTACTCATCTGGACACTGTTCCTCCGTATATAGCCCCAGAGTTTGGTGCTGGTAAGGTAAGCGGCAGAGGAACGTGTGATGCAAAGGGGCAGATATTCGCAATGTGGGAGGCCTGTAAGGCATTGGAAGCCAAAGGATATGAAGGTTTTGGTCTGCTTCTTCTTGTCGGAGAGGAGACTGGCTCCTACGGCGCTAAGGCTTTCCGCGAGCAGCATCCGGGGGCGGAATGGGTTGTAGTGGGCGAGCCGACAGATAATTGCATGGCTTCGGCTGCGAAAGGAACGAAGTCTTTCGAAGTTACTTTTACCGGTGAGGCATTCCATTCAGGCTATCCGCAGTTCGGAATAAGTGCGGTCGAGCTTTTCAATGATTTTGTCAATGCACTCAGAAGCATAAGATTTCCGGTGGATGAGACTCTTGGTGAGACTACATGGAACATTGGCAAGCTTTCAAGTGATAACCCTCAGAACATTTTGAGCGACAGACTGACCTGCAGGGTTTATTTCAGGACTACATTCGAGTCTGACGAGATGGTCTGCAATGTGATGAAGAATATGGCAGGGGCGGATGCGAAGCTCAGGTTCGGCCGTCCGAGGGTGCAGGATGGCTCGGACGTGGTGGCAAAGGATGTGGCTCCATGGCAGAAAGCGATGAGTGTAAAGGCCTTTGGAGGGGACTGCCCGTCAAGATTTGAGGTTCTTGAGGGATTTGAGTCAAAGCCAGTAGCATTTGGCAGTGATGCCCCGCAGCTTACAAATTTCTCACGTAAGATTCTTTGCGGACCTGGCTCTATACTTGTGGCTCACAGGGATGATGAACACATCCTGATGAAAGATATCGAAACTGCCGCAGCCAATTACATAAGAATATTTGAAAAGCTGAAATTATAAAGGTACAAACCACTAGTTCGAATGGTAAGTCCCTTTCCCGAGGAAAGGGATTTAGGGATAGGGTAACGTGATTGAGATCATACATCTTGCACACCCTTCATTTGAAAAGCTGAAATTATAAAGGTACAAACAACAAATAAACTACATTGTATGATCGTAATGAAGTTTGGTGGCACTTCAGTCGCTAATTTTGAAGCTATCACCAGAACAATATTCATAATTGGAGGCAAGCTGGATCAGAAGCCTGTGGTAGTAGTGTCTGCTCTTTCAAAGGTTACGGACCTCCTTTACAGGATTTCTGATGCTGCTGCATCAAGAAATGAAGCCGAGACAAAAGAGCTTCTTTCTCAGCTGCGTCAACGCCATGTGGACCTCGCGGCGGAACTTCTCGCACAGAGCATGATGAAGGACGAAGCTATAGCGAAGGTCAATGCGCTGTGCGATGCTCTGGAGTCTATTGCGATGGCAGTATGTTCGCTCGGAGAACTTTCTGACAGAAATAAGGCGATTATCATATCCAATGGAGAATACCTGTCTTCTACCATCATTGCATATGCCATGAACTCAAAAGGCATCAGGACCAAGTGGGTGGATGCCCGTGGAATGATGGTTACCAATAATTCCTATCTCAAGGCAGAGCCTGATATGGCAGCGATAATCGAGAAGGTGCCGGGAGTCGTGGCTGATGCATATGAAGGAATGGATGCCATCATTACTCAGGGTTTTGTAGGCGTAACAAGAGACGGAGATCCAACTGTGCTTGGTAGAGGCGGTTCGGATTATTCGGCTTCACTAATCGGAATGGCGGTTGACGCGGAACGTATTGAAATATGGACAGATGTGGATGGAGTTCGTACGGCTGACCCAAGGTCTGTGAAGAACACCAAATATCTGGAGAAGATTTCGTTTGAAGAGGCTGCTGAGATGGCTCATTTCGGTGCAAAGGTCCTTCATCCACTTACTATCGAACCTGCAGTAAAAAAGAATATTCCTATATATGTTCTCAATTCGATGAATCCATCCGGTAAGGGTACTGCGATTCTTCGCAATGAACTTATCGAAGATGGCGTCAAGTCGGTGTCTTTCAAGGAGAATATTAAGGTGATAAACATATTCTCCACAAGAATGATCAACACTTCAGGCTTCCTTCGCCGCGTGTTCGAGATATTCAGCGAAAGCAAGGTGTCTGTGGATCTCATCAGTACTTCGGAGGCGAATATCTCTGTTACCGTTGATGCGTCGCAGAACATCGATCCTGTGGTTGCCGAACTTTCGGAATTTGCAGATGTGATTGTTGATGACGACAAGTCGCAGGTCTCAGTGATAGGAAAGAATATCGTACGTCTGAACGGAATGCTTAAGAAGACATTTACTCCTCTGAAGAAATGCAATGTCTATATGATCTCTCAGGGAGCATCTTTCGTGAATATCAGCTTTGTCGTTGACCGTGAGGAACTTGCAGAGGTGGTTCAGGATCTTCATGACCATCTTTTCGATCAGGTGGAAGAACTTGAAACATTTTAGTAGGTTATGAAACTGTTTATAAGCGGATACGGAAAAATGGGAAAGATGATCGAAAAGATCATTCTTTCGAGAGGGATAGAATATGCGGGATGGACAGAGGCTGTTACTGAAACAGCACCTGAACTTGCAAAAGAGTGCGTGTGCATCGACTTTACCACTCCTGCAGCATTCAGAGCCAACTATAGATTTCTTGCAGAGAACTTCAAGGCAGTAGTTGTGGGTACGACAGGATGGGCGGACATTAAGGATGAGGTCATCGCATATTTTGAGAAATGCGGAACCCCGATGATCTGGGCTTCCAATTTCTCAATCGGTGTTAATGTGTTCTTTGCAGTTACAGACTATATTTCAAGAATGCTTGGTTCTACCGGAGGATATAGCCCATATATGGTGGAAATGCATCATTGTCACAAGTTGGATGCGCCGAGCGGAACAGCAAGGAGCCTGGCAGACATCGTAGACGAGAATATGAATGTCAAGACTGACATCCAGTCTGTGCGTTGCGGTGAGATTCCGGGCATCCACACAATTGGTTTTGAAGGTTTGAATGACAGGATTACACTCAGTCATGAGGCCTTCTCTCGTGAAGGCTTTGCAGCAGGTGCAGTTGAGGCTGCACTCAAGACTGATGGCCTTACAGGGGTTCATGAATTCAAAGAACTCTTGTTTCGTTAGATTCCCGTCATTCCCGACCTGGTCGGGAATCTGTCTAAACAATGAAACTATAAATAATTATGACAAAAGATAAACTAAAAGGTTGCGGAACCGCCCTTATCACCCCTTTCAAGAATGGAGAAGTGGATTATGATGCATTTGCTGCCCTTGTTGACAGACAGGTAGCAGGCGGGGTGGATTTTCTTGTGCCGCTCGGAACGACAGGCGAGACACCTTGCCTTACCGATGAGGAGAAGATAAAGGTTCTGAACATCGCAAAGGAACACTCTTGCGGACTTCCAGTGATGGCGGGAGTGGGAACGAACTCTCTTGAGCATACAATTGCCAACATTCGTCTTCTTGAGCCTCACGGTGCGGATTATTTTCTGGTTGTGGTTCCGTATTACAGCAAACCGCCTCAGGAAGGAATCTATCAATATTATAAGGCTGTAGCTGCGGCAACGCAGAAACCTGTGGTTCTGTACAATGTGCCAGGTAGAACCGGAGTCAACATGACAGCCGAAACTACTCTCAGACTTGCTGAAATAGAGAATATTGTGGCTGTGAAGGAGGCTTCAAGCAAGAGAGAGCAGATTTTGGAGATTCTTGAGAAGCGTCCAGCTGGTTTTGCAGTATTGAGCGGAAACGATGATGAGACACTGGATCTTATGAAGAACGGTGCTGAAGGCATCATCAGTGTTGCATCAAATGTGACTCCATCTATGGTTGCTGATCTAGCGCACAATATGCTTGAAGGAAAGGTTGCTGAGGCAGAGGCTCTGCATGAGAAGCTCCTCCCTCTTTTCAGGAATTGTTTCGTGGAGAGCAATCCTATTCCGGCAAAGGCAGCGTTGCATGCCATGGGATTCATTCAGAATGAGATGCGTCTTCCTCTTGTTCCTGCATCCCAGCCTGCATATGACCTGATGACGGCAACTATCAAGGATCTTGGACTTATCTAAAACAATCATTATGACAGAAAAGGAAAAATTCTATAATACCATAGCCGATCTCGAGAGCGGCAGGGTCCGTGTAGCGGAAAAGATCAATGGAGAATGGGTCGTGAATTCATGGGTGAAGGAAACCATTCTTTCAGGTTTCCGTCTCGGAAAGCTTACTGACATGACTCAGGGTCAGTTTTCATTCTTTGACAAGGACACGATTCCGACAAGAACTTTTACTGCAGAAAACGGAGTCCGTATCGTTCCTGGCGGAAGCAGTGTAAGGACAGGCGCGTATCTTGCGCCTTCTGTGATCATGATGCCGCCTGCATATGTGAATATAGGGGCATATGTCGATGAGGGAACAATGATCGATTCGCATGCCCTTGTGGGCTCTTGTGCACAGGTTGGCAAGCATGTGCATCTTTCTGCAGCTTCCCAGCTGGGTGGAGTGCTTGAGCCAGTGGGTGCTCTTCCTGTTATCATCGAGGATAACGTATTCATCGGCGGTAACTGTGGAATCTATGAAGGTACAATAGTAAAGGAGAATGCGGTTATTGGCACAGGTGTGATTATCAATGCTTCTACAGCCATCTTCGATGCCACCACGGGTGAGTATATCCGTGCAAACGAGAAGGGACAGATTGTGGTTCCGTCGGGAGCCGTTGTGGTGGCAGGAAGCCGTCCTATGAGTAAGGGACCTGGAGCAGAGCAGGGAATACACCTGTATTGCCCAGTGATCGTCAAGTACCGCGACGAAAAGACTTCAGGCTCAATTACCCTTGAGGATATGCTCAGATAATGGACTATAGCAATCTTTTTTCACATGATGTTGATTCCTTCTTCAGGTCTCCCGTAAGGGATATCTTCAAGAAGGTGGATCTCAATTCTATATACTCGTTTGCCGGAGGATACCCCTCTGCGGAGACCTTTCCGCTGGAGGCGATAAAGCAGACGATGTCTGAAGTCATAGACAAATATGGCGGAAAGGCTTTTCAGTATGGTGCAACTCAGGGCGTTCAGGAGCTCAGAGAGGCCGTTGCAAAGCGATGCGGAGTGTCTGTGGAGAGAGTGCAGATCACTTCGTCTTCCCAGCAGGGAATCGATGTATGTACAAGGATACTCATTGATCCCGGAGATGTTATATTGACCTCGAGCCCGTCCTATCTTGGTGCACTTCAGTCTTTTTCTTCCTATCGCGCTAAGGTGGTAGGCGTCTCGCATTGCTCTGATATTCAGGAATATAAATCAGCTTTTGTTGCAGAAATAAAGAAGGCAGCAGAGGAGGGGAGGAAGGTGAAGTTCCTCTATATGATTCCTGATTTCCAGAATCCTTCAGGAGAGTCCTTGTCTCTTGAGGAGAGGGAAATGCTGGTTGGCTTGGCTGAAGAATATGGATTTCTTATTGTTGAGGATAGTCCATATAGAGAGTTGAGATATGAGGGTCAGCATATACCTACAATGTATTCTTTGGCTCCCGACAGCGTGATCCATCTGGGCTCTTTCTCCAAGATTTTTGCACCGGGTTTCCGTCTTGGCTGGGCAATAGCACATCCTGACATCCTGGACAAGATATATGTATGTAAACAGTCGCTGGATCTTTGTCCTCCGATATTCGATCAATATGTTGCGGCTGAGTTTCTTGCCAGCGGCAGATTGGATGAAAATCTTGCCAGGAGCGTAGCTCTTTATAAAGGGAAGCGCGATCTTCTCCTTTCATTGCTCCAGGAGAATATGCCGGAAGGAGTCAGATGGACTCATCCGGAGGGAGGACTATTTCTCTTTCTTACTCTTCCTGAAGGCTTCGATGCTGTTGCATTCTATGACAAGGCCTTGTCTGCAGGAGTTGCTTATGTGGCAGGAGAGTTTTTCCATCCGGATCGAAGCGGAAAGAATACGATGAGACTTAATTTCTCGTTTATGAGTCCGGAGAAGATAGAAGCAGGAGTCAAGGTGCTTGCGGGATTGCTTAAGGATGAGCTTAAATTAGGATAAGATTATGAAATTCTATAAATACCAAGGAGCAGGAAATGATTTCCTGATAGCAGACAATCGTGACGCATCCATCATTGAAAAGGATGGCGTCCTTTTTTGCGGGGATTGGTCAATGAAGATTTCTGATTTCTGTGACCGTCGCTATGGCGTGGGAGCAGACGGCCTGATGCTTTTGGAAACTACTGAGGAACATGATTTCAGGATGACATATTTCAATTCTGACGGATCTGGTGGAATGATGTGCGGCAATGGGGGAAGATGTATTGTTGCATTTGCTGCAGATAGAGGTATAAAGCATTTTGACTTCATTGCAGCAGATGGTTTTCATGCTGCTGAGATTATTTCGGAGGAAGGCAAGGCAAAGGTTGTGCGACTCAAAATGAAGGATGTTGCAGGATTGGACCGCTATGAAACTCTTACAGGAGTGTCATGCGCATCTAAAGGCTGTTTCCTGGACACAGGAACACGTCATTATGTACGTTTTGTGGACGATCTGGACAATTATGATATCGTTTGTGAAGGGCGCGAGATAAGATATGACGCCTTGGAACTTCAACCAATAGGGGCGAATGTGAATTTTGTGCAGCCCTCACATGCTGGAATTAAGGTCCGTACCTATGAAAAAGGGGTAGAGGATGAGACCTTTGCCTGCGGAACTGGTATTGTAGCTTCATGTATTGCTGCTTTTAATGAAGGTATCGCTCCTACGCATATATATAATGAGGATTCCCGCGTCCGTTTTCATGTTCAGGCAAAGAGGGATGCTCTTGCTGTGGACTTTATTCCGGACAATGGAGGTGCTAGAGATGTATGGCTTACAGGCCCGGCAGTCTATGTGGCTGAAATAGAGGTTTGATTTTTCTGAAAAATATTATTTTTGTATTGAAAATTGATTAAAAATGAAGAAGATATTTATTTGTATCATTGCATTGATTTCGCTCACCTCTTGTCTTGATGGGGTGGGATATAAGTCTACATATCAGGTTATCGCTAGTTTTGAGTATGCTTCGACAGATTTGACCTATCGTGCTGACAGTACATACTATGCGTCTGCAGATGCTATCGGCCTTGCGTGGAACTACTTGGGTTTCTGTCATCAGGTGAATATGGCCGGAGATTTTCTGGGAGGATTCAGACTTTCATGTCTTAAGGGACAGATAAGACCAGAGACAGAAGATTCAGAGGGCGAGGGCCAAGTGGTGCCGGTTCAGCCTCTTGATATGACCTGGAGAGTGCACGCTGCGCCAAGTAATAATGCATACATGGTTTACTGGCAGGGAATAAGCAGACCTGAATCAGATATTATGTTTTTTCTCCCGACAAATGTAAGCGGAACATGTACATTGAAGGCATGTTATGTCTGCAACACTGCAAAGGTAGCTGCTGAGGTAAAGGAGAAATTCGAGCGTGGCGACAAGCTGACTCTCAAAGCAACAGGTTATTTTGACAAGAAGGAAACCGGATATGCGGAAATTGCGCTTGCTGACTACACGCAAAACGACAAGAACGGTACTCCTAAGGATTCGATTGTAAGTGTCTGGACGACCTTCGACCTTAGCAAATTGGGTACAGTGGACAATGTCAAGTTTGAAATGAATTCAGGAAACAAGGATATCTCAAAGTATTTCTGTCTTGATGATTTCCTCGCAACCATATCCATGGAGTATTAACATTATTAATAACTAAATATCAAAGACTATGATCGGATTAATTTTATGGATTGTCGGACTTGTGTGCTGTATCTGGTGCATCAAGGACGTTTGGGCAAAGAAACTCGACACAGTAGTGAAGGTTCTTCTTACAATCGCTCTCCTGGCATTCAGCTGGATTGGATTGGCAGTATACTATTTTGTACTCAAAGATAGACTTTAAAGGAGTCCTGCAGGAATCTGCATTATGATTTCCTGATTTTCCGGATCTACGGAAAGGATAAAATCTTGATGGAGCGGTAACATTACTGCTCCATTTTCTGTTTCAACCTCTATGCATGGGTTGTTGGGAATGTCAATGAAGTCAGTAATTTCACCTACTTCGATGAGATTGCCGGTCATGGTCGGCAATGACGTATCGTCATTCCCGACCTCGTCGTCATTCCCGACTTGATCGGGAATCTCCGGAGTGAGGACCATCCATCCCACCAGAGCAGCAAAGCCATCCTCTTCGAGAGTAAGTTCCGGAGCATTGTCGTCCTCGACATATACCGCCTTTCCGGCGATTTCGTCCACGTCTTCCTGGCAACGGATGCCGGTAAGGTGAACAAGGGCCTTGGAATGCCCTCTTTTGACAAGTGATTCAATAAAGAAAGGAACCGGAAGTCCATCGAAAACGATGAACACCGGTTCCTTCAGGTTGATATCTTCAGGAGCGATCTCACGGAAACTCATAACGAGTTCCCCATCGGTACCGTTAGATTTCAAAACCTGAGCGATCTGCAGCATAGCAGAATTACGCCTCAGGGTTCTCAACTGATGCCTCTGCAGCAGCTTCCTCAGCAGCCTTCTCAGCAGCGGCAGCCTCGGCAGCTGCACGAGCAGCCTCCTCAGCCTCAGCCTTTCTCTTAGCGATAGCCTCAGCTCTCTCCTGATTTACCTTAGCCTCAGCCTCTGCAGCAGCCTTAACCTTTGCAGCAGCGTCCTTGCTAAGACCCTCTTTCTTTGCGTTGATCTTTGCAGCCTTCTCAGACTTCCAAGCAGCGAGCTTTGCGTCAGCCTGCTCCTGAGTAAGAGCGCCCTTCTTTACACCTTCCTGGAGGTGCTTTGCGAGAAGAATACCCTCGTAAGAGAGGATACGCTTTGCAGTAAGGGTAGGCTGTGCACCTACGTTAAGCCATGCAAGTGCGCGCTCGTTGTTGAGAACGATAGTTGCAGGGTTTGTGTTAGGGTTGTAAGAGCCGATCTGCTCGATGAAACGACCATCGCGAGGTGCGCGTGAGTCAGCCACAACAATGTGGAAGAATGCGAAATTCTTCTTTCCGTGGCGCTG
>JBGVPH010000042.1:0-22917 GCA_045126915.1 Candidatus Cryptobacteroides sp.
AAGAAACAGTATTCACGCTGACATTCAAGTAGCGGTCCCCATCTCCATCAATCAGCAGTTCAGTTTGTAGCCTATACCCCTGATGCTCTCTATCTCCACACCTGGATCGGATTTGAAGTGGTTGCGCAGGCGGGTGATATAAACATTGAGACTGCGGAGGTTGAAGTAGTTGTCGTCGCCCCAGAGTTCCTTCAGGAGGGCTGACGTATTTACTGTCTTACCGGCATCACGGCAAAGTCGGAGCAGGACTTCGGATTCTCTCGCTGGGAGGATAGTTTCGCAATTGTCCATTCTCAGGATCTTGCTTGCCGGGATAAATTCATATCTGCCGATAATATAGACTGTTTCCGCAGATTCATGTGCCTGGAGTCTTCCGGCAAGAGCTTTGACTCTGACTATGAGTTCATCGATGGCAAACGGTTTCTTAAGGAAGTCGTTGCCTCCGGTCTCGAATCCTTTGACCACATCCTCTGTCGCTGAACGTGCTGTAAGGAAAAGTATAGGGGTATTATATCCTTCTGCTCTTAGCTTTTTTGCCAAAGAGTAGCCATCAAGATTCGGCATCATTATGTCGCTGACGATGACGTCAAATGACTCCCTTTTGACAGCATCCAGTGCCTGTACTCCGTCATATGCAAGATGCACATCAAAGTTTCTATCCGACAAAGTATCAGAAAGAATCTCGGCAAGCATCTTCTCGTCCTCGACTATGAGTATTTTTATCTTATTGCTCATTCCTCGGCAGTTTGATTGTTACCGTCGTGCCCTTACCGACACGGCTGTTCATTGATATTGTGCCCTTATGCAGTTCCGCTACCTGTTTTGCATAGTATAAGCCAAGTCCGTAGCCTCTGACAGAATGTATATCTCCTGTCGGGACTCTATAGAACTTCTCAAATACGTGTGACAGATGTTCCTTTGCTATTCCGCAGCCGTTGTCTTCAATCTCAATGGTCACGTTCCCAGACTCATCAGATACTCTGATATCCACGATAGGATCTGTAGAATATTTGACGGCATTATCAATGACAGTGGCAAGGAGATTCTTGATGTGGAATTCATCTGCCATGATCTTTATATCCTCGGCACAGTCTATATTGAAGACTGGTTTCTTTCCTGTGTTCATCCCAGCTCCTTGAGTGAGTTGACTGATGACATCCTGAAGATGCACCATGGTAGGATTATATTTATATTCACGACCTTCCACAGATACAGAAAGGATATGTTCGACCATGGTCGAGAGTTGGGTGAGCTGCGTTTCCACTATTTCAAGGTAACGGCTCCTTCTGTCCGGATCCGCATCGGCCGAGAAATTCCTCAAGGCATCTGTCGCTGTCACGGCAACGGATATCGGAGTCTTCAGTTCGTGGGTTATGTTGTGCGTGAAGTCACGTCTCATTTCTTCAAGGGTCTTCTGACGGAACATTGTCCTGACAAGATATATAAGTACGCCCGCGAGAAGGATAATAATGGCGACCGAGGATGCTATAAGGCCCTGCATCCTGCTGAGGAATACCTTGAAAGGCATTTCTATTGAAACAAGAAGCGAATATGAACCATCATCATCAATAGGAACAACCGTGGTCATAGGGTTGTTCAGAACCGGTCTCTCGCCATTGGTCATCACTACTCGCGATTTTCCATCATCGTTGAAGAGCACTTCTGCATAATATGGCTGCAAAGCATCCAGTTCCATCAGGTTCGGTTCGAAATAGAGGCTGAAATCGTCGAGATTTATCCTGACGTACTTGGCGTCAGCAAGTCCCGGAATTGCATCCATACGGAACGCCTTATATATACTCTTATATATGGCGGATTCCACTCTTCGCTTGAAGTCTGTCACGGAATCGCTATACATACGATACACCCATACTGATTGCACTACTGCAAGGGAAAGCAGGGATACAATCGCCAGGATTGATATGTTTCTGAAGTATTTTCGTGACATTTTCAATGGATTTATTGCAAAAGTAGTAATAAATTTCGCTTTGCTGACCGACTTAACATTAGTTAACATTTATTAACATACAGTTAACACAGAATGCGGATTTATGTCTCTATATTTGCCATCGGAAAACCGGTTTCATCATTGTCAAACATTAAAGGAACATTGTTATGAAAAAGTTGATTCTTATTATCTCGATGGCTTTGGCCAGCAGTATTGCATTTGCTCAGAACAGCAATGACAATACTCTTTATATTATCGATGGAGTCGTAGCGACAAAGGCGGCTGCAGATGAACTGCCAAGCGATGCAATCAGAAATATGAATATCGTGAAAGGCGTAGAATCTGTAGTCATCATTACAACTCAGGCAGGAAGAGAGATTTCCGGACGAGTGGTAGATGTTGAAGGCAAGCCTATGGCCGGAGTTCTTGTAATGGTTCCAAAGACAAAGGTCGGCGTAGCGACTGATGCCAACGGATACTATAAGATTAATCTTGCTGCCGGAGAGGCTTTCCTGAACTATATGTATGTGGATTATCCGACAAAGACTGTTCAGGTCGATAAGGCCAATATGGACGATGTTGTAATGGATAAGAATGCACCTGAGAACCTCGTAGTAATCAAAGAACTGAAAGGCGACGTGGTAAGCGTCAGGGGTGTAAAGAAAGATAATGCGGAGCCGTTATATCTGGTAAAGTCGGCAGATGGCAAAATCAAGAAGGTAGATAGTCTTGAATCAATCTCACCTAACAACATCAAGACTATGAATGTCTTCAAAGGCGATAAGGGCGAGCAGTTCAAGAAGTATGGCGACACTTCCAATGGTGTGGTGCTGGTTGAACTCAAGTAATTACAGTTAAACATAAATACGGTTCCGGTCAGAGGGCGTGAGCCTTCTGGCCGGAATTATATTGATTAGATTTGCTATCTTTGTCTGTGGAATCAGAGAGCATAAATTATGAGCAAATATATAAGGAGAATTGTTGTTGCATTGCTGTTACTTGTTTGTTTCGTTGCCTGTAAGGAGCGTGAAGGTGGCGAGATAAGTGAGACACGCAAGTTGCTGAACGATGTGAAGGTAGTCATTAAAGAGAAACCGGATAGTGCATTTCGAGTGCTGAAGGCGTTGGAGATTCCTGAGGATGAGGAAACGATGGCCGAGTATTCTATATTGATTGCAAAGGCGGAATATCTGGCGACAGGGAAAATAGAATCTGACTCTCTGCTTCTGAAGGCGATCGACTTCTATGGTGAGACCCAATCAAAGGAAACAGCACTTGCGCATTACTCACTGGGATGCTACTATTTCAGCCGCGATTACGACAAGGCTATTGATTCTTTCGAGAATTCAATCAAGCACTGTCCTGATGGCGATGATGAGATTAAGGGTCGTGCGTATCACGCCATCAGTACTTGCTGGTTATCGAAAGGAGACATCAATGAGTATCTCAGGGCAAGCAAGAAAGCCTTGAAACTGCTTGAGGGAAACGAAAGTGAAGAAATCAGGACACTTTGCCAGAATATGAGATACTATCTGAATCTTTTTGATGCGACGGACCAGAAAAAGGAGGACAAAAATTCTGCTGTGTTATATATCATTTTGGCTTCTATCCTCATCTCAGGTCTTGGCGTTGCCGCATATATGGTCATAAAGAGGAAGAAAGATTCAAGCAAAGAAGTCGATGATGAGCCTGCATCATCTGCACTGGAGGAGAAATTGAAGGAAGGCAGATCATCTCTTGAAATGACATCGGCATACGGAACCCTTCTGGAAATCCGCAGTCTGAATGAAGGTGAACTGCAGGCAAGAAATGATATTGATTCTAAAGCCATTGAGGATGCTGTCATAGCATCGTTCCATGATGCTTATCAGATTCTTGCGAAGAGCGAGGAGAAGATCAGTCATCAGGACCTGCTTTTATGCATATATGGATATCTGAAATTCTCCAATAATGTCATTGCATTCCTTCTTAAGTCAGTCCCTACTACAATCCGACAGCGAAGGAAGCGATTACAGGGAAAACTCTCACCTGTAGCATATAAAATCCTGTTTCCATAGGCTCTGTCACGCATTTGTCACGCACTTGTCACGCAGATAACAGCTCTTGAAATACCTTCGGATATATCTTTGTCAAAAAAACGAATCATGACAAAGAGGAAAGTATTATTTTTATTATTGTGCCTGATTATTTCGACAGGCACTGCATTTTCGCAGAATGATAACTTGTATCAGGTAGATACTACTGAATTTTCAGCAGATACGCTCTTGCTGGATGCAGTCGTTGTGACTCCCAGAGTACTCAATACATTCGGGAACAAGGAAAGCATCGAGTTGAGCGAAGATGCAAGAAAGATCGGCAATAATGCTCTTGATGCCATTGGAAGTCTCCCTCAGTTCAAGACAAATGCGTCGAGCGGAGATCTTATGACCGTAGATAACAAAAGCATTCTTGTACTGATAGACGGTATCAGGCGCTCCACAAGAGACCTTATGATACTTAGATCGGAGGATATCAGAAAAATACAGTTGTACAGCAATCCTCCGGCGAGATATGCTCACGAGAATATCGGTGCAGTAATTGATGTCACCACCCGGAAAAAGACGGACAGGCTATACAGCGTTTATCTTGACACAAAGAACGGCGTCACGACAGGATATGGTACGGATATGCTTTCACTGGCATATATGGATTCGTTGAATATGGTTACGGCGGCTTATTTCATTGACTACAGAGCCTTAAAGGACAACCGTATGAACAATACCTACTCGTATTCAGACAAGACAAACGAATACAGGGGGCTGCCAAGCACTTACAAGGGACAATACCATATCGGGCAGATGGCATATCAGCGTTATCAGGGGCAGGACCTGTTCAACGTGAAGCTCGAGTACCGCAAGTCCCCAGGCAGACAGGAATATGTTCAGGAACTGGTCGGCTCAGGCGAGCCGCCTCTGACCAACAGCCGAATATTGGAAAGCGATTATTCTGCCATATCTGCCGACCTGTACTATATGCATACGTTCAATCAGAACAGGAGTCTGTCGCTGAATGTACTTAACACCTATTATGATTCCTTTTCCGACAACAACCTTTCAAGCGGCATCGGAGGTTATTCATTTGCAAACCGCATCGACAACAGGTCTTACTCTGTCATAGCGGAAGCATTGTACAGCGACAAGTTGTGGAACGGTGATTTCAATGCCGGAATGTACTATCAGTACAAGAACTTGAACCAGGTGTATAACGATTCAGAGAAATCAGTCATAGGTACTCATAAGGAATACATCTATGCAGACTACGGAAACTCGGCCGGTATATTTTCATATAACATCGGACTTGGATTAGAAAACAACCATTACAGGACAGCGACTGACGTGACCTATGATTACTTGGTGTTCAGACCGTCTGCCGTGCTGAACCTTCAATACAGCAAATGTTCATCCGTGCGTCTGACGGCATCCGTGAATTCTTCTGTGCCAAACGTCGGAGATCTGACAAGCAGCATTGTGACCATTGATGAGCACTTCTATACCCAAGGTGATCCGGAGTTGAAGCCATATCATTACTATTATACAAACCTGAGTTACAGATACGCTTCTGCAGATGGCAAACTGTACCTGGCCCCTTCCGTATCATATTCATATTATCCTAGGAAGAATATGCCTGTCCTTTATGCTGCGGGTGCTGACATAATACAGCGTATTTCAAGCATAGATGACGCGCACGCACTTGCCGCTTCCATATCATTGAGCTGGAAACCTCTCAAATGGCTTGCATTCCAGCCGTTCTATAACTATGAATTCCAGAAATATCAGACACCGAATCAGATGGTTAATCATAGTGTACATAATGCAGGAATGAGCGTGCAGATCGTACCGGGAAACTGGCAGGTCATCTGGAATGGCAACCTGCCTATGACCCTGGTTGACGGCGACATCTACACAAGGATGGGATTCAACACCAATGTATCTGCCCTGTATAAGTTCAAGAACATGTCGTTTGGTCTGGAATACATACATAATCCGTATCCGACAAAGGTGTATGCGAACATCAAGGGCTTCAACTATTCGGAGGAAACCATCTGGAACAACTTCAGAAATCTGGTATCCTTGAAGTTCACATACTACTTCTATAAAGGTAAGTCACGCGGTCACGCCGGAAAGCGTATCAGCAATTCCGACAATGATTCAGGACTTACACAGTCAAACACTGCGAAATAATGTTCCGAAATAAACATCTTTCCGGTCAGAGAACGTGAGTCTTCTGGCCGGAGTTTTTATTGATTAGATTTGCTATCTTTGTCTGTGGAATCAGAGAGCATAAATTATGAGCAAATATATAAGGAGAATTGTTGTTGCATTGCTGTCACTTGTTTGTTTTGTCGCCTGCAAGGAGCGAGAAGGTGGCGAGATTAGTGAGACACGCAAGTTGCTGAACGATGTGCAGACATATATGGATGAGAGGCCGGACAGTGCATTGGTTATACTACGTGGAATGAACATACATAATGATGAATATGGACAGATGCTTATTCATTATGCGCAAGGACGCACTCAAGGTGCAAACGAAGATTATCCCGCAGCAATCATAAGTCTCTTCAATGCAGAAAAAATAGCGAAGGAATTAAACAATCCATATGTTTTAGGACTGATATACCACTCTGTTTCTGGAATATACGGAAAGACCTACAACTACATAGAGCAGCAGAACTATGCCCAGATGGCATACGATTACTTTGTTTTATCTGGTAACGAGGATCATATCTTATCCGGATTAGAAACTCTCACTGAGGCACATTACAACAATAAAGACTATGATAGAAGTGCAGAGCTCGCCCAGAAACTGATTGAGAATACCAAGACAAACAATCGAGAACAAATCAACAACAGAGGATTAAGGCTTTTAAGCAGATCATATATAAAATCTGCGAATTACTCAGAAGCAAAAGATGTTCTGTTAAGGCTTAAGAGTCAGATGGGAGACCTGACGACTCAAGATTATCGCAATCTATGTTTGGCCTACATTAAAACCGGAGAACTTGATAGTGCTAATATATATAGGCGATTTGCCCAAACGGAGGAACATAAATCATTATGGGTAGTTATAAAGGATCCTGTAACAGGGAAACCTGTTGCCAATATTTTTGACTTGGAAGAGCCGGTTGATTCTGAAGATAGCGTCATACAGAAGATAATCAATCAGAACCTTGCCCAGACAGTCGCCAATTATCACGCATACGAGCAGAATATGCAGGAGGCCGAACTGAAAAGTGAAAGAATGAGCAAGGTCGTCATAATCATAATAGCATCAGTTCTGCTGATATTCCTCTGCATCTGGTACCGAATGCACCTTAAGGCACACCGCAGGGAGATGGAGATGAAGATGCTTGAAGCAGAGAACATCCGCTACATCCTCAAAGTAACCAAAGAAGATGCTTCTGCAATGCAACAGTCGGTAAACCAACTGTTCGAACAGAAGTTCAAGTCCATCGATGAACTTTGCAACACATATTATGTATATCAAGGATCGCAGCACGAAAGGGCTAAAATCTACAATAATGTCATCAGCATCATTTCCAATCTGAGCAAGGACAGGAAGACAATCTCAGAACTTGAGGCGTTCGTCAATACATACAAAAACAATCTGATGTCCGACTTCAGGTGTGAGTTCCCAGCACTCAAGGATGAAGATTACCTGCTGTTCCTGTATATAGTCGTAGATTTTTCATCACGCGCTATCAGCATACTCATCGGTGAGTCTTTGCCTGTTGTGTATAACCGAAAGTCATCCTTGAAACGAAAGATCCAGCAGTCTGCCAGTCCTATGAAAGAGCGTTTCCTTGCTGAATTTGCCTAAAAACACCCTGTTTCCAACAGACAAAAATACACAAATAGAATTTTACGCCACTCATATCACGTAATATATTATTTCTCAGTAATTTACAAAACCCTACAAATAGAATTATAAGGGTGCTTTTTAGCCCTCATCTGATCTTCTCATAGTAACTTTGCATTACAATAATGCTCGTTATCGGTATGAGAAAATTTATCATTGTTCTACTGTCAGTCATAATCACTTCTGGTGGGCTTAGCGGACAAGTGACTTCCAGTATAAGAGGAGTCGTCAGGAATGCCTCTGGCAAAGGCGTGCCGGATGTCAATGTGTTCGTGTCGCAAGTAGAGCAGAAGTACAGCGTATTTGCATCCTGCCTGACTGATTCATACGGAAGATATTCACTTTCTTTCACATCCTATGCCGACAGCGTGTGTGTGAACTTGTCCAGCCTTGGAATAGTCCCCGAAAGTGCTGTGATTGAAAATCGGTCTCAGGAGAGGGATTTCGTTGTTGAAGAGATGGTACAGGAAATAGAGCAGGTTGTGGTCCGAGCCCCGAAGGTATATTCGAAAGGAGATACAATCAGTTATTATGTGGCAGCATTTCAGTCGAGAAACGATGTAACAATAGGAGAGGTCTTGAGAAGACTACCGGGAATCAGCGTTTCGGATGCAGGACAGATATCCTATAAAGGTCAGCCGATAAAGAACTTCTATATCGAGGGGCTTGACCTTATGAAAGGACGATACGGTATTGCCACAAACAATATCGACCCTAACAGCATCAGCACGATTGAGGTTCTGGAAAGTCATCAGGATATCAAGGCATTGAAGGATCTGAAGCCCGAGGAAAGAGCATCGATAAATCTGAAACTCAAAAGCGGAGTCAAAGGTGTATTTAATCTGATTGCCTCTCTTGGAGGAGGATATGAGGACAGACCGCTATGGGAAAACGAAATACTGGCGACGTACTTTCAGAGAAACAATCAAGTCCTTGCCACCTATAAAGGCAATAATTCCGGTAATGATCTTGAAACAGAACTGCGGTCGTTTGACGATTACGACCATTCCAGGACAACTACTGTTTCAGATATAGCGATGCCCGCCACTCCTGGCATAAACAAAAGATATTATTATTTCAATCAATCACATTCAGCAACATACAATCAGGTGTTTCGTGTAGGCAGGAATGGCGAACTTGGAATTAATGCAGCTTACCTTAATGATCGGGATGAACGCAGCAATCAATCTGTGACTACGACACTTCTTCCTGATGGGTCAAAGAATGTCGTTGACGAACGCTTCAATGGTATTCTTCAAAGGGATATTGCCAATGGTAATATTACCTATATGCAGAATACCGATAGAAACTACATTAAGGAACAGTTGAAATTTGATTGGCTATCAACAGATGGCCATAGTAATATTTATGCAGGAGAAGATATTGCACAGGAGAATAATGTTGAGAACTATCGACTGCATAACCTGTTTCATTTGACCAGTAGAACAGGAAGCGACAAAGGTGTTGAGTTTCTGTCAAAGATTAATCTTGAAAAGAGACCACATAACTTATCTGTTGCTCCCAATCTATTTCCTGATATAATTCTGTCCGAACAAATGTTTCAGTCTGCTGAACGTAGAAATTTATCAACTGAAAATCGGCTCGATTTTTTATCTGCAATAGTCTGGGGTAATCTTCAGATTCATCCTACTATATTCTTTGATTATTCACATAATGGATTGATAAGCAGTTTGGATACATATCATAATGATTTGTGCTTGACTTCCATCAATACCGGTGTCGGTATTATTGCGAATTATAGGATAAAGAGATTCTATGCCGACTTATATGTTACCGGCAACTACAGATATTTCAATCTGAATAACAGAGATACTGATATTGATACGGACAGGCACCGTTTTGTTGTGGAGCCGCGTCTTACTTTGAAATATGACATTGATGGAACAAACGAACTTCGCTTCAATGGCAGCTTGAGTCACTCCAACCCGGCTATCGACAACCTATACAGCCAGTATATCCTCACATCGTACAGGCAATTGTCAGTGTATGAGAATAACGGCCTATATCAGTCTCAGGTACAGAATTACACATTGTCATATGATTACAAAAACATCGTTTCAATGCTGTTCTTCGGAATTGATGCAGGCTGGACTCATAATCTCCCGGATGTTCTTTACGGCAGTTATTATGATGGTATATCGGAGAGAATTACCAGTATGAAAACTGACGAAACAATGGATGTACTTTCTGCAAAGCTGCGGGCAAGCAAGGGATTTGACTGGAGAATGCTGAAGATTGGAGCAGAATGCGGGTATAGTCATTTCAACAGTCCCGCCCTGGTTCAGAATGAGATTGTACGTTATAAAGGGGGGTCATTGAGTGCTCAAATTGATCTGAGTATTGCTCCGTCCGATTGGATGTCATTAAGCTACGATGGGTCATTTCATCAGTCCCGTACCAGCATGAATAATGGCAAAGACATGCCGATATTGAGAACCTTGAGCAATAACGTTTCATTGGAGTTCTATCTGCCGTATGATATAACATTTGGCGCAAGTGCCTCACACTATTACAATAACCTGAACAAGGATGACGCGTCATTCCTGCTTGGTGAAGCGAATGTCAAATACACATATAAGAGATGGGCTTTCACCCTCTCATGTGACAACATATTCAACAGGAAAAGCTATGTGTATTCCACATCGAGCGGACTGACAGAACGTACATCTGTCTATCACATCCGACCTCGAAGCTTCCTCTTGAAGATAAGATGCAGAATATTCTAAAGACATAATGTATTATGAGACGACTTTGTTTATTTCTTACAGCTGTTTGCATCTGCCTGAATGCCGGAGCACAGCTTGCTCCTGCTCCGCAATCCTTGCAGGATTTTGAGACAATCGGAACATCCAGGTACGAGATCAGGTATTCTTTCCGGTTCAAGAACCACCATTCCGAGACTGATTATGTGGAAGACACGCGCGTGCTGCAGATCGGTGACAGAGTGGTCAAGGATTATAGTGATATAATCTATCACTTTGACTCCTTGGCCACAGAGAATTTCAGGAAAGGATTACCGACAGCGTCTAACACCAATGCGACATTGCCATGTGAGATATTCAATTTTCACAAGGATAAGAAGACTGAAGTGAAATACCGCCTGATTCTCAACGGTGGTGTTCTTTGCTATGATGACACTTATCCTGTATTTGACTGGGAATTTTCATCCGAAGATCCTGTAAGTATCATGGGATATTCCTGCTGCAAGGCATCGGTAAGTTTTGCCGGCAGGGAGTATTCGGTATGGTATTCATTGGACATTCCTCTCCCATATGGTCCGTATAAGTTCCATGGACTGCCGGGGCTGATACTGAAGGTGGAGGAAAGCGAAGGGATGTATATATGGGAGGCATTCAGTATCGTCAAGTCAGATGCTCCTATAAAGGCATATACTTATGAGAAGGAGATCAGATGCAGCAAACAGGAGGCGGACAGAACAATAGAAAGGATGATGCGTCAGCCTATGACTTTTCTTACGGCATCAGGTTCCAGGTTGATGGTTGCCAGAAGCGACGGATCGTTCGGAGCGCCAGAAAACAATGAGAAGGAAAATTTGTATGAACCCATAGAACTTAGATAAGATGGTAAGGACAACTTGCTTGAAGATGCTTGTGTGCATCGTGACAATAACTCTCAGTAGCGGATGTTTCAATAATGACAAATACAAGGTGACATCAGCCGATCTTGGGAGGATTAAAGTAGATTCGTTGCCAGACATATCGAATGTATCAGAGATAAGGCTTTATAAGGACGACATCTATATAACTTATGAGACACGAGAAGGTTGGGGACAGCAATTCGTGAGCCGTTACAGCATAGACGAGGAGAACGTGGCGATAAACTTTGAAAAGGAATATTTCAAGAAGGACAACGGTTATTATCAGGTCTTCATACCATTGTTATTTACAGATGCAGAAGGGGCTCTATATGTAAGCGGGAGAGATGAACCGGCTGTCTATCACGTCAATAGTGACGGGAGCGCACAGGCGAATGGTGACAATGTCATAACTAACGGAGCAAGTGCTCCATATGAAATGGTAATGGAGGCAAGGCAGGTATTTCACAATGCACCAAATGAATACCTTTTCATCGGGAGACAGCCTAAAGATGGCATACAGGGGCTATATCTTTCACATAATGATGCAGGAAGCGTGGATATAACTGAAGTAACAAGGATTGTATATGACAGTGCTTATCCGTCTTGGACTGTAAACTTCGGCAGAATGACCTTCGATTCCGGCAGAGGTATAGGTGCATTCGCTTTCCAGATGTTTCCTGCTGTGCAATTCATTGATGTAACGGATGGAACGAATTTCAATGTTGTCCTTCCGGATACAGAGTCAGGAGAGTTAATTACAGAAGGTGCGGACTTATGGGAACAGAATGCAGTTCAGTTTAAAGACATCACATCCAATTCATTCCATATCTATGCTCTTTATTGGGGAATGAGTTTCGCAGAAGCAGAAAGTCTGACTAAATCAGGCAAGGGTGAATCAAGAATCATCAGATTTGATTGGGAGGGAAATATTACAGACATATATGTACTTGACAGATGTATTTCATCCATCGGAGTGTCCGAAGATGATTCATTAATAATCTGCCAAGACGGAAAGGACTTCTATTGTATGACAGTAGATTGAGATAGAATCATAGATAACTTCATCACAGGTTAAACATAAATATTGTTTCGGTCAGAGGGCGTGAGTCTTCTGGCCGGAGTTATATTGATTATTGTGTACTTTTCCTGAATTATAGTTAATTTTGCAAAGACACTTGAACATTATGGAAGAATGATGGAGAATAAAGTTATCATATACACCGCTAACGACGGCAAGACCAAGATTGATGTAAAGCTTGAGGAGGAGACCTTATGGCTTACACAGGCTCAGATGTGTGAACTATATCAGTCCAGCAAATCGAATATTAGTGAGCATATCAAGCATATCTTTGAGGAGGGAGAATTGAATGAAGAATCAGTTGTTCGGAAATTCCGAACAACTGCTGCAGATGGCAAGGAATATCTTGTTTCACACTACAATCTGGATATGATAATTGCACTTGGTTATCGTGTCCGTTCCATTATTGCTACAAGATTCCGTCAGTGGGCGACAGAACGTCTGAAGGAATATATTGTCAAAGGATTTACTCTTGATGACGAGCGTTTGAAGAAGTTGGGCGGTGGCAGTTACTGGAAAGAGTTATTAGAGCGTATCAGGGATATTCGCGCCAGTGAAAAGGTGCTTTACCGTCAGATACTGGAAATATACGCAACGAGTATCGATTACGATCCACGAGCACAAGTGTCGCAAGAGTTTTTCAAGAAAGTGCAGAATAAAATTCATTATGCCATTCACGGGCATACCGCTGCCGAACTGATTGTGGAGCGTGCTGATGCGGAAAAGGATTTTATGGGCCTGCTGACATTCAAGGGGAATCATCCGACATTGATCGAGGCGAAAACCGCCAAGAACTATCTTAACGAAAAAGAACTCCGTGCATTGGGACAACTTGTATCCGGATATCTGGATTTTGCGGAGCGTCAGGCAGAACGTGAGCAAGTGATGACAATGAACGACTGGGCAGCATACCTCGACAGAATATTAACGATGTCCGGAGAACAGTTGCTTCAAGGTTCAGGCAGTGTTTCCCACGAAGAGGCTATGGAACACGCCACAATGGAATACCGAAAGTACAAGCAACGCACACTCAGCGATGTCGAGCGTGATTATCTGTTTTCAATCAAGTCTATCGAGGATTCTGTTAAAAAGAACGATTAGTTTGTTAAAACTTTTCCGGTCGGAGGGCGTGAGTCTTCTGGCCGGATTTTATTGTCAATCATTGATAATTATCCGTACTAAAAGGTTGAGACATTTGTATATTATCCGTATTAGAAAAATAAATAACACGTCATTTATCCGCATTATACAAGAAATATTAATTTACCCTTGCATTTCTGCCCCCCGATTATATTTGTAGTCTGGTACTTCGCCTCGACTGTCTTGTATGAAGAAATTGTAACAAATCAGTCTTTTGAGCGTCTAATATGATAGAACTTAACAATAATTATATGAAAACGAGACCCCGATTATTGATTGCCGGTGTATTGACCGTTCTTTTGTCCACATTCTTTTTGAACGCTTCTGCGCAGTCCTTTACTGGCAAGGTCGTAGATGAAAATGATGAGCCTCTTGCATATGCAAATGTAGTTTTGCATAATGAGGATTCAACTTATATTGCAGGTACGGTGACAGATACTTGCGGAGTGTTCACATTGCATTCAGACCCCGATGCTTCAATACTTCAGGTATCGTTTATCAGTTATAGAACGCAATATCTGGCTATCAAAGACAATGATTTCGGTATAATCAAGATGGAGCCGGATGCAGAAATGCTCGGTAAGGCTGTGGTCAGGACTATTCTCCCGAAGACTAAAATTGTCGGAGATGCTTTTGTTACGAATATTGAGAACAGTGTGCTTGCTGAGGCAGGTTCAGCCAATGATGTGCTAAAAATGTTGCCTGGTGTAATCCAAAAGAATGATGGTATTGAGGTGTTTGGCAAGGGAGCACCTGTCATATATATCAACGGCCGTCTTGTAAGGGATAATTCCGAGCTCGAACTTCTTAACTCCAGCGACATCAAGAGTGTCGATGTAGTGCAGAATCCCGGTGCAAGGTACGATGCGACAGTGAAGGCAGTCATCAGGATCAAGACGATAAAGAGGGAGGGTGACGGATTCGGATTCAATCTACGCTCCACCTGGTACCAGTCAGAAAACACTGACTTGTATGAAACACTTAATATGAACTACAGACGCAAAGGATTCGACATTTTTGGTACTTTGAGTTTCAACCAGTCAGAGTACCACCAGGATGCTGAAATTACACAGAGTCTTCATTCATCTTCACCATTAATCTTGAAGCAGGAGATGTACTCTTCAGGTAAGGATAATGGATTGACCACAGCATTAGGTTTCAACTATCAGATCAGTGAAAACCATTCAATCGGATTGCAGTACAGGCCATACGTAGACTTGCTGACAGCAACTGACACAGACACTTACACTATGGCAACCATTGGTGGAGTTCTTGATGACAATACTCATACATTATCACAGGGAGAGGGTGACATCACACCGACGCATTATGTGAATATGTATTATAACGGCACTGCTGGTAAACTCAATATAGATTTCAATGCTGATTTTCATGACAGCAGAAATGCAGAAAGACAGAAATATGACGAATTGAGCGAAATGCAGGACAACAGGGTCGTGAATACTGTCAGCAAGACTCACAATAGGCTATATGCCTCAAAACTCATACTTACATATCCTTTGTTTGGTGGCAACCTTACCGCCGGCACAGAATACACATATACCCATAGAGAGGATGAGTATATAAATGAAGAGGGATATGTGCCAAGTGCATTTACGAAGATTCAGGAGGACAATGCCAATGCATTTGTGGAGTACATATATCCGTTGAAGTTCGGAAGCATATCGGCAGGAGTAAGATATGAGTATCTTTCGTTCAATTATTATGAGAACGACATTCTGCAGGAAGATCAGAGCCGTACTTACAGTAATTTCTACCCTAATGCATCATTCAATGCTCAGGTAGGAAAATTCCAGTTTCAGCTCAGTTATGCAGTAAAGACATCGAGACCTTCATATCGGAATCTGACAAATGCCATACAGTATATTGACAGATATAGTTACACGAAAGGAAACCCCTATCTGGTGCCTGAAATCAATCACGATTTATCATTTGCTGCCGTATGGAAGTTCCTTCAGTTCTCTGCAAGTTATCAGGTGGAGCAAAGGAAGATTCTGCACTGGGGAACAGCACCAGAGAATCTTGAGAATATAATAATGTTGCATTATACAAACTTTGACAGGAACATTCCGAGAGTACAGGCTATGCTGTCGGCCTCCCCTACAATAGCTTTCTGGCATCCGAGACTGAATGTCGGAGTACAGAAACAGTGGCTGGAAATAGACTATCTTGGAAATGCAGCGGAACTTGGCAAGCCGATTACATTTGTGGGATTCGGAAACACATTCAAGATTCCTAAGGGCTTTATGGCTACTCTGGATTATAACTACACAGGTAAAGGAAACCAGTATATATATGAATTGATGAAACCTACGCATCAGCTGGACATATCTCTTAGAAAATCATTCCTCAATGATGCATTAAGTATTGAGCTCAAAGGCGTTGATCTGTTCAAAGGTCGCAGCGATATTGTGCGTATGATCAGCGATATTTATGAGATTCACCAGAAGAATGAGTTTGATTCCAGAGAATTCGTCCTGACTATAAGGTACAACTTCAATAGTGCAAGAAGCAAATATAAGGGTACCGGAGCAGGTGAACAGCAGAAAAGCAGGATGTAGAAGCCAGATAATTAGTGTTATATGCACCGTTCCTGTCAGAGGACATAGATCTTCTGACCGGAATTCTTATTCGTTTACCAGCAATTTATAGCCTTCGCCTCGCACGTTCAAGATGCGGATGCGTGGGTCGGGTTCGAGACGGCGACGGAGTTTGGAGATGAATACCTGAAGGCTGCGGGAATTGAAGAAGTCGTCGTCGCCCCAGATTTCCAGAAGGAGAGGTCTTGTGTAGAGGGTTTCTCCTTTGCTTGCACATAGAAGTTCAAGGATTTTTGCTTCGCGTGGCGAGAGTTCTTCAGATGTGCCGGCGTAATCGAGACGGAGGGTGTCCGGATGGAATGTGAATTCACCGATCCGGTATGTCTGAGGAGCAGGAGCGGTCTGAACCTGCCTTCTTCCTGCCAATGATCGCAGTCTGACAATCAGTTCCATCATTCCGAACGGTTTCTTGAGATAGTCGTTCGCTCCGAGTTCAAAGCCTTCCACAACGTCGTCTATGGCAGATCTTGCTGTAAGGAACAGTACCGGAGTCTGCTGATCGGTCTGTCTGATATGTCTTACCATAGTGAATCCGTCCATCTTCGGCATCATCACATCTGCAACCAGGACATCCGGCTTTTCTGCATAGAACTTACGCAGTCCTTCCTCTCCATCCATAGCGGTGCGGACATTGAAGCCCTGACTGGTCAGGGTATTGCGGATTATCAGGACGAGGTCTGGTTCGTCTTCTACGAGGAGTATGTTGATGTTTTCGCTCATAATGACAATGTGAATGAGGTACCTTTGCCGAGTTCGCTTTGTACTGTGATGTTCCAACCGTGCTTTTCTACGATGCTATGGACATAATACAGTCCGAGGCCGTAACCCTTCACGTCGTGAAGATTGCCGGTGTGGGCACGGTAAAACTTCTCGAATATATGCTTCAGGTCTGACGAGGACATTCCTATACCGTTATCACTGACGGCCAGTCTGTTTCCATCGGCAGCAATGTGTATTGCGACCTTTTCGCCAGAATATTTCACGGCATTGTCTATCAGGTTGTTCAGGATGTTGCTCAGATGCATCCTGTCCGCATTGACGGTGAAATCGGAAGGAATATCAACAGTGAATGCAACATCCTTTTCCGCTTTCATCCTGTGCTTTTCTATAATATCATCGACCAATGCATCAAGATTGATGTCATCACGGTGCAGAACCAGGCCTTTCCTGCGTTCCATACTCATAGAGAGAATCTGCTCGACAAGTCCGCTCAGGTGTTCCAACTGACTCTGCGATATCTCGAGATATTTCCTTCGCTGCTCCGGAGAGTCTTCATCAGGGAAGTTCAGCAGGGCATCATTGGCTGCATACGCGACAGATATCGGGGTCTTGAGTTCGTGAGTCATATTGTTGGTGAAGTCAGACTTCATCTCATCGAGAGACTTCTGAGTGCGGATGACATGTATCAGATACAAGAAGACTGCGATAAGGACGATAAGAATCAGCACAGAGGCGACAAGGATTCCTGTCATCTGCTTTAGGACAGCCTTTCCTACAGGCTCAATCCATAGTCTGTACATTGCTGTTTCCTGAACATCGAAGACATATTCAAATGAAATAGCATCATCACTTGGCACATATCCATCTGTGCAAAGCGAAGCAAGGACTTTAGGCTCTCCTTTCTGTACAACTGTAACATTGAAATTCACAAGAGAGTCAGCAAAAGTGATAAGTTCTATCTTATGTTGGCCATCCAGTCCGGCCTCCTTCAAAGACACAGTCAGCAGCGAATCAAGAAGCCCAAAGTTCAGATTACCGTCTATCGCATCTATTCCGGTGTGCATTCCTCGGATCATCTGAACGGACATGTTATCCAGAGATTCGAACATACTTTCCTGTTCTGATCTCTCCGGCTTCGGAGGGAGGCTGTCAGTCTGCATCACGCTGCTGGTTGTCTGGCTGACCCTCTTTGTCACTCCTGTCTTCTGACCATTTATCTGTCTGCCCAGAGTGTCCTGTTCATATTGTGTGGTGCTGATTTCCGACACAAGCATACCTCCTGATCCATATCCGGCACCAACGGTGATGTCGCCTGTGAAACCCACTCCTGCCTTTTGATCGCGGGCTTTCTGCAGGCGTGCCATCATTTCGTTGAAGTCGCAGTTTCGGAGTGCAGTACGGACTGCATTCTCGGTCTTTGTCACCTCGCTGCGATACATTCTTATGAGCCACCAGCTCTGGTATGTAAACAGACAGGCCATGACTATGATGACCGCAACTGCTATATGTTTCAGGTTGTTCTTCATATCTGCAAAGTTATTCAAATATCCATTGTCTTCGCAGACGTTAACACTATTTAACACTGTTTAACATTGAATAACATATTTTGACGAATGTGTTTGAGAACTTTGCGGAAACAAATAGACACAGAAGTATGAAACGGACATTATTCATTATTGTTTTTACTGCATTGTGCTTCAATGCTGTGGCTCAATCCAAGGACGAGAAGCTTGACAGTCTCTATTATTCGTTGCCGGAAGCGATGGTGACAGGTGATAAGCCTATTGTCAAGGCTGACAAGGGAAAGCTTATCTATGACCTTCCGCATATCATCAAGGATTTACCTGTAGATAATGCTTATGACGCCATCAAAGAGCTGCCGGGAGTCATTGAAAGCAATGGCTCTTTCACGCTTGCCGGACGAGGAGCAAAGGTTGTCATTGACGGAAAAGTCACGAATATGACTTCAGACCAGCTGAATATGCTTCTGAAAAGTATCCCGACTTCAAGCATAGCCAATGCTGAAGTGATGTATAGTGCTCCTGCGAGGTATCAGGTGCGTGGGGCGATGATCAATATCACATTGAAGAAGGCAGACGGGGATGTGTCTCCTGTGTTGGGAGAAATCACCGGTAAATGGCAATATCAGGAAAGGCATGCATTTGAAGAAAGGGCAAGCCTTATATTCAACAAGAATAGATTTTCAGGTGACGTACTGTACTCTCATACTCACGGCGAGAATTTCAGGGAGGCCAGCACAGAGTCTCATCATTCACTCAATGACGGAACCGTGCACGACATCATAAGCGATGCTGTAGTGAATGGAAAGGGATATAATCATAATTGGAGAGTCGGAGCTGATTATAACATTGATAAAAACCATTCCATAAGCGGAGTCTATACAGGAACATGGTCAGATGATTACAATCTGCAGAAATCAAGCGGCACATACAATACGCTCAATGAATACTGCACCAATAAGAAGATGCATAATGCCAGACTGGACTATCATGCTCCGTTCGGTCTGTCTGCCGGTGCAGAGATGACAATATATGAATCTCCAATTTTGCAGAATATGAGCGATTACGACGGAAACAATATATTGACTGGTACTGACAATCAGCGAATCAGCAGATGGAAGGCTTTCGTCTCACAGGAGCACAATACCAAAAGCGGCTGGGGAATCAATTACGGAGTGATCTTCAACACCTCCACCGATGACAGTTGGCAGAAATTCACAGGCACCGGGGCTGTCCCGGTAGATATGTCATCTGTGCAGACGGAGAGCATTCTGAACATATATGCAGGATTCAACAAGACATTCAACGGAAAGCTGATGGTTGACATATCCCTTGCAGGTGAACGATATCACAGCCCTATGTGGAAGATGTGGGATCTGTATCCTAATGCTGTAGCTGTATATGTGCCGAATAAGGATCATTTGTTTCAGTTATCGGTGAGCAGCGAAAGGAACTATCCTGAATATTGGGCGGTCAAGAGTTCGACGAATGTAGGAATGGGCGGATATCAGCAGATTATAGGTAATCCTGATCTGAAGCCATCCAGTTCCTGGAACAGTCAGTTTGTCTATATGCTGAAGAACAAGTATCTCCTTGCTGCCTGGTTCAACTATACGGATGATTACTTCATCCAGACTGAATATCTCCATCCGGAGCGTCTTAATAATATCTACAAGTGGATGAACTTCGATTTTCACTACACTGCAGGTATGCAGCTAAGCATTCCGTTCAAAGTGGGAAAATGGCTTGACAGTAAACTGACACTGACCGGACTGTATCAGCGTGAGAAGGATTCGGATTTCTATGATATCCCTTTTGACAGGGGGCGATTCGGTGTCCAGGCAAGGATGAACAACAATATCACCATCTCAAGAAAGCCATACCTCCTTATGAACATTGCAGGAAATTATCATTCAGGTGGTATTCAAGGAATAATGGATATTCCTCAGGGAGGTGGCTTGGATATGTCTCTTACCTGGAAATTCAATAAAGACAGAGCAAGTCTGAAAGTCGGATGTTATGACATCTTCGAAACCCAAGGCGTTTCACCATACATCAATTATGGCAATCAGGTCGTTAAGAACTGGTATCCTTCTTACAGGAGTTATAACGTCACATTCTCATACCGTTTCGGAGCTTACAAGGAGAAAAAGAGAGAGGAGGTAGATACGAGCCGGTTCAGGTAATTTTATAGTAGATACTATTGCATTTCTGCCCCCGATTATATTTGTAGTCTGGAACGAAATGGTGCGGTTTTGCATCTATATATAGAGAGATAAACGAACTTATATGAAAAAGATTATAGCAGCATCAATCATCATTGCGGTCTCTTTGATCACTTCTCGTGCATCTATGGCTCAGGACATAATTCACACTTATGATTCTGCTCCTATAAAGGCTAAGGTACTTGAAATCGGAGACGACTATATGTATTATAAGACCTGGGACAACCCAGACGGGCCATTGTACAACATGTCTCTTTCACGGGTCCTGAAAATTGTATTTGAGAATGGCACGACCAAGACCTTTGCCCCGGTTTCGCCGTACATAAGTCCAGGTCCATACGGGACATATCCGTTGGATTACAGATGGGGACATTACTATGGACCATACGGAAGAATATCTCGAGGACAGATTGCCGACTACATAGGATATTCACTATATGGCAGCGAATATATGAAGGCCAGCAACCAATATACCTGGGGAATCTATCTGACAGGAGCCGGTGTGGCTGGTTTGGTGGTGACGATAGCAGCACATATCGCTTATGCTGAGATGAATGACTTTACCAGCCAGCACGGGATGCATAGTTCCGGTTCAGATATAGGTGTAGCTGCGGGATATATCGGAAGTGCAGCCTGCCTTGGAGCAGGAATACCGCTGTGGGTAAAAGGAAGCAAGGGACTCAGGAAAATTGCTGATGACTACAACAGGACATACGTGAATCCGGACAGGAACGGCAGCACTCCTAATCTGTCACTCGGTGCAACAAGAAGCGGAGTCGGTCTGGCGTTTAATTTCTGATTTTTTGATTTCGATCGGGAAGATTTATCATTCATTTACGTTCTATTATAAACAGTAACGGATTATGAAACGAATCTTGACAATTATGGCAGCGATTGTCTGCCTTTGCGGATGTGAGAAGATCTTCACGCCTATGAGTGTCACCCTATCAGCAGATGGCGGAACTGTGACAGTACACACATCCATTCAGCCACAGACATTGGATATTCTGGACTACAACGGAGAAGGCGCCAATATTCCGGAATATGACGAGGAAAGTCAGACCTATACAATCACGAACGACTGGCTTACTGCAAGCATTTCTGAAGCATCTTATGATAATGGGCAGTACGAACTTGTCCTTACAGCCGTTAAGAATACAACCGGAAAGCGAAGGACTCTTTACGTGGGAGGAATGGACAAGAACTATCAGGACAGCATGGAAGTTACACAGGAATAAAAAAGCACGATACCATGAAACGAATCTTAACATTTATTGCAGCGATTGTCTGCCTTGCCGCTTGTGAAAAGCCTGTAGATACATCGAAGATCATCGGGACTTGGAGTGAATGTTATGATGATCCCTACTTCATCATGGACGGCACTGTGGAATATACATTCAAGGCAGACGGAACATATCAGGTGTATGCGTATGATGCATTGTCCGGCAATGAGGTTACAAGGACACATGAATATACTCTCGACGGCAATGTGATCACTTTGAATACAGCTGCTACTGACAGCGCACATAGCCCTAGTTATACAATCACTGAACTTGATGAAAAGGAGATGTCCTGGCAGAAGGTCGGCACGACTTATACTCCAGGATCAAACGGCAGTGATTATAAACATTTCAAGAGGAAATGATGAAAAGGATTATATTTTTTCTTCTCATTGCAATATCATCAGTAGTGACTTCCTGCGAAAACATGCAGGTAGAAGCGGATGCTATGCCTGTCACCTTGGAGATATTCGTGAAGGATACCGAGGGGAACAATCTTCTGGATTATGGCTGGCTTGACGGGAAGAATGTCACAGCCACATTCAAGGGTGAGACATACGAATTGCAGAAGGATGTGCCGACAAGAGCGTATATGCCACATTTCTACGGTTTCAAGGTAACCGGCCGTGATCTTGGAACGGTGCTGTATTTCGGAGAACTTGACGGGACTCACGATATGAACGATGAGTTTGTAATCAACTGGGGCGACGGCACATTCGATACTATCGTCATATATAACGACTGCAGGACCACAATGAACGGCGGATATGACATCAAGAGGCATTATGTCGTGAATGGTGTGAAGACCGAAAACCACAGGATAACCATCACAAAAGAGACTTCAGCACCATCGGAGCCGAAGTTCCCTACA